>JBGAQP010000020.1:0-74649 GCA_044220635.1 Usitatibacteraceae bacterium
CGCAACATCCCGCTGCTCGTCCAGATGTTCCTCTGGTACTTCGTGGTGCCCGAGGTGATTCCCGCGCACTGGGGCGACTGGCTGAAGACCCGCCTGCCGAACCTGTTCGAGCTGCCTTTCGCGCAGTTCAGCCTTCTGGAGTTCGGCGCCGCGGTGCTGTGCCTGGGCCTGTACACGGCCTCGCGGGTGGCCGAGCAGGTGCGCGCGGGCATCCAGTCGCTGCCGCGCGGGCAGACGAGCGCCGGGCTCGCGATGGGCTTCACCCTGCCGCAGGTCTACCGCTTCGTGCTGCTGCCGATGGCCTTCCGGATCATCGTCCCGCCGATGACTTCCGAGTTCCTCACCATCTTCAAGAACTCGTCGACCGCGCTCACGATCGGCGTGCTCGAGCTCACCGCGCAGAGCCGCCAGATCTCGGAATACACGTTCAAGACCTTCGAGGCGTTCACCGCGGCCACCCTCATCTACATCGCGATCACGCTCACGGTGATCTACGCCATGCGCGCGCTCGAGCACCGCGTGGCCGTGCCCGGCTACATCGCCCAGGGCGGGGGGCGCTGATGGGCGGCTACTTCGACTGGGGCGTGATCTGGAGGAGCCGCGAGGTGCTCTGGGACGGGCTGCTCTTCTCCCTCGAGCTCTTCGCGATCGCGCTCGCCGGCGGCATCCTCTTCGGCACGCTCCTCGCGATGGCGCGGCTCTCGCGCTGGAAGGCGCTCTCGCACCCGGCCGCGGGGTTCGTGAACCTGATCCGCTCGATCCCGTTCATCATGGCGATCTTCTGGTTCTACTTCCTCACCCCGATGCTGGTGAACAAGATCACCGGCCAGCAGGGCGAGGCGGTCGGGCCGTTCGTCTCCGCGGTCGTCGCCTTCATCATGGTGGAGTCGGCCTACTACTCCGAGATCATCCGCGCCGGCATCCAGTCGATCCCGCGCGGCCAGCCCGCGGCGGCCTACGCCCTCGGCATGAACTACTGGCAGGCCATGGGCTTCGTGGTGCTCCCCCAGGCCTTCCGCAACATGGTGCCGATCATGCTCACCCAGGCGATCATCCTCTTCCAGGACACCTCGCTCGTGTACGTGGTCGGGCTCAAGGACTTCCTCGGCGCGGCGAGCAAGGGCGGCCAGATCACCGGGCGCATCGTCGAGCTCTACGTCTTCGTGGCCTTCGTCTTCTTCGTGATCTGTTTCGGCGCCTCGTGGCTCGTCAAGAGGCTGCAGGCGCGGATCGCGGTCAAGTAGCGCCCCCTTCCCCGGAGTCTTCCCGACCCATGATCGAGATCCGCGACGTGAGCAAGTGGTACGGCGCCTTCCAGGTGCTCACCGGCTGCACCACGAAGGTCGCCAAGGGCGAGGTGGTCGTCGTCTGCGGCCCCTCGGGCTCGGGCAAGTCCACGCTCATCAAGTGCGTGAACGGCCTGGAGCCCTTCCAGAAGGGCGAGATCCTCGTCGACCGCATCTCCGTGGGTGACCCGAAGACGGACCTGCCGAAGCTGCGCTCGCGCATCGGCATGGTGTTCCAGAACTTCGAGCTCTTCCCGCACATGACGGTGACCGAGAACCTCACCATCGGCCAGGTCAAGGTGCTCGGGCGCACGCGCGAGGAGGCGCTCGACAAGGGGCTCGGCTACCTCGAGCGCGTCGGCCTCAAGGAGCAGGCGGCGAAGTACCCCGGGCAGCTCTCCGGCGGCCAGCAGCAGCGCGTGGCCATCGCCCGGGCCCTCTCGATGGACCCCATCGCGATGCTCTTCGACGAGCCGACCTCGGCCCTCGACCCGGAGATGATCAACGAGGTGCTCGACGTGATGGTCGGCCTCGCCCGCGATGGGATGACGATGATGGTGGTGACCCACGAGATGGGGTTCGCGAGGACCGTCGCGCACCGCGTGGTCTTCATGGACCGCGGCCAGATCGTGGAGGATTGCACCAAGGACGAGTTCTTCGGGGGCCAGCGCTCGGAACGGGCCCAGCTGTTCCTGTCCAAGATCCTCCACCACTAGCCCTCCGGACCCCGGAAACCACCCGGCTCCCGCCGGGCCCCGATCGCCGGAAATCATTGACGAAAAACCCTTTTCGGACGAAACTGGCCCCATGAACCGCCTCCTGGCCATCGGCCTGGCATCGCTCGCGGCCTACGGGCTGCTGATCGCGAGCAAGTACGCGGGGTTCGTTCCCGGCTACGCCGCGGACAAGAGCCCGCGGACCGCGGCTTCCGCCGAGTCCGCGCAGGGCCCGTCCTCGGCCGTCTTGCCGGTCACCCCCGAGCCCAACCCGCGGCCCGTGGCGCTCCCCGCCCCGGCCACACGCGTGCAGGTGGCGGCGCTCTCGCCCATCGCCCTCGACTTCCGCTCGGCCCGCGACCTCAAGGCGTTCGCGGACGCGCTCGCGGCCCGCAGGGCGTCCCTCAACGGCGACGAGCGCTACTACCTCGCCAAGGCCCTCGAGGAGTGCCAGTTCGTCACCACGATCAACGAGGACCTCGCCGCCTACAGCGCGAAGCAACGGCGCCAGTTCCTGTCGGGCCTGCCGGCGGGCGACCCGCTCAACGCGAAGCGCATCGCCGCCTACGAAGCCGCGGACAACACGCAGCGCTGCCAGCGCTTCGCGGGCGCGAAGATCTCCCCGAAGGACATCGAGGATCTCTTCCAGTCGGCCGCGGCGCAGGGCGACCCGCGCGCCCAGGCGCGGATCGTCGTCGCCGAATTGAACAAGGGCCAGGCCAACGCCGCCCGCAACGACAGCACCGCGCCCACGCCCCGCAACGACAGCGAGCTCTCGCGCCTCATCGGATTGCTGGAAAGCGGCGACCCCGAGGCGATGATGATCGTCGGCCAGTACCTCGCGACCTCGGCGAACACGAACCAGCTGCGCATCGGCCCCAACGGCGAGGTGCCCGAGCCCTCGGCCTTCCTCGGTGCCTTCACGCTCGTGGCCTGCGACCTCGGGCCCGAGTGCATGTCGCTCAGCCGCGAGCCGCAGCTCGCCTGCGCCTACGCCGGCTACTGCAGCTCGACGAATTTCGAGGAGCTCTACCAGAACTTCCTCGCCTCGCCCTGGGTGTACGCCCAGGCGATCCGCTATCGCGGCATCATCCACAACGCGATCGACACGCGGAACTGGGCGCTGCTCGGCCTCGTGCCGCCCGCCGCGGCCCCGAACACGGGTCCGCAGTAATCCCCTGCATGGCTGCGTGGTACCGCCGGCTCGCCGACGGGACGGTGGTGCTCCACGTCCACGCCCAGCCGGGTGCCCGGCGCACCGAGATCGCGGGGCTGCACGGCGAGGCCCTGAAGATCCGCGTGGCGGCGCCCGCGCTCGAGGACCGCGCCAACGAGGCGCTCGTCGCCTTCCTCGCCGGTTGCTTCGCGGTGCCCCGGCGCGAGGTGCGGCTCGTGGGCGGGGCGCGCTCGCGCGAGAAGCGCTTCGAGATCCGCGGCGAGGGCCTCGAGCCCGAGCGGCTGCTTGCCTAGGCGTCGAGCACGCGCAGGTGCTCGACGACGCAGCGCCCCAGCACCGTGGTGTCGTAGCCTCCCTCGAGCGTCGAGACGACGCGCCCGCCGGCGTGGCGGTCGGCGACCTCGACCAGGACCTGCGTGACCCAGCGGTAGTCCTCGTCCTCGAGGCCGAGGTAGGCGAGCGGATCTTCGCGGTGCGCGTCGAACCCCGCGGAGACGAAGACGAGCTGCGGGCGGAACGCCGCGAGCGCGGGCAGCCACGCGCGCTCGACCGCGGCGCGGAAGCCCCGCCCGTCGGTCATCGCGGGCAGCGGCACGTTGATGATGTGCTCGTTGCCCGAATCCGCCCCGCAGTACGGGTAGTAGGGGTGCTGAAATGTCGAGCAGAGCATCACGCGCGGGTCGTCGTGGAACATCTCCTCGGTCCCGTTTCCGTGGTGGACGTCGAAATCGAGGATCGCCACGCGCTCCAGCCCGTGCGCCGCGAGCGCGTGCGCCGCGCCGACCGCGACGTTGTTGAAGATGCAGAAGCCCATCGCCCGGGTGCGCGTCGCGTGGTGCCCGGGCGGGCGCACCGCGCAGAACGCCCGCCGGACCTCCCCGGAGACCACGAGATCGGTCGCGCGCACGAGGGCGCCCGCGGCGTGCAGCGCCGCCGAAAGCGACCGCGGATTCATCGACGTGTCGGGATCGAGGTAGGCGTAGCCGCTCGCGGGCGAGGCCTCGAAGACGAGGTCAACGTGCTCCGCGGCGTGCACGCGCAGCAGCTGCTCGCGCGTGGCCTCCGGGGCCTCGTGGGCGACGAGCTTGGCCGCGAGCTCCGAGGCCGAGATCGCCGCGAGGATCGCCTTCAGTCGCGCGGGCGACTCGGGGTGGTGAAACCCCATCTCGTGCAGCACGCAGTCCGGATGCGTGAGCAGCGCGGTCGCCATCCCCCCGCGCCTCAGAACGCCTGGCGCGTGATCGCCTTGACGCCCGAGAAGGTCGGCAGGCCGAAGGCCGGGTTGCTGCTCGGCAGCCCCGCAGGCGGGGTGATGTTGTAGGCGAACGTGCCGTTCGAGCTGTCGCCGAAGGTGAACGTGAAGGTGCCCACCTGCTGCACGGCGAGGCTCGCGTTGTTCCAGGCCTGCGAGAACGGGGTGCCCGTGGTCACGTAGACGTTGCCCGTGAAGGTGGTCGGCGAGGTCCAGTTGCTGTCGGGCAGGACGATCCAGAGCGGCTTGTAGTCCGTGGTTTCCGGGGTCGTGAAGTCCTGCTCGCGGGGGTCGTAGGTGTACCAGACCGCGAAGACCTTGTTGGTCGCGGTGTGCTGGGCGATGCTGATGCCCCAGCCCGATTCGTTGGGGTTCCACCACATGTCGGTGTAGTTGGCCGCGGGCGTGACCTGGGCGGCGGCGGGCAGCGCCAGGGCGTAGAGGACGGCGGCGAGGGCGTGGCGGGTCATGTTTCTCGGTCTCCTGGATTCCGGTCCGTGACGCGCTTCACAGCGCCCTTCGCGGCCGGATGCAACCATTGTCCGCAATCGGGGATCGAAGTTCAACGCCGGCGGGGGGCCGCCCCGGGGCGTGCTATCCTCGAATCCATACGACGGATTGACCCGTAAGCCGCTGACAGGGTTCCCCTTTTCATGCTGATCGAAGCCCGAAACCGGCTCGCCCAAAGCCCGATCGAGGAGGTCATCGCCCAGGCCGGGCAGGTGATCCTCGGCAAGGAAGGCCAGATCCGGCTCGCCATGGCCTGCATCCTCGCGCGCGGCCACCTGCTGATCGAGGACGTCCCGGGAGTCGGCAAGACCACGCTCTCCTACGCCCTCGCGCGCCTGCTCGGCCTCGACTACCAGCGCATCCAGTTCACCTCCGACCTCCTGCCCGCGGACGTGATCGGCGTGTCGATCTTCGACCGCGAGAGCTCGAGCTTCCGCTTCCATCCCGGCCCGATCTTCGCGCAGATCATCCTCGCCGACGAGATCAACCGGGCGAGCCCCAAGGCGCAGAGCGCGCTCCTCGAGGCGATGGAGGAGCACCAGGTCACCGCCGAGGGCGAGACGCGGCCGCTGCCCGAGCCGTTCTTCGTCATGGCCACGCAGAACCCGCTGCACCAGGTCGGCACCTTTCCCCTGCCCGAGTCCCAGCTCGACCGCTTCCTCATGCGCATCAACCTGGGCTATCCCGACGCGAAGGCCGAGCGCGAGCTGCTGCGCGGCGCCGACCGGCGCGAGCTCATCGCCCAGATGAAGCCGGTGATGAACGCGGCGATGCTCCTCGAGCTGCAGAAGGCCGTGCCCGCGATGCCCGCCTCGGACGCGCTGCTCGACTACATCCAGGCGCTGATCGGCCACACGCGGCACTCGCCGCGTTACTCGCAGGGCCTCAGCCCGCGCGCGGGCCTCGCGGTCCTGCACGCCGCCCAGGCCTGGGCGATGATGAAGGGCCGGCGCCAGGTGCTGCCCGAGGACGTGCAGGCGATCCTGCCCGCGGTCGTCGGCCACCGGCTGCACGCCGCGCCCGACGCCGCCAAGGGCGGCTTCGACCCCGCTCGCGACCTCGTGACGAGCGTCGCGATTCCCTGAGCCGCGGGCCCGCGGCCCGCCGCCATGCTCGCGAACCTGCGTCAGTCCATCTCCGACTGGATCTTCCGGGCCGCCGTGCCCGAGGCGCCGCCGGTCACCCTCGTCCAGCGGCGCATCTTCATCCTGCCCACGCGGCAGGGCTATTTCTTCGCCTTCACGCTCCTGCTGCTGCTGCTCGCCTCGATCAACTACACGCTTTCGCTCGGCTTCGCGCTCACCTTCCTCCTCGCGGCGATGGGCGCGGTGGCGATGCTGCACACCTGGCGCAACCTCGCGCACCTGCGGCTGAGGCCCGGCCGCCGCGACCCGGTGTTCGCGGGCGAGACGGCGCACTTCGGCGTGAACATCGAGACGCCCGCGCGAACCCGCTACGCGGTCGCCATCCGCCGCCGCGGCGAGGAACCCCGCTTCGCCGACGTCGAGTCGGGCGAGCCCGCGAGCCTCTCGATCCCGGTGGCGGCGGCGCGCCGCGGCCGCGTGCTCTGCGGGCGCGTCGAGATCTTCACGCGTTATCCCGTGGGGCTCTTCCACGCCTGGTCGTACTTCGATTTCGGCCAGCAGGTGATCGTCTATCCGAGGCCGGACCCGCGCGCGGGCCCGCCTCCCACGGATTCGGCGGGCGACGCCACCGAGGGCATCCCGGTGGCGGGCGACGAGGAATTCCACATGCTGCGCCCCTACCGCCCGGGGGACCCGCCGCGCCAGATCGCCTGGAAGGCGCTCGCCCGCGGCGAGGGCCTGCTCTCGAAGGAATTCAGCGCGACCGCTTCGAGCGAGCTCTGGCTCGACTGGAACGCGGTGCCCGCGGCGGACACCGAGGCGCGGCTCGCCGCCCTCGCGCACTGGGTGCTCGAATCCGAGCGCCACGGGCAGGCCTACGGGCTGCGCATCCCCGGCACGACGATCGCGCCCGGGCGCGGCGAGGCGCACCGTGCGCGCTGCCTCGAGGCGCTCGCCCTGTTCGGCAACCCCGCACCCCAATGAGCGCCGAGCCCGCCTCCCCCGCGCTCGACGTGCGCAACGTCTGGTGGCTGCTCGCCGCCATGGCCTTCGTGATCGCTCCCCACGTGCCGCGCGTCCCCGAATGGGTCACGGCCTTCTGCGTGGTCATGGTGGCCTGGAGGGCCTGGATCGCCTGGGCGGCCCAGCGCTTCCCCAGCCGCTGGCTCGTGGCCGCGCTCACGGTCGCCGCGAGCGTGGCGACCTTCCTCTCCTACGGGCGCCTGCTCGGGCGCGACGCGGGCGTCACGCTCCTGCTCGTCATGGTCGCGATGAAGCTGCTCGAGATGCGCACCCAGCGCGAGGTGGTGCTGTGCATCTACCTGGGATTCTTCCTCGTGATGACGAACTTCCTCTTCTCGCAGTCGATCCCCCTGGGCGTCTACATGCTCGTTTGCGTGTGGCTGTTCGTGGGCACGCTCGTGGGCTTCCACCGCGTCGGGCGCACGCCGACGCTCCGGGAGCGCCTCTGGCCCGCGGGGGCGCTGCTCCTGCAGGCGCTGCCGCTCATGCTCGCCTTCTTCGTGCTCTTCCCGCGCGTGCAGGGGCCGCTCTGGGCGCTGCCCCAGGATGCGCGCGCCGGGGTCACCGGCCTTTCCGACTCGATGACCCCCGGCAACATCTCGACGCTCATCCAGTCCGACGCCCTCGCCTTCCGCGTGCAGTTCGAGGACCGCATCCCGCCCTTCCAGCTGCTCTATTTCCGCGGCCCCGTGCTCTGGGGCTTCGACGGCAGCACCTGGAAGGCGCCCGAGTTCTCCCCCGCCGGGACGATCGCGTACGCGAAGGCCGAGCGCCCGGTGAAGTACGCGGTGACCGTCGAGCCCCACGGCAAGCACTGGCTCTTCTCGCTCGACGTGCCCGGCAGCCTCCCGCCGGGAGCCTCGGTGCGCCACGACCTGCAGCTGCGCTCGGTGCGCCCGGTGGACGCGCGGCTGCGCTACGACATGGTCTCCTTCCTCGACTATCGCGTCGGCGAGCGCATCCCGCCGGCCTGGCGGGAGTACGCCACCCGCGTTCCGCAGTCGCGCAACCCGCGCACGGTGGCGCTCGGCCGGCAGTGGGCCACCGAGACCCCCGATCCGCGCGCGCTCGTGACGCGCGCCCTGCAGCACTTCAACCGCGAGTTCACCTACACCCTCGAGCCGCCGCTGCTCGACGAGCGCGATCCCTACGACGACTTCCTCTTCCGCACGAAGCGCGGGTTCTGCGAGCACTACGCCGGGAGCTTCGCGCTGCTGATGCGCTCGGCCGGCATCCCGGCGCGGGTGGTCACGGGCTACCAGGGCGGCGAAGTAAACCCCTTCAACAACGAGCTGATCGTCCGGCAGGCCGACGCCCACGCCTGGACCGAGATCTGGATCGACGGCGAGGGGTGGCTGCGCGTCGACCCGACGGCGGCGGTCTCGCCGCTGCGGGTGGAGGGCGGGGTCAACGCCGCCCTCGGCCCCATCGGCGTGATTCCCTCGCTCATCGCCGCCGACCGCCTCGGGGTCCTCGCGGGCCTGCGCTACGCCTGGCAGGTGGTGAACAGCCAGTGGGACCAGTGGGTGATCGGCTACAACATCGACAAGCAGCGCCAGTTCCTCTCGCGCCTGGGCTTCGCGCAGGTCGACTGGCGAAGCCTCGGCCTGTGGCTCGTGATCGCGACCTTCGCGATCGGCGCCGCGATCTCCATCGGGCTGCTTCTGCGCGACCTGCCGCGCCGCGGCGAGCCCTCGCTCGTCGCCTGGAACCGATTCTGCGCGAAGCTCGCCGCCGCGGGACTGCCGCGCA
Organism: Usitatibacteraceae bacterium; assembly: GCA_044220635.1. Taxonomy (GTDB): domain Bacteria; phylum Pseudomonadota; class Gammaproteobacteria; order Burkholderiales; family Usitatibacteraceae; genus JBGAQP01. Next base: position 8,802 of record JBGAQP010000020.1, read on the forward strand.
GCGCGAGCGAAGGCCCGCTCGACTACCTCGCGCGCGTGGGCGCCGCGCGCCCCGAGCTCGCCGGCGAGGCCGCCGAGATCACGCGCCGCTACGTCGCCGCGCGCTACGGCGAGGGCGCCACGCGCGACGAGCTGCGCGAGCTGCTGCGCCGGGTGCGCGCCTTCCGCGTCGCCTGAGCCGCTACAATGGCGGCTCCGACCGCCAGCGCCTGCGCTTGACGACGCCCACCCGCCGCAACGACCCCTGCCCCTGCGGCAGCGGACTGCGCTACAAGGAATGCCACGGGCGGCTCGGCGAAGCCGTTTCGCCGCCGAGCCCCGAGACGCTCGTCGCGCGCGCTCTCCAGCTCCACCGGCAGGGTCGCCTCGACGAGGCCGATCGCGCCTACCGCCACCTCCTCGAGCGCGAGCCCGGCCATGCCGTCGCCACGCACTACCTCGGGATGATCGCCTGGCAGCGCGGCGACCTCGCGTCCGCCGAGCGGCAGATGCGCGCCGCGCTCGCCGCCGATGCCTCGATCGCCGATTTCCACAACAATCTCGCGCTGCTGCTGCGCGACACCGGCCGCCTCGACGAGGCGATCGCGGGTTTCCGCAGGACGCTCGCGGTCGATCCCCGATGGTTCGAGGCGCACAACAACCTCGGCCTCGCGCTCGAGGCGCTCGGCCGCTGGGACGAGGCCATCGCGCAATACCGCGCAGCGATCGCCGCCGAGCCGCGCTTCGCCGCCGCGCGCCACAATCTCGGGCAGGCGCTGCTCGCGACCGGGGCCTGGGCCGAGGGCTGGGAGCAGTATCGCTGGCGGCACCTCGCGCAGGGCGCGGCCACCGCCCCGCCCGCCGAAGGGGTCGCGCGCCTGCCCGCGTCGCTCGCCGGCCGCCGCCTCGCGCTCGTCGCCGAGCAGGGGATCGGCGACGTGCTCTTCTTCCTGCGCTTCGCCCCGGAGCTCGCGCGGCGCGGCGCGCGCCTCGCGTTCCGGGGCGATGCCCGCCTGCACGCGATCCTCGCGCGGACGGGACTCTTCGCGCTCGGCTGCGCGCCCGAGGGAGCGCCCGCATCCGGCCTCGAGGCCCTTGCCGTCGGCGACCTGCCGTGGCTGCTCGCGGCGAACGACGCCTCGCGATTCCCGCCGGCGCTCGCCCTCGCGCCCCTGCCCGATCGCGCCGCCAGGATGAAGGCACGCCTCGAAGCGCTGGGCCCGGCGCCCTGCGTCGCGCTCACCTGGCGTGCCGGCGTGGCCCCTGTCGGTCCCGCGCGCACGCAGCTCAAGGAAGTTCCCCTCGCGGCGCTCGGGGCGGCGCTGCGCGGGATCGCGGCGAACTGGGTCAGCGTCCAGCGCGGGCCGCGGGAGGGGGAGCGCGAGGCCCTCGAGGGCGCGATCGGCTCTCCGGTGCACGATTTCTCGCAGGCGAACGAAGACCTCGAGGACATGCTGGGCCTTCTCGCGAGCGTTCGCGGCTACGCGGGCACGAGCAACGCGAACACGCACCTCGGCGCGGGATCGGGCCTCGCCCAGCAGGTCCTCGTCCCGATGCCGGCGGAGTGGCGCTGGCTCGCCGCCGGGGAGCGATCGCCCTGGTTTCCCGCGATGACGATCCACCGGCAGGAGGCGAGCGGGGCCTGGGAACCGGCGCTCGCGCAGCTCGCGCGCGCGCTCGCCGCGCGCCTCGCCTGAGATCAGGACGCCGGCAGGATTTTCGCCGGATCGACGGGCTTGCCCTCGCGGCGGACCTCGAAGTGCAGCTTCACCTGGTCGGTGTCGCTCGCGCCCATCTCGGCGATCTTCTGGCCCTTCTTCACGTCCTGCTGCTCCTTCACGACGATCGCGTCGTTGTGCGCGTAGGCCGACAGCCAGGTGTTGTTGTGCTTGATGATGACGAGCTTGCCGTAGCCGCGCAGGCCCGATCCCGCATAGACCACGCGGCCGCTCGCCGCGGCGACCACCGGCGTGCCCTTCTTCCCGGCGATGTCCACGCCCTTGCTCGCCTCCGTGAAGGCGCCCGTCACCTTGCCCTTCACGGGCCACATCCAGTCCACGTCCTCGGAGTCCGTGCCCGCGGGCTTCTCGGGCTCGGGAGCCGGCGTCGGCGCGCTGGCGACCGCGGTGCCCGCTCCCTCGGGCTGCGAGAGCTGCGCGAGGGCCTTCTCCGAGAACGGCAGCTTCTGGCCGCGCGGCTCCACCTTCAGGGTCGGGGTGTTGGCGAGCGGGCGCGACTCGATGGGCCCGCCCGGGGCGAGCGGCGTGGTCACGGGGCCGGCCGGGGGTGCGGCGCCCGCGGGCGCGCGCAGCACCAGCACCTGACCCACGCTGATCACGTTGACGTTCGTGAGGTTGTTCCACGCGGCGAGCTCGCGGTAGTCGAGCCCGTACTGCAGCGCGATGCCCACGATGGTCTCGCCCTTCTTCACCGTGTGCGTGGGAACGGGCTTCTCCGAGGGCTTGGGCGCAGCGGGTTTCGGCGCCTCCGCCTTCGGCGTCGGGGCCGGCGGCTGGCGGTCGACCACGGGGGCGGGCTGTTTCGTCGCGCAGCCGGCGGCGAGGACAACGGCCGCGGCGAGGAGGAATCGGGTCGGCGTCATGGCGGCCTCAGGCGAGCCCCGGGACGAGGGGCACGAAGCGCACCGCTTCGCGCCGCTCCTCGGTGAAGCCCTTTTCGTTGCGGTCGATCACGGTGAGCCACTGCTCCTCGGTGCCCACGGGAAGCACGAGGCGCCCGCCCGCCGCGAGTTGCTCCTTGAGCGCCGGCGGCACGTGGCTCGCGCAGGCCCCCGAGAGGATCGCGTCGTACGGACCGCCCTCGGCATAGCCCACGTGGCCGTCGGCGTGCTTGAAGCGCACGTTGTAGATCCTCAGGTCGCGCAGGTGCCGCCGCGCCTTGTCCATCAGCGGGGCGATGCGCTCGAGCGTGTAGACCTCCCTGGCGAGCCTCGCGAGGATGGCGGTCTGGTAGCCGCAGCCCGTGCCGATCTCGAGGACGCGGCCCGCGGGAGGGCCCGGCGGGCGCTTCTCGAACACGAGCTGCGTCATCAGCGCGACGATGAAGGGGCTCGAGATCGTCTGCCCGTGGCCGATGGGCAGCGGCGTGTCCTCGTAGGCGCGCGAGGCGATGCCCTCGTCCACGAAGGCGTGGCGCGGGATCTCGGCCATCGCGCCGAGCACGCGCTCGTCGGCGATGCCTGCCTTGCGCAGCATGTCGACCATCCGCAGCCGCGTGCGCTCCGAGGTCATGCCGATGCCCGCGGGCAGGCTCACGGCCGGCTCCCCGGAGAATTCCGCGGCGGTCTCAGGACCCGATCCATGTCGCGAGCGAGGGCATGAGCGTGCCGTCGGTGAGGTCGACCTGGAGGGGCGTCACCGACACGAAGCCGCGCTCGAGGGCGTTGAAGTCCGTGCCCGGGCCGGCCTCGCGCGCGGGACCCGCGGCGCCGACCCAGTAGACCGTCTCGCCCCGGGGATTGCGGCCCTTCACGACGGGCTGCGCCTTGTGGCGCCGGCCAAGCCGCGTCACCTCGAGTCCCTTCATTTCCTCCCAGGGCACGTCCGGGACGTTCACGTTGAGCAGCACCGGGGCGCCCAGCGGGGCGCGCGCGAAGCGCTCGACCAGCTCGCGGGCCACGCGCGCCGCGGTGTCGAAATGCCGGAACTCCTTGCCCACGAGCGACATCGCGATCGAGGGCACGCCGAGAAGGTAGCCCTCGGTGGCGGCGGCGACCGTGCCCGAGTAGATCGTGTCGTCGCCCATGTTCGAGCCGGCGTTGACGCCCGAGACCACGACGTCGGGCTCGAAATCGAGCAGGCCCGTGACCGCCATGTGCACGCAGTCGGTCGGGGTGCCGTTCACGTACCAGAATCCGTTGGGCGCCCGGTTCACCATGAGCGGGCGGTCCAGGGTGAGGGAGTTCGAGGCGCCGCTGCGGTCGCGTTCGGGGGCGACGACGGTGATCTCGCCGAGGGCCGAGAGTCCTTCGGCGAGCGCTGCGAGCCCGGGGGAGAAGTAGCCGTCGTCGTTCGAGAGGAGGATGCGCATGCCTGGGCGGTTTCCGGGTGCGTCTCCACCCATGATTTTGCGCCGAATTATAGCATCGCCCCCCTGCCGGCCGCCGTCACAAACGGTGAATTTCCCGGCGCCCCGCCGCCCTAGAATGACGACTTTCGCGCCCCGACGCCCATGAGCTCCCGCCGACCGATCCGGATCCTCGCCGCCACCGCCGTCGTCGCGCTCGCCCCCGTGGCGCAGGCGAGCCTCGACCTCGAAGGGGTCTCGCGAGACCTCGACGCCTGCCAGGACTTCTACCAGTACGCGAACCGGAAATGGCTCGAGACCACGGCCATTCCTGACGACCGCTCGGCCTGGGGCAGCTTCGCGATCGTCGACCGGCGCAACGAGGAACTCGTGCGCTCGATCCTCGAGGCGGCGCTCCAGTCCCCGCCGCCCGCGGGCACGGCCACCCGCAAGGTGGTCGATTACTACGCGAGCGGCCTCGACCTCGCCGCCATCGAGCGCGCCGGCCTCGCCCCTCTCGCCCCGCTCGAGCGGCGCATCGCCGAGGTCGCGGACGCCGCGAGCCTCGCGCGCGCACTCGCCGCGCTGCACGAGGCGGGCGTGTTCGCGGGCTTCTCCTTCTACGTGCGCCCCGATGCGCGCGACTCCTCGCGCTACCTCGCCGAGATCGCGCAGGGCGGCCTGGGCCTTCCGGATCGCGATTTCTATTTCCTGGAGGACGCGCGCTCGAAGCAGTGGCGCGAGGCCTACCGCGCGCACCTCGCGCGCGTGTTCGCGCTGGCCGGGGAGCCGGCCGAGGCGGCCGCAAGGTCGGCCGATGCCGTGTTCGCGCTCGAGACCGAGCTCGCGCGCGCTTCCATGACGCAGGTCGAGCAGCGCGACCTCGACCGCACCTACAACAAGGGCGCGGTCGGCAACCTCGCGGAGGAAGCCCCCGGATTGCCCTGGCGCCAGTACCTCGATGCCATCGGCGCGCGCCAGGTCCTCGAGGTGAACGTCGCGCAGCCGGACTTCTTCAAGGCCCTGGGCGCGCTCGCGACGCAGCAGCCGCCCGCGCAATGGCGCGCCTACCTGCGCTGGCACCTCCTCAAGGACGCCGCGACCAAGCTGCCGCGCGCGTTCGTGCAGGCGGACTTCGACTTCTACAAGGCGACCCTCGAGGGCAAGAAGGCGATGCCGAGCCGCCATCGCCAGGTGCTCGCGGTCATCAACGGCAACTTCGGCGACGAGCCGATGGCCCAGGCGCTGGGACGCCTCTACGTCGAGCGTGCGTTCCCGGCCGACGCCAAGGCCCGGGCGCTCGCGCTCGTCACGAACCTCAAGGGTGCGCTGGGCGCCCGGCTGCGCACGCTCGAGTGGATGGGAGAGGACACGCGGCGCGAAGCCCTCGCGAAGCTCGCGGCGATGCGCGTGAAGATCGGCTACCCCGACCGCTGGCGCGACTACGCCGACGCCGAGGTCGGGCCTCACGGCTTCGCGGGCAACTGGATGCGCGCCAACGCCTTCGAACTGCGCCGCCAGGTGGCGCTCGCGGGCAGGCCCGTGGACCGCGACGACTGGTGGATGGCCCCGCAGATCGTCAACGCCTACTACAGCTCGCGCAGGAACGAGATCGTCTTCCCGGCGGGCATCCTGCAGCCGCCGTTCTTCGATCCGAAGGCCGACGACGCGGTGAACTACGGGGCGATCGGCATGGTCATCGGCCACGAGATCACCCACGGCTTCGACGACCGCGGCCGCCGTTTCGACGCCCGCGGCAACCTCCGCGACTGGTGGACGCCCGAGGACGAGCGCCGCTACCTCGAGCGCGCCCGCCTCGTCGAGAAGCAGTTCGACGCCTACGAAGGCGTCGAAGGCGTGAAGCTCAACGGCAAGCTCACCCTCGGGGAGAATCTCTCGGACATCGGTGGCCTCAAGATCGCCTATCTCGCCCTGCAGAAGGCGCTCGAGGGCAAGCCCCGCGCGGCGATCGACGGCCTGAGCCCCGAGCAGCGCTTCTTCCTCTCTTTCGCCCAGGCCTGGCGCAGCCGCTACCGCCCGGAGCACGAGCGGCTGCTGCTGCAGACCGACGCGCACTCCCCGCCGCGCTTCCGCGTGCGCGGCACGCTCGCCAACATGCCCGAGTTCGACGCGGCCTTCTCCTGTCGCACGCAGTCGCGGCGCGCCGCGGGGGATCACGCGACCATCTGGTAGGAAAAAGCGCAGCGGAACGGGATAATGGGGCCATGAACGGCCCCGCTCCAGTCCGCGCGCGCCCATGAGCCTTCCGGGCCTCTTCGACCTCGGGGGCAAGGTCGCCCTCGTCACCGGCGCCTCGAGCGGGCTCGGCAACCACTTCTCCCGCACCCTCGCCTCGGCCGGGGCCGTCGTCGTCGCCGGCGCGCGGCGAACCGACCGGCTCGAGGCGCTCGTCGCGGAGATTTCCGCCGCGGGCGGGCGCGCCCACGCCGTGTCCCTCGACGTGGCCGATCCGGACTCCATCGCCCGCGCGATGGCGCGGACGCTGGATCTCGCGGGCGCGCCCGACATCCTCGTGAACAACGCCGGCATCGCGCAGGCGAAGCCCTCCCTCGAGCTCGCCGAGGAGGACTGGCGGCAGGTCATGGGCACGAACCTCGACGGCGCCTGGCGCATGGCGCAGGCCGTCGCGAAGTCGATGGTCGCCGCGAAGAAGGGCGGCAGCCTCGTGAACATCGCCTCGATCCTCGGGCTGCGGGTCGCGGGTTCGCTCCTCGCGTACGCCGCCGCGAAGGCCGCGCTCATCCAGGTGACCAAGGCCCTCGCCCTCGAGTGGGCGCGCCACGGCATCCGCGTGAACGCGATCGCCCCGGGCTACGTCGAGACCGAGATGAACCGCGATTTCTTCCGGACCGAGGCCGGCCAGGCGATGGTGAAGCGCGTCCCGCAGCGGCGCATCGGCAGCCCCGCCGACCTCGACGGCGCACTCCTGCTGCTCGCCTCGGGTGCGTCGTCCTACATGACCGGCTCCGTCGTCGTCGTCGACGGCGGGCATCTCGTCAACTCTCTCTGATATCCCGGCATGGACTTCGCGCTGCCGTCCGAGGTCCGCGCCTGGCAGAAGCGCTACCGGGACTTCGTCCGCCACCACGTCCTGCCGTACGACACGACGCCGGAATCGTTCGACGAGCACCAGAACATCCGCGGGGACCTGCTCGAGCTGCTGCGGGCGAAGGCGAAGGAGGAAGGTCTCTGGGCCCCGCAGATGCCGCGCTCGCGCGGCGGCCAGGGCCTCACGGTCACCGGCATGGCGGCGTGCTACGAGGAGCTCAACTACTCGCTCTTCGGGCCCGTGGCGGCGAACTGCGCCGCGCCCGACGACGGCAACATGATGCTGCTCGAGAAGGTCGGCACCGAGGCGCAGAAGGAGCGCTGGCTGCAGCCGATCGTCGAGGGCTCGGTGCGCTCGGCCTTCGCGATGACCGAGCCCCACCCGGGCGCGGGCTCGGACCCCTCGATGATGCTCACCACGGCGCGCCGGCGCGGGGACGGCTGGGTCGTCGAGGGGCGCAAGTGGTTCATCACGGGCGCGGGCGAGGCGAAGCACTTCATCGTCGTCGCGCGCACCTCCGACGACCCGCGCAAGGGCCTCACGGCGTTCCTGTTCGATCGCGACCAGCCCGGCTGGCGCGTCGTGCGGCGCATCCCGATCCTCGGCCCCGAGGAGCACGGCGGGCATTGCGAGCTCGAGTTCGAAGGCCTCGAGATCCCGGACGAGAACCGCCTGATGAACGTGGGCGACGGGCTCAAGGTCACGCAGATCCGGCTCGGCACCGCCCGGCTCACGCACTGCATGCGCTGGCTGGGGCTGTCGCGCCGCTGCCTGGACATCGCCGCCGACTACGCCTCGGAGCGCGAATCGCAGGGCCGCAGGCTCGCCGATCGCGAGACGGTGCAGGTGAAGCTCGGGCACTGCGCGACCCAGGTCGAGATCGGCCGCCTGCTCGTCATGAAGGCCGCCGCTTTCCTCGATCGCGGCGACTTCGCGCGCAAGGAAATCTCCATGGCGAAGGTGCACGTGGCGGACACCCTGCACCTGTGCGCGGATGCCGCGATCCAGGTTTGCGGAGCGCGCGGCTATTCGACGGACACGCCCCTCGAGTGGATCTACCGCTACGCTCGCCAGGCGCGCCTCGTCGACGGCGCCTCGGAAGTGCACCAGCAGGTGCTCGCGCGCTTCTTCCTCGAGGAACGCGGCGACTTCTGGCGCTGGGCGTAGTGGTGGATCCGGACCTGCGGGTCTATCTCGCCGCCTGGATGGGCTTCTGCGTCGCGTGCGCGGCGTATGCCTGGCGCGCGCGTCGCGATCTCGCCACCCGTTATGCGGGATACGGCGACTCGCTGCGCGAGCCCTGGAAGCTCGGCACTTTCGCGCTCGCCACCGCCTCGTTCGTGATCGTGGCCCCGTGGACGGGCGACCCGACCTGGGACTGGTTCGATGCGCTGTTCATGTCGGTGCTGACCTACCTCAGCGCGCCCTGGGCCGTGGGCGTGCTCTTCCTCGCGCTCCGCGGCCACGCGCCGAGGCTCCACGCGCCGCTCGCCGCCTGCGCGTGGATGTTCTCGGCGAGCTGGTCGTACGACCTCTACATCCTGCTTCGCGACGGCGTGTACCCGGTGGGCTGGGCGGCCAACATCGCCGCCGCCTCCGTGCTCTACGCGAGCGCGGGACTGCTCTGGAACCTCGAGCGCCACCCGGTCCGGGGCGTGATCTTCGCGTTCATGCGCGAAGGCTGGCCGCGACCCGTCGGGCCCGGCACCCTTCGCGCCATCGCCTGGGCCGCCGCGCCCTTCGTCCTCCTCGTCGCCGCGACGGTCGCGTGGTTCCTCTGGGAGTTCCTGCGCGGTTGAATCGACCGAAAAATGGGGACAGTCCCCATTTATTCCTTGTAACAGACGAGAGGCTGCACAATTGTTACAGCGAACAAATGGGGACTGTCCCCATTTTTCGAGGGGGCAGGTCCATTCTCATTGGTAGTCGGTGACCGGCGCGCAGGCGCAGAAGAGATTGCGGTCGCCGTAGACGTTGTCGGCGCGGCCCACCGGCGGCCAGTACTTCGCGGCACGCAGGCCCTTGAGGGGATACGCGGCGAGCTCGCGCGGATAGGCGTGCTTCCAGTCGTCGGCGAGCACCGCGGCGGCGGTGTGCGGCGCGTGCTTGAGCGGGTTGTCCTCGCGATCCAGACGCCCCGACTCGACCGCGCGAATCTCCTCGCGGATCGCGATCATCGCCTCGCAGAAGCGGTCGAGCTCGCACTTCGGCTCGCTCTCGGTGGGCTCCACCATCAGCGTGCCCGGGACCGGGAAGGACATCGTCGGCGCGTGGAAGCCGTAGTCCATGAGGCGCTTGGCCACGTCCTCCACGCCGATTCCCGAGGAATCCTTGAGCGCGCGCAGGTCGAGAATGCACTCGTGGGCGACAAGCCCGCCGGGGCCCGTGTAGAGGACCGGGTAATGGGCAGAGAGACGCCGCGCGACGTAGTTCGCATTGAGGATCGCCGTCTCGGTGGCGGCCGTGAGTCCCGCCGCGCCCATCATCGCCACGTACATCCACGAAATCGGCAGGATCGAGGCGCTGCCGTAGGGCGCGGCCGACACGGCCCCGATCGCCTGCGGAGTGCGCTGCAGGTAACGGTGCCCCGGGAGGAAAGGCGCCAGGTGCGCGGCCACCGCCACGGGGCCGACGCCGGGGCCGCCCCCGCCGTGGGGGATGCAAAAGGTCTTGTGGAGGTTCAGGTGCGAGACGTCGCCCCCGAAGCGCCCGGGCGCGGCGAGCCCCACCATGGCGTTGAGGTTCGCGCCGTCGACGTACACCTGACCGCCGTGCGCGTGAACGATCTCGCAGATCTCGGTGATGCCGGCCTCGAACACGCCGTGCGTGGAGGGATAGGTGACCATGATCGCCGCGAGCTTCGCCGCGTGGGCGGTGGCCTTGGCGCGCAGGTCCGCGAGGTCCACGTTGCCGCGCTCGTCGCAGTCGACCACGACGACCTGCATGCCCGCCATGTGGGCCGAGGCGGGATTGGTGCCGTGCGCCGAGTGGGGGATGAGGCAGACGTCGCGGTGCCCTTCCCCGCGGCTCGCATGCCAGGCGCGGATCACGAGCAGGCCCGCGTACTCGCCCTGGGATCCGGCGTTGGGCTGCAGCGACACGGCGGCATAGCCCGTGCACTCGCACAGCATCCGCTCGAGACCCTCGATGAGCTCGCGGGAGCCCGCCCACTGGTCCGCGGGCGCGAAGGGATGGATCGCGCCGAACTCGGGCCAGGTGACCGGCAGCATCTCGCTCGTGGCGTTGAGCTTCATCGTGCACGAGCCCAGGGGGATCATCGCGCGGTCGAGCGCGACGTCCTGGTCGGCGAGGCGGCGCAGGTAGCGCAGCATCGCGGTTTCCGAGTGGTGGCGGTGGAAGACCGGATGGCCCAGGTAGGCCGAAGCGCGCCGCAGCGCATCGGGGATCGCCTCGGGGGCCGCGGCGTCGAGGTCGGCGGCGGCGAGTCCCGCGGCCTTCCCGGCGAAGGCCGCCCAGATTGCCTCGAGGTCGGCGCGCGTCGTCGTCTCGTCGAGCGACAGGCCGATCCGACCGGCGTCGACCCGGCGGAAGTTCATGCCCGCGGCGACTCCGCGGCGCAGGATCGCCTCGGTGTCCTTGCCCGTGGACACGGTGATCGTGTCGAAGAAGGCCTTCGTGGGCACCGCGAACCCCAGCTTCCCGAGGCCGGCCTTCAGGATCGCGGCGAGCCGGCTGACGCGACGCGCGATGCGAGCGAGGCCCTCGGGACCGTGGTAGACGGCGTAGAGCCCCGCCATCACGGCGAGCAGTACCTGCGCGGTGCAGATGTTCGAGGTCGCCTTCTCGCGGCGGATGTGCTGCTCTCGCGTCTGCAGCGCGAGGCGATAGGCGGGCCGGCCCTGGGCGTCGACCGTGACGCCCACGAGGCGACCGGGCATGCTGCGCTTGAGCTCGTCTTTCGTCGCGAGGTAGCCGGCGTGCGGGCCGCCCAGCCCCATGGGAACGCCGAACCGCTGCGCCGAGCCGACGACGACGTCCGCTCCCCATTCGCCGGGTGGCACGACGAGCGCGAGCGCGAGGAGGTCCGCGCAGGCGACGAGGTGGGCGTCCTTCGCGTGCACGGCCGCGGCGAGCTCGCGATGGTCGCGCAGCTCCCCGTCGACGCCGGGGTATTGAACGAGCACCGCGAACGCATCCGCGGCGGCGAGCGCGGCGGCGGGCATCACCTCGACCGCGATTCCCAGGGGCTCGGCGCGCGTGCGCACGACGTCGATCGTCTGGGGCAGCACGTCGTCGGCGACGGCGAAGAGGCGCGAGGCGTTTCTCGCCGACCGCAGGCACAGCGTCATCGCCTCGGCGGCGGCGGTCGCCTCGTCGAGCATCGAGGCGTTGGCGATCGCCATGCCGGTGAGGTCCGCGACCATCGTCTGGAAGTTCGCGAGCGCCTCGAGCCGGCCCTGGGAGATCTCGGGCTGGTAGGGCGTGTACGCGGTGTACCAGGCGGGGTTCTCGAGGACGTTGCGCAGGATCACGCCGGGCGTGTGCGTGCCGTAGTAGCCCTGCCCGATGAAGGAGCGCAGCACGCGGTTTTTCGCGGCGATGCGCCGCAGCCCTTCGAGCGCCTCGGCCTCGGTCATCGGCGTGCCGAGCGCCATGGCGGAGCGGCTGCGGATGGCGGGCGGGATCACGGCGTCGACGAGCTGGGCGCGGGAGGCGAAGCCCAACGTGGCGAGCATCTCGGCCTGCTCCGGGGCCGAGGGGCCGATGTGGCGGCGCTCGAAGGCGCCGGAATCCTCGAGCTCGGCGAGCGTCTCGCGCCGCGATGGCGGGGGCAGGCGGGTGTCGGGCATGGCGGTCCCTCGGGATGCGGTCACTCGGCGGCGACCTTCTCGTAGCCCGCGGCGTCGAGGAGCTTGTCGAGATCGGCGGGGTTGTCGGGCTTGATGCGGTACATCCACGCGGCATAGGCGTCCGCGTTCACCTTCTCCGGGGCGCCCGCAAGCTCCTCGTTGGCGGCGACGATCTCGCCCGCGACGGGCGCGTAGATGTCGGAGGCGGCCTTGACCGACTCCACCACGCCCACCGCCTCGCCAGCGGCGACCTTGCGTCCGGGCTTGGGCGGCTCGACGAACACGATGTCGCCGAGCTGCTCCTGCGCGTGGTCGGAGATCCCCACGGAAACGCTGCCGTCGGCTTCCAGCCGCGCCCACTCGTGCGATTCGGTGTACCGGAGTTCCTTCGGGATGTTCATCGCTCTTCCTTATTTCCCCCTCTCCCTTGGGAGAGGGCCGGGGTGAGAATCAGACCAGTCGATTGCCGTGGCGCACGAAGGGAGGCTTCACGACCTTCGCGGCGAGCTCCTTGTCGCGCACCTGCACGCGCACGGTGGCGCCGGCAAGCGTGCCGCGCGCGAGCCGCGCGAGCGCGATCGATTGCTCGAGCGTCGGAGAAAATGTCCCGCTCGTGACCTCGCCGTCGCCGCCCTCGGCGAGCACCTTCTGGTGCGAGCGCAGCACGCCGCCCTTCTCGAGGAGCAGCAGGCCGAGGAAATCGAAGCGCTGGCCCCGCGCCTCGAGCGCCTTGCGCCCGAAGAAAGGGCGTGCCGCCTTGAGGTCCACCGTCCAGGCGAGGCCGGCGTCGAGAGGCGAGGTCGCCGCGTCCATGTCCTGCCCGTAGAGGTTCATGCCCGCCTCGAGGCGCAGCGTGTCGCGCGCGCCCAGCCCGCAGGGACGCACGCCCGCGGCCACGATCCCGTTCCAGATCGTGGCGGCCTCCTGCGCGGGAAAGACCATCTCGAAGCCGTCCTCCCCGGTGTAGCCCGTGCGCGCGAGCATGATGTCGTCGCCGATACGCGCGGCGTGGAAGGCCGCAAGGGGCTCGGAGGCGGGCTGGGTCTCCGGGAAGGCCTTCCAGAGCTTCGCGCGCGCGTTCGGGCCCTGGACGGCGACCATCGCCAGGTCCTCGCGCGGCCTGATCGCGACCCCGTGGCCCGCGAGGGCGTTGAGCGAGTGCAGCCACTGGATGTCGGACTCCGCCGTGCCCGCGTTCACGACCAGGCGGAAGAAGTCCTCGCGGAAGAAGTAGGCGATGAGGTCGTCCACCACGCCGCCTTCGTCGTTGAGCATGCAGGAATAGAGCGCCTTGCCGGGCGTCGCGAGCTTCGCCACGTCGTTGGCGAGCGCGAAACGCAGGAACTCGCGGGCGCCGGCGCCCTCGAGGTCGACCACCCGCATGTGCGAGACGTCGAAGATCCCGGCGTCGCGGCGCACCGCGTGGTGCTCCTCGATCTGCGAGCCGTAGTGGACGGGCATGTCCCAGCCGCCGAAATCGACCATGCGCGCGCCGGCGGCGCGATGGATGGCGTTCAAGGGCGTGGTCTTCGGCACGGCGCCTCCCGGAAAAGAAAAGGGGCCAGGTGAGCCGTCGCGCTCGCCTGACCCCTCTGTCCCTTGTACCTGAGAGATTACGGTGGCCGGAATGCCGGCTCCGCTCGCCCCTTCGGTGGGCAGCCCGATTCGCCGCCGCTCTCCAGAGTCCGGGGATTCCCCCGGGTCCGATCGGTCCCTTTTGCCTGAGAGTTTGCGGGTGCTACCCCTTCGGCGGCCCCGCCGCGTCGCTGCGAGGCTCTCTCCCGGTCGGATGCGCGGCATTGTCCGGGCCGCCGGGGGTGGCTGTCAATCCGAGCGCGCCGTCCATCGCTCCGCCCCGGGCCCAATTGATGAAGCGCAAGGTCGGCGCGCACCCGCGCCATTAGCATGGCAGTCAACCCGCAGCCGGGACGACTCCGGCCACAACAACGGCGCCGCAAGGCAGCGTGGGCACGCCACCTCGGAGCCGAAGCGGGCGCATTCCTTCCCGGAGGAACGGACCATGTCCGACCCAGCTTCCGCGTCGCGCCAGATCGACCGCGGCCTGTGCATCCTGCAGGATCCCGTGCGCAACAAGGGGACCGCCTTCACCGATTCCGAGCGCGACGCGCTGGGCCTGCGGGGGCTGCTGCCCCCGCGCGTGCACACCCAGCCCGAGCAGGTCGCGCGGGTCCTCGAGAACGTGCGCCGCCAGGCGACGGACCTCGACAAGTACATGAGCCTCACCTCGCTGCACGACCGCAACGAGACCCTCTTCTTCCGCCTGGTGATGGACAACGCGGAGGAAGTCCTGCCGCTCATCTACACCCCGACCGTGGGCCTCGGGTGCCAGATGTACAGCCACATCTTCCAGCGCGCGCGCGGCCTCTTCATCTCCGCGAACGATGCGGGCCGGGTGAAGAAAGTCCTGCAGAACTGGCAGGGACGCGCGGGCATCATCGTCGTCACCGACGGCGAGCGCATCCTCGGCCTCGGCGACCTCGGCGCCCAGGGCATGGGCATCCCGGTGGGCAAGCTCTCGATCTACACCGCCTGCGCGGGCGTTCACCCGGAGTTGTGCCTGCCGGTGACGCTCGACGTGGGAACCGACAACCAGGCGCTGCTCGACGACCCGTTCTACATCGGGCTCTCGCGCCGGCGCCTGCGCGGCGAGGCCTACGACGCGCTGGTGGACGAGTTCGTCACCGCGGCGCAGGAGGTCTTCCCTGGCGTGCTGATCCAGTTCGAGGATTTCGCCAACGCGAACGCCTTCCGCCTGCTGCACAAGTACCAGGACAAGATCTGCACGTTCAACGACGACATCCAGGGAACGGCCTCGGTCGCGCTCGCGGGCCTCTACTCGGCGCTGCGGATCACCCGGCGAAAGCTCGCCGACACGCGGGTGCTCTTCCTCGGGGCGGGCGAAGCCGCCTGCGGCATCGCCGACCTCATCTCCTCGGCGCTCGTCGCATCGGGCGTTCCCGACGCCCAGGCGCGCAAGTGCTGCTGGCTCGTGGATTCCAAGGGGCTGGTGGTGGCCGGACGCACCGACCTCACCGAGCACAAGCGCAGGTACGCCCACGACCACGCGGGGGTGGCGGATTTCCTCTCGGCCGTGAAGGCGCTCAAGCCCAACGCGATCATCGGCGTGGCCGCGGTCGGCAAGACCTTCACCAAGGAAGTCGTCGAGGCGATGTCCTCGTTCAACGAGCGCCCGATCATCTTCGCGCTCTCGAACCCGACCTCGAAGGCGGAGTGCACCGCCGAGGAGGCCTACACGTGGAGCAAGGGCGCCGCGGTGTTCGCCTGCGGGAGCCCGTTCGCGCCGGTCTCGATGAACGACCGGACCTTCGTTCCCCGCCAGGGCAACAATTCCTACATCTTCCCGGGCGTGGGCCTGGGCGTGGTCGCCTGCAAGGCGCGGCGCGTCACCGACGAGATGTTCCAAGTGGCGGCGAGCACGCTCGCGGGCATGGTCACCGAAAAGGACCTCGCGCAGGGCAGCATCTATCCGGCGATCGCGCAGATGCGCGAAGTGTCGGCCGCGATCGGCGCGGCGGTCGCGAAGGTGGCCTTCGACCGCGGGCTCGCGGGCGTGGCGAGGCCCGCGGACCTGGCCGCGTTCATCCGCGACAACATGTACGTCCCGAACTACCGGAGCATGGGCCCGGGCGCCTGAACGGCCGCGCCATGGAAAAAGGGCGACGCTCGCGCGTCGCCCTTTGTCTTTTCCGGATCCGATTGGTCGGGGCGAGAAGATTCGAACTTCCGACCCCCTGCACCCCATGCAGGTGCGCTACCAGGCTGCGCTACGCCCCGACCGAGAGCGAAATTATAACCGAGATCGGGTCCCGGACCGTCATTGCCTGCACGGGCCGGATCCCCGCCTTCGCGGGGATGACGGAGCCAGGACGCGGGGACGGCGCAAGGTCGCGGCGAGGACGAGGCGCTACTCGTTGTCGAGCATCTTGAGGATGCTCTTGAGTTCCTTGCGCAGGCTCGCGGGGGAGATCGGCTGGGGCACCGTCATCGTCATCTGGCCCTTGGCCGCACCCGGTTCCTCGAGGCGGTTGCGTGCGCCATTGATCGTGAAGCCGTGCTCGTAGAGAAGCTCGCGGATGCGGCGGATCAGCAGCACCTCGTGGTGCTGGTAATAGCGGCGGTTGCCGCGCCGCTTCAGGGGCTTGAGTTGCGTGAACTCCTGCTCCCAGTAGCGCAGCACATGGGGCTTCACCCCGCACAATTCGCTCACTTCCCCGATGGTGAAATAGCGCTTGGCGGGGATCGCCGGAAGGTCAGTCGTCGCCAGGTTCTCCGTGGCCATCGAAGGATTTCTCCACCAGGCTCTTCAGTTTCTGGCTCGCGTGGAACGTGACGACGCGCCGCGCGGTGATGGGGATTTCCTCCCCGGTCTTCGGGTTCCGGCCGGGGCGCTGCGGCTTCTTGCGCAGCTGGAAGTTGCCGAACCCGGAGAGCTTGACCATCTCGCCCCGTTCGAGGGCGATGCGGATCTCCTCGAAGAACGACTCGACCATGTCCTTGGCCTCGCGCTTGTTGAGCCCGACCTTCTCGAACATCAGGTCGGCAAGCTCGGCCTTCGTGAGGGTGACCTTGTCTTTCACGTGCGCAGCTGGGCTTGGAATTGTTGGACTAGCCGGTCTCGTATGGAGGCCACGGCCGCCTCCACCTCGGAATCTGTCAAAGTTCTGGCAGTATCCTGCATAACTATACGAAACGCAAGGCTTTTTTTGCCGCTCTCGACGCCCTTGCCCCGATAGAGATCGAACAGTTCGAAGGCCGTTACGGACGGCGGCAGGGCCCCCCGGACGGCCTCCAGGACCGCCCCCGCCGGGACCCCCTCGGGGACGACCACCGCGAGGTCCCGGCGGACGATCGGCATGCGCGAGACTCCCGAGAATTGCGGTGGATGGGCGACGAGCAGGGCCTCGGCGAGCACTTCGAAGACGACGGGAGCGGCTGGCAGCTCGTAGCGCTGCTGCAGGCGCGGGTGCAGCTCGCCCACGAAGCCGATGCGCCGGCCTTCCGAGAGGACCGTCGCGCACCGCCCCGGATGGCAGGCCGGATGGGAGGCGGGCTCGAAATCGAGGCCGGTCGTCGCCGCGAGGCGCTCGAGGTCGCCCTTGGCGTCGAAGAAATCGACTCGCGGCGCCTTCTCCCCCCACTGCTCCGGCCAACGCAGCCCGTAGGCGAGCGCGGCGATGCGCTCGGGCTGGACCGCGACATCCCCGGCCTCGCCCTCGAAGCACCGGCCGATCTCGAAGATGCGCACGCGATCCTCGTTGCGGTTCAGGTTCGAGCGCAGCGTCTGCACGAGGCCCGCGACCAGGCTCGTGCGCATCGCGCCGAGGTTGGCCGCGATGGGATTGGCGAGCCGGACCGGCGCCCCGTTGCCCGCGAAATCGGACTCCCACTCCTCGGCCACGAAACTGTAGTTGATGACCTCCTGGTAGCCGAGCGCGGCCAGGGCGTGGCGCAGGTCGAAGCGATCGCGCGCGCCCTCGGGCCGGCCGAGCATCGGCACGCTGGATCGCGGAGCGCGCGCCGGCACGTGTTCGTAGCCGTGGATGCGCGCGACTTCCTCGACGAAGTCCTCCTCGATGGCGAGGTCGAATCGCCAGCTCGGGGCCGTGACATGGAGCGCGCCGCCTTCCTTCAGCACGCGGCAGGCAAGCCTCTCGAAGATCGCCGCCATCGCGGCATCCTCGACCGCGTAGCCGAGGAGCCGACGAACCCGTTCGGGGCGGACGCGAACGGACTTGCGTGCGGGAAGCTCTCCCTTCGCCTCGGCCACGGGCCCCGCTCGCCCGCCGCAGATCTCGAGGGCGAGCACGGTGGCGCGCTCGAGCGCTGCGCGGGTGCCGGCGAAATCGACGCCGCGCTCGAAGCGGTAAGCCGCGTCGCTCACGACTCCGAGGGTCCGCGCCTTGCCCTGGATGGTCTCGGGATCGAAGAACGCCGCCTCGAAGAAGATGTCCGTGGTCGAGTCCGTCACCATCGAATCGAACCCGCCCATCACGCCGCCGAGGGCCACCGCGCCGCCATCGTCCGCGATCGCGAGCAGCCCCGGGAGCGACTCGACCCACTGCTCGCTCAGGAGCTTGATCTGCTCGCCCGGCTTCATCATGCGAACGTCGATGGCGCCCCGGAGCTTCGCATCGTCGAAGGCATGCATCGGCTGGCCGCGCTCGAGCATGACGAAGTTCGTGATGTCCACGAGGGGGCTGATGGCCCTCAGCCCCGCGCGCTCGATCCGGCGGACCATCCACGCGGGAGTCTTCGCGTTCGGGTCGAGCCCGCGGATGACGCGCCCGCAATACCGGGAACAGGCGCGCGGATCCGCGAGCTTCACCTCGCGCGCGTCGGCGATGGCCGGATCCGCGACCGGCGCCTCGGGCAGGGTCAGCCTGGCACCCGTGATCGCCGCGACGTCGCGCGCGATGCCGAACATCGACAGGCAGTCGCCGCGGTTCGGCGTGAGCTTCAGCGTGAAGATGACGTCGTCGAGCTCGAGCACCTCGCGGACGTCGCGCCCGACCGGCGCGTCCCCGGGGAGCACCATCAGTCCCGCGTGGTCGTCGGAGAGGCCGAGCTCGCGTGCCGA
This sequence comes from Usitatibacteraceae bacterium, assembly GCA_044220635.1. Lineage (GTDB taxonomy): Bacteria > Pseudomonadota > Gammaproteobacteria > Burkholderiales > Usitatibacteraceae > JBGAQP01. The sequence goes on from JBGAQP010000020.1 coordinate 27,306, forward strand.
GCACAGCATCCCGCTCGACTCGACCCCGCGCAGCTTCGCGGGGCGGATCTCGAGCACGGAAGGTGCGCCGTCCTTGCCCGGGACCTGGAGCTTCGCGCCGATCAGCGCGCACGGAACCTTCTGTCCCGCGGCGACGTTGGGCGCGCCGCACACGATCGTGAGCACGGCTCCCGTGCCCGCGTCCACCTCGGTCACGCGCAGCTTGTCGGCATTGGGGTGCGGGGCCACGCTCTTCACGTGGCCCACGACCACGCCGGAGAAGGCGGCCGCGGGGCGCTCGATGGCCTCGACCTCGAGCCCGCCCATGGTGAGCGCGTGCGCGAGCGCCTCGGGGGCGTGATCCACCGCGACGAGCTCGCGCAGCCAGTTGTACGAGACCTTCACCGGAACTGCCCCAGGAACTTGAGGTCGTTCTCGAAGAACAGGCGCAGGTCGTTCACGCCGTACTTGAGCATCGCGAGCCGGTCGATCCCCATCCCGAAGGCGAAGCCCGAGTACTTCTCCGCATCGATGCGGCCGTTGGCGAGCACCTCCGGGTGCACCACGCCCGCGCCGCCGATCTCGAGGTACTTCACCTCGCCGCCCCTGCGCTCCCACACCATGTCGATCTCCACGCCCGGCTCGACGAACGGGAAGTACGAGGGCCGGAAGCGGATCTCGATGTCGTCGCGCTCGAAGAACTCGCGGCAGAACTGCGCCACCGTGCCCTTGAGGTCCGCGAGGCTGATGCCTTCGTCCACCCACAGGCCCTCGACCTGGTGGAACATCGGCGAGTGCGTCGCGTCGTGGTCCACGCGGTAGACGCGCCCCGGGCAGATGATGCGGATGGGCGGCTCGTGCGCCTGCATGTAGCGGATCTGCACGGGCGAGGTGTGCGTGCGCAGCACCTTGTCGGAGCCGGCCACGTAGAACGTGTCCTGCATGCTCCGCGAAGGGTGGTTCGGAAACATGCGCAGCGCCGTGAAATTGTGGAAATCGTTCTCGATCTCGGGCCCGTCGGCGACCGAGAACCCCATCGAGGCGAACAGGCGCTCGATGCGCTCCTGGGCACGCGTGATCGGGTGCAGGCCGCCGGGCGATTGCCCCCGACCCGGCAGCGTCACGTCCACGGACTCGGCCGCGAGCCGCGACTCGAGCTGGGAAGCGAGGATCGCCTCGCGGCGCGCCGCGAGGAGCGCCTCGACGCGCGACTTCGCCTCGTTGATCGCCGCCCCCGCCCGCGGGCGCTCCTCCGCGGGCAGCCGGCCCAGGCCCTTGAGGAGCTCGGTGAGCGGGCCGGCCTTCCCGAGGATGCGCGCCTTGGCCTGGTCGAGGTCGGCCACGCTCGCCGTGGCGGCGATCGCCTCCGCGGCCTGCGCGACGATGCGGTCGAGGTCTTCCATGCGCTCAGTGGGGTCCGCAAACGAAAAGGGGCTCTGCCGAGCCCCTTTCCGGTTTCGCGTCGCTTCAGGCTCCGAGGCTCGCCTTCGCCTGCTCGACGATGCGCCCGAAGGCGGGCTTGTCGAACACCGCGATGTCGGCGAGGACCTTGCGGTCGATGTCGATGGCCGCCTTCTTCAGGCCCGCCATGAACTGGCTGTAGGTGATGCCGGCCTCGCGCGCGGCCGCGTTGATCCGGGCGATCCAGAGGCCGCGGAACTCGCGCTTCTTGTTGCGGCGGTCGCGGTAGGCGTACTGGCCCGCCTTCATCACCGCTTCCTTGGCGATGCGATAGACGTTCTTCCGGCGGCCGCGATAGCCCTTGGCCTGCTCGAGAACCTTCTTGTGGCGCGCGCGCGCCGTCACTCCACGTTTTACACGGGGCATGGTCTATCTCCTCACGCGTAGGGAAGCATGGCCTTGACGTGGTCGGCGTTGGTCTTGTCGACCCCGGCCGAGCCTCGCAGCTGGCGCTTCGTCTTGGTGGCCTTCTTGGTGAGGATGTGGCGCTTGCCGGCGCTCCAGCGCTTCACCGAGCCGCTCGCGCGGACCCGGAAGCGCTTCGCCGCGCCACTCTTGGTCTTCATCTTGGGCATGTCTGCCCTCCTTTGGATTGGTGCAGCAGGTGGCGGAACCTCTCCGCGCTTCCAGACCTGCAGTCACCTTGTTGCTGCTGCGTGCTACACCTTCTTCTTCGGCCCCAGGATCATGATCATCTGGCGCCCTTCGAGCTTCGGCCACTGCTCGACGGTTCCGTACGGCAGGAGGTCCGCCTCGACACGCTTGAGGAGCTGGACCCCGAGCTCCTGGTGCGCCATTTCCCGTCCGCGGAAGCGAAGCGTGACCTTGGTCTTGTCGCCCTCGGTCAGGAACCGGATCAGGTTGCGGACCTTGATCTTGTAGTCGCCCTCGTCGGTCCCCGGCCGGAACTTCACTTCCTTGACCTGGATCTGCTTCTGCTTGAGCTTCGCCTCGTGCGCCTTCTTGCTTTCCCGGTACTTGAACTTGCCGTAATCCATCAGGCGGCAGACCGGGGGCTTGGCGGTGGGGGCGATCTCCACGAGGTCGATGTCGGCCTCTTCCGCGAGCCGCATCGCCTCGGCGATGGGAACGATCCCCATCTGCTCGCCTTCGACGCCGACCAGGCGGATTTCCGGGGAATTGATCTCGCCGTTGATGCGGACTGTTTTATCCTGAGCTATACGCTTAATCCTCTTTCAAATCAATCGATTGGCGCTGACTCCTGAGGTGACTTCTAACCTCCGGCCGCGCCCCCCTTGGCCCCGCTCAACGTCGCCCGGCCACTTCGTCCCGAAGGCGCGAAATAAAGGCCTCGAGCGGAACCGGTGCCAGGTTCTCCCCGGCGCGCGTTCTCGCTGAGACCGTCCGAGCTGCCACTTCCTTGTCGCCAAGAACCAGCTGGTAAGGAAGTTTTTGAATGCTATGTTCGCGAATTTTATACGTTATTTTCTCGTTCCGCAAATCGGCCTCCGCCCGGATGCCGGCCGCGCGCAGGGCCTCCAGGACCTCGCGGACATAACCTTCCTGGCGCTCGGTCACGTTCATCACCACGACCTGGACGGGCGCGAGCCACAAGGGCAGCGCCCCCGAGAAATTCTCGATCAGGATGCCGATGAAACGCTCCATGGAGCCGACGATGGCGCGGTGCAGCATGACCGGGTGCTTGCGCGTGTTGTCCTCGTCGACGAATTCCGCCCCGAGGCGCTCGGGCATGTTGAAGTCGACCTGCATCGTCCCGCACTGCCACACGCGGCCGATCGCGTCCTTGAGCGAGTACTCGATCTTCGGGCCGTAGAACGCCCCCTCCCCCGGGGAGACCGCGAACGCGCAGCCCGACTGGCGAAGCGATTGCATCAGCGCCGCCTCCGCCTTGTCCCAGAGCGCGTCCGCCCCCACGCGCTTGTCGGGGCGCGTGGCGACCTTGTAGACGATGTCCGTGAAGCCGAAGTCGGCGTAGACCTTCTGGAGCAGCGCCGTGAACGCGGAGCACTCCGGAAGGATCTGGTCCTCCGTGCAGAAGACGTGGCCGTCGTCCTGCGTGAAGGCTCGAACGCGCATGATCCCGTGCAGCGCCCCGGAGGGCTCGTTGCGGTGGCAGGCGCCGAACTCGCCGTACCGGAGCGGGAGCTCGCGGTAGCTGCGCACGCCCTTGTTGAAGATCTGCACGTGGCCGGGGCAGTTCATCGGCTTGATCGCGAAGTCGCGCTTCTCGGACTCCGTCGTGAACATGTTGTCCTTGTAGTTGTCCCAGTGCCCGCTTTTCTCCCAGAGCGTGCGGTCGAGGATCTGCGGGCAGCGCACCTCCTGGTAGCCGTTGTCCTGGTACACGCGGCGCATGTACTGCTCGACCTGCTGCCAGATGACCCAGCCCTTCGGGTGCCAGAAGATCATCCCCGGGGCCTCGTCCTGCAGGTGGAAGAGGTCGAGCTGCGTGCCGAGCCGCCGGTGGTCGCGCTTCTCGGCCTCCTCGAGCATGTGGAGGTACGCCTCCTGCTCCTCCTTCTTCGCCCAGGCCGTGCCGTAGATGCGCTGGAGCATCTCGTTCCTCGAGTCGCCCCTCCAGTACGCGCCGGCCACTTTCATCAGCTTGAAGACCTTGAGCTTGCCCGTGGTGGGCACGTGGGGCCCTCGGCACAGGTCGATGAAGTCGCCCTCGCGGTACAGGCTGATCTCCTCGTTCGAGGGGATCGAGGAGATGATCTCGGCCTTGTATTTCTCGCCGATCGAATGGAAGAACTTCGCCGCATCGTCGCGCTTCCACACCTCGCGGGCGACCGGGATGTCCTTCTTCGCGAGCTCGGCCATGCGCTTCTCGATCGCCGCGAGGTCCTCGGGCGTGAAGGGCCGCTTGTAGCTGAAGTCGTAGTAGAAGCCGTTTTCGATCACCGGGCCGATGGTGACCTGCGCGTCGGGGAAGAGCTCCTTCACCGCGTAGGCGAGCAGGTGCGCCGTGGAGTGGCGCAGGATCTCGAGGCCCTCGGGGTCCTTGTCCGTGACGATGGCGAGCGCGGCGTCCTTCTCGATGCGGAAGGACGTGTCGACGAGCTTGCCGTCGACCTTGCCCGCGAGCGCCGCCTTGGCGAGGCCGGGCCCGATGGAGGCCGCGACGTCGGCGACCGTCACCGGGTTCTCGAATTGCCGGACCGAGCGGTCCGGCAGCGTGATGGAAATCATGTTCGTGATCCTCGCCCCAACCCTCTCCCGGGGAGAGGGGGGCAGAAATGAAAAAAGCGCGGGCGAGCCGCGCTTCTTCCGTGAAAGGCAAAAAAAGGGGGCGACCCGCTCTAGGCGTCTGCGATGAACCTCGTAGTCGGCGGTCTCATAACCACGGTGCGGCCCTTTCCCTCGCCTGGCCCGCCGTTCGCGACGCGCGAACGGCTCGGATGACGGCCATTTTACCGCCATCCGCACCCGCCGGCGAGGGGCGCGATAATGGTCGCCGGCGATCCACACGCCCGCGGAGCGCCGCCCGGAGGACCCGACCATGGAACGCATCACCATCTCCCTCGACGAATCCCTCGCCCGCGAGTTCGACCGGCTCATTGCCCGCCGGGGATACGGGAACCGCTCGGAGGCCGTGCGCGACCTCCTGCGCCGCGAGCTCGAGCAGGAGCGCGCCCGCGGGGAGACCGGAGGGCAATGCGTGGCGAACCTGAGCTACGTCTACAACCACCACGAGCGCGAGCTCGGCGAGCGGATCACGCGAACCCAGCACGAGCACCACGACCTGTGCATCTCCACGATGCATGCGCACCTCGACCACGACTCCTGCCTCGAGACGGTGATCCTGCGCGGCCCGACCGCGGCGGTGCGCCGCTTCGCCGATTCCATCATCGCCGAGCGGGGCGTACGCCACGGGGCGCTCAACATCGTGTCGGTCTCGGTCTCGAAGGGCGGCCACGAGCACCACCACGGCCACTCCCACGACCACGGGACGCTCGACCACGTCCACCTGAAGCCTCGCGGCTGACCCCGGAGGGCACGCCTTGCGGGGCGCGACGGTCGGCGCGTATGATGACTTCTCCTATTTGTCATACGAGCGCGAATGGCCCCTGCCGCCCCCCGGATCGCAGCCTTGGCCTTTCTCCTCGTCTCGATGCCTCATGGCTGGGCGGGAGGCGTTCAGCAGATCGAACGCATCGAGGTGCTCGGGGAACGGGCGGGCGGCACCGGGGTGCTCGACGCCGCTTCCGAAGGCACGGTAACCCGCGAGCAGCTCGAGACGCGACCCCTGCTGCGTCCCGGGGAGATCCTCGAGGTGGTTCCGGGCATGATCGTCACGCAGCACAGCGGCTCCGGGAAGGCGAACCAGTACTTCCTCCGCGGGTTCAACCTCGACCACGGAACCGATTTCCGCACGACGGTGTCGGGGATGCCGGTGAACCTGCCCACGCACGGCCACGGACAGGGTTACACGGACATGAACTTCGTGATCCCCGAACTCGTCGCGACGATCCAGTACCGCAAGGGCACGTACTACGCCGAGGAAGGCGACTTCTCCGCGGCGGGAGCCGCTCGAATCGACTACGTGCGCTCGCTGAAGGAGTCAATCGCCCAGATCGCGCTGGGCGAGAACAACTTCCGGCGCCTGCTTGCGGCGGGATCCGCGTCCGGACCGGGCGGCCTGTGGCTGGGCGCATTCGAGGGTCTCCAGGAAGATGGACCCTGGGACCTGCCCCAGGATCTGCGCAAACTGAACGCGGTGATGCGCTGGTCGTCGGGGCCTTCCGACGGCCTGAGCGTGACCGCGATGGCCTACCGCAACGAATGGAATTCCACGGACCAGGTGCCCCGACGCGCGATCGACGAGGGACTCATCGGGCGGTTCGGCTACATCGATCCCGCCTTGGGCGGGAAGACCCACCGCTACAGTCTTTCGGCGGACTGGCTGGGGGGAGACGCCGCCACCTCCACCCGCGTCTCGGCCTACGCGATCGACTACCGCCTCAACCTCTTCTCCAATTTCACGTATTTCCTCGACGACCCGGTGCAAGGCGACCAGTTCGAGCAGGCGGATCGGCGCAAGGTCTTCGGCGCCAGCCTCGAGCACGTCCGTACGGGCCGCTTCGGCGCGACGCACACCGAGCACGCAATCGGCCTCGAATCCCGCCACGACCGGATCTCGGCGGTGGGCCTCTACCACACGGTCGAGCGCGCCCGGATCGGCACGACGCGCGAGGACTCGGTGAAGCAGGCGAGCCTCTCGGCCTGGTACCGGAACACGACGCAGTGGTCGGGCAGGTTTCGAACCGTCACGGGACTTCGGGCCGATGCCTACCGCTTCGACGTGTCCTCGGATCACCCGGAGAACGGCGGGACGGCCTCCGACCACATCGTGAACCCCAAGCTGTCGATGATCGTCGGGCCCTTCGGGGCCACGGAGTATTTCCTGAACCTCGGCGGCGGATTCCACAGCAACGATGCGCGCGGCTCGACCATCCGCGTCGATCCGTCGACCGGGGAGCCCGTGGACCGCGTGGACCCCCTCGTCCGCGCGAAGGGCGCCGAGGCGGGCTTCCACACGCACCTCGGCCCGGCACTGCAGACCTCGCTCGTCGCATGGGGCCTCGACATCGCTTCCGAGCTCCTGTTCGTCGGCGACGCGGGCACCACGGAGGCCAGCCGCCCGAGCCGCCGGACGGGCATCGAGTGGGCGACCTACTGGCGGCCCGCCCGTGGTGTCATCGTCGACGTGGACGTGGCGCTGTCCCGGGCGCGATTTCGCGACGACGATCCCGCGGGAGAGCGCATCCCCGGCGCGATCGAACGAACCGCGTCGGCGGGCGTTTCCTGGACGGACGGGCCCTGGTCCGGCGGCCTGCGGCTTCGCTATCTCGGTCCCCGGCCACTCATCGAGGACAACTCCGTCCGCTCGCCGAGCTCGACGCTCGTCAACCTCCAGGCGGGCTACCGCTTCAGCCCCCGCCTGAAGGCCTCGCTCGAGGTGCTGAACCTCTTCGACCGCAAGGTGAGCGACATCGACTACTTCTATGAATCGCGGCTCGCGGGCGAGAGCGGGCCCGTCGCGGACATCCACACGCATCCCGCGGAACCGCTCACGATCCGCGCGACCCTCGCGTACACCTTCTGAACGTCCACGGCGCGGATGTTTGCGTCGCGCCGCGCTTGCCGGCGAGGGCTTTCGGGCGTAGGATTTTTCAACAGGATCATCCTACTTCCATGGGCGACGTCCTCCCCGCCGATACCGTCGCGCTCTTCGCCACCGTGTTCCTCCTCGGGGCCAAGCACGGGTTCGACGCCGACCACCTCGCCACGATCGACGGGCTTTCGCGCGTGAACGCGCGGGTGCGCCCCGCCCTTTCGCGGCTCTGCGGCGCCCTTTTCTCCCTCGGTCACGGGCTCGTCGTCGTCGCGATCGCGATCGCCGTCGGGTTGGTGTCGAGCGAGGTCTCCGCGCCCGACTGGCTCGAGTGGACCGGGGCCACCGTTTCGATCGCGTTCCTCGCGGGCCTCGGCCTCGTCAACCTTCGCGCCGCGCTCTTCACCCCTGGCGACCAGGTGGTGAGCCCCCTGGGGCTCAAGGGCCGGTTCCTCGGGCGGCTCGCCACCGCTTCCCACCCCGTGGTCATCGCGGCGGTGGGCGCGCTCTTCGCGATCTCCTTCGACACCGTGAGCCAGGCCGCGCTCTTCGGCATGGCCGGCGGGCGGATGGGCGGCGTCGAGGACGCGGCCGCGCTCGGCCTCACCTTCATGCTCGGCATGCTTGCGACCGACGGCGCGAACGGCCTGTGGATCGCGCGCCTCATCCGCCAGGCGGACCGGCGCGCGCGCCTCGCTTCGCGCACGATCACGCTCGCGGTCGCCACCATGAGCCTGCTCGTGGCGGCGTGGGCCGTGGCGCGCCTCGCGCTGCCCGCAGTGGGCGAATGGAGCGAGGGCAAGGAACTCGCCTTCGGCGCGCTCGTGATCGTGGTGATCTTCGCCGCCTACGCCATCTCGACGCGCCTCGTCGGCCCCGAGCCCGCGCGCGCGGGCTGAGCGCGTCGTCGCGGCGCCGCCGTCGACAACCCCTCCCGGGGCCGTGTCAGACTACTTGCGTCCCCCATTGCGAACGACCCGGCTCCCGCCATGACTTCCCGCATCATGCCGCTCGCCGACGCGATCCGCCGCCTCGTGAAGGACGGCCAGAGCGTCGCCCTCGAGGGCTTCGCCCACCTCGTCCCGTACGCCGCGGGGCACGAGATCGTCCGCCAGAAGCGCCGCGGCCTCACGCTCGTGCGCATGACGCCGGACATCCTCTGCGACCAGCTGATCGGCATGGGCTGCGCGGCGAAGCTCGATTTCGCCTGGGCCGGCAATCCGGGCGTGGGCTCGCTGCACCGCTTCCGCGACGCGGTCGAGAACGGCTGGCCCCATCGCGTCGAGATCGAGGAGTACAGCCACGCCGACATGGCGGGCCGCTACCAGGCCGGCGCCTCGGGCCTGCCCTTCTCCGTGCTGCGCGGCTACCTGGGCTCGGACCTGCCCCGGCACAACCCGAACATCCGCACCGTCGTGTGCCCCTTCACGCACGAGAGCCTCGCGGCGACGCCCGCGATCAATCCCGACGTGACGATCGTCCACGCGCAGCGCGCCGACCGGAAGGGCAACGTGCTCGTCCAGGGCGTGATCGGCGTGCAGAAAGAGGCGGTCCTCGCCGCGCGCTCGGCCATCGCGACCGTCGAGGAGGTCGTCGACGATCTCCAGGCGCCGATGAATTCCTGCGTGCTGCCCCACTGGGTGCTCGATGCGGTCTGCGAGGTGCCGTTCGGCGCGCACCCGAGCTACGCCCACGGCTACTACGACCGCGACAACGCCTTCTGCCGCGACTGGGACGCCATCTCCCGCGACCGGGAGAGGTTCCTCGAATGGATGAACGCCCACGTCGTCGGCACGCGGGACCACGCGCAGTTCCTCACCTACGCGGGGATCCGGTGAAGCCGACTCCCGCGGAGGTCATGACGATCGCGGCCTCGCGGCGGCTGCAGAACGGCATGGTGTGCCTCGTGGGCATCGGCCTGCCCTCGGCCGCCGCGAACCTCGCGCGTCGCACCCACGCGCCGGAAGTCGTCCTCATCTACGAATCGGGCACCATCGGCGCGAAGCCCGACGTGCTGCCGCTTTCCATCGGCGACGGCGAGCTCGCCGACTACGCCGACACCGTGGTCTCGGTCCCGGAGCTCTTCCGCTACTGGCTGCAGGGCGGGCGCGTGGACGTGGGCTTCCTCGGCGCGGCGCAGATCGACCGCTTCGGAAACCTCAACTCGACGGTCATCGGCGATTACGAGGCGCCGAAAGTGCGGCTGCCCGGGGCGGGAGGCGCGCCCGAGATCGCCTCGAACGCGAAGGAAACCTGGATCGTCATCGAGCACTCGCCGCGCAGCTTCGTGGAGAAGCTCGACTTCCTCACCACGGTGGGGCACCTCGCTGGCGGCGACAGCCGCGCGCGCTCCGGGGCCCGCGGCCGCGGGCCCACGGCCGTGTTCACGGACCTCGGCATCCTCACGCCCGATCCGGAAACGGGCGAGCTCACCCTCACCGGCATCCATCCCGGTGTCGACGTGAAGTCGGTGCGCGCGGCCACGGGCTGGGACCTCAGGACCGCCGAGCGCATCGAGGTCACGCCCGAGCCGACCACGCTTGAGCTCGCGACGCTGCGCGACCTCCACGACCGCACCGCACACGCTCACGGCACCTCACTCGCGGATCGAAAGTGAAAAAAAGCCGCCCTGGGAGGCGGCTTTCTCGCTCATTGGTAGGCGCGATTGGACTCGAACCCCGGGGTCCCCAACGCATTGGGGCGATCCAACAACACTCGTGGGTCCGAGTCCTGTCCGAGCGCAGATCTCCAATGGAAAGGCCGCCTCGAAGGCGGCCTTTCCAGTCAATTGGTAGGCGCGATTGGACTCGAACCAACGACCCCCACCATGTCAAGGTGGTGCTCTAACCAGCTGAGCTACGCGCCTGTCGTTTTCGAGCCGGGAATTATAGCCGATCCGCGGTGTCGGAGGAACCGGTGGCACTGTCCTTGCTTTGTCATGGCGGGGCCCCAATGTCCGTTTCCGTCACCCACGAGGAGACCGAATGACGATCGCGACCCCGTTGCCCGTGCGCCTCTCGCCCGCCGATCGCGAGGCGCTCGCGGAGCACTTCCTCGCCCTCGGCCCGGAGGACCGCCGCCTGCGCTTCGGCGCGCTGCTCTCCGACGAGGCGATCCTCGACATGGAGCAACGCATCGATTTCGAGCGCGACCGTCTCTTCGCCGTCGCGGACGACGAGCTGCGCCTGCTCGGCGTCGTGCACGTCGCCTTCTACAAGGGCAAGGCGGAGCTCGGCCTCTCGGTGCTGCCCGCGGCCCGCGGCCAGGGCCTGGGCAACGCCCTCTTCTCGCGCGCGGTCATGCACCTGCGCAACCGCATGGTGCGCGAGGTCTTCGTGCACTGCCTCACGGAGAACGGCGCGATGATGCACCTCGCGCGCAAGCACCGCATGCGCGTCGAGCACGAAGGACCGGAGAGCGATGCCTGCCTCACGCTGCCGCTGCCGACCACCGACAGCGTCCTCGCGGAGTGGGTGCACGACCAGGGCGCGGCCTTCGCGCACGCGGTGCGCCGCAACACGCTCACCGCCCGCAACCTCCTCTCGCTGATGGCCCCCGGCGCCACCCTTGCCCGGCGCAACTAGCGCAGCCACCCCTTCGCGAGGAAGGTGTAGAGCACGCCGAGCATCAGCAGGAGCGTGACGAACGCCACCTGCCCCAGCGTCAGCGGCCAGGGGGCGTCCACGAGGTTCATCCCCAGCAAGCCGCCCGCGATCGCGGGGATGAGCGCGAGCGTGCTCATGATCGCCACGAGCCGCATGAAACGGTTGGTCCCGTGCGCGGCGACGTTGATGTGCAGGTCGATGAGGGAGAGCACGGACTCGCGCGCGTTGTCGACCGTCTCGTAGAGATAGTCGGCGTCCTCGGCCAGGGCGCGCGCGGCCTCCCGGCCCTCCTCGCCCATCCCCGGCAGGCTGCGCCGGCCTTCCGCCAGCGACTCGAGCATCCCCCGCAGGCGCCAGAGGTCGCCCTTCGCCATCGAGAGCGCGCGCTTCAGGCGGAAGGTCGCCTCGAAGAAGCTCTCGGGGCTCTCCGCCGCGGGCATCGCCTCGAGGAGCCGCGTCTCGCGCTCGAGCCGCCCCGCCAGGTCCTCGTTTCGCTCGATCACGCGGCGAACGACGTCGAGGGCGCAGCGTGGCCCCCACGATTCCGATTCGAGTCCCGCGGGCGGCATCTGCAGGTCGAGGGGCTGCGAGACGAGGGTCAGGAGGTCCTTCTCGGCGACCAGCATCATCATCGGGTCGCGGCGCAGGATGTCGTCCTTCGCGGGAACCGAGAGCGTGAGGCCGGTCCATCGGGCGCCCGCCTCGAGGCGCGGGAAGCTCGTCTCGTGGAGCGCGGCTTCCACCATGACGTTGGGAATCCCGGCGGCGGAGGCGACCTCGCGCAGGCGATCGGGCGGGAGGTTCCCGGCGTGGACCCAATCGCTCGTCGGGGACGCGGCCCAGCGCAGCAGGTCCTCCCAGGCGCCCGCCTTCGGTTCGGGCGCATCCCGATGCAGGATCGACACCCGGGGCGGCCCGGCGGGCGGCGGGCGCTCCGGGAGGACCTCCCCGCCCTGGATGCCCCGCTTCGCCCGCACGCCGAAGAGCAGAGCGCGGAAGAGCCTGAGGATCCGGAGCGCGGGCATGGAGCGCGCCGCGTCCGAGACCGACGGAAGCGCGGAGGCGATCGAGCCGAGGACGATCACGGCATCGAGGATTCTCCACGGGTCGAGAACGAAGCGCGCGCGATCGGGGGCGAGCGCGAAATGCACCCCGTACTCGAGGGCGAACGCCGCGACGATCGCCCACTCGGCGGCGTCGCAGGCGGCCTCGATCGCGGCAGGCAGGTCGAAGAGCAGCGGCGCGAGGCCCGCGCCGAGGGCCCCCAGGGCGAAGAAGCCCATGACGGCCTCGCTGAGCAGCGCTGCCAGGCGGCGAAGCATGGGTTCATCCTAGGCGCCCGCCATCCCCGGTGGCAAGCCGGGCCGGCCGAAAGGCGGTCCGCGCCACCCGACGAGCGGCAGCGCACCCTATCCACGGCACGCCCCGAATGGCGTATGTTGATCGGCGTGCGCCGCCCCCCGGCTCCCGGGGAGCGGCGGATTCGCCCCACCGGGCCCTCCGGCACCGCGTGCCGGGGGCCCCGACGACAGAGCTTTGTTCAAGGAGCCCGATCATGCGCATGCCGCTTTCGACCTTCGCCGCCGCGACCCTCGCCGCCGCGCTGCCCGCCCTGGCCGGCGTCCAGCTCAACGTGACCGGCGAGGCCCGCCAGGAAGTGAATTCCCCGGAGTTCCAGGACCGCTACCAGACCCTCGCGGGCTACCTCAACGCGAGCCTCGGTACCGACGTGAAGCTGATGATCGGCCACGACACGTCGCGCGAGCTGCAGAAGATGCGCGCGGGGATGTACGAGCTCCTCGTGGGCCCGGCCCACGTGGTGGGTGCGGCCATGCGCTACGGCTACGAGCCGGTCGCGCGCTTCGCCGGGGAGGAGAAGGCCGTGTTCGTCGCGAGCAAGGCGAGCAAGGTCACCACCTTCGAGGGCGCGCGCGGCAAGCGCCTCGCGCTCCCGCCCACCGATTCGCTCGCCACCTACCTCGCCCGCGGCGAGATGAACGCGAAGGGCGTGGTGCTCAAGGAGTACTTCGCCGACATCAAGGAGCACCGCTACCACGAGGTGGCGCTGCTCGCGGTCGAGCTCGGCCAGGCGGACATCGCGGTCGCGGAGGAGAAGCTCGCCAAGGACTGGGTCGCCCGGACCGGCGGCACCGTGATCCTCGAGACCCGGGCGACGCCGGGGCTGGGCGTGGCGGTGAACGCCAAGCTCGACCGGGGCACCAAGGAGAAGATCCGCACGGCGTTCATGTCGCCGAACCCGCGGCTCGTGGCCTCGACCCGCCTGACGGGCCTCGGGCTCGACCTCGGCAGCACCAAGCCGATCACCGCCGAGGACTACAAGTACGTATCCACGCTCGGCTACTTCACGCCGCGCCAGCTCCCCGGGGCGACGGTGGTCTCGGCCAGCGAGGTGGCCGACCTGATGAAGAAGGGCGCGACCCTCTTCGACACGCGCTCGGCCGAGGAATACAACTCGCGCCACATCCAGGGCGCCAAGCTCCTGCCCTACGTCGAGAAGAGCCGCAAGGAAGTGGGCTTCGACGCGAAGCAGGACAAGTTCGACCTCGCGAAGGCGGTGCCGGACAGGAACGCCCCGCTGGTCTTCGCGTGCAACGGCGCCGAGTGCTGGAAGAGCTACAAGGCCTGCCTCATGGCGATCAACAGCGGCTACAAGCAGGTGTACTGGTTCCGCGGCGGGTTCCCCGAGTGGAACCTCGCGGGCCTGCCCACGAGCGGCTCGCCCACGCTCGCGCAGAGCACTCCGAAGAAATAGCCCGTGCCCGGGGGCCGCTGCCCCCGCGCCTTCAGGCGGCGCGCAGCAGCAGCCCCTTGAGGTACTCGCCCTCGGGGAAGTGGATCGAGACCGGGTGGTCGGCGCTCGCCGCGAGGCGGCGCTCGATCGCGAGTTCCGCCCGGGCGTCGGCCGCCGCCCCCGCGACGATCTTCTGGAAGAGGTCGGCGCTCACCGCTCCCGAGCAGGAAAAGGTGAGGAGCCTGCCGCCGGGCGCGAGCATCTTCATCGCGAGCAGGTTGATGTCCTTGTAGGCCCGCGCGGCTTTCGGGACGTGCTTTTCCGTGGGCGCGAACTTGGGGGGATCCAGGACGACGAGATCGAAGCGCCGGCCCTGGTTGCGAAGCGCGCGCAGCTGCGCGAAGACATCGGCCAGGATCCACTCGGCGCGGGCGGCCTCGAAGCCGTTCGCCTCGGCCCCGCGCCTCGCCGCGGCGAGCGCCTCCTCGGAAGTGTCGATCGAGACGACGCGCTTCGCCCCGCCGGCGAGCGCCGCGAGCGAGAAGGCGCCCGTGTAGCAGAAGGCGTTGAGCACCTCGGCATCGCGCGCGAGCGTGCGGGCGAGCTCCCGGTTGTCGCGCTGGTCGAGGTAGAACCCGGTCTTCTGTCCCGCCACCACGTCCACCTCGTGCGTGAGGCCCGCCTCGACGATCGACACGGGCCCCGCGACATGGCCGACGAGATCGCCCGTGCGCGGGGCGAGGCCCTCGAGGGCGCGCACTTCCGCGTCCGATCGCTCGTAGACCGCGCCCGCGCCGGCGATCTCCGCGAGCGCGCGCGGCCAGAGCTCGCGCCAGGCTTCCGCGCCCGCCGAGAGCAGCTGCACGACGATCGTCCGGCCATAGCGGTCGGCGATGAGCCCGGGAAGCCCGTCGGATTCCGAATGCACGAGGCGGCAGGCGTCGTGACGCGCGTCGAGGAAATCCCGGCGCCGCGCGACCGAGCGCTCGAGCCGGCGCCGCAGGAACGCGGCGTCCACCGCCTCGCCCTCGTCGAAGGTCCAGACGCGGGCACGGATCTGCGAGGCGGGCGAAAAGGCCGCCCGCGCGAGGAAGGCACCGCCGTCCGCGTGCACGCAGACGGTCGCGCCGGGGCCGGGATCGCCCTCCACGCGCGCGATCGCGCCGGAGAAGATCCACGGATGCCGGTGGAGCAGGGACTTCTCCCGGCCCGGCTTCAGGACGATGCGGGGGGGTGCTTGCGTCACGGGGCGGAGCGCGCGAGGATGCGAGTCCGCATCTTATCCGAACCCGTCCCATGGCCCCGCTGCGGCTGCATGATCGACTGGTGGTGAAGGTGGGCGACCTCACGCGCGAGCCGGTGGACGCGATCGTGAACGCGGCCAACGCTTCCCTTCTCGGCGGCGGCGGCGTGGACGGCGCCATTCACAGGGCGGGCGGGCCCGCGATCCTTGCCGAATGCCGCGAGATCCGCCGCACCCGATTCCCCGGCGCCGTGCCGGTCGGCGAGGCGGTGATCACGACCGGCGGAAACCTGCCCGCGCGGCACGTGATCCACACCGTGGGCCCGGTCTACGGGCACCACGCGGGCGAGGAGCCGAAGCTGCTCGCGGCGTGCTACGCGAACAGCGCGGCGCTCGCCGCCGGGCACTCGCTTGCGACGCTCGCCTTCCCGGCGATCTCCACCGGGGCCTTCGGCTACCCGCGCGAGGAGGCCGCCGTCGTCGTCGCGACCACGCTCGCCACGGCGCTCACCGAGCACCCGGCGCTCGCCGAGATCCGGCTCGTGTTCTTCTCCCCGGACGACGCGCGCATCTTCGTCCACCACCAGCGCGCGTTCGCGGCTCCCTAGGCGGCCGGCTCAGGCCCGGGCGCAGACCACGGGCTGCACCTGGTTGCGGCCGTGGTGCTTGGCCTCGTAGAGCCAGTGGTCGGCGGCATCCAGCAGGCCCTGGGCGTGGTCGAACGAGGCGTTGCTCGCGAGCCCCATCGAGAGCGTCACCCGCAGCTGCGGGTGGATCCCGGTCCAGTCCCAGCCCTCGACCGCGCCGCGGATGCGTTCGCAGATCTCGGTCGCCGAGCGCAGGTCGAGGCCGCGAAAGACGAGCAGGAATTCCTCGCCGCCGAAGCGCCCCGCGAGGTCGCCCGAGCGGCAGTGCCCCCGCAGGATCTCGCCCACGCGCCGGAGCACCTCGTCGCCCACGGCGTGAGAGAAGCGGTCGTTGATCCCCTTGAAGTGGTCCACGTCGGCGAGCGCGACGCACACGGCCGTGTTCCCGGAGCGCGCCTCCGCAAGGAGCGTCTCGAGGCGCTCGTCGAGGCTGCGGCGGTTGGCGAGCCCCGTGAGCGAGTCCTCCATCGCGAGGCGGCGGTAGCGTTCGGTCTCGAGCCGCGCCTGCTCGATGCGGCGGCGCGCCGAGAGCGAGCGCGCCTGGCGTTCCGCCTCCTCGGTGCGCAGCGACTCCTCGATCGCGGCGGCCCGCCGCAGGCAGCCGAGGGCCCCGGCGAGGTCCCCGCCCGCCTCAAGCGCCTCCGAGAGCACGCGGTTCACGCGCGCGCACTCGTCGCGCGAGCCGAGCGCCTCGAAGGTCGCGAGCGCCGCGCGCAACTCCCCGGCGCCGCGCGCGTGGTCGCCCATCTGGTGGCGGATCTCGCCCACGCAGGCGAGCCCGTAGGCCTCGATCCAGCGGTCGCTCGTCTCGCGGGCGAGGGCGAGGAACTGGTCGGCCATGCCCAGGGCCACCTCGGGGCGCGCCATCGCCTGGTAGGCCTCCCCCATGGTCTGCAGGCAGAAGGCCTCGAGCCGCTTGTGGCCGTGGGCGCGCGCGATCGCGAGCGCGCGGTCGAGCAGCTTCACCGCCGTCTCGGCGGACTCCTGGGCCTCGCCCGCCTCCCCCGCCGCGCGATGGCGCAGGGCCTTGCGGATGTGGCCGAAGGCGGCGTTGTTCAGGTCGAAGCCCGCGCCTTCCTCGTCGTGGCACTCGCGGCGCAACGCGAGCGACTGCTCGAAGAGCTCGAGGGCGGCGGAGTGGTTGCCGAGCTGGATCTCGACGTTGCCGATGTTGGAGAGCACCCGCGCCTGCCAGCGCCCGTCGCCGCACGCGCGAAAGCCCTTGAGCGCCGCGTCGTACATCTCGAGCGCGCGGCCGTAGTCCGAGAGCTGGCGGTGCGTGATGCCCAGCAGGTTGCGCGACCGCGCCTCCCCGTGCGCGTCGCCCAGGGAGCGGAAGAGCTCGAGGGCCCGCGCCTGCGTCTCGAAGACGGCGGGATAGTCGGCCTGGGAATAGAGGTTGCGCCCGAGGCAGTAGAGGCCCTGGGCCTCGCCCTGCGCGTTCCCGGTGGCGCGGGCGAGCTCCACCGCCTCCTGCGCGAGCGCGGCGCCGCGCGCGCCGTCGCTCTCGTGGAGCCGCTCGGCGATCGCGTTGAGGAGCTCCACGCGCTCGCCGACCGCCAGCGGCTCGTGGAGCCGGGCTTCGAGCTGCGCGAGGTCCCCGCCCACCCGGGTCCTAGAGCCGGCGCGCGGTGTCCACGCCCGGGACGTCGCGCACCTGGCGCAGCACCCGGTCGATGGCCTCGCCCGAGGTGACCTGCAGCGTGAAGCGCATGTAGGCGTGCGCCCCGCGCGAGAGCGTGTTCACCGCGGTCACGTTGATGCGCTCGCGCGAGATCGCCTCCGAGATGTCGCGCAGCAGCCCCTGCCGGTCGAGGGCGACCACCTCGAGGTCGGCGGAGAACGGCGCCTCCCCGGTCTTGCCCCAGTCGGCGGCCATCAGGCGCTCGCGCTGGGATGCGTCGAGCGAGACGATGTTGCGGCAGTCTTTGCGGTGCACCATCACGCCGCGGGTGCGCGTGACGAAGCCCACGATCGGGTCGGGCGGCACCGGCTTGCAGCACTTCGCGATGAGCGTGGCGATGTTGTTCACGCCGAGCACCAGCACGCCCGAGGAGCTCGGCGCGGCGGCCGGCGCGGTGATCGCCGGCGGGGGCGCGGGCGCGGCGGGCGCCTCTCCGCGCACCGCGAT
Organism: Usitatibacteraceae bacterium; assembly: GCA_044220635.1. Taxonomy (GTDB): domain Bacteria; phylum Pseudomonadota; class Gammaproteobacteria; order Burkholderiales; family Usitatibacteraceae; genus JBGAQP01. Next base: position 45,224 of record JBGAQP010000020.1, read on the forward strand.
CTCGATCTGGCGCGCGGTGACTTCGCCCCGGCCGAGGGCGGCGAAGAAATCCTCGGCCTTGGGGAAGCCGCAGGCGCCGGCGATCCTGTCGTGCGCGGCTCCGGTGGAGCCCAGCCGCTGCAGCTCCTTTTCGAGCGCGGCGCGGCCGGTGGCGACGTCCTTCTCGAAGTCCTCGTGCCGGAACCACTGGCGCACCTTGGCGAGCGCCCGCGGGCTCGCGAGGTAGCCCGCCTGGGGCGAGAGCCAGTCGCGCGAGGGGCCGCCCTGCTTGGCCGCGGTGATCTCGACGCGCTGCGCGTTGGCGAGCCTGGTGTTGAGGGGCACCATCTGCCCGTCGACCTTCGCGCCGCGGCAGCGGTGGCCGAGGTCGGTGTGCACGTGGTAGGCGAAGTCGACGGGCGTGGAGCCCGCGGGAAGGTCCACGACCCGGCCCTGCGGGGTGAGCACGTAGATCGTGTCCTCGAAGAGGCCTTCGCGCGCGCGCTTGGCGCCTTCCTCTCCGGTGAGCAGCTCGTTGCGCCAGGAGAGCACCTGGCGAAGCCACGCGATCTTCGCGTCGAACTTGCGGTCGGTCCTCGCGCCTTCCTTGTAACGCCAGTGGGCCGCCACGCCGTGCTCGGAGTGGGCGTGCATCTCCTCGGTGCGGATCTGCACTTCCAGGGTCCTGCCCCCCGGGCCCACCACGGCGGTGTGCAGCGACCGGTAGTCGTTCACCTTCGGGTTGGCGATATAGTCGTCGAACTCGCCTTCCACCGGCGTCCACAGGTCGTGCACGATGCCGAGCACCGTGTAGCACTCGCGCACGTTCGAGACGATCACGCGCACCGCGCGGATGTCGTAGAGGCTCTCGAAGGCGAGGTTCTTGCCGCGCATCTTCCGCCAGATGGAGTAGATGTGCTTGGGCCGCCCCTGGATCGTCGCGCGGATGCCGAGCGCCCCGAGCTCCTTCTGGAGCGTGGCGATCACGCCCTCGATGTAGGCCTCGCGGTCGTTCCTCTTCTCGTCGAGGAGCGCGGCGATGCGCCTGTAGGCCTCGGGCTCGGTGAAGCGCAGCGCGAAGTCCTCGAGCTCCCACTTCATTCCGTAGACGCCGAGGCGGTTGGCGAGGGGGGCGAAGAGCGAGAGCGACTGGCGGCCCGCCGCGCGCCGGATCGCGTCGTCCGCCTTCGTGAGCGCGCGCATCGCGACCACCCGCTCGGCGAGCTTGATGAGGACCACGCGCACGTCCTCGGCGATGGCGAGCAGCATCTTCCGGAGCTGCTCCGCGTCGACGCCCGCGGAGTCGAGGGCCTCGATCCGCCCCGCGCGCTCGAGGCCCCTCAGCAGCTGCGCGAGCTCGGGGCCGAAGGCGGAGGCGACCGCCTCGTGGTCGAGCTCGGTCTCGGGGATCGCCTGGCTGATGGTGGCCGCGGCCACGGTCTCGGGGTCCGCGCCCTGCAGCAGCAGCAGGCGGCCGACGGCGACCGCCCGGCCGAAGGCCTCCTCGCGCCCCGCGGCCTGCGAGGCGCCGCGCGCGAACTGCAGCGCGCGCACCGGGAGGTCCGCGAGCGCCGCGCCGTAGGCGGCGACGAGCTCGCCCTCGAAAGGGGCGGCTTCGGTGGCGGTGGAGGAGCTCAGCACGGGCGGGCTTGCGGGAGCGGTGGGTGGATTCTACTCCCCGGAACGCGCCCCTTCCCGATGCGCGATGGTGGTGCGCGCGCACCGTTTCGGGGAGCCCGGCGGCACCGGGTGCGCTTTGTCACGCCCGCGCGCGGTGCGTATGCTGGTGGCACAGGGATTGCTGGACCCGGGGAAAGGAGCGCCATGCCCCCCGCCCGACTCTACAACGAGATGTACGCCGAGGACCGCTCGGTGAGGCCCCATTACGCGGCCTTCGCCGAGTGGCTGCGCGACACGCCCCCGGAGCGCATCGCCCAGGACCGGCACGCCGCGGACCTGCTCTTCCACCGCGTCGGCATCACCTTCGCGGTCTACGGCGAGGCCTCGGGCACGGAGCGGCTGATCCCCTTCGACATCGTGCCCCACGTCATCCCCGCCGAGCGCTGGGAGCGCCTCGCCGCGGGGCTGCGCCAGCGCGCCCGGGCGCTGAACCTCTTCCTGCACGACATCTACCACCGCCAGGAGATCCTCGCCGCGGGCCGCGTCCCGCGCGAGCAGGTCGAGGGCAATGCCCAGTTCCGGCGCGAGATGGTCGGCGTGGAGGTTCCCGGGGGCGTCTACGCCCACGTGGCGGGCGTGGACCTCGTGAAGGACGCCGACGGCGAGTACTACGTGCTCGAGGACAACCTGCGGACCCCCTCGGGGGTGTCCTACATGCTCGAGAACCGCAAGATGATGATGCGGCTCTTCCCCGAGCTCTTCGCCCGGCAGTCGATCCGCCCCGTGGACCACTACCCGGACCTGCTGCTCGAGACGCTGCGCGCGGTCGCGCCCCCGGGCGTGGACAACCCGACGATCGTGCTGCTCACGCCCGGGCACTTCAACAGCGCCTACTTCGAGCACGCCTTCCTCGCGCAGCAGATGGGCATCGAGCTGGTCGAGGGCCAGGACCTCTTCGTGCAGTCGGAAACGGTCTTCATGCGCACGACCCAGGGGCCGCAGAAGGTCGACGTGATCTACCGCCGGATCGACGACAACTTCCTCGACCCCCTCGCCTTCCGCCCCGACTCGATGCTCGGCGTCGCGGGGCTGCTCGCGGCCTACCGGGCCGGTCGCGTGACGCTCGCCAACGCCATCGGCACGGGCGTGGCGGACGACAAGTCGATCTACCCCTACGTCCCGGAGATGATCCGCTTCTACCTCGGCGAGGAGCCCGTCCTCGGCAACGTCCCCACCTACCTCCTGCGCAAGCCCGAGGACCTCGAGTACGTCCTCGGGCACCTCCCGGAGCTCGTGGTGAAGGAGACGCAGGGCTCGGGAGGCTACGGCATGCTCGTCGGGCCCGCGGCCTCGAAGGCCGAGATCGAGCGCTACCGCCAGAGGATCCTCGACGGGCCGGATCGCTTCATCGCGCAGCCCACGCTGTCGCTGTCCGTGGTGCCGACCTTCTGCGGGGCGGCCCTGGGGGACCGGCACGTGGACCTGCGGCCCTACGTGCTCACCGGGCGCGACATCCAGCTCGTGCCCGGGGGCCTCACGCGGGTGGCGCTGCGCGAAGGCTCCCTCGTCGTGAACTCCTCCCAGGGCGGCGGCGTGAAGGACACATGGGTCATCGACTGAACGGGGTCGGGGGCTGAAATGCTCTCGCGCGTCGCCTCCAACCTCTACTGGATGAGCCGCTACGTCGAGCGCGCGGAGAACACCGCGCGCGTGCTCGACGTCACCTGGCGCATGTCGCTGCTCGTGAAGGAGCCGCGGCTCCAGGACCAGGAGTGGTTCGCGCCGCTCAACATCACCGGCACCCTGTTCCCCTTCTCGGGCCGCCACGACACGGTGTGCGCGAAGGAGGTCCTGCACTTCATGGCCCTCGACCCCGAGAACCCCTCGTCGATCTACGCCTGCGCGCGCCAGGCGCGGGAGAACGCCCGCGCCGTGCGCGGCGCGATCACCTCCGAGATGTGGGAGGTTCTCAACGCGACCTGGCTCGAGATGCAGCAGATGGACGAGGCGAGGATGAACCAGCGCGGCATCTCCGCGTTCTTCGACTGGGTGAAGGAGAGGAGCCACCTCTTCCGCGGCGTCACCTTCGGCACGATGTACCGCGACGACGCGTACGACTTCACGCGCCTGGGAACGCACCTCGAGCGGGCGGACTCCACGGCGCGCATCCTCGACGTGAAGTACCACGTGCTGCTGCCGAGCGTGAAGGACGTGGGCGGCGCCGTGGACTACTACCAGTGGTCGGCGGTGCTGCGCTCCGTCTCCGCCTTCGAGGCCTACCGCAAGGTCTACCGCGACGTGATCACCCCCCTCAAGGTGGCCGAGCTCCTGATCCTCAGGAACGACATCCCCCGCAGCCTGCACTTCTGCGTGCGCCAGGCCCACGAGACGCTCGAGCAGGTGAAGAACGCCCAGTCGGGCGAGACGCTGCGCCGCTCGGGCCGGATGCTCGCGGCCCTGCAGTACGGCCGCGTCGCCGACATCTTCGCCGAGGGCCTGCACGAGTACCTCACCGCGTTCCTGGAATCGAGCCAGGCGCTCTCCACCCACGTCCAGAAGAGCTTCTTCTCGCCCGCGCTCCTCGAGTGAGCGCCTCCCCCCGGCGCTCGCGCCCCCGGCATTCGCTATGATGTGGCTTTCCCTCCCGCACCCGCCCCATGACCTATTGCGTCGCCCTGCGCCTCGACTCCGGGATGATCTTCGCCTCCGACTCGCGGACGAACGCGGGCGTGGACCACATCGCGAAGTTCTCGAAGATGCGCGTCTACGAGCGCCCCGAGGACCGGGTGATCGTGGTCCTGTCCTCCGGGAACCTCGCCATCACGCAGGGCGTGATCAACCTCCTCGACCGCCACGTCCACGCCGCCGAGGGCCAGGCGAGCATCTGGAACGTGGAGACCATGTACGACGCGGCGGACCTGGTGGGCGTGGCGCTGCGCGAGATGCAGAAGAAGGACGGGCCCTACCTCGCGCAGCAGAACATCGACGCCACCGCGAACCTGCTGGTCGGCGGGCAGATCCGCGGGGAGGCCCCCCGGCTCTTCCACGTCTACTCGCAGGGCAATTTCATCGAGGCGACCGACGACACGCCCTTCTTCCAGCTCGGCGAGTCGAAGTCCGGCAAGCCCATCCTCGACCGCGTGATCACCATGGCCACGCCCCAGAAGGAAGCCGCCAAGTGCGTCCTCGTGTCCTTCGACTCCACCATGAAGTCCAACATCTCCGTGGGCCTGCCCATCGACCTGGTCTGGGTCCCGAGGGACAGCCTGAAGGTGGGGCTCCAGCACCGCATCGCGGAAGGCGACCCGTACTTCACGATGCTCAGCTCGCGCTGGGCCGCGGGCCTGCGGCGCGTGTTCAGCGAGATGCCCGACCCCGACTGGCTCGAGTGAGCCCGGCGGCGGGGCGCCGGGGGCCCGCCCCATGACGATCAAGGTCGCGCTGCACCACCGCACGCGCTACACCTTCGACCGCGCGGTCGCCCTCTCCGCCCACGAGGTGCGCCTGAGGCCGGCGGCGCACTGCCGCACGCCGATCGAGAGCTACTCGCTCAAGGTCCGCCCGGCGAAGCACTTCCTCAACTGGCAGCAGGACCCCTACGGCAACTGGCTCGCGCGCCTCGTCTTCCCGGAGAAGACCCGCGAGCTCGACATCACCGTGGACGTCGTCGCCGACATGACGGTGGTGAACCCCTTCGATTTCTTCGTCGACCCCGCGGCCGAGCGCTTCCCCTTCGCCTACACGCCCGAGAACGTCCGCGAGCTCGCGCCCTACCTGGAGACCGAGCCCCTCACGCCGCTCGTCGCGCGCTGGATCGAGGACGCGCGCGGCCGCTTCCTCAGCGCGCCCATCAACACGATCGATTTCCTCGTCGCCCTCAACCACAAGCTCCAGGGCGACGTGCGCTACCTGATCCGCCTCGAGCACGGGATCCAGACGCCGGAGCAGACCCTCTCGCTCGCCGAGGGCTCGTGCCGCGATTCGGCCTGGCTGCTCGTGCAGGTCCTCCGGCACTTCGGCATCGCCGCGCGCTTCGCCTCGGGCTACCTCATCCAGCTCGTCGCCGACGTGAAGCCCCTCGACGGGCCGGCGGGCACGGACCGGGACTTCACGGACCTGCACGCCTGGTGCGAGGCCTACGTGCCGGGCGCGGGCTGGATCGGCCTCGATCCCACCTCGGGCCTGCTCGCGGGCGAAGGCCACATCCCGCTCGCCTGCACGGCGCTGCCCTCGAGCGCCGCGCCGGTCACCGGCTTCACGGACCCCTGCGAGGCCCGGCTCGCCTTCGAGATGACGGTCACCCGCATCCACGAGGACCCGCGGGTCACGCGTCCCTTCACCGACGCCCAGTGGGAGGAGATCGACGCGCTCGGCGCCCAGGTCGACCGCGAGCTCGCCGACGGCGACGTGCGCCTCACCCTGGGTGGCGAGCCCACCTTCGTGTCCATTGACGACATGGACGGGCCCGAGTGGAACTTCACGGCGCACTCGGAGCGCAAGCTCGCCCTCGCCGAGGACCTGCTGCGGCGCCTGCGGCGGCGTTTCGCGCCCGACGGCCTCCTGCTCCACGGGCAGGGCAAGTGGTATCCGGGCGAGCCGCTGCCGCGCTGGGCGCTCGCCTGTTACTGGCGCCGCGACGGGATTCCCCTCTGGCAGGACGAGAAGATCCTTCCCGGCCCCCACGACGAGGAGCGCGCCGACGCGGAGGACGCGCGCCGCTTCGCCACGGAGCTCGCCGCGGCGCTGGGGCTCGGCGCGGAGTTCGTGCTCCCCGCCTACGAGGACGCCTGGAAGGTCCTGCGCGACGAGTCGAACCTGCCGCCCGACGTCGACCCGCTCGCCGAGGACCTCGCCGACGGGGTGGTGCGCGAGCAGCTGCGCCGCCAGCTCGCCGGCGGGATCGGCCGGCCCGTGGGCTACCTCCTGCCGCTGCGCCCGCACGCGCGCGCGAAACCCACGGCCGGCACGACCTGGGCGAGCTCGCCCTGGCCGCTGCGCCGCGGCCATGTCTTCCTCGCCGAGGGCGACTCCGCCATGGGCTACCGGCTGCCGCTCGCCTCGCTGCCCACCGAGCTGCCCGAGCACGAGGAGCCCGTCATCCCGACCGACCCCTTCGAGCGCCGCGACGGGCTCGGCAAGCGCAAGCCCGCGCGCCCGGCCGCCTCGGGAAAGCGCGGCGGCGCGACGAAGGCCGCGGGAGCCTCCCGCGGGATCGTGCGCACGGCGCTGTGCGTCGAGCCGCGCGGCGGGCGCCTCCACGTCTTCCTGCCGCCCCTCGCCCTGCTCGAGGACTTCGTGTCGCTCGTCCATGCCATCGAGGCCACCGCGGCCGCGCTCGCGCGGCCGGTGCGCCTCGAGGGTTATCCCCCACCCGAGGACCCGAGGCTCGCGAAGCTCGCGATCACGCCCGACCCCGGCGTGATCGAGGTGAACGTCCAGCCCGCCTCGGACTGGGAAGAGCTCAAGCACCTGACCACGACGCTCTACGAGGAGGCGCGCCTCGCGCGCCTCGGAACCGAGAAGTTCATGCTCGACGGCCGCCACACGGGGACGGGCGGCGGCAACCACGTCACGCTCGGCGGACCCACGGCCGCCGCGAGCCCGCTGCTGCGCCGCCCCGACCTCCTCGCGAGCCTCATCACCTACTGGCAGGTGCACCCCGCCCTCTCCTACCTCTTCTCGGGCACCTTCATCGGGCCCACGAGCCAGAGCCCGCGGGCGGACGAGGCGAGGAGCGACACCCTCTACGAGCTCGAGATCGCCCTCGAGCAGCTCGCGGCGCAGTTCGAGCCGGGCGAGGCGAACGAGAGGCCCTGGCTCGTGGACCGGATCCTGCGCAACTTCCTCGTCGACCTCACCGGCAACACCCACCGGGCGGAATTCTCGATCGACAAGCTCTACGCGCCGGGCAGCGCCACGGGGCGCCTCGGCCTGCTCGAGTTGCGCGCCTTCGAGATGCCGCCCCACGCGCGCATGAGCCTGCTGCAGATGCTCCTGCTGCGCGCGCTCGTCGCGCGCTTCTGGAAGGAGCCGTGCCGCACGAAGCTCGTCGACTGGGGCACGCGCCTGCACGACGAGTTCATGCTCCCGCACTTCGTCGCCCAGGACCTGCGCGACGTCATCGGCGACCTCGCGCACGCGGGCTACCCCTTCCGCGAGGAGTGGTTCGCGCCCTTCCTCGAGTTCCGCTTCCCGCGCTACGGCACCGTCGCCTTCGAGGGGATCGAGCTCGAGCTGCGCCAGGCGATCGAGCCCTGGCATGTGCTCGGCGAGGAGGTGACCCAGGCCGCGACCGCGCGCTACGTCGATTCGTCGGTCGAGCGGCTGCAGGTGAAGGCGACGCGCCTCAACGACTCGCGCCACGCCGTCGCGTGCAACGGGCGCGTCGTGCCCATGGCGCCCACGGGCCGGCCGGGCGAGTACGTGGCGGGCGTGCGCTACCGCGCCTGGTCGCCGCCCTCGGCGCTGCATCCCACGATCGGCGTGCACTCCCCGCTCGTCTTCGACGTCGTGGACCTCTGGAACTCGCGCTCGATCGGCGGCTGCACCTACCACGTGGTGCATCCCGGCGGGCGCAACTACGACACCTTCCCGGTGAATGCGCTCGAGGCCGAGGCGCGGCGCGTGGCGCGCTTCCACGGGATGGGGCACACGCCGGGGCCGATGAGCGTGCGGCGCGAGGCGCGCAATCCCCGCTTTCCCACCACGCTCGACCTGCGCCGGGCGCCGCAGGCGCCCGACTGATGGACCGCGCGTTTCGGCTTGGGGCCCGGCTCGGCTAGAATTGCACCATCCAAACGCCGGGGAACCCGAAATGAAGAAAGCCCTTGTCACCCTTCTCGCCGCCACCTTCCTGGGCGCGGCCGTGCCCGTCCTCGCGCAGGACAAGCCCGCCACCGATCCCGCCGCCCTCCAGGCGCTGCGCGAGAAGCTGCGTACCGACAAGAAGGCGGTCGTCGCGAAGAACATGGTGCTCAGCGAGGCCGAGGCGGCGAAGTTCTGGCCCCTCTACGAGGCCTACCAGAAGGCGCTCGTGCCGATCAACCAGCGCTTCAACCGCGCGATCCTCGACTACGTCGCGGCCGAGAGCTCGATGACCGACAAGAACGCGAAACGCATCATGGAGGAGGTCGCCGCGGCCGACGACGCCGAGTCGAAGCTGCGCCGCTCGCACTTCGGCAAGCTCTCGAGCGCGATCTCGGCGAAGAAGGCCGCCCGCTACCTCCAGATCGAGAACAAGATCCGGGCGCTGGAGCGCTTCGACCAGGCCGCGGCGATCCCGCTGGTCCAGTAGCGGCGCGCCCCGCCGATGCAGCCCGCGCGCGGCCTCCGGGTCGCCCTCGCCCTCCTCGCCGCCTGCGGCGCGGCCGTCGCGGGCGAGATCGTGATCTACGAGCACGCCGACTACCGGGGCCGGTCCCTCACGATCCGCCAGGCCGCGAGCGACCTCGAGGCGATGGGCATGAACGACCGCGTCTCCTCGCTCGTGGTGCGAAGCGGCACCTGGCGGCTGTGCACCGACGCGGGTTTCCGCGGCCAGTGCCACGATTTCGCCCCCGGCGAATACCGCAACCTCGACGAGTCGCTGAACGACCGCTTCTCTTCGCTCGGCGAGGTCGCGCAGGCGACGGTCCTGCGCGGGGAGCAGCAAAGGCTCGGCGCCTACGCGAGCGCGGGCGCGGCCACGCTCTACGAGGACGAGGGCTTCCAGGGCTCCGCGGTCGAGGTCCGCGCCTCCTCGCCCAACCTCGAGCTCGCGGGATTCAACGACCGCGCGCGCTCGCTCGTCGTGCACCAGGGCTACTGGACCCTGTGCGAGCACGCGGATTACCGCGGCGACTGCCGGAGCTTCGGCCCGGGGCGCTACGAGAGCCTCGACGGGAAGATCGGTGGGCGCGTCTCCTCGATGCGCCTCGCCGGAGGAACCGATCCCGCGGCCCGCGAGCCCGCCCCGCGCTGGGGCGGCGGCGGATCGCGCGCCGTGCTCTACGAGCAGGGAAACTTCGGCGGCCGCAGCCTCGTGATCGACGCCGAGGTGGTCGCGGACTTCGCGCGCGCCGGATTCAACGACCGCGCGGCCTCGATGCGCATCGAGGGCGGCTACTGGATCTTCTGCTCGGATGCCGGGTTCCAGGGCGAGTGCCGGACCTTCGGCCCGGGCGACCATGCCGCGCTCGAAGGCGCGATGGCGCGGCGCATCTCCTCGGGGCGACGCATCCACCCGCGCTACCCCTACGCCTCGGCTCCCGCCTGGCGGTAGCCGCGCGGCTTCAGGTCGCGAGGACGATCTCGAGCCGGCCGCGGAGCGCCGCGCCGCCGCCCTCCAGGCGCATCGTGACGAGCCTCGCCTCGCGCCCCAGGCCGCGGTAGAGGAAGTCGCGCTCGTTGCCCGGTTCGCCCTCGACGAACATCTGCGAGGTGAGGACGCGGCGCTCGCCCACGAGCACCGTGAAGTGGATGTGGGGCGTGCGTCCCGGATAGGGCGCGGGCCTGATCGTGCGGAAGCGATAGCGCCCCTCGGCGTCCGCCCGGTCCACGCCCCAGCCCTGGAAGCGCGCGTCGCCCGACGCGGCCGGCTCGCCGACGAGGTGGTACTGGCCGAAGGCGTCGCACTGCCAGATCTCGATGGCCGCGCCCGCCACGGGCCGGCCGCGCCGGTCGAGGATGCGCCCGCCGAGGTCGAGGATCGTTCCCGCGGCGATGCCCGCCGCGCCCGGGACCCGAGTGAGGTCGTTGTCGCGCTCCGGGGGCGCCTCGCGGGGGTAGAAGGGCCCCTCGGTCATGCGCGGGGTCGGCGGGAGCTCGTCCGCGGCGAGCGCCGGGGTCGCGACGAGGGGCGCGAGGGCGACCGCCCCCATCCGGGCGAGGACGATGCGGCGGCGCGGGGAATGCGTCATGGGAACTCCCGGGGCGAGATGGGAAGTGTGTCCGCATTCCGGGCCCCGAGTTCCCTGTCCTGAGTCAAATCGCGGCTTCTCGGCGGCGCGCTAGACTGCATGTTCCCTTTGGCAGCGTCCGGAGCACCCTCCATGTCCGATTCGGTCAAGTACGTCCTCGACGAAACCCGCATCCCCCGCGCCTGGTACAACCTCCAGGCCGACCTCCCGAAGCCGCTTCCTCCCGTGCTGCACCCCGGGACGAAGAAGCCCGTGGGCCCCGACGACCTGGCGCCCCTCTTCCCCATGGAGCTGATCCTCCAGGAAGTGTCCACGGAGCGCGAGATCGAGATCCCACGGCCGGTGCGCGACGTCTACCGCCAGTGGCGGCCCACGCCGCTCTACCGCGCCCGGCGCCTCGAGGCCGCGCTCCAGACCCCCGCGAAGATCTACTACAAGTACGAAGGCGTCTCCCCGGCCGGCAGCCACAAGCCCAACACCGCGGTCGCCCAGGCGTTCTACAACAGGGAAGCGGGAGTCAAGCGCCTCGCCACGGAAACCGGCGCGGGCCAGTGGGGCTCCTCGCTCGCCTTCGCGGGCAGCCTCTTCGGGCTCCAGGTGCAGGTCTTCATGGTGCGCGTGTCCTACGACCAGAAGCCCTACCGGCGCGCGCTCATGGAAACCTACGGGGCCTCGTGCATCCCCTCGCCCTCGAAGGAGACCCAGGCGGGCCGCGCGATCCTCGCCCAGCGCGCGGACCACCCCGGCAGCCTCGGCATCGCGATCTCGGAAGCGGTCGAGGTGGCGGCCCAGCGCGAGGACACGAAGTACGCGCTCGGCAGCGTCCTCAACCACGTCCTGCTCCACCAGACGGTGATCGGGCAGGAGGCGATCGCCCAGCTCGAGATGGCGGGCGACTACCCCGACGTGATCGTGGGCTGCACCGGCGGGGGCTCCAACTTCGCCGGGATCGTCTTCCCCTTTCTCGGCCGGCAGCTTCGCGGCGGGCCGAGGATCCGCATCGTCGCGGTCGAGCCCGCGGCCTGCCCGAGCCTCACGCGCGGGAAGTACGCCTACGATTTCGGCGACACCGGCCACCTCACGCCGCTCACCAAGATGCACACCCTGGGATCGACCTTCACGCCGCCGGGCTTCCACGCCGGGGGGCTTCGCTACCACGGCATGGCGCCCCTCGTGAGCCACCTGAAGGAGCTCGGGCTGATCGACGCGGTCGCCTACCACCAGTCGAAGGTGTTCGACGCGGGCGTGACCTTCGCGCGCGCCGAGGGCATCGTGCCCGCGCCCGAGGCCAACCACGCGGTGAAGGGCGCGATCGACGAGGCGCTGCGCTGCAAGGAGGAGGGCACCGCGCGCACCATCCTCTTCAACCTCTGCGGCCACGGCCACTTCGACATGCAGGCCTACATCGACTACTTCGACGGCCGGTTGAAGGACCTCGACTACGACGAGGCCGAGCTCGCCATGGCGCTCGCGGGCCTGCCCTCGGTCGCGGCCGCCGCATGAGGGGGGCGAGGGCGCTCGCCGCGCTCGCGCTCGCCTTCGCCGCCCTCCCCGGCACCGCCTCCGGGGAGGGCCTCGTCGATCGCGCCGAGGCCCTCGCCCGCGAGGCCGAGCCGCGCGTGATCGAATGGCGCCGGCACATCCACCGAAACCCGGAGCTCTCCTACGAGGAGCGCGAGACCGCGGCCTTCATCGCCGCGCGGCTGCGCGCGATGCCGGGGATCGAGGTGCGCACCGGGATCGCGAAGACCGGGGTCAAGGCGGTGCTTCGCGGCGCCCGCCCCGGGCCCGTGGTGGCGCTGCGCGCCGACATGGACGCGCTGCCCGTCGAGGAGAAGTCGGGCCTTCCCTTCGCCTCGCGCGCGAAGGCGCCGTGGAAGGGCAAGGACACCTTCGTCGCCCACGCCTGCGGCCACGACACGCACGTGGCGATGCTGCTCGGCGCCGCCGAGGTGCTCTCGCGGCTTCGGGCGGAGCTCGCGGGCACCGTGGTCTTCCTCTTCCAGCCCGCGGAGGAATGGGGCGAGCCGGGCGGCACGATCCCGAGCGGGGCGGTGGCTATGGTGCGCGAGGGCGCGCTCGCCGACCCGAAGGTGGATTTCGTCCTCGGCCAGCACATCGGCGCGGAAGCGCCCTCGCGAACGCTGCGCTACCGCCGCGGCGCGCTCATGGCGAGCGCCGACGATTTCGAGATCGTCGTGAAGGGCAAGGGCACCCACGGCGCCTTCCCCTGGAAGGGGCGCGACCCGATCGTCGTCGCCGCCCAGATCACGCTCGCGCTCCAGGGCATCGTCGGCCGCGAGATGGACCTCGTCGAGGAAGGGCCCGTGGTCGTCTCGATCGGCTCGTTCCAGGCCGGGAACCGCGAGAACATCATCCCCGAGGAGGCCCGGCTCGCGGGCACGATCCGCTCGCTTTCGGGCAAAAGCCGCGTGGCGGCCCGCGAGAGCCTCCAGCGCAAGGCGGAGAAGATCGCCGAGGCCTCGGGGCTCACGGCCGAGGTCCGCTTCCTCCTCGGCCCGCCGCCGCTGCTCAACCACCCCGCCCTCGCCGATCGCGTGGTCCCGGCCCTCGAGCGCGCCGCCGGCCCCGGCCGCGCCTTCGAGGTGCCGCCCATCATGGCCGCCGAGGACTTCGGCGCCTACGCGGAAGGCGGCATCCCGACGATGTACTGGTTCCTCGCCGCCTCGCCCCACGGCGAGCGCCCCGGGGCGCCCAACCACTCGCCCGAGTTCGCGGTCGACGAGGCCGCGCTCGCCGTGGGCGTGCGCGCCCTCGTGGGCGCGACGCTCGAGATCCTGCGCCGACCCGCGGGAGTTTGACGTTCGTCAATCGCGCGCCGGCGGCGCACGATAGTCTTGCGGCCATGGCAGCCAAAGGGCCGGACCGTCCGGCTCGCCTCACCGCGAGGAGCGCGAGCATGGCAGGGCACGAGAAGTGAATCCCTACGCCGTATTCCTCCTGTACATGGTCGCGATCCTCAGCGTGGTCGCGCTCATGCTGCTGCTCAACCGCGTGCTCGGTCCCAAGCCCGCGCCCACCGAGACCAAGCTCGAGCCCTTCGAGTGCGGCGCCACGGTGATCGACCCGCTGAACGTGAAGGCGGTGCCGATCAAGTACTACGCGCTCGCCATCGTCTTCATCCTCTTCGACCTGGAGACCGTGTTCCTGATCCTCTGGGCGCTGGGGGCGCAGCCGGTCACCGGCTTCATGCTCTTCACCTTCGCGGTGTTCATCGCGCTCCTCGTGCTGATCCTCGCCTACGTCTACAAGGCGAAGCTGATCGAGGGTCTCACCCAGTGAACGCGAGGACGATCCCCATCCGCGCCGAATCGGGCGCCTTCGAGTACCTGACGACGAAGAAGGACGAGCTCGTCGGCTGGGCGCGCAAGTTCTCGCTCTTCCCGTATCCCTTCGTCACCGCCTGCTGCGCCATGGAGTTCATGGCGGTGAGCTCCACCCCCTACGACACGGACCGCTTCGGGGCGGCGCTGCCGCGCTTCTCGCCGCGGCAGTCGGACCTGCTGATGGTGGTGGGCACCGTGAGCCACAAGCAGGCGCCGGTCCTGCGCAAGGTCTACGAGCAGATGTGCGAGCCCAAGTGGGTCATGGCCTTCGGCGTGTGCGCCACGAGCGGCGGCTTCTACCAGAACTACGCGGCCGTCCCGGGCATCGACCGGATCGTGCCGGTGGACATCTACATCCCCGGCTGCCCCCCGCGCCCCGAAATGGTGATCGACGGGATCATGCGGCTGCAGGACAAGATCGCCCGCTCCGAGCACCTCATCCTCAACGACCGGTTCTGAGGCCATGTCCGCGGCGATCTTCGACTCCGTGCGATCCGTCCTGTCCGACACCGTGGAAGAGGCATCCGTCTCGCACGGGACCCTCGTCCTCGCGGTGGCCCCCGGCGAGATCCTGCCGACGGCCATGCGCCTCAAGGGCGATTTCGGCTTCGACCTCTTCCTCGACGTGACCGCGGTCGACTGGCCCGCGCGCGAGCCCCGCTTCGACGTCGTCTGGCACTTCTATTCCACGAAGCACCACGTGCGCGTGCGCGTGAAGGCGCGCGTGGGCGCGGCCGACCCCACGGTCGACTCGCTCGTCGCGCTCTACGGCGCGGCGGGCTTCATGGAGCGCGAGTGCCACGAGATGTACGGCATCGAGTTCCGCGGCAACCCGGACCTGCGCCCGATCCTGCTCTACGAGGGCTTCGCGGGCCACCCCCTGCGCAAGGACTATCCCAAGCAGCAGGAGCAGCCCCTCATCGCCTACCGCGACTGACGATGGACCAGCGGCTCCCGAACCCCGTCCGGCCGGCCTTCGAGAAGCTCGAGGACGAGGGCGCGGTCATCGTCAACATCGGCCCCTCGCACCCGGCGACCCACGGCACGGTCCAGATCATCGCCGCGCTCTCGGGCGAGAAGGTGCTGCGCGCGGACGTGCACTGCGGGTACCTGCACCGCGGCTTCGAGAAGGAGTGCGAGTCCCACACCTGGGCGAACCTCATCCCCTACGTGGACCGCCTCAACTACTGCTCGGCGCTCATCAACAACTTCGCCTACTGCGAGGCGGTCGAGAAGCTGATGGGCGTGGAGATCACGCCCCGCGCGAAGTACCTGCGCACGCTGCTCTCGGAATACTCGCGCATCGTCGACCACCTCACCTGCATCGCCGCGGGCCTGATGGAGCTGGGCGCGATGACCGCCTTCCTCTACCTCGTGACGCTCCGCGACTGGATGTACGAGCACCTCGCCGACCTCACGGGCGCGCGCGTGACCTACACCTACGGGCGCATCGGCGGGCTCGCCCGCGACCTTCCCCAAGGCTGGCTCGAGCGCCTCGAGGAGATCCTCGTCGAGTACGACGAGTTCACCGGCCGCGTGCACGGCCTCGTGGACCGCAACCGCATCTTCATCGACCGCATGCGCGACGTCGGCTGCCTCACGAGCGCCGAGGCGCTGAACTGGGGCTACACGGGCCCGATCCTGCGCTCGACCGGCGTGCCGAGGGACCTCCGGAAGGACACGCCCTACCTCGCCTACGCCGAGCTCGACTTCGAGGTCCCCGTGGGCATCAAGGGCGACAACTACGACCGCTACTACGTGCGCATGCGCGAGATGGACGAGTCGGTGCACATGATCCGCCAGCTCGTCGAGCGGCTCCCGGCCGGGCCCCTGTGCGTGGACGACCGGCGCTGCACGCTGCCCCCGAAGGAGCTCGTCTACACCGAGATCGAGTCCCTCATCAACCACTTCAAGCTGATCATGGAAGGCCCCCAGGTGCCCGCGGGCGAGG
This sequence comes from Usitatibacteraceae bacterium, assembly GCA_044220635.1. Lineage (GTDB taxonomy): Bacteria > Pseudomonadota > Gammaproteobacteria > Burkholderiales > Usitatibacteraceae > JBGAQP01. The sequence goes on from JBGAQP010000020.1 coordinate 61,018, forward strand.
TGTACTCGGCCCACGAGTCGCCCAACGGGGAGCTGGGCTTCTACCTCGTCGCCACCGGCGGCGGCACGCCCTGGAAGGTGCACGTGCGCTCGCCGAGCTTCGTGCACATGGGCGGCGCGCACCGCATGCTCGAGGGCTACCAGCTCGCCGACATCGTGCCCACCTTCGGCTCGATCAACATGATCGGCGGGGAGTGCGATCGGTGAAGCACCTCATCGCCGAGTTCGAGAAGTGGAAGAAGCGCTACCCCGCGGGCTTCGAGTCCTCCCTCGTGCTGCCGTGCCTCAGGCGCATCCAGGAGGAGCGCGGCTACGTCGCCGACGAGGACATCGCCGCGCTCGTCGAGTACCTCGCCGTGCCCCGCTCGCAGGTCGAGTCGGTCCTCTCCTACTACACGCAGTTTCGCAGGAAGCCCATCGGCCGCTGGCACCTGCAGGCCTGCCGCAACGTCGCCTGCTCCATGCGCGGCTCCGAGGGCGTGCTCGCGCACCTCTCGAGGAAGCTCGGCATCGAGCCCGGCCAGACCACGCCCGACGGGCGCTTCACGCTCTCGGAGGTGGAGTGCCTCGGCTCCTGCGGCACCGCCCCGGTGGTCATGGTGAACGACGCCTACCACGAGAACATGGGCCCCGAGGCCCTCGACCGGCTGATCGAGGGCTGCGTGGCCGCGGATCGGGCCGGGGGGAAATGACCATGCCCGGCCGCCCGATCCTCATGAACTTCCCGGTCACGGCGACCTCGCACACGCTCGCCGACTACCGCGCGCGCGGCGGCTACGCGACCATCGGCAAGGCGCTCGACTCCATGACGCCGGCGGACGTGACCAAGGTCGTCACGGACTCGGGCCTGCTCGGCCACGGCGGCGCCGCCTTCCCCGTGGGACGCAAGTGGTCCGTGGTGAAGCTCGACGACGGGCAGCCGCACTACCTGTGCTGCAACGCCGACGAGGGCGAGCCCGGCACCTTCAAGGACCGCTGGATCCTCGAGCACGCGCCGCACCTTCTGATCGAGTCGATGCTGCTCGCCTCCTTCGCGCTGCAGGTGCGCAACGCCTTCGTCTACATCCGGGGCGAGTTCGACCTGCCCTTCCGCCGCATCCAGGGCGCGATCGACGAGGCGTACGAGGCGGGGCTGCTGGGCGAGAAGGCCCTGGGCCGCGATTTCGCGCTCGACATCGTCGTCTACCGGGGCGCGGGCTCCTACGTGTGCGGCGAGGCCTCGGCGCTGATCACCTCGATCGAGGGCAAGCGCGGCTATCCGCGCAACCGCCCGCCGCGGCTCACGGTGCGCGGACTCTACCAGCGCCCGACCGTCATCAACAACGTCGAGACGCTCGCCAACGTCACGAACATCGTCGCCAACGGGGCGGAAGCCTTCCGCAAGCTCGGCACCGCGAAGAGCCCGGGCACGCAGCTCGTCTCGGTCTCCGGGCACATCGTGAAGCCCGGCGTCTACGAGGTCGAGTACGGCTACCCCTGGGCGAAGTTCCTCTACGAGGACTGCGGCGGGATCCTGGGCGGCAAGCCGCTCAAGTGCGTGATCCCCGGCGGGATCTCCACCAAGGTCGTCACCCGGGCCGACGTCGAGGCGGCCACGCTCGACAACGAGTCGCTCAAGAAGCTCGGCTCCTCCATGGGCTCTGGCGGCATGGTCGTGATCGCCGAAGGAACCTGCATGGTGCGGCTCCTGCAGGTGCTGCTGCGCTTCTACCACCACGAGTCCTGCGGCCAGTGCACGCCCTGCCGCGAGGGCATGGGCTGGATGCACCGGATCATCGACCGCATCGTCGCGGGCGACGGCCGCCCCGGGGATCTCGACCGCCTGATCGCGATCTCGGAGGCGAACGACGGCACCACGATCTGCGGGATGGGCGATGCCGCGGGCTACGCGACGCTCGGCTTCCTCGACAAGTACCGCGACGAGTTCGAGCACTTCATCGCCCACAAGCGCTCGCGCTTCGACGGCCGTCTCGAGGTGGCCCTTGCCTGAGATCTTCTTCGACGGCAGGCCCTATCCCGCCGAGAAGGGCCAGACCGTGATGCAGGCGGCCGCGGCCAACGGCGTCTACATCCCCTACTTCTGCTGGCACCCGCACCTTTCGGTGGCGGGCAACTGCCGCATCTGCGTGGTCGAGGTCGAGGACGAGAAGGGCGGCAACTGGATCGAGATCGCCTGCAACATGCCGGTATCGGACGGCATGCGCATCCTCACGGACTCCGAAGGCGTGCGCGCACGGCGCAGGCAGACGATGGAGTTCATCACCCTCAACCACCCGGTCGACTGCGGCATCTGCGACAAGGCGGGCGAGTGCCTGCTGCAGGACCACCACTACGCGCACAACGGCGCCCCTTCGGTCTCGACGGTGCCCAAGGTCCACGCGACCAAGTTCCACGACCTGAGCGAGCGGATCTTCATCGACAACGAGCGCTGCATCGTGTGCCTGCGCTGCACGCGCTTCACCGCGGAGGTCTCGAAGTCCCACGGCCTGTGCATCCAGAACCGCGGCGACCACTCGCTCGTGCGCGCGACCGAGGACGGCGCCTTCGGCCGCGACGCCTACTCGGACAACGTGATCGACCTCTGCCCGGTGGGGGCGCTCCTTTCGAAGGACAACCTCTACAGGGCGCGCGTCTGGTACACGAAGCCCACGCCCCAGGTCTGCCCGGGGTGCGAGCGCGGCTGCACGGTGAACTTCTGGCACCGCAAGCCCGAGTGGAAGCTGAACGCCCTCGATCCCCGGCAGAACGCCGCGATCGTGCGCATCACCCCGCTCGAGAACCCGAAGGTGAACGGCGCCTGGATCTGCAACCAGGGTCGCGACATGGCCCGGGTGCTCGAGAGGGAGCGCGCCGCCGAGGCGATGCTCCGCGGCCGCCCGGTCGCGCTCGAAGCCGCGATCCAGGAGGCGGGCTCGCTCATCCTGCAGGCGAAGCGCCCCGTGGCGCTCGTCTCGAGCTGGGGCTCCAACGAGGAGCTCGCCGCGTTCCGGGCCGCCTTCGGCGGCCGCCTCACCGCCTTCGTGAAGGCCGACCGCCAGGCCGGGCCCGGCGAGGTGGTCGCCGACGACTTCCTCATCCGCCCGGACAAGAACCCCAACGGCGCCGGCGCGCGCGCCCTCTTCGGCTCCGCGCCCGTGGCCTTCCCCGAGGGCACGGACCTCGTCCTCGTCTGGGGCGAGGGCTTCGACTTCGGAAGGCTGCCCCGCGGCGCGCGGATCGTCTTCCTGAACGCCTTCCTCGCGCCCGAGAACGGCCACGCGGACGTGTTCATCCCGACGAGCCTGCAGACCGAGCGCCGCGGCCACTACACGAACTGCGAGGGCGTGGTGAGCGCCTTCGAGCCGCTCTTCGCCCGGCGACCGGGCGTGGCGGACGCCGAAACGCTCTTCGCCCGGCTCGCCGCCCCCGCCGAGGCCCCCGCATGATCCAGGACCTCGTCGTCTACGTCGTCTTCATCACCTACGCGATCAGCGTGCTGATGACCTTCGGCACGGTGCTCACCTGGGTCGAGCGCAAGCAGGCGGCGATCATGTCGGACCGCATCGGCGCCAACCGCTGCTACCTGCGCATCCCCTTCACGCAGGTGAAGCTCGTGCTCTGGGGCCTCATCCACGGCATGGCCGACGGCCTGAAGATGCTGCTGAAGGAGGACTGGAAGCCGAAGACCTACGACTGGTACGCCTACGCGGTCGCGCCCTGGGTCGTGTTCACGCCGGTGCTGCTCGTCTTCGGCGTGATCCCCTTCGGCGGCACGCTCAACCCCGGAGCGCTGCTCTCGGCCATCCCGTCGGTGTCGGAATGGTTCGGCGAGCGCAGCTATCCCATGCAGATCGCGCGCCTGGACGCGGGGCTGCTCATCGTCTTCGCCTTCGGCGGCATGTCGATCATCGGCTGCATGCTCGCCGGCTGGTCCTCGTCGAACAAGTTCTCGATGCTCGGGGCCACGCGCGCGGGCTCGCAGATGATCTCCTACGAGCTGATCATGGGCCTCACCGTGCTCGGGCTGATCGTCGTCTACGGCACCGTCGACCTCGACGCGATCGTGCGCCACCAGTCGGGCACGGTGCTCGGGTTCCTGCCGGCCTGGGGGATCGTCTACCAGCCCTTCGCCGCCACGCTCTTCCTCGCCGCGGCCATCGCCGAGAACAAGCGCATCCCCTTCGACCTGCCCGAGGCGGAATCGGAGCTGATCGCCGGGTTCTACACCGAGTACAGCGCCATGAAGATGGGGCTCTTCATGTTCGCGGAGTTCATCGAGATCGCGATCATCGCGGCGCTGTTCACCACGCTCTTCCTGGGCGGCTACAACCTGCCCTACCTGCACGACTCGGGGTTCCTGCTGCCCGGCGGCCACGAGATCGCGCTCCCCCACTGGCTCGTCGTGCTGATCCAGCTCGGGACCTTCCTCGTGAAGGTGTTCGTGCTGGCGAGCTTCCAGATCCTGATCCGCTGGACCCTGCCGCGCTTCCGCTACGACCAGGTCCTCGCCTTCGCGTGGAAGTTCATGTTCCCGCTGGCGCTCGCGAACTTCGTCGTCACCGTCCTCGTCCTCTGGGCGCTCCAGGCATGAAGAAGCCCTTCGTGCGCAAGCGCTACTGGAACCGGCCCGCGATGGGGCTCTGGGAGAAGGCCTACCTCCCGGAGATCGTCCGCGGGCTCACCATCACCAGCCGCGTGTTCCTCGCGAACATGGCCAAGTGGATGACCGGCCGCAAGGGCGCGATCACCACCTACTACCCCGAGGAGAAGCGCGCCGACTACGCGCGCGCCAACCGCGGCAAGCACATCCTCACCCAGCGCCCCGACGGCAGCCCCCAGTGCATCGCCTGCAACCTGTGCGCGACGGTGTGCCCCGCGCAGGTGATCGAGATCGACGCGGCCTTCGACCCGCTCGACCCGGCGCACCCGAAGTCGCCCTCGCGCTTCGAGATCGACTACTCGCGCTGCGTCTTCTGCGGCCTGTGCGTCGAGGCCTGCCCCGAGGACGCGATCCGCATGGTGCCCGAGGTGCCCGACTTCCCCTCGGCCGACCGCGCGCGCATGTGGATCACGAAGGACGAGCTCCTCAACTGGAAGCCCACGCGCGACGTCGCCAAGCCCTATCCGCCCCGTCCGGGCACGCCCCGGGAGGCCGCATGATCGAGAGCTTCCTGGGCGGCCTCGACACGCTCCTGCTCTACCTCTTCGCCGCCTCGGCGCTCGCCGGCGGCGCGGCGATGCTGATGCTGCGCCACCCGATGCAGGTCGCCATCGCCCTCATCTCGACCATGGTGTTCCTCGGCGGGATCTACGGGCTGCTCGGCGTGCACTTCATCGCCGCCTTCCAGGTGCTGATCTACGTGGGCGCGGTGATGGTGTTCATGGTCTACGTGATCATGCTGCTCGACGTGCGCGACATCTCCTTCCGCCACCGCTACTCGCGCCTGCGCGTGCCCGGGATCCTCGCCGTCGTGCTGCTCGTGGAAATCCTCGGCGCGGGGCTCTGGCAGGCGATGGAGGACCCGACGGGCGCCGCGCCCCGGGGTCGCGGGGTCTTCGGGCTCCAGGAGTTCGCGGCCTCCTTCCTGAACGAGTACTGGCTGCACTTCGAGCTCACCTCGGTGCTGCTCGTGGCCGCAGTGGTGGCCGCGCTCGCGGTGATCAAGGGCGGCGGGGGGGACCGTGGATAGGATGCAGCTGCTCATCGGGCTTTCCGTGGCGCTCTTCGCCCTGGGGCTGCTCGGCGTCGTGATCCGCCGCAACGTGCTCGTGATGCTGATGTGCATGGAGCTGATGCTCAACGGCGTCATCGTGAGCCTCGTCGCCTTCGCCCAGCAGGCGGGATCCGCCGCGGCGGCCGCGCTGGTCTTCCTGATCTTCGTGGTGGCCGCGGCCGAGATCGCGATCGCGATTCCCATCGTGCTGCACCTCGCGCGGGCCAAGCGCACCCTCGACGCGGAAGCGTTCGACGACCTGAAGGGCTAGCGCCGTGACCCTCAAGCCGCTGCTCCTCATCGCCCTGCTGCCGCTCCTGGGCTTCCTGCTGAACGGGCTCGTCGGCAACCGGCTGGGCAAGCGCTTCGTCACCGCGATCGGTTGCGGGCTGCCCGCCATCGCGTTCATCGTCACCCTGCGGGCCTTCGCGCAGCTCCTGGAGACCGGGGAGCCGATCGTCGAGACGGCGTTCACCTGGGCGGCGATCGGCGCGAGGAGCCTCGAAGTCGCCTTCTACTTCGACCGGCTCACCGCGGTCATGGCCCTCATCGTCACGGGCGTGGGCGCGCTGATCCACGTCTATTCCGTCGGCTACATGAAGGAGGACGCCTCCTACGCGCGCTACTTCGCGTACCTGAACCTCTTCCTCTTCTTCATGCTCCTGCTGGTCCTTGGGCGCTCGCTCCTCGTGGTCTTCGTCGGCTGGGAGGGCGTGGGGCTCGCCTCCTACCTCCTCATCGGCTTCTGGTTCGAGGACCCGGACAAGGCGCGCGCCGGCAAGAAGGCCTTCATCACCAACCGGATCGGGGACGCGGGGTTCCTCCTCGGCATGTTCCTCGTCTGGTGGGGGCTGGGCACCCTCGACATGGACCAGGTGAACGCCGCCTACTCCGCGGGCAACGCGCCCGTCGCCGCGAGCCTCGTGGCCATCCTGCTCTTCATCGGCGCCTGCGGAAAGTCCGCCCAGATCCCGCTGCACGTGTGGCTGCCCGACGCCATGGCGGGCCCGACGCCGGTCTCGGCCCTGATCCACGCGGCGACCATGGTGACCGCGGGCGTGTACCTCGTCGCGCGCCTGAACGGCCTGTACCTGCATGCCGGCGCCGCCTCCCAGGTCGTCACCGCCATCGGCGCGGCGACCGCGTTCTTCGCCGCGACGATCGCGCTCGCCCAGTACGACATCAAGAAGATCCTCGCCTACTCGACGCTCTCGCAGCTCGGCTTCATGTTCGTCGCGCTCGGCGTCGGCGCCTACGGGGTCGCGATCTTCCACGTCTACACCCACGCCTTCTTCAAGGCCTGCCTCTTCCTCGGCTCGGGAAGCGTCATCCACGCGCTCCAGGGCGAGCAGGACATCCGCAAGATGGGGGGCCTGCGCAAGAAGATCCCGATCACCTTCTGGACCTGGGTGGTGGCCACGCTCGCCATCGCCGGCATCCCGCCGCTTTCGGGCTTCTTCTCCAAGGACGAGATCCTCTGGTTCGCGCTCGCGAGCACGAAGGGCGGCTCGGTGCTTCTCTGGGCGCTGATGGCGTTCACGGCGCTGCTCACCGCGTTCTACATGACGCGGCTCGGCTGGCTCACCTTCATGGGGGCCTCCCGCATGGACACCGAGGTCGAGCACCACGTGCACGAGTCGCCGCCGACGATGGCCTACGTGCTGGTCGTGCTCGCCGTCCTCTCGGCGGTGGGCGGCTTCGTCGCGATCCCCCACTGGCTCGAGCCCGTGATGCCGATGCCCGCGATCCACGAGGAGCTGCACTACCTCGAGAAGCCGCTCGTGTGGCTCTCGGTCGCGATCGCCGCGGCCGGCATCGCCGGGGCGGTGTACTTCTTCGGCAACGGCGCCGTGCGCGCGAAGGCCGCGCTCGCGCGCCTTTCCGGCATCCACCGGGTGCTCGCGGGCAAGTACTACGTGGACGAGGCCTACGAGAACTTCCTCGCGAAGCCGCTCGCCTGGGTTTCCGACCGCGTGTTCCTGCGCCTGGGCGACCGCGCGATCATCGACGGCGCGCTGAACGGCATGGCCGCCATCGCCCACTGCGGCGCCGGGATGCTCGCGCGCCTGCAGACCGGCAGCATCCACGCCTACGTGCTCTTCGTCGTGGCGGGCGCGGCGCTGTGCCTGCTCTGGGTCTTCGGCAATGGTTGAGAGCGCCGTCCTCAACGTCGTCCTCTGGCTGCCGCTCGCGGGGATCGCGATCCTCGCGTGGCTGCCGGCGAAGTCCGTGGGCGCCATGCGGCAGGTCACGCTCTGGACGATGGCGGTCCAGCTCGCGCTCACGGCGTGGCTCTACGGGCGCTTCGACCCCGGGGTCGCGGGCCTGCAGTTCGAGACGAAGATCGCGTGGATCGCGGCCTGGGGCGTGCACTACCAGATCGGCCTCGACGGCTACAACGTGCTGCTGGTGGCGCTCACCGCGTTCCTCGGCCCGCTCGTCGTGCTCGGCGCCTTCACGGCCATCGTCAAGGACGTGAAGCTCTTCCACGCGATGGTGTTCCTGATCCAGTTCGCGATGCTCGGCACCTTCGTCGCCCAGGACCTGTTCCTCTTCTACCTCTTCTGGGAAACGATGCTGATCCCGATGTTCCTGATCATCGGCATCTGGGGCGGCGAGCGGCGCATCTACGCCACCCTCAAGTTCGTGCTCTACACCGCCTTCGGCAGCATCCTGATGCTCGCCGCGGTGATCTACCTCGTCTGGTCGCTGCGGCAGGAGACCGGCATCACCTCGTTCGCCTTCGCCGACCTCTACCGCGCCCGGCTGCCGCTCGACGTGCAGCAGCTGCTGCTCGCCGCCTTCGGCCTGTCCTTCGCGATCAAGGTGCCGATGGTGCCGCTGCACACGTGGCTGCCGGACGCGCACGTGGAGGCGCCGACCGCGGGCTCCGTGATCCTCGCGGGCGTGCTCCTGAAGATGGGGACCTACGGCTTCATGAAGCTCGGCTTTCCGCTCTTCCCGGACGCCACGCGCGACTTCGCGCCCTGGATCCTCGCGCTCTCGGTCGTGAGCATCGTCTACGGCGCCTGCCTCGCGCTCGTGCAGGACGACATCAAGAAGATCATCGCCTACTCCTCGATCAGCCACCTGGGCTACGTGATGCTCGGCCTCATCAGCCTCGACCTCCTGGGCATCCAGGGCGCGGTCGTGCAGATGGTGAGCCACGGCCTCACGGCGGCCGGGCTCTTCTTCATGGTCGGGATGATCTACGAGCGCTGCCACACGCGCGAGCTCGCCGCGTACGGGGGCCTCGCGAAGCTGCTGCCCGTCTATTCCGTCTTCTTCATGATCCTCACGCTCGCCTCCATCGGCCTGCCGACCACGAGCGGCTTCACGGGCGAGTTCCTCGTGCTGATCGGCGCCTTCGGCGCCGCCTGGCAGCTCTACCAGGGGGGCGACACGTTCTCGATGATCGTCACCGGCACCGCGGTCACCGGCGTGGTGCTGGGCGCGCTCTACATGCTGCGCTTCGCCCAGGCCTTCCTCTTCGGCAACGCCAAGGCGCCTCACCAGCCCTTCGGCGACCTCGACCGCAGGGAGGTCTTCATCCTCGCGGCCATCGTCGCCGCGGTCTTCGCCCTCGGGCTCTTCCCCGACGGCCCGATGAAGAAGACCGAGCTCGCCGCGAAGGAGTACCGCGAGCTGGTCCTGAAGCCCCGCCTGCCCGGAGCCGCCAGGTGAACTGGGAAGCCTTCATCGTCGGCCTCTTCCCCGAGCACCTCCTGCTCCTCGGGATCGTGGCGCTGCTCCTCGCCGACATCGTCGCCGACCGCCCGCGGGGGGCGCTGTGGATCTCGATCGGGGTCGCGGCCGCGGCCGCGGGCATCGCCGGGATGCTGCACGTCATGCAGTACACCGCGAGCCCCTTCCCGGGGCACTTCTCGGTGGACGCGGGCACCTTCGTCGCGAAGTCCGTGGTGCTCGCCTTCGCGGTGCCCGTGTTCCTGATGGCGCGCGACGACTTCGAGGACAACAGCCGCTTCGCGGTGCTCGTGCTTTCCTCGCTCTACGGCTTCTGCCTGCTCGTGTCCTCGGACAGCTTCCTCACGCTCTTCCTCGGGCTCGAGATCATGTCGATCCCCGTGTACGTGCTGGTGATGCTCGCCTTCCGGCGCCCGGAAAGCGCGGAGGCGGCGCTCAAGTACCTGGTGCTCGGGGGCGCGGCCACCGCCACCTTCCTCATGGGCGTGTCGCTGCTCTTCGGCGCGACCGGCTCCATGGCGCTCTCCGCGTTCGCGGCGGCGCTCGGCTCGCCGGGCGTGCTCGCGAAGGCCGCCGTCGTACTCGTGATCGTCGCCTTCATGCTGAAGGCGGCCGTCGTGCCGTTCCACGCCTGGGCGCCGGATGCCTACGAGGGGGCGACCGTGCCGGTGACCGCGTTCATGGCGACGATCATCAAGGCGGGCGCGCTGATCGCCGTCGCGCGACTCTTCGGGACGGCGGAGGTCTCGGGGACGATCGTCGCGGTGCTGGGCGTGCTGCCGCTCGTGTCCATCGTCTGGGGCAACCTCGCCGCCATGCGCCAGGCGGGCTTCCGGCGCATGATCGCCTACTCCTCGATCGCGCACGCGGGCTACCTCTTCTACGCGATGCTGGGCGACGGTCCGGGGCGGTTCCAGGCGGTCGCCTTCTACGTGATCGCCTACGGCCTCATGAACCTGCTCGCCTTCGCCGCGATCCCTCGGGGCGACGAGGGCACGCGCGACCGGCTCGAGAACCTCCGGGGCCTCTTCCACCGCCAGCCCTTCGCCGCGGTGCTGATCGCGGTGGCCATGTTCTCGCTCGCGGGCATCCCGCCCTTCCCCGGGTTCGTGGCGAAGTTCCTCATCTTCACGAACGTGATGGCGGCGGGCTACACGGCCTGGGCGGTGCTCGGGCTCGTGGGCAGCTATCTCGGCATCTATTTCTACCTGCGCGTGGTCCAGTTCATGTTCATGAGCCCCCAGGACGCGCCCGCTCCCGCGCGGGCACCCGTCCTGGTCTCGGCCATCGTCTGCCTCGTCCCCACCGTCCTCGTCACCGTCTTCCCCGGCTGGTTCCTCACCCGCCTCCTCATCCAGTAAATGGGGACAGTCCCCATTTACGGTCTGTAACAATTCAACCGGCGGCTTTCCTGACTCCGGTCAAATCGCGCGTTCGTGCGAGGCATAGCATTGATGGCACGAGGCTTTTACCGCCTTTTTCCTCAGTGGAGTCATCGCCATGCTCGCCCCCCGCAAACCCCTCCTGACCGCCCTGTTCGTCGCCGCCAGCCTGGCCCTTCCCGGCTTCGCGCTCGCGCAGGACTATCCGGATTCCGTGAAGCAGTACGTCGCCGCGGCGAAGAAGCAGATCAGGACGATCAAGATGGACGAGTTCAAGGCCGCCGTGGACAGCAAGTCGGCGGGCCTGATCATCGACGTGCGCAACGAGAACGAGTTCGAGGACGGCTTCGTCCCCGGCGCCGTGAACGTTCCGCGCGGCCTCGTCGAGTTCCGCATCTGGAAGCTCGTGGGCTATCCCGACAAGGTCGACATGAACAAGCAGCTCACCCTCTACTGCGCCACGGGCGGACGCTGCGCCCTCGCCACCAAGTCGCTCATGGACCTCGGCTTCACCAACGTCACCTCGGTCGACATGAAGTTCGCCGACTGGGTGAAGGCCGGCTATCCGGTCGCGAAAGAGAAGGGCTGAGCTCCCGGGGGTACACCGAAGGGGCCGCGCCCCGCATGGGGGCCCGGCCCTTTGGCGCGCGCGAAGGCCGGAGTACGGATCATCGCGTTGCGCGTCGATCGCTCCAGTAGCGCAGCCGCCCCGCCAGGGCCACGGGGGCGATCTCCCCGCCCGCTTGCGCCGGGAGCGCCACGCGCAAGGCGCCGTCTTCGTCGGTTCGCGCGATGACGGCCCCGCGCTCGCGATAGCGCGCCTCCACAGCCGGGTGGGGGTGGCCGAACCGGTTGCGCCAGCCCACGGAGAAGAGCGCCACGCGCGGGTCCACGGCCGCGAGGAAGGCCCGCGTCGAGGAGCTGCGCGAGCCGTGGTGGGGTACCACGAGCACCTGGGCGGCGAGTCCCCGGCGGTCCCGCGCGAGCATCTCCGCCTCGGAGCGCGCCTGCGCATCCCCCGCGAGCAAGGCGACACCTCCCCGCGTGGCGATCCGGATCACGCAGCTGCGGTCGTTCTCCCGCCGGCGGGCCTGCGAATGGCTCGCTTCTGCCGGGTGGAGAACGGCGAACCGCACGCCTTCCCACTCCCAGCCCATCCCGGCCGAGCACAGCCGCGAGATCGGCACGGCCCAGTGCAGGGGGTGGCCGGAAGCGAGCGGCGAGAGGAGCCACCCGGGCGAGCGCGCCGCGGCGACGGAGGCCGCGCCTCCCGCATGGTCGTCGTCCGAATGGGAGACGACGAGCCCGTCGAGCCGCCGCACCCCCTCCCCGCGCAGGTAGGGCGCGACGATGCGACCGCCCGCATCGCTCTCGGCGCTCCAGGCGGGCCCCGCGTCGTACACCAGCGCGTGCCCGGCCGTGCGCACGACCACCGCGAGGCCGTTGCCGACGTCGAGGAGATCGACCCAGGCCTCGCCCTGCGCAGGCTTCGGCGGCAGCACGGTCGCGAGCGGCAGGAGCCACAGCGCCCCCGCCCAGCGCATCGGCAGCCCTCGCGGGGCGAGCAGCCACGCGCAGCCGGCCACCGCGGCGGCGACGCACCACGCCGGCGGCGCATGGCTCTCCATCACCGCCCCGGAAAGCGCCGCGAGCCACTCCAGCGGCGCCATCACGAGGAGCATCAGCCCGTGGGCGAGATCGAGCGCAGCGGCGAGCGGCAGGAAGGCCCCGGCGAGCGTGAGCGGCACCACCGCGAGGCTCACCACGGGAATGGCGAAGGCGTTGGCGAGCGGCGAGACAAGCGATACCTCCTGGAAGAGCGCGGCGAGCATCGGGAGCATCACCACAGTGACCGCGAGCTGCTCGACCGCCGCGCGCCGCAGCCTTCCCGGGCTTGCCGTGCGCAAGGCGAAGACGTAGAAGATCGCCCCCACCGCACCGAACGAGAGCCAGAAACCCGACGAGAGCACCGCCCAGGGGTCGGCAAGGAGGACCGCGAGCGCCGCCGCGGCGAGCACCCGCGAGGGCGACCCGTGCCGGTCCGCCAGCACGGCCGCCGCGATGACCGCGACCATGGTGAAGGTGCGCTGCGCCGGAACGGCGAAGCCGGTGAGGAGCGAGTACGCGAGCGAGGCGAGCGCGGCCGCCACCGCCCCGGCCTTGGGCGCGGGAATCCGCAGGGCGAGCGCCTCGCAGCGCACCCAGAGGAAAGCGACGACCGCGAACGCGAGCCCCGCGAGCATCGTGATGTGCAGCCCCGAGATGCTCATGAGGTGGCCCACGCCCGTACGCCAGAAGACGCGCCAGTCGCCCGCGGCGATCGCATCCTGGTCGCCGATGGCGAGCGCCACCAGCACCCCCCGCAGCCGCCCCTCGCCCAGGTGCGCGAGCATCCGCTCCCGGATCTCCCCCCGCCAGCGGTCGAGCGTTCCCGGCCAGCCCGCCACGTCCTGCGCGAGGCGGCCGCCGCTCGCGCGCACGTAGCCCGTCGCCCGGATGCCGCGCTCGAGCGCCCAGGGCTCGAAATCGAAGGCGTGGGGATTCGCAAGGCCCCGGGGTCGCTTCGCGCGCACGGCGAGCCGCCAGCGCTCCCCGGGGACGAGGCGCGGCGGCGGCGCCTCGCCCGCGTACCACATGAGGGACATCCGCGAAGGAACGCGGGCGCGCGGCGTTTCCACCGCCTCCACGTCGAACAGGAACCGCGTGCCCTTCTCTCCCGGCTGCGCAAGCCCGGACACCAGGCCCGTCACCGCGACATCGCGCCCCTCCCACGCGAACGGCAGCTCGTCCGCGAGCCGCGCCTGCGCCCGCCAGGCCGCGTGGTCGAAGCCGAGCAGGCTCCCGGCGAGAACC
>JBGAQP010000021.1:0-74216 GCA_044220635.1 Usitatibacteraceae bacterium
CCCCAATACAGCGCGCTCACCTGCTACGAATCGGAAAATAGGGACTGTCCCCATTTTTCCGCTCCAGAACGGCGCCGGGGGGATCGCTCCCCCCGGCGTGCCTTGCGGTAGCCCTTGCGGATCAGTTCGACACGGCGTTGGCGGCGTTCACGAAGCCCCGGCCGTGGTACGGGTCGTGTCCCTTCTTGCCCGCGTCCACCGCCGACTGCGCGAGGCGGTTCTTCAGCTGCCCCACCGAGATTCCGGGCTGCTTCTGCTTGACGAGCGCGGCGACCGCGGACACCGCCGGTGCGGCCATGCTCGTGCCCGCCGCCCAGGTGTAGCCGCCGCTCGCGGCGGTCCCCCGCGAGGTGCTGAGCACCATGTCGAGCGCCCAGCAGGCCACCGTCACCGGCGTGGTCGCCGTGGGCAGGGTGCAGGCCTCGTTGCCCGGATAGGCGAAGTCGCCGCCGGGACCCGACATCCACACGACGGAATTGCCGAAGTTCGTATACGAGGACGGGCGCATGAAGTCCGTCGCGCCGTAGCCGAACCCGAGGGGGCCCGTCGCGGAGATCGCGAGCGCGTTGCCCGACTCCGCCGGAACCGCCGTGACGTTGCCCGCGTGGTCGAGGTCGATCTCCTCGTTGCCCGCCGCGACCACGACCAGCACGCCCTGGGAGCTCGCGAAGTTCACCGCCTTGTTGAGAGCGGCGCGAAGCTCCGCGGCCCCGGTCTCGTTGCGAGCGAAGACCGCGCCCAGGCTCATGTTGATGATGTCCGCCTGGCCGTCGGTGGCGGCGTACATGATGGCGTCGATCACCGCCTGGAAGGAGCCGCTGCCGCCGTGCAGCGCCTTCACGCCGACGATGGTCGCGTCCGGGGCGATTCCCACCACGCCGATCGCGTTGTCGCGCGCGGCCACGATGCCCGCCACGTGCGTGCCGTGCCAGAAGGTCCCGGTGTCGCAGTTGAACGCCGTGCGGCAGGCGTTGACCGCGGGCGAGGCGGCGGAGTCGGGCTCGACGAAGGAACGCGAGGCCGCCACGTCCACGGCGCCGGCGAGATCCGCGTGGGAATCGTAGATTCCGCCGTCGATCACCGCGACGCGCACGCCCGCGCCCGTGTAGCCGAGCGCCCAGGCGCCGGGCGCGTCCACCGCCTGCGGCGCCCACTGAATGTTCGTGAAGAAACGGTCGTCCGCGGGATTGACGGCGGACTGGTCGACGTCGTGGGTGACCGGGTCGATCCAGGAGACGACGCGGTCGGCCGCGCCGCCCGCGAACGCCCCGCCGGCGAGCGCCGCTGCGAGGAACCCGGGGTTGTCGGATTCGACGATCGCCACGCCGGCGCCGGCGTGCCGGGACTTCAGGGTGCCGCCCGCGCTGCGCACCGCCTTGTCCTGGCTCGCGCCCCATTTGGCGGCGTGGAGGACGTAGGTGGCGGAGTGCGCGTTGAGGGCGAACAGGGTGCCGATCGCCGCGAGGGCGAGTCTGCTGCCAATCATGGAAGGTCTCCTCAGGGGTTTTCTGGTTCGGCCCTCGTGGGGCCCGCTCGCCGCGGGTGCTGCGTTCGCGGCGGTGAACTATATCCACATTTGCCGCGCCTTGTGAACCGCCTGCCGAAAATGGGGACAGTCCCTATTTATTGCTTGTAACAATCCGTGGATGGGCTGATTGTTACAGGCAATAAATAGGGACTGTCCCCATTTTCCGTGCTCGACGCGATCGTTCTCGGCCTCGGGGCCACCGGCAGCGCCACGCTCTACCAGCTCGCGAAGCGCGGCGCGGCGGTCCTGGGCGTCGACCGCCACTCGCCGCCCCACGCCCTGGGCTCCAGCCACGGGGACACGCGCCTCACGCGGCTCGCGATCGGCGAGGGCGAGGGCTACACGCCCCTCGCGCTGCGCTCCCACGCGATCTGGCGCGAGATCGAGCGGGAGACGGGCGCCGCCCTGCTGAGCGTCACGGGCGGGCTCATCATCTCGAGCGCGGCGCAGCGTTCGCGAAGCCATGTCGCCGGGTTCTTCGCCAACACGCTCGCCGCGGCGCAGAAGCACGGCATCGAGCACGAGCGGCTCGACGCCGCCGGGATCCGCGCGCGCTTCCCGCAGTTCGCGGTCCGCGACGACGAGCAGGGCTATTTCGAGCCGGGGGCCGGGTTCCTGCGCCCCGAGGCCTGCATCGCGGCCCAGCTCGGCCTCGCGGAAAAACACGGCGCGGCGATCCGCCGCAACGAGGCGGTGCGCGGCTACCGCGAGGAGGGCGGCGGCGTGCGCGTGGAGACGGAGCGCGGCGAATACCGCGCACGACGCCTCGTCATCGCCGCCGGGCCCTGGCTGCCGGGACTGCTCGAGCCGGAGCTCGCGCGCCTCTTCACCGTCTCGCGGCAAGTCCTGCACTGGTTCGGGGTGCGCGGCCCCGCCGGGCGCTTCGAGCCGGGGCGCTTCCCGGTGTTCATCTGGGAATTGCAGGGGCGGTCCCAGCCCGTCTACGGATTTCCCGCGATCGACGGGCCGGACGGCGGCGTGAAGCTCGCCACCGAGCAGCACACGCGGGCGACGACGCCGGACGACGTGGACCGGGAGGTCCCGCCGGAGGAATCCCGGGCGATGTTCGAGGAGTACGTCGCGCCGTTCTTCCCGGACCTTTCGCCGCAGCGCGTGAAGGCGGTGAGCTGCCTCTACACCGCCACCCCCGATTTCCACTTCGTCGTCGACCGCCATCCGCGCAGCGGCGCGGCGATCGTCGCCTCGCCCTGCTCGGGGCACGGCTTCAAGCACTCGGCGGCGATCGGCGAGGCGATCGCCGAGCTCGTGCTCGAGGGCGCGAGCCGCATCGACCTCGGCGGGTTCCGCCTCGACCGGTTCGCGCGGCGCGTATAATCGCCGCGCGGCGGCAGGGGAGCGGCCGCATCAACGGGCGGATCGACTGGCGCGGGGAGGTGCTGGTGGCGATCGAAGGCGGGGCGAAGGCGAGGACCGCGGCATGCCCGTCGTGCGGGGCGCCGTTGCGCTTCCGCGGGGCCACCTCGATCGTCGCGGTCTGCGGCTACTGCCGCGCCACGGTCGTGCGCGAGGGCGTCCGGCTCGAGGACGTGGGCCGCCAGGCGGACCTGCTGCCCGACGCCTCCCTCATCCAGCTCGGCACGGAAGGCGGCCACCGCGGCGCCCGCTTCACCGTGGTCGGGCGCATCCAGTACCGCTACGGCTCGGGCGTGTGGAACGAGTGGCACGTGCTCACCGCCGACGGCAAGAGCGGCTGGCTCTCCGACGCGAACCTCGAGCACACGATCAGCTATCTCGCGCCGCCGTCCGCGGTGCCCGCCTTCGCGGAGCTCTCTCCCGGGGGCGCCGTGACGCTCGCGGGCGATCGCTACGTCGTCACCAACCTCGAGCAGGCCGAGGTCGTCGCGGGCGAGGGCGAGCTACCGTTTCGCTTCACCGCCGGCTGGAAGGCGCCCGTTGCGGACCTGCGCGGCGAGGGCACGCGCTTCGCGACCATCGACTATTCCGAGAGCGTCCCGCACATCTACCTCGGCGAGCGCCTGCCCTTCGACACGTTCAAGTTCGCGGGCCTTCGCGATCCCGACCGGCCGCTGGAGCCGGGCGGACGCGCGCTCGCCTTCAAGTGCGCGGGGTGCGGCGCGCCGATCGAGAAGCACGTCGCGGCGAGCGAAGTCGTCGCCTGCGTGTCCTGCGGCTCGGTCACCGACGTGACCGGGAGCGTGGGCGAGATCGTCCAGAAGAGCGAGCGCAACGAGCGCACGCTGAGCCCCGCGATCCCGCTCGGGACCGTGGGCACCTGGCGGGGCGCGAGATACGAGGTGGTGGGGTACCTGCGCCGGGCGATCGTCGTCGAGGGCTCGACCTACGAGTGGGGCGAGTACCTGCTCCACGGCGTCTCCGAGGGCTACCTCTGGATCAGCGAGTACCAGGGGCACTTCAGCGTCATCCGGCCGGCCGCGGAGATCCCGCAGGCCGTCGCCCAGCGCCTGTGGAGCCCGGCCAAGCCCCGGGTGCACTACCTCGGCAAGACCTTCGATCACTTCCAGCGCGCGAACGCGAAGGTGACTTGGCTCGCGGGCGAGTTCAACTGGCGAGTCCAGGTGGGCGATCGCTGCCAGGTCGACGACTACGTGGACCCGCCCCTGATCCTCTCCTCGGAGACCACCGACAACGAGATCACCTGGTCGCTCGGCGAGTACGTGGAGCCCGGGGTCCTCTGGAAGGCGATGGGCCTGCCGGGCCGGCCCCCGAAGCGCATCGGCGTGGCGCCCAACCAGCCCGCGCCGCTCGCGGGCCGCGTGCACCTCTATTGGCTGGTCTTCATCGCCTTCCTCCTCGCCGGGCTGGGGGCGCAGTTCGCGTTCATGGCGATGAACGCCGTCGCGCGCCCTGCGCCGGTGCCCTTCGCCGTGGACGGCGGCGGGAGCGCGCGCGTCGTGAGCCGCCCTTTCGAGGTCGGAGGCTGGTTCGACGGCCCGGTGACGGTGCGCACGACCTCGAGCGCGACGAACTCCTGGCTCGGGCTCGACCTGCAGCTCACGGAGGTGGACACGGGGCGCGCCTACCGCCTCGACCGCCAGCTCGGCTACCGGCTGGTGGGCCCCGACCTCGACGGCAGCAGCGACGACGTGGCCGAGATCGCCTCGCTGCCGCCGGGGCGCTACACGCTCGCGCTCGACGCGAAGGCGGGCCCCGTTCCCGTGGCGAACCCCGGCGTCGACCGCTCGTCGATCGTCGGCCGGGTCGAGGTCTACCGCAACAGCGTCGGCTGGTCCAATTTCCTGCTCTACGCGGGCTTCCTCTTCCTCTGGCCGCTGGTGATCTGGATGCGGCGCCGCGCCTTCGAGGAGCACCGCTGGGCCGAGAGCGACTACCCGCCGCAGACCGCTTCTTCCGACGACGACGACTGAACCGGAGGCCACCGCCCGATGCTCAAGTTCTACGCCGCCGTCTCGCTCCTCGCCCTCGCGCTCTACGGCACCGCGCAACTGCGGGGCTGGTCCCTGTTCGGCTCGGACGCGACGGAGTTCGCGCGCCAGCGCGCCGAGCGCAGCGAGGAGATCCGCAGCTACCGCAGCGGCGGCGGCGGCGGATTTTCCGGCCACAAATAACCCCAAGGAGAGCCCCATGGAATACCTGAAGCCCGCGGCCCTGATCGGATCGCTCGTCTACTCGGTGCTCGGCATCGTGATGGTGGTGTTCGCCTTCGTCGTGATCGACAGGATCACGCCCTACAACCTCTGGAAGGAGCTGATCGAGCAGCGCAACCAGCCGCTCGCGACGGTGGTCGCGGCCTTCGTGATCGCCATCGCGATCATCGTCGCCGCCGCGATCCACGGGGGCTGAGGTGTCGCGCCCCGCCGAGGGGATTCCCGTGCCCGGGGGCGCGGCGGCGCTGCCGCCCTCCGAGGTGCTCAACCGGGCGCTGCTCGCTTCGGTCTTCGTCATCGCGGCCTGCGGGCTCGTCTACGAGCTGATCGCGGCGGCCGCCTCGACCTACCTCCTCGGCGACTCGATCACGCAGTTCTCCGTGGTGATCGGCGTGTACCTCGCCGCGATGGGCGTGGGCTCCTGGATCTCGCGCCACGTGGCGACGGGCCTCGTGGCCCGCTTCATCGACATCGAGCTGATGATCGCCGTGCTCGGCGGCTTCTCCGCGGCGGCGATGTTCCTCACCTTCGCCTGGGCGGGGCCGGGCTTCCGCGTCGTGCTCTACGGGATCGTGGTGCTGGTGGGCATCCTCGTGGGCCTCGAGATCCCGCTCGTGATGCGCATCCTCAGGGAGCGCCTCGGCTTCAGGGACCTCGTCGCGCAGGTGCTCACCTTCGACTACCTCGGCGCACTCGCGGTCTCGATCGCCTTCCCGCTGCTGCTCGCCCCGCGCCTGGGGCTCATTCGCACCGCCTTCCTCTTCGGGCTGATGAACGCGCTGGTGGCGCTGTGGGCGGCCTGGCTCTTCCGCGCGCAGCTTCGCCGCCCGCTCGCCGCCGCGGCGCGCTGCGCCGTCGTGGCCGCCGCGCTCGCCGCCGGGTTCGTCTTCTCCGAGCGCCTGACGCGGCTCGCCGAGGACCAGATCTACGGCGACCAGATCGTCCACGCCGAGTCGAGCCGCGGGCAGCGGATCGTCCTCACCCGGTGGCGCGACGACCTGCGCCTCTACCTGAACGGGAACCTCCAGTTCAGCTCGCTCGACGAGTACCGCTACCACGAGGCGCTGGTGCATCCGGCGCTCGCCTCCTTCCCCGAGGCGCGCCGGGCGCTGGTGCTGGGCGGGGGCGACGGTCTGGCGCTCCGGGAGATCCTCAAGTACCCGAACATCGAGTCCGTGACCCTCGTGGACCTCGACCCGGCGATCACGCGGCTCTTCGCCGACGCGCCCGCGTTGCGCGCGCTCAACGCCGACGCGCTCAACTCGCCGAAGGTGAAGGTGGTGAACGCGGACGCCTTCGTCTGGCTCGAGCACTCGCGCGAGCACTTCGACGTCGCCGTGGTCGACTTCCCCGACCCCAGCAACCACTCGCTCGGCAAGCTCTACACGACCTCCTTCTACGCGCTGCTCAAGCGCCGGCTCTCGGCGCGCGGCCTCGCGGTGATCCAGTCCACCTCGCCCCTGTACGCGCGCCGCTCCTTCTGGTGCGTGGTGGCCACGCTCGAGGCGGCGGGCTTCGAAGCCACGCCCTTCCACGCGCTCGTCCCCTCCTTCGGCGAGTGGGGCTTCATCGTCGCCTCGAACGCGCCCTGGGCGCCGCCGGCGAAGTATCCCGAGGGGCTGCGCTTCCTCACGCCCGAGCTGCACCCGGCGCTCTTCCGGTTCCCGAAGGACATGGAGCGCGTGCCCGCCGAGGTGAACCGCCTCAACAACCAGGCGCTGGTGCAGTACTTCGAGGGCGAGTGGCGGCGCGCTCCGTCCCCGTGACCGGCCGGCGGGAGTTCCTGGGCGCGGGTGCCGCGCTCGTCGCGGCGGCCTGCGCGCCGCGCGTGCCCGCCGCGCCCCCCGGCGAGCTCCTCGCGACGAGCCACGGCCTCGGCCACCGCCTGCGCGACGGCGGGATCCCGAAGGTCTCCGAGACGCGGCGCGTGAGGGTGGCGATCGTGGGCGCGGGCATCTCGGGGCTTTGCGCGGCCTGGCGCCTGCGCCGGGCGGGGTTCGAGGACTTCGAGGTCCTCGAGCTGGAGGGCCGGGCCGGCGGCAACGCGCGCTGGGGCGAGAACGCGGTGAGCGCCTATCCCTGGGGCGCGCACTACATCCCGCTGCCCACGCCCGAGGCCCGCTCGACGCGGCTGCTGCTCTCCGAGCTCGGCGTGCTGCTCGGCGACCCGGAAGCGCCGGCGCCGCGCTACGACGAGCGCGCGCTCTGCCAGGCGCCGCAGGAGCGGCTCTATCGCAACGGAACCTGGGAGGAGGGGCTCGCGCCCGTCGCGGGGCTGGGGGCGGCCGAGGCCGCCGAGTGGCGGCGCTTCCACGAGCGCATGCGCGACTTCCAGCGCCTTCGCGGCAGGGACGGGCGGCGCGCCTTCGCGATCCCGCTGGAGTTCTCCTCGCGCGACCCGGCGCTCCTCGCGCTCGACCGGATCACGATGCACGAATGGCTGCGCGCCGAGGGGTTCGCCTCGGAAGCGGTCCACTGGCTGGCGAACTACGCCACCCGCGACGATTACGGCTGCGACTACCGCGAGACCTCCGCCTGGGCGGGACTGCACTACTTCGCGAGCCGCAATGCCGGGGCGCGCGACGCCGATGCGGACACCGTGCTCACCTGGCCCGAGGGCAACGGCTTCGTCGTGCGCCATCTCCTCGAGCGCTACCGGTTCCCCGTGACGCCCGGGGCGCTCGTGCACCGCGTCGAGGAAGGCGCGAGGCAGGTGCGGCTCGAATGCCACCTCGCGGCCGGGGAGCGCGGCGTGGCGATCTTCGCCGAGCACGTCATCTGGGCCGCGCCCTTCGCCTTCGCCGCGCGCGCGCTGTCACCCACCGGACCCCCTGCCGAGGCAGCCGGCGATCTCGCGTCCGCACTTCGAAGCTACGATTATGCCCCCTGGCTCGTCGCCAACCTCACGCTCTCCGAGCCGCCGCACCGGCACCACGGCGCGCCGCCTTCCTGGGACAACGTGATCCACGAGAGCGATTCCCTGGGCTACGTGGTCGCCACCCACCAGGGCGTGGCGACCCGCGCGGGCCCCACGGTGCTCACCTGGTACCTGCCGCTCGCGGCCGGGCCGCCCGTCGAGGGCCGCAGGCGCCTGCTCGCGACGACGCGCGAGCAGTGGGCGGAGCGCGCGCTCGTCGACCTCGCGAAACCGCACCCGGAGATCCGCTCGATCACGACGAGGGTCGACGTCTTCGCCAACGGGCACGCGATGGTTCGCCCGCGGCCCGGGCTCGTCTGGGGCGAGGCGCGCGCGCGCATCCTCGCGCACCGCGGAAGGCTGCACTTCGCGCACGCGGACGCGAGCGGGCTCTCGCTCTTCGAGGAGGCGAACGACCGCGGAGTGGCCGCGGCCGAAGCCGTGCTCGCCGCGCTGGGGGTGCGGACCCCGACGATGCGCTGGGCGCCCTGAGCCGCGCCCGAGCGCGCCTCAGGCCGCCTTCAGCACCGTCACCTCGCCCGCGGGCGGCTCGCGGAAGAGCGCGACCGCCTCCTCCACGCTCCCGGCCTTGAGGAGGCGCTCCTGCACCTGGGCGGGCGACCAGCGCCCGGGGGCCACCGCGTCGGCGAAGCGCGCCGCCGCCTGCGCGTCGTCGATGAACTTGCGGAACATCCGCTCGAGCTGGCCGCGGTCGCACAGGCCCAGCTCCAGCCGGAAGTCCACCCGGCCCGAGCGGATCGCCGCCTCGTCGATGAGCTGCGGGTGGTTGGTCGTCAGGAACACGACCGAGCCCTCGTGGGCGGCCACGCCGTCGAGCGCGTTGATGAAGCCCGAGTAGGAGACCCGCACCTGGGCGTCGGCCTTGGCGCGCTGCTGGAAGAACGCGTCCACGTCCTCGATCAGGATCACGGAGCGGCGCGGCACGCTCGCGAGCAGCGCCCCGATCTTCTCGTCGGTGACGTTGGGCGAGGCGAGCGAGAGCACGCACACGTTCAGCGCGAGCTCGGAGGCGAGCGCCGTGACGAGCGAGGTCTTGCCCGTGCCGGGCGGGCCGTAGAGGAGGTAGCCGCGGCGCCAGGGGATGCCGAGCGTCTCGTAGCGCTCCCGGGAGGCGAAGAACTTCTCGAGGTCGGCGAGGATCGCCTCCTTCCGGCCCTCCTTCAGCACCACCGAATCGAGCTTGCGGTTGTTGCCCAGGCGCGCCCGCGACCAGTCGTTACCGTAGAGGGAAGGCACGTAGATGGCGATGCGGTTCAGCTCGCGCTCGATCCGCGCCTGCATGGCGGCGTCCACGAGGGCCTCGAGGGGCGCCTTGTCGCGCCCGAAGGTGGAGAGCGTGATCCGCTCGATGATCGCCACGCCCACCTGGACCTCGCGCTTCATCCACATGAGGCGCCCGTCGAGGAAGAAGAGGTGGAAGCCCTCCCCGGGCGAGTAGAGCGTCCTCGGCCGCCCGCCCTGCTGCAGCTCGTCGTGCAGGCTCTGGTAGGTGGAATCCTGCTGGCGGAGCGTGCGGACGGTGAAGTTGTTGAGGCGGCGAAGCGCCTCGCGGCTGTCCATGTACTCCACGAGCGCGGGGAACAGGAGCTCCTCGCGGCTGTCCACGGCGAGCGTGGTGACGAAGAAGTGCTTCGCCCACTGGGCGGCCTTGGCGGGCACGTCGCGCAGCCACATGGCCGCCACGCCGAGGGCCGCCAGGACCACGCCGCCCGAAACCAGCGGGTTCGAGCCGAAGAAGGACTGCAGCGATTCGAGCACGGAAGTCTCCCCGAAGCCTCGCGGCCGGCATTGGCCGCGCCCCGATAACGCGCGGGGGGGCTGGGGGATGACAGGGTTGGTCTACTTCTTCTCCAACTCCGCGCGGACGAGGTCCGGACGGTCGGAAATGATGCCGTCCACGCCCATGTCGAGGAGCTTGCGGATCATCGCCGGGTCGTTGACCGTCCAGGGGATCACCGCGAGGCCGAGCGAGCGGGCCTCGGCGAGGAGCTCGGGCGTGAGGAAGGTCTGGTTCGGCGCCCAGATCTTCCCGCCGGCGGCCTTCACCGCCTTGGGCACCGAGCCGAGCCGCTCCGGGGAGAAGCCCGCCAGCCAGGGCGAGGGCCTGCCGTCCGCCTCGGGCTTGAGCGTGCGCGGCGACGAGAGGTACATCGTGCGGATCTCGGGCGCCTCCTTCTGGACCACCTGCAGCGTGCCCCAGTCGAAGGACTGCACCATCGTGCGCCCGGCCATCCCGGCCTTGCGGATCTCGGCGACCACGCGGCGCGCGAACTCCCCGGGCGGTCGCGTCGCCTCGCGCTCGAGCGGCGAGACCTTCGTCTCGCAGTCGAATCCCACCTTCGCGTTCCCGGACGCCTTCACCAGGTCGAAGAGCTCGGAGAGCCTCGGGATGCGGGTGCCGTCCACGGGCTGCTGGTCGGGGAAGTCCTGCGCGTACCTGGTGCCCGGCTTGATCCGGCCCACGTCGTACTTGCGCAGTTCCTCGAAAGTGAGCTCGGCGATCGCGGGCCCGCGTTGCTCGAGCCACTTCCCGTCGGGCCCGCGGGCGATGTCCGGGTTCAGCCACAGGTCGTGATGGACCACGACGACCCCGTCCTTCGTGATCGCCATGTCGCACTCGATGGTGTCCACGCCCAGCTCGAGCGCCTTCTTCCACCCGGGCACGGTGTTCTCGGGCGCGAGCCCCCGGGCCCCGCGGTGGCCCTGCAGGTCGAAGGCCTGGGCCGACAGGGCGAGGAGCGTCGCGGCGAGCGCGAGGCGAATCCGGGAGCGAGTCCGGAAAGTCAAGATGACGAGTGACTTGAATGTCTGGCCGGCGGCGGCCCGGGCCCTCATGGTGCCATGGTCCCGGCCGCCCGGCTCGCGATCGCCGCCAACGACGAGGGCCTCACCGTCGACGGCGTGAAGGCCACGGAGAAGGACCTGGAATCCACCAACGGCGTGATCCACGCCATCGACACGGTGATCCACGCGAAGCAGTAGCCGCACGCGCCCGGGAAAGAGGAAAGGCCCGGCGCAAGCCGGGCCCTTTTCCATTGCGGGCCCCGGGTCAGGGGGTGCTGAAGCCCCCGTGCGGGGCGGCGTAGCCCGCGAGCGCCAGCGCCTCGCGCAGGGAGTTGCGCGCGCGGTGGTGCAGGACCCAGAGGTTCGTCGCGGTCACGCCGAGGCGGCCGCAGATCGTCGGCGACTCGAGCCCGTGCACCTCGCGCAGCACGAACGCCGCGGCCTGCCGGGCGGGCAGCCGGTCGAGGGTGGCGGCGAGGACCGCGAGCGAACGCTTGTTCTCGAGCTGGCGCTCCGGGTCGGCCGAGGGGTCGTGCGATTCGAGCTCGGCGAAGGCATCGTCCCCGGGGTCGCCGGACAGCGAGGCGCCGCGCCTCTTCCCGTCGCGCGCGGCGCTGCGCAGCGCGTCGCCCAGCTTGTGGATCAGGATGCCCGTGAGCCAGGTCCGAAGCTGGGATCGCCCGTCGAAGCGATCGGCGCAGGCCAGGGCGGCTACGAGCGCCTCCTGCACCGCGTCCTCCGCGAGGTCGCGGTCGCGCACCCGCGCGAGCGCGGTGCGCAGGAGCGCCGGGCGGTGGGAGGCGATCTGCCCGGCGAGCGCCTCGCCCGCGCTCATGCCGGCGCGAGGCGCCGCTCGATCGCGAGCGCGCCTTCGAGGTCGGAAGCGACGATCGCGATCACGCCGCTCGCCGCAGGCAGCGTGATCGCGGCCATGCCGTGCATCCTCGTGACGCTCCGGCGCCGGGGCGCGGCGGCCTGCGGGGCGAGGAACACCGTCACGGGGCCGGATGCGCCCGCGACGACCATGTGGCGCGCCACGCCGCCCGCGAGCGGGCACAGGGTCGCGTAAGTCACCTCGCCCAGCGCCACGGCGAGCCGCACGCCCTGACGCGCGAGCTCGCCCGGAAGGAAATCCGCGGGCAACGCCGTGCGCGAGGCGAAGGACTGCGGCTCGGCCATCACGTGGGCGATGGCCTCGGCGCCGAGCGGGTCGGGCGCCTCGCGGGGAAGCCAAAGCGTGAGGCCGCCCGCAAGGAGCACGGTGGCGGCCAGCGCCCAGAGCCAGGGGCGCCGCGGCCGGCGAAGGCCGTGGGCGACGAGGATGCGCTCGGCGAGCCCGTCGGGTGCGGGCACGCGCAGCGCCTCGAAGAGGCTCGCGTCGAGCTCGCGATGGCGCTCGAGGAACTCGCGGCAGCCGGCGCACCCGGTAGCGTGATCCTGCGCCTCGCGGGACAGGCCACGCGGGTCCGACTGGATGGTGCGGCGGAAGTCGATGCAGTTCATGGCTTGCGTTCCCTTGTCGCGGGCATCGCCCGGGGCCCCGCATCGAGCAGCGCGCGCAGCGCCTTGCGGCCACGCGAAAGGCGGGCGTGGACCGCGTCCTCGCCGATGCCTGCGGCGGCCGCGATCTCGGCGCCCGAGAGGCCGGCGACCACATGCAGGAAGAGCGCCTCGCGATACGCGACCGGGAGCGCGGCGAAGGCTCGCCGCAGGTCGATCGCGAGCCCCGGGTCCGTCGCGTGGCGGGCGACGAGCTCGTCGAGCTCCACGTCGGGGTCGATGTCGAGGGATCTGCGCTCGTGGGTTCTCGCGTGCTCGCGGCGCGCGATGGCGAAGAGCCAGGCCTTGACGGCCTTCTCGTCGCGTTGGTCCTCCCACGCCGCCCAGGCGCGCGCGAAGGTCTCCTGGGCGAGGTCCTCGGCGACGCCGCGGTCCCGGGAAAGCCAGTAGAGGAAACGGAAGACGTCGTTCGCGTAGGCGCGCACGACGCTTTCGAAACTCTCCTTGCGGGCGGAACTCAGCATGCGGTGGCGCTTTCGGGGCGGACTTCGGGAGTTTGCACCGGAGAAGACCGGGCGAAGGTCGCGTTCCTGACGGGGCCGGGCGCCTTTTTTCCGCCGGGCCCGGCTTCGTAAGGAGCCGGCCGGTCGGACGAATACGGCAGGGGACCCCTTCCCCGACGATTCCCCACCACCACCATCGAGGAGATCATCCATGGACCATTCCCGCAGACTGACCGGCGCCGCGCTCGCGATGCTCGCCGCCGGCGCCCTCCTGAGCGCCCCGGCTTCCCAGGCGCTGGCGGCCGACGCCAAGAAGGTGCATTGCGAAGGCGTCAATTCCTGCAAGGGCCACAACGACTGCAAGAGCGCGAGGAACGAGTGCAAGGGCAAGGGTGCCTGCAAGGGCCAGGGCTTCCTCGTGATGACGGCCGACGAGTGCAAGGCCAAGGGCGGAAAGGTCGCGAAGACCTGATGCCCCGTGAAGCGCGTGGCGGGCCGGCCGCGGCCCGCCGCGCTTCCTCCCCCATGAAGAGCCCCGGATTCGGGCTCGGCCTGCGGCCGGCCCACTACGCCGAGCTCCTCGAGTCGCAGCCGCCGCTCGGCTTCCTCGAGATCGTCTCGGAGAACTACTTCGTGGCCGGGGGACGCGCGCTCGCGAACCTCGAGCGGCTGCGCCGCGCCTATCCGATGGCGATGCACGGCGTGTCGCTGTCGATCGGCTCCACGACGCCCCTCGACCCCGGCTACCTCGGCCGCCTCAAGGCGCTCGCGGACCGCGTCGAGCCGCTGTGGGTCTCGGACCACCTGTGCTGGACGGGCATCGGGGGCACGAATCTCCACGACCTGCTGCCGCTTCCGTTCACGCAGGAGGCGCTCGACCACGTGGTCGCGCGCGTGCGCCGGGTGCAGGATTTCCTCGGGCGCCGGATCCTGCTCGAGAACGTCTCGAGCTACCTGACCTACCGGCAATCGACGATCCCCGAGTGGGAGTTCCTCGCGGCGGTGGCCGCGGGCGCCGATTGCGAGATCCTGCTCGACGTGAACAACGTGTTCGTGAGCGCCTGCAACCACGGCTTCGCGCCCGAGGCGTTCCTCGACGGCCTGCCGGCCGCCCGCGTGCGCCAGATCCACCTCGCCGGCCACGAGGACAACGGCGAATGCCGGATCGACACGCACGACCGGCCGGTCGCCGACGCCGTGTTCGCGCTCTACGCGGAGGCGGTGGCGCGCTTCGGGCCCGTCGCGACGATGATCGAGCGCGACGCGAACATCCCGCCGCTCGGCGATCTGCTCGCCGAGCTCGACCGCGCGAGGGGCGTCGCCGCCGGCGTCCTCGCCCGCCGGGCGGCCGCGTGAGCGCGCTCGCCGCCACGCAGGCCGCCTTCCAGGGCTTCCTGCTGCGGGGCGACCCCGCCATCGCCGCCGAGGTCGCGCCAGGCGGCGGGATCGCGGCCGACGCGCGCCTCGGCATCTACCGGCACGCGTACCGCGCGCGGCTTCGCGAAGTGCTCGCCGAGGACTATCCAGGGGTGGCGGCGCTCGCGGGCCGGGAAGGCTTCGCGGCGCTCGCATCGGGCTACCTCGACCGCCATCCCTCGACGGACCCGGACGCACGCTGGTTCGGAAGACACTTCCCCGCCTACCTGCTCGAGGCCGGCATCGCGCCCGCGGATCGCGAGCTCCTTTCCGAGATGGCGCGGCTCGAGTGGGCCTTGGGGCTCGCCTACGATGCGCCCGATGCGCCTTGCGTCGGCCTCGACGCCGTGGCGGCGCTCCCGCCCGGGGACTGGCCGGGCCTCGCCTTCGGGCTGCACCCGTCGGTGCACCGCCTCGAGCTGCGCTGGAACGTGGCGGCCATCCGCGCGGCGCTCGACGCGGGCGAGGAGCTCGCGCTCCCCGAGCGGGGCGAGGCCTCCCGGCCCTGGCTCGCGTGGCGCCGCTCGCTCGTTTCGCGCCACCGTCCGCTCGAGCCCGACGAGGCCGCCGCCCTCGACGCGGTCGCGGCCGGCTCGTCGTTTGCGGACCTGTGCGAAGGCCTGCTGCTGCGGCACGCACCCGAGGCCACGTTCGTGCGCGCCGCGACGCTGCTGCGGCGCTGGATCGACGAAGAGCTGCTGGTCGCGGCGGCCTGAAGCCCCGGGCCTTCGGCCCGGAGCCCGGTGCCGCGCGCGACGCTTCCCGCGGGGCCCGTCCGCCTAGTCGCCGACCGCGGCCGCGGGCGCGCGCCGACCGAAGCGCCCGGACACCCGCCGGTAGAGCGACTTCCCGCCGCGGTAGAGCGACCGCAGGCCCAGCAGCGCGAGCAACGCCTCGCCGAGGGTGAGAACGAAGGCGACGGCGGGGTTCCAGCGCGCCTCGCGGGCGTGGAACTTGGCGATCGCCCGGTCCTTCGCGATCTCGATGGAGTCGTAGAAGGTCGGCACCACGAGGAGCGTGAGGATCGTCGAGGTGATCGTGCCGCCGATGATCGCGACCGCCATCGGCCGGTAGAACTCGCCGCCCTCGCCCAGGCCGATCGCCACCGGCATCATGCCGGCGATGAGCGCGAAGGTGGTCATGAGGATCGGGCGCAGGCGCACGCGCCCCGCGTGCATCAGCGCCTCCTCGCGGCCCACGCCCTGGGCTTCCTCCTTGCGCGCGCAGTCGAGGAGCAGGATCGCGTTCTTCGCGACCAGGCCCATCAGCATGATGACGCCGATGAAGCTCATGAGGTTGAGCGTGCCGCGCGTGGCGAGGAGTGCCAGCACCACGCCGATCAGGCTGAGCGGCAGCGAGAGCATCACCGGCATCGGCGCGGTGAACGAGCCGAACTGGATCACGAGGACGAGATACATGAGGGCGATGCCCATGACGAGCGCGATGCCCATCTCGGAGAAGACCTCCTTCTGGTCGCGCGAGGCGCCGCCGAGCTCGATGCCGTAGCCGGGCGGGAACTCGATCTTCTTCGCGAGCTTCATCGCGTCCGCCGTGATCTCGCCCGGGGAGCGCCCCTGGGCGTTGGCCGACACCGCGATCATCCGCTTGCCGTCCTGGTGCTGGATCTTGGCCGGGCCCTTGCCCATGGTGATCGTGGCGATCTGGTCGAGGGGCACCATCATGTTGGTGCCGTTCACCGCCACGGGCAGGTGCTCGATGTTGGAGGCGTCCACGCGGTCGTCGGGGTGAAGGCGCACGGAGACGTCGCGGGTCTCGCCCGTCGGGTCGACCCAGTCGCCCACCTCCACGCCGGCGAAGGCCACGCGCAGCGCCTGCGCCGCGTCGCCCACGGAAATGCCGAGCGCGTTGGCGAGCCCCCGGTCGAGCTCGATCTTCAGCTCGTCCTTGGGCTCCTGCTCCGACAGGCCCACGTCCACGGCCCCGGGGATCTTCTTCATCTGCTCCATGAAGTCCTGGGTGATCGCGAGCAGCCGCCGCGAGTCCGGACCCGAGAACTGGATCTGCACGGGCTTGCGGGCGCCGTTGTTGATGTCGTCGAGCACGACGTACTCGGCGCCCACGAGCTGGCCGACGAGCTTCCGGAGGTCCTTGGCGATCTCGGCGGCGGAGCGGTCGCGCTCCGTGCTCTTGCCGATGTCCACGTACACGCGCCCGCCCGCGGCGTTCACGTTGCTGTTGGTCGCCCGGGTCTCGGGAATCGTGCGCGCGAGCTCCGCGGACTTCTCCACCTTGAGCCGGGCGTACTCGAGGCTCCCGGACGAGGGGATGCGCACGTCGATCGCGATCGACCCGACGTCGGAGGCGGGCAGGAAGCTCGATCCGCCCACGGTCGCCTGCAGCGCGACCGCGCCCACGAGGCTCGCGACCGCGATGCCGGTCATCGCCTTGCGGTGGTGCAGCGCCCAGGAGATCACGTTGCCGTAGCGGTTGGCCTGGTGGTCGAACCAGGCGTTGAAGCGCGACAGCCACAGCCGAACTCCCTTCTTCGGCTGCTGCTGGTAGCCCACGGGATCGCCCCAGTAGGCCGAGAGCATCGGGTCGAGCGTGAAGGAGATGAACAGGCTCACCAGGACCGAGGTCGCCACGGTGAGCGCGAAGGGCCGGAACCACTCGCCCGCGCCCCCGCCCATGAAGGCGACGGGGATGAACACCGCGATGATGGAGAAGGTGGTCGCCGTCACCGCGAGGCCGATCTCGGCCGTGCCCACGCGCGCGGCCGTCATGCGGTCGGTGCCGCGCTCCATGTGCCGGACGATGTTCTCGCGCACGACGATCGCGTCGTCGATCAGCACGCCGATGGCGAGCGAGAGCCCGAGCAGCGTCATGAAGTTGAGCGTGAAGCCGCAGGCCCACACGGCGATGAAGGCGGCGATCACCGAGGTGGGCAGCGACAGCGCCGTGATGAGCGTCGAGCGCCAGGAGTTGAGGAACGCGTAGACCACGAAGACCGTGAGCAGCGCCCCGAACATCAGCGCCTCGATCACGTTCTTCAGGCTCGCCTCCGCGTCCTCGCCGCCGTCGTGGGTGACCTCGATCTTCGTGCCCTTGGGCAGCGTCTTGTTCACCTCCTCGACGAGCTTCCTCAGCTTCGCCGCGACCGTGACCGTGCTCGCGTCGCGCGAGCGGGTCACGTTGATGCCGACGTTGGGGTGGCCGCTCCGCAGGCTGAAGCCGGTGAGCTCGGCAAAGCCGTCCTCGACGCTCGCCACCTGCCCGAGGCGCACGACCTCGTTGCCGCGGCGCTTGACGACCATCTGCTCGAACTCGCGGGGCGACTCGATGCGGCCCACGAGGCGGATGCTCTGCTCGTCGAGGGGCCCCTTCACGCGGCCCACGGGCGCGGTCGTGTTCTGCGCGCGCAGCGCGTTCACGACCTCGGTGACGGAGATGTTGAACTCGCGCAGCTTCTCGGCCCGCAGCAGCACCGAGAGCTCGCGCCGGAGCGCCCCGTTCACGTTGACGACGGCCACGCCGTCGATGCCGCGGAAGCGGTCGGCGAGCACGTCCTCGGCGAGCCGCGAGATCTCCGCGTGGCTCTGCGTGGACGACGACAGCGCCATGAACATGATGGGCTGGGCGGAGGGGTCGATGCGCGTGAGGATGGGCTCGCGCATCTCGACCGGCAGCTTGTGGCGCACGGAGGCGATCGCGTTGCGGATCTCGTCCGCGGCCTCGACCATGTTCTTCTTGAAGTTGAAGATGATGACGATCTGCGCGTTGTTGAAGTCCGAGGTCGAGCGGATCTGGTAGACCTGCGAGATGCTTTGCAGCGCCTTTTCGACGCGGTTGATGATCTCGCGCTCGACGGTCTCGGGCGAGGCGCCGGGGTAAGGGATGCTCACCACCATCACCGGCTGCTCGACGTCGGGGATCTGGTTCACCCGCAGCTTCTGCAGGGCGAGCAGGCCGAAGCACATCAGCGCGATGATGATCACCACCATCGAGACCGGGCGCTTGATGCTGAAGTCGGAGAGGAACATGGCCTAGTTCCTGGCGGCGGCGGTGCGGGCGTTGTCCGCGGTCTTGGTGCTCGAGGAGGGCGGGACCGAGGCTTGCACCGTCTGGCCCTCCTTCAGCGCCGTGGAGGGGTAGCGCAGCACCCGGTCGCCCTCGTCGAGGCCGCTGCGCACGGGCCACTCGCCCGTGCGCGGGTCGCGTTCGCCGAGCGAGAGCGCCGCCTTCTGGATCCTGCCGTCGCGCACGCGCCAGGCCGAGGCCTTGTCGCCCTCGCGCACGAGCGCGCTCGCCGGGATCGTGAGGCCCGAACCGTTCTCGGTCTCGATGCGGCCCTCGGCGTAGAGGCCGGCGAGCCGGGGCTGGCGCTGGCCGGTGAAGTCCACCAGCACCTCGACCTGGCGCGTCGTCGGGTTCGCGGCGGGGTTCACGCGCCGCACCTTGCCGGTGAATTCCACCTCGCCGTAGCCGTTCACGCGAAAGGTCACGTTCTGGCCGGCCTTGACCGCGCCCACGTGCTCGGCGGACACGAGGCCCTCGAAGCGCATGCTCGCCGGGTCGATCACCTTGAGCAGTTCCTTGCCGATCTGGGCGGTGTCGCCCGCGGAGACCTTGCGGTCGCTCACCACGCCGTCGAAGGGGGCCCGCACCTCGGTGCGCTGCAGGAGCTGGCGCGCCTGCACCACGCGGGTCTTGGCGGCCTCGAGGTCGCTCTGGGCGTTGTTGCGGCGCACCTCGGCGTCGTCGAGCGCCTGGGCGGAGGCCATGCCCGAGGCGCGCAGCGTCTTCATGCGCTCGTGCTGCCGGACGGCCTGCTCGAGCGCCTGGGCGGCGGCGCGGCTCGCGGATTCCGCCGAGGCGAGGCCGTCGCGGATCGCGGTGTCGTCGAGGCGGACCAGGAGCTCGCCCCGGCGCACCGCGTCCCCGTTCTCCCGCAGGACCTGCATCACGATCGCCGGCACCTCGGCGCGCAGGTCGGCGCGGCGCTCGGGCTGGACGGAGCCGGTGATGGACGGGCCCGAGGCGAGGGCGATGTTCCTCACCGTGTGGACGTCCTCGGCGGCGATCAGGAGCGGCGCGGCGGCGCCCTGGGCGGCCTTGTCGGGGCCCTTGGCGCAGGCGGCCAGGGCGAGGGCGAGGGCGATCGGGAGCAGGGTGCGAAGCGGCATGGTCGGGCTTCCGGGTGGTGTCGGGCTTGTGGCCCGAGGGGCGTTATTGTAGGGCGGATGCGTCACGGGCCGTGTTACATGCTGTCACGGCTGCCCGTTCGACGGCGTCCCGCCCCCCCTTGGATTCAGCTGCGCGCAGGGTAGCCCCCGGCCGGTGGGGGTTCCAGCCCGGGGGGACGAATTGCAGAAAACGGGGGGCGAACCGCCACCGGCGGGCGCGGGCAGCCGCCGCCTTGACCCCCGGGAAGCCGGTGCGCACCATGACGGGCGGCCCGCCGGCCGAGGGAGGCGTTCATGGGCGCGACCAAGGTCATCGTCACCCACCGGGGAGCCCTGGAGGCGAAGTACGGGGCGAAGGCGGAGCGGGTCTTCCGGGCCGTGGAAGGGCTCAGGGCGGCCGATGCCGCCCGGGGCCTCGAGACGCGTCTCGTGGCGCTCGATCGCCGGGCGGACATGGCGGAATTCGAGGTGTCGCCCATGGGAACGCAGAGCCGGGGCGAGGCGGCGATGCGCGGCGCCAAGCGCTGCGTCGACGCGATCGACGCGAAGCTCGAGCCCGACTACATCCTGATCCTCGGCGGGCCCGATGTCGTGCCGATGCAATCGCTCGCCAACCCCGCCGGCGTCCTCGCCGAGGCCGGGGTCGGCGGCGACGACGACCCGGACGTCCCGAGCGACCTGCCCTACGCCTGCGACGGCGAGTTCCAGGACCACCCGGGGTACTTCATCGGGGCCACGCGCATCGTCGGCCGGCTTCCCGACGTGCCCGGGGCGGCGAGCCCCGACTACCTCGTCAAGGTCCTGCGCCTCGCGGCCGAGTCGAAGCCGCTGCCGCGCGAGGCCTATGCGGACTGGATGGGCCTGAGCGCCCGGGCCTGGTCGGAATCCACGACGAACAGCGTGCGGGAGCTCTTCGGCGACACCTCGCGGCTCGTCTTCTCGCCGCCGAAGACCGACCGCTGGTCCCCCGAGGCACTCGCCCCGCGACTGCACTTCATCAACTGCCACGGGCGCAACTGCGACATCGCCTACCTCGGCGACAGCGGCCGGAGCGGAGACGACAGGGAATGGGTGGCCCTCACCGCGCCCACGCTGCGCGGCAAGGTGACGCCGGGCACCGTCGTCGCCGCGGAATGCTGCTGGGGCGGGAAGGTCTTCAGCCCGCGCAAGTCCGACGGCGCCGAGGTGCACGGGCGCCTGGGCATCCCGCTCGAGTACCTGCGCCAGGGCGCGTACGGGTTCTTCGGCAGCACCACCGTCGCCTACGGCCCCAACCCCGAGGAGCCCCGCGTCAAGAACGACTACGCGGACCTCGTCTGCCGGATCTTCCTGCAGAAGGTGCTCGAGGGCGCCTCGCTCGGACGCGCGGCGCTCGAGGCGCGGCTCGGCTACTTCAAGCTCGACGAGTGGCACGACCCGCTCAAGCTGAAGACGCTCGCCCAGTTCTACCTGCTCGGCGATCCCTCGATCCACCCGGTGGAGACGGGAGCGAGCGCCGGCGAGCGGGCCGTGCGCGTGCCGGTGGCCGTGCAGAGGCAGGCCGCGGAGGAGCGGGCGATGCGCCACGCGCAGCTGCGGCGCGAGGGCCGGCAGATCACCCGGACCCGCGCGCGGCTCGAGAAGCTCGACATGGCGCTGTCGTCCGAGGACGAGCGCAGGATCCGCGAAGCGCTCCCCACGGGCGTGAGGGCGAAGCTGCCGGCCATCTACGCGCTCGCGGCCGACGTCGAGGAAGCGGCCCGGGGCGTCGCCCCGCCGCGGGCGAGGGGGCGCGCGAACCAGGTCGTGCTCCTGCTCGACCGCGTCGGCCGGGAGTTGCGCGGGGAGGACGATCCCGAACCCGGCGAGGTCCGGCGGGTTCCCGCCTACGGCGGTTGCGTCGCGTTCATCAGGGACGGCGAGATCGTACGCATCAAGAAGGTCGTGAGCCGCTGAGCCCCGCGCGGGGCCGGCCCGCGAGCAGGTGCAGGAGCAGGCTCTTCAGCTTCGCGGGCGGCACGGGCTTGTGCAGCAGCGGCAGGCCGCTTTCGCGGATGCGCGCGAGCTCCCCGGCCGAGGACTCGCCGGAGATGAGCACTGCGGGCACCGCCTCGCCCCAGGCCGAACGCAGCGCGCGCACCACCTCGACGCCCGTCGTCCCGCCGGGCAGTCGGTAGTCGGCGACGAGGACGCCCGGCGGGGGCGAGCCCGGCGGCAGGGCGCCCAGCGCCTCCTCGGCGGTGGCGAACGCGTGCACGTCGCAGCCCCAGGCCCCGAGCAGCGCCACCATGCTGTCGCGCACGTCGCGCTCGTCGTCGACCACCACGACGCGCTCGCCCGCGAGCGAGGCCTCGGCGGGCAGGGGCGCGGCCTCCTCGTCGGGGGGCGGGCCCTCGAGCGCGGCGAGCGCGATGCGAAAGACCGTGCCGCGCCCCGGCGCGGAGGCGAGCGTGAGCTCGTGGCCGAGCTGGTCGCACAGGCGCTTGACGATCGACAGCCCGAGACCGAGGCCCTTGCGGCGGTCGCGCTCGAGGTTGCCGACCTGGTAGAACTCGTCGAAGACCCGCGCCTGGTGCTCGGCGGGGATGCCGATGCCCGAGTCGCGCACCTCGAGCGCGAGCGCCCCGGCGCGCGGGCGCACGCCGACGAGGATCCCGCCGCGATCCGTGTAGCGGATCGCATTGGCGACGAGGTTCCTGAGGATGCGCTCGAGGAGCACCGGGTCGGAGCGGACGACTTTCGCGGTGGGCACGAAGCGCAGCGCGAGGTTCTTCTCCTCCGCGCCCCGCGACAGGTCGTTGGCGATGCGGTCGAAGAGCGGCTGCAGCGCGACCGCGCGGGAGTTCACGGCGATCGCGCCCGCGTCCAGGCGCGAGACGTCGAGCACCTCGTTGAAGAGCGACTCGAGCGCGGCGATCGACTGGTTGATCCGCGCGGTGAGGCTGCGGCTCTCGGCGTCGCGGGTCTTGCCGGCGAGCGCGGAGGCGAAGAGGCCGAGCGCGTGCAGCGGCTGCCTCAGGTCGTGGCTCGCGGCGGCGAGGAAGCGCGACTTGGCGAGGTTCGCGCGCTCGGCGTCGCGCCGCGCCTCGGCCTGCCGCGCCGCCTCGACCTCGAGCGCCGCGGATTTCTCGGCCACGCGCCGCTCGAGCTCGACGTTGAGCGCCTCGTACTGGCGCAGCGTCTTCACGAAGCGGTCGATCATGATCCAGCCGATCAGCGCGATGAACAGGAGTCCCGCGTAGGGCACGTAGTAGGTGGGCCGCAGCACCTCCGGGTCCTGGGCGGCGAGCCAGTCGTGCACGCCGAAGGCCGCGGCGACGGCACCCGTCGCGAGCAGGAGCCATCCCAGGATGTCGCGCGTGCGCCAGGCATTCTCGGCCAGGGCGTAGACCGCGACGAGGACCGCGAGGATGGCGCCCAGGCGCACGGCGGCGGCCACGCCGTGGTGCGCGTCCCAGGCCGCGGCGAGGTACATCGCGGGCATCGAGGCGAGCGCGAAGGCGAGCGCCCCGCGCTCGTAGCGCGGCCAGCGCGCCCCCGCGAAGCGCACGCAGAAGACGCACAGCATCGCCACGAAGAGCGCGTAGACCGCGTTCCACCAGATCTCGAAGTGCGGCGGCGGCAGCGGCGCCTGGGGCAGGAGCGTGACCGCCGTATGCAGGCCCCAGAGCATCGTCGCGCTGGCGAAGAGCAGGTAGTTCGGGTCGTTGCGCGCGCGCATCCACAGCACGAAGAGGAAGCAGCCGAGGACGAAGATCGTGAGGCTCGCCACCGTGGGCACGATCGCGTGGGCGAGCTGGTCGCCGAGCATCCGCGGGTAGAGCGCCTCGTGGGGCCCGAAGAGCGCCTTGCCGATGCCGCCGGGGCTCGCCTGGGGCACCCGGATGCGCAGGTCGAGGACGTTGCGCCCCTCGCGCAGGAGCGCGCGCGGGACCGTGAAGAGCTGCACCGCCTCCCAGCGCTGCGGCGGCGCGCCCTCGAGATCGCCCGCCTGCCCGGCGAGCACGCCGTTCACGTGCAGCTGCGCGTTCGAGAGCGTCTCCGTGAGGTAGAAGGCGTAGTCGTGGGTCGCCGAGGCGGGCGCGGCGACCGTGAACCGGTACCAGCCGTAGCCGCTCGCTCCGGGCCGGGTGCGCGACCACTCGTCGGGCAGGCGTTGCTCGCTCCAGGCCGCGCCATCGCCGGGGGGGCCGGGCTCCGCGCTCATGACGAAGCGCGCGCCCGAGAGCTCCGCGACGTCGGGGCCCTTCCCGCCGCAGGCGGCGAGCGCACAGGCGCAGCCGAGCGCGACGAGCGCGCGCCGCGCCGCCGCGATGGCCATCCCCCTCGTCGCATCCCCAGCGCGTGTCATGGCGCCATCATAGTTGCGCGGGCGTCTTCCCGTGCGCGCCGCGGGCCCGCGTGCCGCGCTCGCGCGATCGTGCCGGGGGGTTACGGTAGACTCTGGCCTCGCCCCGATCCGCGGTTCGGTCCGTGCCGAAGGAGTCCCGCGCCATGAAATTCCTGCTCGCCGACGACCACGAGATGGTGCGGGTCGCGCTCAAGGTGGCGCTCTCGCCGCTCGGCCCGGGGGTGGAGTTCGTCGAGGCGCCGAGCGCCGAGGCCGCGCTCGCCGCGGCGGGCGCGAACCCGGACCTCGACCTCGTGCTCATCGACGTGAACATGCCGGGCATGGGCGGCGTCGAAGGCGTGCGCCGCCTGCGCGCCGCGCACCCGGCGCTGCCGCTGATCGCCTGCTCCGCCGCCGAGGACGCCGGCCTCGTGCGCTCGCTCCTCGCGCTCGGCGTGGCCGGATTCATCCCGAAGTCGGATTCCACGCAGGTGATCCTCCAGGCGGTGAAGCTCGTTCTCGCCGGCGGCACCTACGTCCCGCCGCGCCTGCTCGCGGGCGTGGCCGCGCCCGCGCCGGCCGGGGCCGGGAGGATCGAGGCGCTCACGCCGCGCCAGCACGACGTGCTGCGGCTCCTCGCCGAGGGCAAGCCCAACAAGCTCATCGCGCGCTCGCTCGACATCAGCGAGGCCACCGTGAAGGTCCACCTCCTCGCGGTCTTCCGCGCGCTCGGGGCGCGCAACCGCACCGAGGCCGTGGTGATCGCCCAGCGCCTGCTCGCGGGCCGCTGAAAAAACGGGGCGGACCGGGCCAGCCTGCCCGGTCGCCCCAACGCCCATCGGAGGGTCGGGCGAAACCGTCATCGCGGCGCCGCGGCGACCTGCGTGTCGAAACCGTCGCCCACGACGAAGAGCTGCTCGTAGCCGTGCTCGCGAAGCAGCCCGGGCGCCTCGCGGCGGCAGTCCTCGGCGCGGCACAGGAGCACGACGGCGTCTCCGTGGCCGAGCCCCGCACCGGCGAGCGTCTCGTCCATCTGCGCGAGGAAGCCCGGGTTGAACTCCATCGCGAGCGCGCCGCCCGCGTTGCGCACGAAGCCCGGCGCGGGCTCCATGAACGGCACGAGCGCGTCGGCCGCGACCGGCGCCGCGACGAAGCTCGCCTCGGCGCGGCTGCGGATGTCGACGACGAGCACGCGAGCGCCGAGGTCGCGCTTGAGGCCGCGCGCCTGGCGCGCCGCGATCGGCATCGCCGGCGGGAACTGTGCGGCGAGCACGCTCTCCGGCCCGACGGGATCGGGGGCCCGATCGCCGTCGCAGGTGACGAAGGACTCGTTGTCCACGGCGCGGATGCCGCAGGCGCCGTCGCCCGCGACCTGGGGGGTGGCCTGGGAGGCGCCCGCGAACGCGAGCGCCACGGCGGTGAAGAGGATGCGTTTCATGGCGTTCTCCTCAGAAGGTGGGCGGGAGGGGTTCGGGACGGGCGCGCGGGTCGAGCGAGGCGCTCGCATCGGGCACGCCGTGCTTCGCCGGGACGGTGGCGGCGGTCTCGACGGGCGTGCCGTTGCCGCAGGCGCCCGCGAGCTGCATCGTCGCGTCGGACACCGTGCCGGACCCGCCCGGGTCGAAGGCGCAGTTCATCGACACGAGCTGGTGGTCGGGCGTGGTGGCGCCGATGACGCCGAGGCCCACGACGACGGCGAGCAGCACCGCCGTCTGCACGACCGCGGCCTTGGCGCGGAACTTCCGCATTTCGGGTTCGTGGTAGATCGCGTTCATGACTGCCTCCTGGTTGAGGATTGTCGGGATCGACGGGAGGCAGTGTGGTCGCGGCCAGGGGCCGCGCCCATTCACCGGAAGGCGTGGAGGGGCCCGTCCGGAAGGACTAGTACGAAGGGATGACGGGAACGGGGGATCGGGGATTGCCCGCGCGAAAGCCTATAGTGGGAGGTTCACCACCCGAAACGAAGGACGCTCCATGGCTGCAACCCCGATGGACCTCGTCGAAACGGCGCTCGCCGACGGCCGCTTCACCACCCTTTCCAACGCGATCAACCACGCCGGCCTCGCGAAGCTGTTCAAGGGGCCCGGGCCCTTCACGATCTTCGCGCCCACCGACGAGGCGTTCCGCAGGCTTCCCGCCGAATCCCTCGAGGAGTTGATGGCCGACAAGAAGCGCCTGGCCGCCGTCCTCAGCCATCACGTCCTGCGCGGGCGCTTCAAGACCTGGGACATCCCCGCCGGAGCCCTGCGCACCCTCGGGGGCGAGCTCGTCTCGGTCGGGGCGACGGACGACGGCATGACCGTCGGCGACGCCAACGTGACCGCGATGAACGTCGCGGCCGCCAACGGCATCCTCCACGCGATCGACGCGGTGTTGCTGCCCGGCCCCAGGCCGGTCGCGCCGAAGGCGTGGAACGAGTCCGAGTCGCCCTGGTCGGGGCGAAAGCGCGTGGCGCCGAGGCCGCGTTCGCGCTAGCGGGCCGCGCCCGCCGCGCGCGAAGGGGGCGCCGCCTAGAAGGAGGAGAGGTTCGTGCCCTTGTCGCCGACCACGGTGTACCCCGAGAGGGTCCGCACGACGGCCGTCAGGTCGTTCGGGGTGCCCGAGTTGCGCACCTGCCAGGTGATGCCGTCGGCGCTGGTGAAGATGCCGCCCGCGCTGCCGACGGCCACGAACTGCCCGCCGTAGACCACGGCGTTGAGGTCGCTCGTGGTGAAGGCCTCGCGCGCCGTCCAGGTCGTCGCGTCGCTGCTCGTGAGGACGGTTCCGCCCGCGCCGACCGCGACGTAGGTGTAGTTGACGACCGAGGAATCCGTCGGCGAGGCGAGCCCCACGACGGCCACCCCGCGCAGGTCGCTCGTCGTTCCCGACGTGACGGCCGTCCACTCGGAGGCGTTGGGGCTGGTGAGGATCGTGCCGTTCGCTCCCACGACGACGTAGAGTCCGTTGCCGTAGGCGGCGGCATGGAGGTTCGCCGAAGTGCCCGAGGCGAGGGCGGTCCAGTCCGTGCCGTTCGCGCTCGCGAGGATCGTTCCCGCGTCGCCGACGGCGACGAACCCGCCCGACACGAGCAGCGTCCCGCCGCGGATCGCCGAGGTGACGGGGCTCGTGGACCGCGTCCACGTGGTGGCGTCGGAGCTGAAGAGCAGCGTGCCGTTGTCGCCGCCGGCGACGAAGCCCCCGCCGCCGAACCACACGGCGTGCAGGTCCGCGGGCGCCGCGGGGTTGGTTGGCGTCGTCGTCCCCGTGCCGTAGAAGGCGCTGTAGAGCGCGCCGCCCGCGCCGACGGCGATCGAGGCGTAGCCTCCCGTCACGTTGCCCGCGGCCACGCCTTCGAGCTTCGCCGACCCGAGGGGCGTGCCGATCGACCAGTTCGTGCCCGCGATCTGCGGCACCACGACCTGGGTGGGCGCGCCGGAGCCGCCGGGGCCGCCGTCCTTGCGGCCGTTGATGGTGAAGGAATACGTTCGGCCGTTCACGAGGCCCGTGATCACGCGCGGGGACTTCGCGTCCACGATCGCGAGGCCGCCCGAGGTGGCCCAGTTGGCGGTGGTGATCGAGTCCCCCGGCCCGTAGAAGATCCAGTAGCTCACGTCGGGCTCCGCGGTCCAGGTGGCGATGGCCGAGGCGTCGCCCGGGATCACCTTGAAGTCGGTGGGCGGCTCGGCCGGGGAGCCGCTGCCGCTGTCGCAGCCGGCGGTGAGGAGCGCGATGACGAACGGGGCGAGGAGGGCGGAGAGCTTCTTCACGATGCGTGGGGGCGGGGTTCGGCGGGGACTCGCTGGGGCGAATTATCCCATACCCCGCGCGCGGGCCGCCGGGAGCGCCGGCCGGGTGCGATTGAACGGCCCCGTTTCGGCCCAAGATGACGGAAATGAACCCCCGCGCGCTCCTCAATCCCTTCGCCCTCGTCCTCGCCCTGCTTCACGCCTACATCGGCGTGCGGCTCCTGGGACCGTTCGACGCTCCGGCGCAGGCGGCAGGGGCGGCCGCGCTCGCGGCGATCTTCCTCGCCCTTCCCAAGGGCTTCGCGGCGCGCAAGGGGCGCGGGGCCTGGCAGGTGTGGCTGCCGTGGCTCATGACCGGGGTGTTCTCCTGGCTTCTCGTGCTCACGGTCCTGCGCGACTTCGGGCTCGTCGCGGCCGCGCTCTTCGCCTCCCCGCAGGCGCACGACGCCTGGGTGCGCGATTCCGCGATCGCGGCGATGGCGCTCACCCCCGCGATCGTCGCTGCCGGATTCGCCATGGCGCGGCGCGTGGCGCCCGTCGTGGCGGTGGACATTCCCGTGGCCGGGCTCGCGCCCGCGCTCGAGGGCTTCACCATCGCGCAGGTGAGCGACATCCACGTGGGACCGACGATCCGGCGCGAGTTCGTCGAGCGGATCGTCGAGCGCGTGAACGCGATGAACCCCGACCTCGTCGCGATCACCGGGGACCTCGTGGACGGCAGCGTGCGCGATCTCGCGGAGGACACCGCGCCCATCGCCCGGCTCGCCTCGCGCCACGGGACCTTCTTCGTCACCGGCAACCACGAGTACTACTCCGGGGCGCGCGCGTGGATCGCGGAGCTCGAGCGCCTGGGCGCGCGCGTGCTCCTGAACGAGCACGTCGTGCTCGACCACGACGGGGCGCGACTCACCCTGGCGGGCGTGACGGACTTTTCCGCGCACCACTTCGAGCCCGCGCACCGCAGCGACCCCGCCGCGGCCCTCGCGGGCGCGCCCGAGGCTTCCGCACGCGTGCTCCTCGCGCACCAGCCGCGCTCGGCCGCGCGCGCCGCCGAGGCGGGCTTCGACCTGCAGCTCTCGGGCCACACCCACGGCGGGCAGTTCTGGCCCTGGAACCTCTTCGTGCGCCTGCAGCAGCCCTTCACCGCGGGGCTGCACCGCCTCGGGCGGACCTGGGTGTACGTGAATCGCGGCGCGGGCTACTGGGGGCCGCCGATGCGCTTCGGCATTCCCTCGGAGATCACGCGCATCCGGCTCGTTCGCGCCTGACCCGCTGCCTCGGCAGTGGGCCGGGGAGAGGCTCACGCGTTGCCCAGCACCTCGTTCACCGCCCTCACCAGCGCGCTCATCTTGAAGGGCTTGGAGACGTAGCCGTTCGCGCCCGCGGCGAGGCCCTTGACGACGTCGTGCGGCGCGGACTTTCCCGTCATCAGGATCACCGGGAGATTGCCGATCCGGGGGTGCTGGCGCAGGCGCTCGAGGACCTGGAGGCCGTCGGCATCGGGCAGGACGATGTCGAGGAGCACGAGGTCGAGCTCCGTGCCGTGCTTGAGCTCGGTGTTGATCTCGGCGCGGTTCGAGGCCCAGCGCACCTCGAAGCCCGCGGTCATGAAGATGTCGATGAGCATCTGGCCGAGGTCGGCGTCGTCCTCGACGACCAGGATCACGTACCGGGCGTCGTTGCGCGGCGGGATCCGTCCGGGCGGGCGCTTCGTGATGCTCACGTAGAAGCCCGACTGCTCGAGCTGCGGCGTGCCGGCCGCCGCTTCCTCGGTCGCGCGCTCCACCACTTCGGGCGCGGGCCTGGGCGCCGGGATCGCGCCGGGGCGCGTGAAATCGAGATCGTCGTCGCCGGGCGGGGGCGGGGCCTTCTTCATGGACGGGAAGCATCCCACATTGCGGGTCGCGGGGCACGGCGCGGCACGACGGCCGCGTGCGCGTTGGAGCAAAATGCGGGAAGCGCGACGCCCGCCCGCACGAGACGGACTCCTTGTTTTCATCCTCCAGGCCCATGGCCATCCGCCGCCCCGCCCGCTGGGGCGCCTACCGCTGGCGGATCGTCGAGACGCCGCCGCTCGCCGAGTTCGTGCTGCTCTCGATGCTGCTGCACGTGCTCGGCATCCTCCTCTTCGGGGCGCCCAGCGGGGGCAGCCGCGAGGGGCGCGCGATGTGGGGCTCGCTCGAAGTGTCGCTGCCGGGTGCGTTTCGCGAGCCCGCCCCGCTCCTGAAGCTCGACTCGAGCCTCGGCGCCGGCACGCGCGCCGCGCCGGAGCCTCCTCGTCCCGCGCCGGCCGCTGCACCTCGCCCCGCGCCGCCTGCGCGCGAACTGAGCATCACGAAGGAAATCGCGCCGCCCCCCGCGCCGCCTGCGCGCGAACTGAGCATCACGAAGGAAATCGCGCCGCCCCCCGCGCCGCGCGTGGAACCCGTGCCCGAAGAGGCGCCGCGCCCCATGCCGCGGCTGCTCGACCGGCTCCCGAAGTCCGAGCCCGACATCGAGCTACCACCGGCGTTGAAGCTGCCGCCGCCCGCGGACATCCCGTTCGTTCCGATGCCGTTGCCGGAGCGCCGGGTCGTTCCGGAGATCTCCGTCCCCGAGCTTGCGCCCGTCGAGGCGCCCGCACCCGAGCCGCCGCCCGCGCCGCGCATCGAGGCTTCCCCCGAGGTCGCGCCTGCCGCGCCCGCGCCGCGCGTGGAGCGACCGCCCGAGGAAGCGCCCGCGATTCCCGCGCCGGTCCTGCTGCCGCCGCCGGCAGTGCCCACGCCGCCGGTGGAGCCGCCGAAGGTCGAGGTGCCGGCCATTCCCGTCCCGGCGCCGCGCCCGGCCGAGCGCGTACCGATCGAGACGCCGGCGGTGCCGGTGCCCGCGATCACGCCGCCCGTCGAACGCCCGCCGGTGGAGGTTCCCGCGCTTCCCGTCCCGAAGGTGGAAAGCGCGGCGCCGCAAGCGATCCCGCAGGAGATGCCGGCATCGCAGCCGCCCGCGGCCGCCCCTGCCGAGCCGCGCTTGCCGCCCCGGGAAGCCGCGCCGCGGATCGAGCGCGAGGCGCCCGCCCGCACCGAGCGCGAGGCGCCGATCCGCACGGATGCGCTTCCGCGAATTCCTTCGACACGCACTCCGTCCGCAACGAGCGAACCGGCGAGGAAGGGCGACGACGTACCCTCGAGCTACGACCCGACGGCGCCCCGCATCGACCTGGATGCGGCGCGCAGGAGGGCGGGGCAGATCGCGAGGGAAGGGGCGGGGCAGCGCGCGATCTTCGCCATCCCCGTGCCGCCGAAGCCCGAGCACAAGTCGAAGGAAGCGATCGCCATCGAGAACGCCCGCAAGCCCGACTGCCGCACCGCGTACCAGGCGCTCGGGCTCGCGGCCGTGGTGCCGCTCATCGCCAACGAGTTCGG
Source organism: Usitatibacteraceae bacterium (assembly GCA_044220635.1). GTDB lineage: Bacteria > Pseudomonadota > Gammaproteobacteria > Burkholderiales > Usitatibacteraceae > JBGAQP01. The sequence goes on from JBGAQP010000021.1 coordinate 30,857, forward strand.
CGAGGGGACCTGCCGCTGGTAGCGCGGGCCGCGCATCGCCTCGTCGTTCATGGCGCCGCCGGCGCCGCCGCGCCCGACCGCAGCCGCACCGAGATCGCCGCCCAGTCGGTCCTGCGAGTGAGGACCATGCCCGTGGCGAGCGCGCCGAAGACGAGGAGCGAGCCCGCGAGCAGGGCGTGGTCCTCGCTCAGGAGCAGCGCGTAGAGCGACGCGTAGAGGGCCACGAAGAGCCCGAGGAAGGCCGAGGTCCTCTTCCATGTTCCCAGGGGATGGCGCAGGTAGAAAGTGAGCAGCGCCACGCAGGCCGTGGCCGCCGCGAGGTAGGCGAGCGCGAATCCGACGTGCTCGGCGAGCGCGATCAGCAGGAGGAAGAAGACGGCGAGCGCGCTGCCCACGAGCGCGTACTGGACCGGGTGCAGGCGCACGCCCGCCATCGCCTCGGCGAGCGCGAGGCCCGAGAACGTGAAGAGCACGAAGAGGAAGCCGTAGGCCACGGCGCGGTAGGAGAGCAGGTACAGGTTCACGGGATCGACGAGCACGAATCCCATCGTGAGGTTGTCGGGGCTCGCGGGCTTCGCGCGCTCGAGGGGCGCCTGCCAGGCGCCGCGGCCGCCCGTCGCGAAGTGCGTCGTCTTCCACGCGGCCTCGAAGCCCGCGGGGCCGATCGAGCGCCTGTCGGGCGGGAACGCGCCCATGAACGCGGGATGGGGCCAGTCGGAAGCGAGGCGCATCGTCGTGGCGTCGCCGACCGGGACGAGATGCAGGCTCGTCGTGCCGGCGAGCTCCATCGCGAACCGGAAGGCGATCGCGCCGGGCGGCTTGACGCCCGCGTAATCGCCGAGCGGCGCCTCGAGCGAGAAGCGGGCCTCGTCGCCCGCGCGGCCCGGGACGAAGGCGAGCGTTCCCGCACCCCATGCGAGGGGCGAGACCTGCTTGATGCCGCGGGCATCGTCCGTCGCGACGACGACCGAGGCGGACTTCCAGCGGCGCGACACGGCGCCATCCTGCGAAGGGGGCGGCGGCCAGTCGAACTCGCCCGCGAACGCGAGCGAGGCCCGGTAGAGGCGGATGGGATAGATGCCGCGGTGGAGCGTCTCGACGGGCACCTTGCCCGCGACGTCGAGCGTGCGCGGCGGGAAGAAGGCGGTGGGGCAGGATCGGGTCTTCTGCTCCGTGATCGTCTCCTCCTTGCCCGCGCGCTTCACCACGCGCTCCACGACGACGGTCTCCTCGCAGGCGATCGCGAGGAGGGGGCCGACGATCGCCTGCGGCCCGCTCGTCTCGGCGGCGAAACGGGCCGCGACCTGCTCCGCGCGGGCCTGGCGCTCGACGATCTTCCGGTCGACGAGCGTGAGCGGATAGACGAGCGCGGCGGCGACGGCGGCGATGGAGGCCGCGCGGATGAGGAGGGGAAACTTCATGGGCCTCGTTCCTTGGGGAAGGCGAAGGCCCAGCGTAGCGGAGGAATGTGGCGCGAAAAGGGCGCAAGGCGGGCCGGGCGCGGGCCGTTTCCGTCCGGCGATCGGCGGACGCGAGTTCGCGGCCGTGCCCCGTCCGCCCGGACGGCGGCCGAGCCACGGCAGGCCGTCGTTCGTCGCATTCGGCTGGCCGCCGCCTCGGCCGCGGGGCTACCTTGCCGGCTTCAACAGCCCGTTCCCGCCGCGGCGCCCAAGAGGATGCGCGGTGCCGGCGGCGCGGGTCACCCAAGGGGAGGTCGGCATGTCGAAGGGTTTCGGTCCATGGTCCGCGGTGCTCATCGCCTTCAGCCTGTTCATGGGGCAGCCCGCCCTCGCCGGGGACGGCCTCCAGGGCCAGGTCGCCGGCGTTCGATGGCTCGAGGAGAACCTGGGGCGCGACGAGGTGCTCGTGCTCGATGCCTCGCCCGCCAAGCTCCACGCGGCCGGGCACATTCCGGGCGCGGTGAACGTCGATGTGTTCAGCTTCGGCGGCCGCGAGGTTTCCGCCGCCGAGATGGAGCGCCGCATCCAGTCCTGGGGCGTGAGCCCCGGGAAGAGGGTCGTCCTCTACGACCAGGGCGGCACCTACTTCGCGACCAGCCTCTTCTTCGATCTGCACTACCACGGGTTTCCCGCGGAGAACCTGGCGGTCCTCGACGGCGGGCTCGCCCGGTGGAAGGCGGCGGGCGGAGCGCTCACGAAGGACGCGACCCCGGCCCCGAAGCCGGGGACGTTCCGCGTCGTGAAGCTCGAGGAGGATGCGCGCGTCCGGCTGCCGGAGTTCCTCGTCGCGTCCGGCGATCCGGCGAACAACGCGCTCGTCGAGGCGCTGGAGCCCAGCCAGCACTTCGGGGGCGCCAGGTTCTTCGATCGCGCCGGCCATGTTCCCCACGCGATCATGGTGCCCGCGGCGGACTTCTACAACGCGGACAAGACCTTCAAGTCCGCCGACGAGATCCGGCGCATGCTCGCCTACCTCGGCGTCACGCCCGAGCAGCAGGTCTACACGCATTGCGGCGGCGGCATCGCCGCCAGCGTGCCGTTCTTCGCCGCGAAGTTCATCCTGGGCTTCCCCAGAGTCAAGCTCTACAAGGAATCCCAGCTCGAGTGGCTGCGCGACGACCGGGGGCTGCCTTTCTGGACCTTCGACGCGCCCAACCTGACGCGCGACAGGACCTGGCTGAACGGCTGGGGGAGCCCGATGATGCGCGCCTTCGGCATGGCCAGGCTCAGCGTCGTCGACGTGCGCCCGGCGTCGTCGTTCCGGAAGGCCCACCTGCCGTTCGCGATCAACGTCCCCGCGGAAGCGTTCCGGCGCCATCTCGCCTCGCCGGAGAAACTGGCCGAAGTCCTTGGCGCCGCCGGCGTCGACGCGGCCCACGAAGCGGTCATCGTTTCCGACGGGGGATTGAACCCCGATTCGGCGCTGGCCTTCCTCCTGCTCGAGACACTCGGGCAGAAGCGGGTCTCGGTCTTCTCGGAGTCCGTGGACGAATGGGGGTTCGCCGGCCTGCCGCTGGACAAGGAGACCGATGCGGCGCAGGCCGCGAAGGCACCGCAGGGCGCCTCGAGCGCGCCCACGAAATACCCCGCCGACCTTCGCCGGGGCCTCGTGATCGGCGATCCCCAGGGCACCCGGGGGCTGTATCCGAAGGTCTATCTCGCTTCCGGCAAGGCGCTTCCGGCCCGGGTGCCGGAAGGCAAGGTGATCCACGTGCCGTACACGGAGCTCCTCAACGCCAACGCAACGCCCAAGGCCGCGAAGGACATCTGGAACGCGCTCGTGAAGGCGGGTGTGCCGCGCTATGCCGAGATCGTCAGCATCGCCGACGATCCGGGCGAGGCCGCGGTCAACTACTTCATCCTGAAGCTGATGGGTTACCCGGACATCAAGGTGCTGGTGAAGTGAGCCGTCGATCCCATCGAACCGGAAGCCGCGCCGGGATCACATCTGCCGGAAGCGGTGCAGGAAGCTCCGGCTCACGGGCAGCACCTCGCTGCGGCCCTTCAGGTGGATGTTCGCGGTCTCGTTGGCCCCGCGCGTGACGTGGCTGATCGCGCGCAGGTTCACCAGCACCGAGCGGTGCACCTGCGCGAAGTGCTCGGGGTCGAGCTGCTCGGCGAGCTCCTTCAGCGGCGTGCGGATGAGCCCCTCGCCGGGCTTCCCGGCCTCGCCCCGCCACGCGACCAGCGTGTACTTGTCGTCGGAACGCAGGAAGTCGATCTCATCGACCGAAACGAGGCGCAACGCCTGCCCGACGGAGACGTGGATCCAGCGCAGCGGCGCCGGGCCGGCCTTGCGGCCCAGGTGCGCCGCCAGTTGCTCGAGAAGGGCCTCGACATCCGGCGTCGGTTCCGTGGCGCGAAGCCGCGCCTGGAGCCGCGCGACCGTGTCCGCGAGGCGCGCGGGCTCCAGCGGCTTCACCAGGTAGTCGATCGCCTCCTGCTCGAAGGCCTGGACCGCGTACTGGTCGAAGGCGGTGACGAACACGAGATGGGCGCGGCGGCCGATTCTCCGCGCCGCTTCCACGCCCGAGAGGCCCGGCATGTGCACGTCGAGGAAGCAGATGTCGGGCCGCAACGCCTCGAACTGCTCGACGGCCTCGCGGCCGTTGCGCGCCTGCGCCACCACCTCCAGCTCGGGCCAGGCTTCCGCCAGCATGCGCGCGAGCGACTTGCGCAGCAGCGGCTCGTCGTCGGTGATGAGCGCGGTGGGCCTTGGGCCGCTCATGCCGGACTCGCCCGGGCCGGGAAGTCGACCTGCGCGCTGACGCCCCGGGGAACGAGCGGGGAGACGCGCAGCTCGGCGTCGCCCCCGAACACCAGCTGCAGACGCTCGCGCAGCGCCGCGAGGCCCGTGCCCAGCCCCTCGCCCTCGCGTTGCAGGCCCACGCCGGTGTCGCGGACCTCCGCGAGGCAACGGCCGTCTTGCACCCGCACGCGGACCTCGATCCGGCCGCCTTCCTCGCTCGGGTCGATCCCGTGGCGCACGGCGTTCTCGACCAGCGTCAGGAGCGTCGTGGGCGGGCAGCGCAGCGCCTTCGCGGCCTCGTCGACCTGCAGCGTGTACTGGAGCCGGTCGGGCATGCGCATGTGCATCAGCTCGAGATAGGCGCTCACCAGCTGCAATTCCTGCTCGAGCGTGGTGGCCGCCTCGTGCAGGCGGGGCACCGCCGCGCGCAGGTAGGCGATGAGGCTGTCGAGCACGGTCGATGCCTGCGGCGAGCCGGAAACCACCAGCTCGCGGACATTCGCCAGCGTGTTGAACAGGAAGTGGGGCTCGACCTGCGCCTGCAGCAGGCGCAGCCGCGAGTCGAGCGCCTTGCGCTCGAGCTCGCTGCGTTCGAGCTCGAAGGCCATTGCCTGTCTCTGCGCCGCGAAGTCGCGCTGGCGGAAGAGCGCCGCGACGGCCGTCCACGGCGCCACCAGCAGTCCGGTCATGGTCATCAACATGAAGCCGTTCAGGCGCAGCTCGTTGCGCCAGAACGGCGGCTGGTCGGCGCCCGTGGTCGCCAGGTAGTACGCGAGCACGGCCCAGGGCACCACGAAGGCCACGCCCAGCACCTGCAGCACCCAGCGCGCGAGCCACCGGGGCAGCCGCGCCGGCCATTGCTCGAAGATCCCGAAGGCCAGCAACGCGGCCAGCCCGATCGGCAACTCGCGGGCGGCCACGGCCCACGCCGGGACCTTCGTGAACGCGGGGCTGATGAGCAGGCCGACGAGCGCCGACACGCCGAGCGCGAGCAGGACTCGCCGCCAGCCCAGCATCAGGGCGAGGCCGCGCGGGGCCGGGGACGCGATCGCGGAAGCCATGGTCCGACGATATTAGCGATTCCGTGGCCGGGGTTGGACCCCGATCGGACGAGCCACGCTGCGGGATGTCCGGGCCACGAAAGGGAGCGACGGGTTGCGGCGCCCGTCGGCCGGATGCGTGCATTGTGCGCCCGGCGGTTGGCGTATATCTTCGAGGCGCCCCTCACCGGGAGGAGACCATGAAACGTTTCGCCGTCGTCGTTGGCGCTGCGCTGCTTCTGTTTGCGGCCGAGGGATACGCCGCCTACGAAGACCTGATCAAGAAGGCGTGTGGCCAGGGATTGCCGTGGAGGCTGCCCAAGCCGACCGGGGGGCTCTCGACGGTCGAGGCCCCGATCAAGCTCGACGGAACGGCGGGCCAGATGCTGACGGTCTGCAACTGCACCGCCGATGCCGCGGGAAAGACCGCGGCCGTGTGGGTTCGGTCCTCGGCGTCGTCGGGGATCGGCACGATGCGCAGTGCCGGAAAGCCGAAGGCCGCTCCGAAACCGGATGGTGGAAAGGCCGCGGCGTCGAAGGGCGGCGAAGGCGGAACCGTCGCGCACCTGCTTCCCCCCGGCAGCTGCATCTGGGCGGGCAGCCCGACGATCGTCCTGGCGCTGGTCGACACCGACTTCGAGTCCTGGGGAACCTTCGGGCCCACCGACGCGGCGTTGAAATGAAAGCCGAACCACCCAAGCCCGGCCGCAAGGAACAGATCGACGCATTGCTCCTCGCGCTCCCGGGCGTGAGCGCGAGGAAGTTGAACGCCCTCGACGCCTACTTCGTGGCGGACAAGATGTTCGCCTGCATCAGCGGCAACGGCATCGGCATTCGCCTGCCCGTCGCGACCGCCACCGAGCTGCAGTTCTCGCGCGCCAACGTCGTCCCCTTCGCGCCCGGCGGCATGGCGAGCACCCGCGAGTGGATCCAGATCGACCGGGAGGATGCGGCGGAGTACGAGAAGGACCTGGAGCTCTTCCAGGCTTCGATCGATTTCGTGAAGGGCGGGCGCCGATAGATCGGTGGCCAGGCGCCGGAAGCCGACCGCTTCCGCGGACTACTTGACCCCCCACGAGTCGCGAAGGGTGACGGTGCGCACGAACACGGCTTCGCCCGGTTTCCCGGCAGCCATGGGGTCGATGGTGAAGTAGCCGTGGCGCTCGAACTGGAGCCGCTCTTCGGCCTTCACCTCTTTCAAGGAAGGCTCCAGGTACGCCGATATCACTCCGAGCGATTCCGGATTGAGATCGTCGAGGTATTGACCGGTCGCCTTCCCGGGATGAGCCACCTTGAACAGCCGATCGTAGAGGCGCACCTCGGCCTCGCAGGCATGAGCCGCCGAAACCCAGTGGATCGTCCCCTTCACCTTGTAGTTGTTCGCCCCCTCGGTCCCTGACTTCGAGTCGGGGTAGTAGTCGCAGTGCACCTCGGTGACTTGCCCCGAAGCGGCGTCCTTCGAGTATCCCGTGCAGCGAACGACGAAGCCGTACTTCAGCCGGACCTGGTTGCCGGGGAACAGCCGGAAGTAGCCCTTCGAGGGGACTTCCATGAAGTCCTCCCGCTCGATCCACAGTTCCTTCGAGAACGGCATCGCGCGCTTGCCCCAGTCCGGCTTCTGCGGATGGTTGGGCGCGAAGCATTCCTCGCTCTGCCCCTCGGGGTAGTTGTCGATCACGAGCTTCAACGGATCGAGCACCGCGATGCGCCGGGGCGCCACCTCGTTCAGGTGCTCGCGCATGCAATCCTCGAGCACCGAGGGGTCGATCCAGTTGTCGGCCTTGGACACACCGATTCGCTCGGCGAAGAGCCGGAAGCCCTCGGGCGTGAAGCCGCGGCGGCGCGCTCCCACCAGAGTCGGCATGCGCGGATCGTCCCACCCGTCCACGTGCCCCTCGTCCACGAGCTGCTTGAGGAAGCGCTTGCTCATGACGGTGTAGGTCATGTTGAGGCGCGAGAATTCGATCTGCTGCGGCAGCGGCCTCTGCAGGAGGTCGAGCTCCGCGAGCCTCTCCAGCACCCAGTCGTAGAACGGGCGCTGGTCCTCGAATTCCAGCGTGCAGATGGAGTGGGTGATGTTCTCGAGCGCGTCCTCGATCGGGTGCGCGTAGGTGTACATCGGGTACACGCACCACTTGTGTCCCGTCCGATGATGCTCCGCCTTCTTGATGCGGTAGATCGCGGGGTCGCGCATGTTGATGTTGGGCGAGGCCATGTCGATCTTCGCGCGCAGCACGTGCGCGCCGTCGGGATGCTTGCCGTCCCTCATCTCGCGGAAGAGCTTCAGGTTCTCCCCGGGCGAGCGGTTGCGGTAGGGCGAGTCCTTTCCCGGCTCCTGGAAGGTGCCGCGATTGCGCGCCATCTCTTCCGTCGATTGCGAATCCACGTAGGCGTGGCCCGCCTCGATCAAGGCTTCCGCGAACTCGTACATCCAGTCGAAGTAGTCGCTCGCGAAGTAGAGGTGCTCGTCGTTTCGTCCCCAGTGGAACCCGAGCCAGTGCACGGCATCGAGGATCCCGTCGACGAACTCCTGCTCCTCCTTCTCCGGGTTGGTGTCGTCGAAGCGCATGTGGCAGATGCCGCCGAACTCCTCGGCCAGGCCGAAGTTCAGGCAGATCGACTTCGCGTGCCCGATGTGGAGGTAGCCGTTGGGCTCGGGGGGGAAGCGCGTGCGCACTTTCGCGGGGTCGAGGTGCGCGCCCTGGTGCGTGGCGAGGGGCCCGGGCTTCCCGCCCCAGCGGCGGGCCGAATACTTGCCGCTCTCGAGGTCGGCCTCGATGCGCTGCTTGATGAAGTTGGTGACGTGGGCGCTCTCGGGGGCGCCTTTCGAATCGTTGGGCATTGCGGTTCCGGCCTTTGTGCAGTGCGGAAAAGGCTATTTTGGCCGATTCCGGGTCGAAGCAGGGAATTCGGTACTCTGTCGGCATGATTCGTTCGCTCCTCCTGCTGATCGCCCTGATCCCGGCCGCGGTGGCCCACGCCGCCACCGTCGCGCAGGCGGTGACGCCGCCACGCACGAGCGTCGAGGGCGGCCAGTCGCAGGTCTTCTCCGCGCGCTTCCTCACGGCCACGGGCCAGCCCGCCGCGGGGGAGATGGTCACCTTCACCAACGACGCCTGCGGGTTCTTCTCCAACGGCGCGCTTTTCATGACGGTGCCGGCGGACGCGAACGGGGTCGCCTCGGTGAGCTTCACCGCGTTCACCTCGGGCGGCGTCACCTGCTTCGTGAACGCCACCGCCGGGGCGAGCGTCTCGTTCCACGTCGTCACCTATCGCCAGGACCAGCTCTCGATCGCGGTCGGCACCGCGGTCCTCTTCTCGCCGCAGGCGCCCACCGAGATCGAGGTCTCGGTCCGCATGGGCGTCACGGTGCTCTACGAGGCCGAGGTCTCGGCGCGCCTCGTTCCCGGCGCCTCGAACGCGGCGCTCGCGCCCGCGAGCGCGAGCACCGGGCAGTCCGGCAAGGTCGCCTTCCAGCTCACGCCCGAGCGGATCGAGGGCGAATACGAGGTCGAGGTCGCCTTCAAGGGCCTCACGCGCCGCATCGCCGTCTTCTACAGCAACGCCGGGCGCCCGTACCAGGACCTCTGGTGGGCGGGCGAGGCGGAGAACGGCTGGGGCATGAGCATCGTGCAGCACGGCGAGACGCTCTTCTCGGTGATCTACGCCTACGACGCGGCGGGCCGTCCCGTGTGGTACGTGATGCCGGGAGGCACGTGGAACGCGACGCGGACGGCCTACACGGGAGCGCTCTACACGCCCGCGAGCGCGCCGTACTATGCCTACGACGCCACGCGCCTCGTCGTCGGACCCTCCGTGGGAACAGCCACGCTCACCTTCTCGGGAACGAACGACGCGTTCCTCGACTACGCGATCGGCGGCGCGACGGGCCGGAAGGCGATCGTCCGCCAGCCCTTCGGCACCTTCGGGCTCACGCCGCGCCCCGGCGTCGGCGACCTGTGGTGGGGCGGCGAGCGCCAGAACGGCTGGGGCATCGCGGTGCTCAAGCAGTTTGGCGCGCTCTTCGCGGTCTGGCTCACCTACGACGCGACCGGGGCGCCGACGTGGTTCGCCATGCCCGCGGGCCAGTGGACCGACGCGAGCACCTGGGAGGGGCGCGTATATCGCACGGCGGGCTCGCCCTGGGCGGGCGCGGCCTACAGCGCCGCGGCGCTGCGCGTGACCGATGTCGGGAGCTTCCGCATGCGCGTGATCGGCACCACGGGCATCACCTTCGACTACGCGATCGAGGGGCGCTCGGGTACGCTCGACCTCACGCGCCAGCCGTTCTAGGGCTTCGCGAGCCGCGCGCGCAAGTCGCGGACCGTGGCGAAGGGGCCGTCGAGCTTCGTCGCGGCGAACTTGAGCGTCGCGTGGGAACCCTTCTTCATTTCCGAGGGGCCGAAGCGCCAGGCGCTCCAGCCGGCGAGGCTCGCGGAATCGTCCAATTTCCGGTCCCTGGCCGCACCTCCCGCGGTGCCCGCGAAGGTCCAGCGCCGCCGCGCGCCGCCCTTGGCTTCCGAGCTCGCCTCGACCTCGAGGTCGAAGGCGACGCTCGCCGCGTCCACGCGCCGCACCGTGCCCTTGAGCGACCACGGCGCGCCGAACTGCGCGTTCGAGGTGGAAGTGGAGACCACGAGCGGCATCTTGTCGTTGCGGTGCTGCACCGCGTGCTTCGCCGTCACCGAGGCCGGCCCCCGGGGCATCGCCGCGTCCAGGAGCTGCGTGAGGATCTTCAGGTTCAGCACGGCGACGTCGAGCGGGTCGATCTCGAAGCCCTTCTCGGGCTCGAAGCCGCGCGTCGCGATCGCCTCCCCGCCGACGAGCAGCATCGAGCCCTTCGTGCGCCCCTTCGGGCCCGGCGTGTCGAGCTCGAGCGCGAGGTCGGAGGCGTCCGCGAACGCGCGGTACTTCCACGTCCCGGTCGCCCCCTCGGGCGTCTTCACGGCGAGCGTGTAATCGGCGAGCTCCGCCCAGGGCGAGGCGCGCACCGCGTGCGGGTTGGCTTGCGCGAACGCGCCCAGGGGAACGAGGAGGACGGCGGCGAGCAGTGGTCGGATTCCCATGGCGCCGCCATTGTAATTGCAGAAAATGGGGACAGTCCCCATTTATCGTTTGTAACTTGGACTGCTACCGGCGAAGGGGACAGTTCGCGCCGGGAGACTGTAATCTGTGTCGCAGGCCACGAGAGAGGTCCGACCCCCGCTTGAAGAAGACCTACAACGTCGAGCACTGGTACGAGCACGGGGCGATGCGCCCGCCGGGGCTGGTGCGCCTCGCGCTGGAGTGGCGCGCGCCCTGGGAATACGGGGCGATGCTCGCGGCGCGTCCGCTGCTCGGGATGGGGCCGCGGGGCGACGGCCACCCGGTGCTGCTGTTTCCGGGGTTCATGGCGAGCGATGCCACCACCGCGCCGCTGCGCGGTTTCCTGAAGGACATGGGCTACGCGCCCTACGGCTGGGGGCACGGCGTCAACAAGGGCCCGCGCGAGGGCGTGCTCGAGGCCTGCCGCAAGCGGTTGAAGGAGCTCTCCCGGCGCCACAAGCGCAAGGTCTCGCTCATCGGCTGGAGCCTCGGCGGGCTCTACGCGCGCGAGCTCGCGAAGGAATTCCCGAAGCTCGTGCGCCTCGTGATCACGCTTGGCACGCCCTTCACGGGCCACCCCAAGGCCTCGAACGCCTGGCGCCTCTACGAGAAGGTCACGGGCCACAAGATCGGCGCGCCGGAGCTGCACGAGCCGCTGCGCATCCCGCCGCCCCTGCCCACCACCTCGATCTTCAGCCGCTCGGACGGGATCGTCGCCTGGCAGTGCAGCGTCGAGAAGGAAGGGACGATCCACGAGAACATCGAGGTCGTGGCGAGCCACCTGGGCCTGGGCTTCAACCCGCTCGCCTGGCACGCGATCGCCGACCGCCTCGCGCAGCCCGAGGGCGAATGGAAGCGCTTCGACCGCGAGAGCGGCGCGCGTCCCCTGCTCTACCGCGACCCCGCGCGCACGGGCTGGTTCTAGCGCCGCGATGCCCACCGCCGAGGCGAACGGGCTCGCGATCGCCTACGAGACGAGTGGCGAAACCGGCGCGACGCCGCTGGTGCTGGTGATGGGGCTGGGAATGCCCCTCGTCTACTGGCCCGACGCTTTCGTGGACGCGCTCGCCGCGAAGGGCTTTCGCGTCGTCTCCTTCGACAATCGCGACTGCGGGCTTTCGCAGAAGCTCGCCGACGTCGCCCTGCCCAACGTCTTCCTCTCGATCGGCAAGGCACTCCTGGGCCTCCGGGTGAGCGCACCCTATGCGCTCGAGGACATGGCCGACGACACCGCCGGCCTCATGGACGCGCTCGGCATCGCGCGCGCGCACGTGGTGGGCGCCTCGATGGGCGGGATGATCGCGCAGGCGCTCGCCGCGCGGCACCCGGAGCGCGTGCTGAGCCTCACCTCGATCATGTCCACGAGCGGCAATCCGCGGGTGTCGCTCGGGCGGCCGGCGGCGTTGCGCGCGATCCTGCGCCCGCCGCCGGACCCGCGGGACGTCGAGGCGGTCACGGAGCACCTCGTCCACGTGCTCGGGGTGATCGGCAGCCCCGGCTACCCGACCGAGCCCTGGCTGCTGCGCGCGGTCTGCGAGCGCGTGGCGCGCCGCGGCTACAGCCCCCAAGGGGTGCTGCGACAGCTCTTCGCGATCATGGCCTCGGGCGACCGGCGCGCCGATCTCGCGAAGGTTCGCGCGCCGACCCTCGTGATCCACGGGCGCGAGGACCCGCTGCTGCGCGTCGCGGCGAGCCGCGACATCGCCCGCCACATCCCGGGCGCCAAGCTCGTGGAGATCCCGGGCATGGGCCACGACCTGCCGCCGGGCCTCGTCGCGCCCGTGGCCACCGCGATCGCCGAGCACTGCCGCGCGGCCGAGGGGGCCTGATTCCCGCGCTTCGCTTGAGCTTGCGCAACTCCCGCCGCGGCCGGGGCCGGAGAATCCCGTACATGGAAGCGAGAAGGGCCGGCGGGGCGTGGCTCGCCGCCGTCCTGGCGGCGGCGCTCCTCATCGCGCTCGCGCCCGCGGCCTTCGCGGAGGCCGACGAGTTCGACTACGTCATCGCCGTCTCCGGTCATCGCTTCAACCCCGAGTCGGTCACCGTCATCGCGGGCCGCAAGCTGCGGCTCTACATCGACAACCAGGATCCGACGGTCGAGGTGTTCACGAGCAAGGTCCTGGGCGTGCGCAAGGCCGTCGGCGGGCGCTCCCACGCGACGATCGAACTCGGCCCGCTGAAGCCCGGCGAGTACGCGTTTCGCGGAGAGCTCCACCGCAAAAGCGCGAAGGGCGTGATCGTCGCGATCGAGCTGCAGCAGCGCTGATCGGCGGAAACATCCCGAAACAAGTGTCCGGGTCACGGCAAAGGCCGCGAAACGTTCCTCGGGAATAGTGGGCGCCGTGTCCACACCCCAAGGAGGAACCCATGAAGCTGATCGTATCCGCCCTCGCTCTCGCGTTCGCGCTCGCCGCCGCGCCCGACTCCTTCGCCCGCACCCGCATCGCCGGGGAGTCGGCCGCCGCCGGGACGCCTGCGGGTGCGAAGTCCGCGAAGTCCGCGAAACCGGCGAAGAAGGCGAAGAAGGACGGCACGCGCCAGAGCACCTGGACCGGGCCCGACGGGCGCCAGGCGACCGCGACGACCACGCGATCGGGGGGAGACGTCTCCACGATCGTGACCGGCCCCGAGGGCCGTACGGCCACTCGCGTGGTCGATCGCGAGCCGGGCCACACGACGGCCACCCGCACCGGCCCCGAGGGACGGCAGGCGACGCGCGAGACGACCTACGGTGGCGGCGACTCGAGCACGCGCATCACCGGCCCCAACGGTAACGTCACGACCCGCACGGTCGACCGCGAGCCCGGCCTCACCAACGTCACCACCACCGGTCCCGACGGCCGCACCGTCACCCGCACCACCACGCACTAGGAAATTGGGGACAGTCCCCATTTAAGGTCTGTAACACAGATTACAGAGCCTAAATGGGGACTGTCCCCATTTTCGGTGACCCGCGGAGGCGGGTTTTGTGGCAGGGTGGCGGGCGATGGATTGCCGAGCCCCGCTCCTTGCCCTGCTGCTCCTGCCCGGCGTTGCGTTCGCGGGCGGGATCGTCGATGCGGAGTTCGTCGCCAAGGCGCTCGCGCGCGGCGCGATCGCCTGGGATGTGCGCGGCGCCGACGAGTACGCGAACGGCCACCTGCCCGGTGCGGTGAGCGTCGGCCACGTGAGCCAGGCGATCATCGACCCGAAGACCCAGCTCCTGAGGCCCGCGGCCGAGATCGAGCGCGTGTGGGGCGGGGCGGGCATCGACCCCGCGAGAGAGATCGTCGTCTACGGACTGCGTGGCAGCGCCTTCGCGTATTTCGCGCAGTTCGCGCTGGAAGCCTTCGGCGCGGGAAACGTCTCCGTCTTCCACGACGGCGTGGACGCCTGGCGCGCCGCCGGCCATCCGGTGTCGACGAGCCCCACGGTGCGCGAGCGCGTCGAACTGAAGCTCCCCAAGCAGCCGGCGCTGCCGATCACCACGGACGAAGTCGTGGAGAAGGTCGGGCGCAACGACGTGCAGTTCGTCGACACGCGGCGGCTCGGCGAGTTCGTGGGCAAGGAGTCGGAGACGCTGCACGCGGGCCACATCCCCGGCGCCGTGCACATCCTCTACAGCCGCAACTACCGGGACCCCGAAACGCCCCTCAAGCTCATGCGCAAGGAGACCACGGACACGGCCGGGATGGCGCTCAAGCCCGACGACGAGCTCCGAAAGCTCTATGCCGGCCTCGACCCGGGCAAGGAGACCATCGTCTACTGCCACACCGGCATCCGCGCCGCGCTCACCACCGCGGTGCTCAAGCGGCTGGGCTTCCGCAACGTGAAGCTCTACTACGCCTCCTGGCTCGAGTACGGCAACCGGCCGCGGGCGCGCGTCGAGACGGCGTTGCCGCCCGCCCCGCCGCCGCGCTAGGCGGCCCCCCAGGCAGGGCCCGGCGCCGACCCGTTGGCCCGTATAATCGCGGAAAACCAAGAAGGGCTTCCGCGATGATCGCGCGCACCGCAGTCTTCCTCCTCGCACTGGCCGCGCCCGTCCTCTCGAGCGCCGCCTCCCCGTTCCCGAAGGCCGCCACGCGCTTCCAGGCCGTCGCGAACACCACGGTCTTCACCATGCTCCAGGGCACTTCCGAGTCCTCGGGTTTCGCCGTGAGGGCGCTCGACCCCGCCGGCGCGGGCGTGCCGGGCGTGCGGGTGACGTGGACCATGCCGGCCTTCTGCGGGCTGTTCGGGGGCGCCGGGCGCGCCGCGGGAGTCACCGGGGCGGACGGCGTGGCGAACCCGCCCACCTTCGTCGCTACCGACACCTCGATGACCTGCACGGTCCGCGCCGACGCCGAGGGCACGGGGATGCGGGTCGATTTCACCGTGTTCATCTACCAGCCCGCGGACATCACGATCGACATGATGCCCTCGACCGTGACGACGACGCAGAACGGCACCTTCTCGATCACCGCGGAACTGCGCGGGGCGGGCGGCGTAGCGCTCCCGGGCCTGCCGGTCGACTTCGAGGTCCGGCCGCAGTTCGCGGCCGCGGCGCGCCTCGACCGCTACAGCGGCCCCGCGGACCCGATCACGAGCACCGTGACGGTGAACGCCCGCGGCAACGAGCACATCGGCTTCTACACGATCGTCGCGCGCCACGGCCCCGCCGAGGCCACCGTGGGCGTGACCCACGGCGCGACCGGAACCGGCAACCCGGGCCCGGCGCGCACGCTCGCGGGGCAGTCGCCCACGGGCTCGGGGCCGGTGGTGCTGATGCACGGATCGGAGATCCTCAGCTGCGGCTTCGCGGATTCGCGCCTGCTCGCCCTGGGCGAGGAGGCGATCCCCGCGCCGCCCGTGGGCCTGCGCTTCCCCCACGGCCTCGTGCGGGCCCGCGCCACGCGCTGCGGCTCGACCCAGGACCTCGGTTTCACGCTGCTGCTTCCACAGGCGCCGCCCGCGGGCTCCGCCTTCTGGCGCTACGGACCGACGAAGGCGAATCCCCAGCCCCACTGGCACGGGATGCCGGTCACCGTCGCCGGCACGGCGGTCACGTTCGCGGTCCGCGACGGCGCCGAGGGCGACGACGACCTCACGGTGAACGATTCCGTCTCGCTTTTCGGCGGCATGGCCTACATGGACGCCGTGACGACCTACCAGGACCAATGGTGGGCCGGCCCCGCGGAAAACGGCTGGGGCGGGAGCGTCTTCCAGCACGGCGAGCGGATCTTCGCCGCGTTCTTCCACTACGACGGCGCGGGGCGCCCCGTGTGGTCGGTGCTCAACGCTGCGCTCGATGCCGCGCGCACGCGGGTCTCGGGGCCGCTCCACTCGGCGACCGGCTCGCCCTTCTACGCCTACGATCCTTCCCGCTTCCAGGTGACGACCGTGGGGCAGGCGACCTTGAGCTTCCTCGACAGCGAGCGGGCCACGCTCGACTTCACGCTCTCGGGCGGCGTTGCGGCGCGCAAGAACCTCGTGCGCCAGCCGATCGGACCGCCCGTGGCCGACCCCATGCCCCCGCGCACGGGCCTGTATTACGGCGGTCCCGCGCGCACCGGCTTCGGCGTGTCCGTCGTGCAGCGCTACGACGCACTCTTCGTCGTCTGGTTCACCTACGACGCGGCGGGCAGCCCGACCTGGTACGTCGCGCCCGCGGGCTCGTGGAAGGACGGCGCGACCTGGACCGGCAAGGCCTACCGCACGACGGGCGCACCCTGGGCCGCGTACGACGCCGCCGCGCTCGAGGTGGAGGCCGCGGGCTCGCTCACGTTGCGCTTCACGGGCGCGGACACCGCGGTCCTCGAGTACGCGATCGACGGCCGCACGGGCACCGAGTCCGTCGTGCGCCAACCCCTCTAGAAAATGGGGACAGTCCCCATTTGTTGCCTGTAACAATCTCCTTCTGAGCCGATTGTTACAAACGATAAATGGGGACTGTCCCCATTTTCTAGGGGATGTCCTTGCTCGTGGCGGCGTAGGTCGGGAACTGCACGAAGTCGAAGGCGACGTCCGCGGCTTTCTGGAATGGCGTGGACTTGCGCGCCCCCCCATAGAAACCGTCGGCCAGCAGGCGTGAGAGGTTCAGGCCGAGGCCGACGTACCACGTCCGCTTCGGAGTCGACTCGATGCCGGCGGGAGGCGAGTAGCCGGTGGTGCCGTAGCCCACCGAGAGCTCGAGGTAGCGCGTGACGGGATGGGCGCGCAGCGCCTCGAAGGCATCGGCCTTCGCCACCACGAAGTAGCGTTGCCCCGAGTAGTCGCCGAACGCGTCCCAGTGCGAGGATTCCGCCGACTGGCGATAGGCGAGGCGGAAGTCGAGGATCTCGTCGAGGCGCGGGTTCGCCTCCATCGCGTAGCCGAGCAGCACGCCCGCCGTGTTCGCGACGAAGTCCTCGCGGCTGAACTTCCACGCGTTCGAGTAGCCGTCGATCACCTCGACGGCGGAGTAGGCGATGAAGGTCGACCAGCTGGCGAGGCTCACCGAGCTCTCTCGGCCGTTGCCCAGCGCCTCGAAGAGCGGCGTGAGCAGGCGCACGCCGACGTAGTTGCCGTAGAGGTGCCCGAGCTTGTCCGCGCCGCCGTACTTCGTGTCCGCGCCGAACCAGCCCTCGCTTTCCGTCTTGAAGCCGCCGCCGAATCCGTCCTGCCACCAGTTCTCGAAGCCGTAGGCGGCGATGAGCGCCGCCGCCGTGCCCAGGAGCGCGGTGTTGCGCAGGGCGAGGTTGGGGGGCGCGGCCGGCTCCGCCGGCGCCGCGTCGGGGCCGGCGAGCTGCGCCGCGCGCTCCAGGGCCCGCGCGGCGAGCTCGAGCCCCTCGGGTTGAGCCGCCGCGGGCAGCGCGAGCGCCACGAGTGCCGCGGTCGCGGGTCGGATGATCCGCCGGTCCATGGTCACCAGCATAAAGGGGTCGGGCGCCCTTCGATCGGCTGAAACGCAGGTTTCAGTGTCCGAAAGGAGGCATGACCCGGGCTTGACTGCGGTCAACGGGCGGCACGGATGCCGCGCGAGAATGGCAATCGGGACGACTTGTCCCGGAGGATGTTCCATGGACCGTCGCGGATTCCTCGTCGCCGGGAGCCTCGGCTCCCTGGGGTGGCTGGGGGGCTGCGGGGGAAGCGACGGGGGCGGGCCGCCGATGATGGGGCCGGCGAACCCTCCGGCGGCTGTGGGCGCCTCTCTGCCCGAGGGCGCCGCCCTGCGCGATCTCGCGCGCCTCGCGAACACCGCCACGGAGCCGGGCCTGTTCGAGGCCACGCTCGCCGCCGCGCCGCAACGCATCGCGCTGGGCCCCGGGCTCGCGCCGGAATTCTGGTCCTACAACGGCGCCTCGCCCGGCCCCCTGATCGAGGTGGCCGAAGGCAGCCGCGTGCGCATCCGGTTCGACAACCGCCTTCCCGGCCAGGACTCCACGATCCACTGGCACGGCCTCGCGATCCCCGCCGGGCAGGACGGCAATCCCATGGATCCGGTGGCGAGCGGCGCGTCGCGGACCTACGAGTTCACGATCCCCGAGGGCTGCGCGGGGACCTACTGGTACCACCCGCACCCGCATCGCGTGACCCACGAGCAGGTCTTCCGCGGGCTCGCGGGCCTGCTCGTCGTGCGCGCGCGCGCCGATCCGCTGTCCGCGCTCGCGGAGCGCGCTCTCGTCGTGACCGACCTCGGCCTCGACGCGACGGGCGCCATCGCCGCGAACACGCCGATGGATTTCCTCGCCGGGCGCGAGGGCGGGCACCTGCTCGTGAACGGGGCGAAACGCCCGCTCGTCGCGATCGCGCCGGGCGAGACCCAGCGCTGGCGCGTGCTCAACGCGACCAACGCGCGCTACCTGCGGCTCGCGATCCCGGGCAACCCGTTCACGCTCGTGGGCACCGACGGCGGGCTCGTCGAGCGCCCGGTCGCGGGGCTCGCGGAGATCCTTCTCGCGCCCGCCGAGCGCGTGGAGCTTCTCGTCACCGGGCGCGCCGACGGCACCGTCCGCGAGACGCTCTACGCGCTCGCCTATGACCGCGGCGCGGCGGCGATGACGGGAATGATGGGCCCCGGGGCTTCCGTCCCGGTCGCCCTCGCCACGCTCGAGTACCGGGAAGGCGCGGCCGTGCCCTGGGTGGCGCCGGAGCACCTGCGCGAGATCGGCGAGCTCGGCGAGCCCGTCGCGACGCAGCGGGCCGTGCTCACGCGGGGCATGGGAACGGGAATGGGCGCGATGGGCATGGGCTTCGCGATCAATGGCCGGTCGTTCGATGCGATGCGCACGGACTTCGCGAGCCGCGCGGGCGCGGTCGAGCTCTGGGAGATCGCCAACCTCACGGCGATGGACCACCCGATGCATCTGCACGGCACGCAGTTCCAGGTGGTCGCGCGCGAGCGCTCGGGCCGCGCCCTGCCCCTGCCGCCGCGCGCCTGGAAGGACACGGTGAACGTCGCCGCCGGAGAGACCGTGCGCTTCAAGGCCGTGCAGGCGATGCCGGGGCGCCGGCTCCTGCACTGCCACATCCTCGAGCACGAGGACGCGGGGATGATGGCGACCGTCGACGTCGCCTGAACCCTTCCGCCTGTTGCCGATCGGCGACAGCCGCGCGCGGAACTCCGCGCGACCTCCCGGAGTCAGACTTCGCGTTCGCCGCTCCGGATTCCCGCCATGCAGTTCTCCCTCCCCGGCCGCCACTCCGCGGCCCACGCGCTCCATCAGGTCGTCTTCCACGCCGCGATCTCCGTCCTCGCGATCGGCGTGGCCTTCTCGCTGCCGCGCATCGCGCGCTTCGTGCTCTACGAGTGGTGGCCGCGCGTCGTCGCCGATTCGCAGCTCCTGCTCGCCACGGAGCTCGCGGTGGCCGCCGCGCTCGTGCTGCTCCTCAACCTCGGGCGCGTCGCCTGGGAGGGCCTGCGGATCATGCGCATGAACCGCGTCGCTTCCCTGGTGCACGTGCGCGAGGGCGCGCGCGCCTCCTCGCGCCGCCCGCGACTGCCCGCCGCGCAGGCCGCGCGCGACGCGCTGATCGTCTCCGTGACCGGCTACGAGGTGTTCGCCGCCGAGGGCGCGCCCTTCCGCGACACGGTGGCGCAGTGCTACGAGACCCGCGTGATGCTCCTCAACCCCGAGAGCGAGGGCGCGGCCGCGCGCATCCGCTCCCTCGAGGACCCGGAGCGCGCGCGCGAGGCCTACCGCCGCGAGACCGAGGCGAGCATCGCCTGCCTGCGCGCGCTCGCCGCCGCCGGGCGCAAGGTGACGCTCAAGCTCTACGAGACGCCGCCGTTCTGGAACATCGTCGTCGCGGGCGACCACGCCTGGGTGAAGTACTGCCACCACGGGCGCCTGCTCCAGAGCCAGCCGGAGTTCGTCTTCGCCCTGCGCCGGGACCGGCCTTCCATCGGCCTCTTCCCGCCGTTCCTCGTCTACGCGCTCGACCAGTGGGGCGACCCGCGCCATCCGGAATACGACTTCGCCACGGGCGAGCTCGTCCATCGCGACGCCGAGGGCCGGGAAACGCGCCGCGCTCCCTTCCCCGCGTCGGGAGCGCAGGGCCTGCGCGGCGCGTGATCCGCGACGCGCCGGCGAGGAGACGAGCGATCCCGGCCCTACCGGGCTTCCTGCTTGCGCAGCCATCCATTGACGGCGTCCGCGACGACCTTCTCGTAGCCGCGGTAGTCGTGGGTGGCTCCGGGGACGGGGACCTGGACGAAGCGATCCGACACGAGCGGCCTGCGGAATTCCGCCGCCTTGGCGTCGCGGTCGTTCTCCGCGTAGATGTCGATGACCGGCACCTTGACCTTGCGCAGGTTCAGGTTCGTGTTGAGCGGCTCCTTGCCGCCGGCGAGCAGGCCGACGCCGATGAGGCCGGCGACGGGGGCGTCGGGCGTGTTGGCGAGAAAACCGCTGACCATGCGCCCGCCCATGCTGTGGCCCATCAGGTAGATCCGCTCCACGCCCTTGTCGCGGCGCAGGAAGTCGATCGCGGCCTGGATGCGGGCGTAGGCCTCGGGAAACGTCGACGCGTACTCCTCGAAGCGCTCGGGCGATCGCGCCCCCGGGAGCGTCGGCATGCTCAGGGAGAGCGTGTGGAAGCCGAGCTCGGCATGAATGGCCCGGCGCAGCGGACCGACCACGAAGGCGTCGGGGTCGAGCCCCTGGCCGTGGGCGAGGACCACCGCGACCTTGGAGCCCTTGCCGTCGAGGTACTCGCCTTTCGGCATCTGGGCCCCGGCCGAGGTCGCCAGGGCGAGGAGCGCAAGGGCCAGGCATTTCGTCAGCGCGTTCATGGGACCTCCTTCCCGAAGGGGGAGCGGATTCACGGCGATCCGGCGGGGACCGCCGCCGATTGCGGGGCGAAGCGCACGCAGTTGCGCCCGTCGGCCTTCGCGCGGTAGAGCGCGGCGTCGGCGAGCGAGAAGAGCCGGTCGGCGTCCCCCGGCGCACCCGCGGGCAGGACCGCGACGCCGAGGCTCGCGGTGACCTTCGCGGGCAGCGTGGCGATCTCCGCGATGCTGCGGCGGATGCGCTCGGCGACCAGCGGGGCGCTTTCGGCATCCGTGTCGGGCAGGAGGACCACGAACTCCTCGCCGCCGATCCGGAAGGCCTGGTCGTTGAGCCGCAGCTCGCTGCGGATCGTGTCGGCGATCTCGTGGATCGCCTCGTCGCCCACCTCGTGCCCGAAGCGGTCGTTCACCGCCTTGAAGTGGTCGATGTCGATCTCGACCAGGGTGAGCGCGGTCGACTGGCGCGAGGCGCGGGCGAGCTCGACCTCGAGCGTCGCGGTGTAGGCCCTGCGATTGCCCAGCCCGCTCAGGTCGTCGATCGTCGCCTGGCGCTTGAGCTGGCCCTCGGCTTCCTCGAGCCGCTTGTATTGCCAGCGCAGGCGCCGGTAGAGGAAGGTGACGATCACCGCGGCGAACATGAACGCGATGGCCGCCGCGATGGCGGCGATGCGCAGCACCTCGTCGCGCGTGTAGCCCGGCCCCGGGATCTCGATCCAGCGCTCGCGGATTGCGCGCATCTCAGCGGGGGTGATGCCCGCGAGCGCCTTGTCGAGGATCGCGTGCAGGACCGGCTCGTTCCTGTGCACGCCGATCGCGAAGCGCTGCAGCTCCGGGAGCGTCGCCTGCATGCGCAGGTTCGAGACGCCGCGCTCGCGCACGGCGTGGGAGGCGCCCCCGAGGGAGGCCACCAGCGCGTCGACCTCGCCCAGCGAGACCATCATCGCGCCCTCGGTCACGCGGCCGACGGGCACGCGAACGATCGCGGGATGCTCGCGCGCGATCCGCTCGTCGATGAAGGTGTCGCGCGGCAGGGCGACCCGCAGCCCCGCCAGGTCGGCGAGCGTTTCCACGTACGGCGCGCGCACGCGCGTGAAGATCCCGAAGCGCAGCTCCATCACCGGTTCGGTGAAGATGAAGTCGTCGGCGCGTCCCGGGGTCTCGGCGAGGGTGGCGACCACGGGGATCTCGCCGCGGCGCGCCCTCGCGAAGACTTCGGGCCACGCGAGTCCCGGACGGTGCGCGAAACGGATGCCGGTCCTCGCGCCCAGCAGGGCCATGAGGTCCGCGTCCATGCCGCGGTGGACCCCGAGCTCCTCGAAGGAGTAGGGGACCGCGTTCGGGTTGGAGCCGTAGGCGACGACCGGGTGCTCGGCGATCCAGCGCTTCTCGAGCGGCGTGAACTCGGGGGGAGCCGCGCCGCGCGCGCCCGCCGCCGCCGCGATCAGCAGGAACGCAACCAACCCTTTCGGCCCGAGGGCGCCCATGGGCCCATTGTCGGCGCCCCGGGGCGGCGCATCTTGCCCTCGGTCAAGGCCCGGCCCCGGAGCATCGCGCCGGGAATTCGGTTAACCTCTGCGCGGGGAAACCGCCCGCCGACAAGGGCGGCCCCGCATCCGACCCGGGGGAGGTTCCATGGAAGCGTTGAAGACCAGCGCCGACGTCCTGTTCGTCCTGCTCGGCGCGATCATGGTGCTCGCGATGCACGCGGGCTTCGCGTTCCTCGAGCTCGGCACCGTGCGGCGCAAGAGCCAGGTGAACGCGCTGATGAAGATCCTCGTGGATTTCTCCGTGTCCACGATCGCCTACTTCTTCGTCGGCTACACGGTGGCCTACGGGGCGAACTTCCTCGCCGGCGCCGAGACGCTCGCCCAGAAGGGCGGCTACGAGCTCGTGAAGTTCTTCTTCCTGCTCACCTTCGCGGCGGCGGTGCCGGCGATCGTCTCGGGCGGGATCGCGGAGCGCGCGCGCTTCAACCCGCAGGTCGCGGCGACCTTCGCGATCGTGGGCCTGCTCTACCCGTTCTTCGAGGGCATCGCCTGGAACCAGGCCTACGGGATCCAGGCCGCGCTCAAGCAGGCCTTCGGCGCGGAGTTCCACGACTTCGCCGGCTCCGTGGTCGTGCACACGATGGGCGGGTGGGTGGCGCTCGCGGCGGTGATCCTGCTCGGGCCGCGCGCCGGTCGCTACACGAAGGACGGGCGGCTGAACGCCTACCCCCCGTCGAACATCCCGTTCCTCGCTCTCGGCGCCTGGGTGCTCTCCGTGGGCTGGTTCGGCTTCAACGTGATGAGCGCCCAGACGATCGACAAGCTCACGGGGCTGGTCGCGGCCAACTCGCTCATGGCGATGGCGGGGGGCACGATCGCCGGGCTCGTCGCCGGGCGCAACGACCCGGGCTTCGTCCACAACGGCCCCCTCGCGGGACTGGTGGCGATCTGCGCGGGCTCCGACGTGATGCACCCGGTGGGCGCGCTCGTGACCGGCGGCGTGGCCGGGGCGCTCTTCGTCTGGATGTTCAACGCCACGCAGTTGAGGCTGCGCGTCGACGACGTGCTCGGCGTGTGGCCGCTGCACGGCCTGTGCGGCGCCTGGGGCGGGATCGCCTGCGGGATCTTCGGCTCGAAGGCCCTCGGCGGCATGGGGGGCGTGAGCCTCATGAGCCAGGTCGCGGGTACGCTTCTCGGCGTGGTGGTCGCGCTCGCGGGAGGCTTCGCGATCTACGGGCTGCTGCGCGCGACGGTGGGCATCCGCCTCGACGCGGAGCAGGAATTCGACGGCGCCGACCTCTCCATCCACAGGATCTCCGCCACGCCCGAGCGCGAAGAGCGCGCCTGAGCGCGACTAGCGCAGGAAGGCCGCCGTCTGGTAGCGCAGACCGAGGGAGACGAAGCGCTCCTCGCGCGCGCCGCCCGAGCGGGCGACGAAGGTGAGGTCGAAGTCGAGGCGGTCCTTGATCGCGGCGAAGCGGCCGCCGGCCCGCAACCAGGGCTCGCGCGCGTTCTCGCCGTAGGATTCGGCGACGAGCGCGAGGCGCTCGCCGACGGGGACTTCGACCGCGATGCCCCAGAGCGTGAGGTTGCGGCGCTCGGCGCGATCGCGGGACCAGCCGAGATTGAGGTGCACGAGGTTCCCGCTCTCGCCGAGCCTGAAGCTCAGGGGGACGATCGCGTAGGGGTCGCCCCAGCCATTCGCGGTCTCGCGCTGCGCCCGGCGCAACGCCCCGGCGACCAGGCCCACGCCCCAGGGATGCTCGTCGACGGAGACGAATGCGAATTTCCCCTGGAAGAGCGCCTCGGTCATCGCCGAGCGCCCCGCCTCGCGCGTGCGCTGGGCGCCCAGCTGCCACTCGACGCCCAGGCCGAAGTTGCACGCGGGGACCGCGTTCACCTGCGTGGCCACGCGGCTGCGGTCGATCCAGGCCTCGAGCTGGCAGGCGCCCGCCTCGAGCACCGCGGCGTCCTCCGTCGTGAGCGGGCGCCCGGCGGTCGCGGACGTCGCGGCGGCGAGCAGCGCCGCGCCGAGGAGCGACCTCACGGGTTTACCGCCGCTCGCACACGAGGCGCTGGCCCTCGACGCCGATGTGCAGCACCATGCGCCGGGCGTTGAGCTCCTCGATCTGGAAGGCGAAGGTGCGGTTGTCGCCGAAATTGAATAGCACGCGCTTGCCCGACACGCGGAAGAAGCCCGCGAGGCTCGTGCCGTCGGAGGTGTCGAGGCGCACGCGGCCGTCGTCGAGGAAGCGGTACTCGCCGTTGCGCCCCGAGAGCGAGCCGAAGCACCACCACTTGCCCACCACCAGCGCCTCGGGCGAATCGTCCTCCGGCTCCTGCGGCGGGCGCGAGTCGCGCGCCACGGGATCGGAGACGGACTGCGAGGCCGTGCGCGAGCGCATCATCGGGATCCAGTCCGCGGGCACGGCGAAGTTCAGGTTCTGCCCGAAGCGGTGCTGGAAGGTCATCACGCCCACGAGCTTGCCGTCGGCGTCGAAGAGCCCGCCGCCCGAGGAGCCCGGCGAGATCGGGGCCGTCGTCTGGATCACGGTGCCGCTGGGGACCTCGCGCAGCGCCGAGACGATGCCCTCGCTGATCGTGAGCTCGAGACCCTGGGGCGCGCCGATCGCGTACACCCGCTGCCCGGTGCGCAGCGCCGAGACGCGCCCGAGCTCGACCGCGGGCGCGGCGAGGCCCTCGACCGAGAGGCTGCAAAGGTCGAACTCCTCGTCGGCGACCTGCAGCTTCGCGGGCAGCACTGCCTTGCCGAGCTTCACCGTCAGGCGAATGCCCGCCTTCGCGACGTGACAGTTCGTGATCACCTTGCCGGCCTCGATCACCACGGCGCTGCCCTGGCCCACGGTGCGGCCCGAGCCGTCGGCGACCTGCACGCGGGCCACGCTCCCGGAGACCTGCGCGAAGACGTCTTCCGCGGAGCGCCGCGCGGCGGGCGAGGCGGCGACGGACGCCTCGGCGGAGGAGGGCGCCGCTTGCGGCGCGGAGGGCTCGTGCTCGGCGGCGGGCGGCTCCTCGGCGGGCGGCTGGAGCACCTTCTGCTGCACGACGCGGGCGGGCGGCGGCTTCACGGGCTTCGCGGGGCGCGATTTCCACCACCAGAAGGCGGCGATCGCCACGAGGATCGCGGCGGCCCATGTCGCCCAGCCGGCGCCGGCGAGGCGGGCGAGCAGGCCTTCGGGCTCGGGCCCTTCCGCGGCGGCGGGCTTCGCGACGCGGCGCGCGGCCGGCCGAGGAAGCGACTCGTCGTACTGTGAGCGGCGCTCGGGATTGGCGAGCGTCTGGTAGGCCTCGCGCAGCGCCGCGATCGCCTCGGGGGAGCCCCCGGGCTTTTCCTTGAGCGCCGCGAGCTTGTCGCGGAACGCGGCCTCGATGTCCGAGAGGCTCGCCTCGGCGCCGATGCCGAGCAGGTCGTAGTGCGAACGGGCCATGCGGCTTACTGGGCCGCGGCTTCGGGCCGCGCGCGCGCCCGCACCTGCGCCAGCCAGGAAGCGGGAAGCGCGACGTGCGCGCCCGCGCCGTGGCGGTGCGGCACGGTGGCGATGCCGACGAGGCGGCCGTAGGCGTCGAAGAGCCCCGCGCCGCTCGCGCCCGGCGGGACCGGCATCGTGATCTCGAGCACCCGGCCCGTGGGCGAGGCGCGCAGCTGCTTCACCCGGCCCTCGGCGACGCCCGTCGCCGCGCCCGCGAGGCTGCCGACGAGGTACACGGCGTCGTCCGCCTTCGCCTCCTCGGCGGCGAGCGCGAGGGGACGCGTCTCGAGCCCGGCGACGCCGAGCCTGCACAGGTCGAGGGTCTCGTCGGCGACGACCAGGCTCGCCGGAAAGGAGTCCGCGCCCGACTGCACGACGAGGCTCCCGCCCACGGGCAGGCCGTGGCAGGGGGTGACCACGTGGCCCGGTTCCGTCACCAGGCCGTTGCCCGCGGCGAGCGTGCGCCCCGAGATCTCGTGGGAGACGATGCGCACCACGCCGGGTGAAACGGCGGCGAGGATTTCCGCCGCGCTCTTCTTCTGCGGCGGGGGCGGGGGCGCAGGCGCGGGCGCGGGCTCGGGCGCGGCCTTCGCGCGCGGCTCCGGCGCGGGTTCGGGCCGCAGGGCGAAGAAGATCGCGATCGCGAGGATCGCCGCCCCCGCGGCGACCCAGATCCACCACGGCCGGCGCGGCTTCTCGACGGGCTCGGGCTCGAGCACGAGGTCGGGCGACTGGGCCTGCGCCGCGGCCTTCTCCTCGCGGGTGAGCAGCGAGGCGTCGTAGGCCGCGCGCTCCTCGGGCATGCACAGGATGTGATAGGCGTCGTGGACGAAGCCGAGCTCGTTGGGATCGGGGTTCGGCGCGCGGCCGAGCTCCTGCACGCGTCGCTTGTAGGCGACCCCGATGTCGATCGCGTTGGCGTCGCGCTCGACGCCGAGGATCTCGTAGAGCGTGCGCTTGCGCGGCGCGTTCTTCGGGGGCGGGGGAGCCGTCATGGCGCCATGATAAACGGGATGGGAAGCACGGGCCACGAGGCCCGCGCGCTAGCCGCGCCTCAGGCGGGCGAGGCGTCCTCGCCGAAGAGCCAGGCGTCCATCGAGAGCGAGCCCAGGTCGAAGCCGAGGTCGAGGCGCCGCGCGCCCGCGCCGCCCGCGCCGAGCGCGACGAAGAAGGGCACGAAATGCTCCTCGGTGGGATGCGCCCTGCGCGCTTCCGGCGCGAGGGCGCGGTAGTCGAGGAGCTCCGCGGTCGCGCCCGAGGCGGCGCGCTCGGCGATCCAGCCGTTGAACGCGGCCGCCCAGGGAAAGGGCCGCGCGGAGCGCCCGTGCCAGTCGAGATCGCGCAGGTTGTGCACCATTCCGCCGGAGCCGAGGACGAGAACGCCCTCGTCGCGCAGGGGCGCGAGAGCGCGCCCGAGCGCGTGGTGGTGGCGCGCGCCGAGCGCCGACTGCACCGAGAGCTGCACGACCGGGACGTCGGCCTGCGGATACATGCGCATCAGCGGGACCCAGGCGCCGTGGTCGAGGCCGCGGGCGGGGTCGATCGCGCAGGCGAGGCCCGCCGCGGCGAGCCGCGCCGCCACCCGCGCGGCGAGCGCCGGGTCGCCGGGGGCGGGATAGCGGATCGCGTAGAGCTCGCGCGGGAACCCGGCGAAGTCGTGGATCGTCGCGGGCGCGGGCGCGGCGCTCGCCACCGCGGCCGCGGTGTCCCAGTGCGCCGAGACGGCGAGCACCGCGCGCGGCCGCGGCAGGCTCGCGGCGAGGGCCTCCCAGGCGCGGGTCGCGTCGACATCCTCGAGCGCGATCGTCGGCGCCCCGTGCGAGACGAACACGGCGGGCAGCTTCATCGGGCCCATCATGACACCGCCGCCCGCCCGCGGGACTCGGAGACGAACGCGAGGATCGCGAGCGCGACGACGAAGAAGAGCCCGGTGAGCAGGATCGCGAGGCGGTGGTTGCCGCCGGTGAGCCAGGTGACGCTGCCGTAGGTGAGGGGACCGAGGATCGAGGCGAGGCGCGTGGCGAAGCCCCAGAGGCCGAAGAATTCGCCGCTGCGCCCCGCCGGGGCGAAGTAGGCGACGAGCGCGCGGCCCGCCGACTGGCTCGAGCCCATGCACAGGCCCGCGAGGTTGGCCGCGAACCAGAAGAGGGGCGCGGAGGTCGCCATCCAGGCGAAGAGCGTCATCGCGATCCAGCCGGCGATCGTCCAGCCGAGCGCGGCCACCTTGCCGATGCGGTCCTGCGCGTAGCCGAAGGCGAAGGCGCCGATCGCCGCGGTCACGTTCACCACCAGGATGAGCACGATCGTGTCGCGCGTCGTGAAGCCGATCACCTGCTCGGCGTAGATCGCCGCGAGCGCGATCACCGTCGCCACGCCCGCCTGGTAGAAGACGCCGCAGGCGAACACGAGCAGCAGGTCGCGGTAGCCGCGCGCGGCGCGGGCGGTGGCGACGAGCCGCGCGAAGGCCTCCCCCGCCCCGATGCGCCCCGAGGCGACGGCGTGCTCCCTGAGGAGGAGGAAGGTGGGCGCGGAGGCGAGCGCGAACACCGCCGCCGTGATGAGCATCGTCCCGGGCACCGCGGCGGAGGCGGTCGAGCCGCGCGAGGCGGCGGTCATCACCCAGGCGAGCGCGAGCCCGAGCGAGAGGATCCCGCCGAAGTAGCCCAGGCTCCATCCCCAGCCCGAGACCTTGCCCAGCGCCGCAGGCCGCGCGAGCTCGGGCAGGAACGCCGCCGCGAGGTTCTCGCCGATCGAGAAGGCGAAGTTCGAGACGATCACGAACGCGATGGCCCAGGCGACCGCGCCGGGCCCCGAGAGGGCGAGGGCGGCGGTGCCCGCCACGCAGCCCGCCGTCGAGAAGGCGAGCAGGCGCTTCTTCGCCGCGTGGGCGTCGGCCCAGGCGCCGATCACGGGGCCCGCGACCATCACCATCGCGTAGGAGGCGGCGAGCGCCGCGGTCCACGCGAAGGTCGCCCAGGGCGCGCGGTCCGCGACCACCGACACGAAGTAGGCGTTGAAGACCGCGGTGAGCACCACCGTGGTGTAGCCCGAGTTGGCGAAGTCGTACATCGCCCAGCCGAGGACCTCGCGCGGGCGCACGCCGGGGTTGAGCGCGGATTCGACGGAAGGAATGGGCGCGCCTCCCGCTAGCGGGCGACGGCGTGGGCGGACTTCGCGGCGCCGGCGTCCTTCGCCGCGGCGGCGGCCGCGCGCAGCACGGACTCGGCCTCCTCGAGCGCGCGGTCGCGGCCCGCTTGCAGGTCCGCGACGCTCAGGGGTACCGGGCGGTCGGGAACCACGCCTTCGCCCTCGATGCGCTTGCCGTTGGCCATCTCGAATCCCACCTCGCTGTAGGCGAGCTCGGCGCCGCCGGGGACCGCCGCGTAGCCGAGGAAGCCCAGCAGGCAGCCGCAGCTCGGCTCGCCGACGATGGTCGCGCGCCCGACGGCCTGCATCGCCGCCGAGAAGAACTCGCTGCCGCTGCCGCTCGCGGCGTTCACGAGCACGGCCACCGGGGCCGTGTAGGCCTCCTTGTCGCCCTTCACCTCCTGCTGGAGCTTGATCAGCTCCACCGCGCCGAAGAGCACCGAGACGGGCTTGCCGGTGCGCGTGAGGCTGCGGCCGATCGCGGTCTTCCCGGTGAAGAAGGCGGAGAGGACGCCGTTCACGGCGTCGAGCGAGCCGCCGGGGTTGCCGCGCAGGTCGATCACCAGGCCCGGCGTGTCCTTGAGCTCCTTCAGCGCGCCCTCGACGCGCGAGCGCATGCCGTAGGTCCATTGCGTGAAGCGCAGGTACCCGAACCCCGAGGGCAGCACGCGGTGGTGCTCGCTCGCCGCGGTCGCGATGCGCCGGCGCTTGAGCGTCGCCTCGAAGCGCGTGCCGTCGGCGCGCTCGAAGGCGAGGACGGCCGCGGTCCCGGCCTCGCCCGCGGTGAGCCGGCGCACGGCGCGCAGGTGGCGCGAGCGCTCCGTGGAGTCGCGGCGCGTGGCCTCGAGCAGCTTCGCGTAGGCCGCCAGCGCCGGCTCGCCGTCGATCGCGACGATCGCCATGCCGGGGCGCGCCCCCGCGTACCACGCGTCGGCATCGGCGTGCACGCCCGTGAGCACGAGCCGGCCTTCCATCGGGCGGAAGGTGATGCCGAGGCTCACCGCCTCGTCGCGGCGGCGCAGCTCCACGCGCCGGGGCGACTCGACGCGGGTGTGGGCGTCGCGCAGCTCGCCCGTCATCCGGTCGAGCGCGTCCCAGAAGGCCTCGTCGTCGGCCGCGGCCATCGCCTCGGGACGGAAGCGCTCGCCCGCGGCGCGCCAGTCGACGCCGTTGAGCTTCTCGTCGTAGTAGCGGTCGCGGATCGTGGTCCAGACGAAATCGAAGGCCCGGGCGCGCTCTTCGGCGGTGAGCGCCGCGGCCACCGGCCCCGGGACCGGGGAAACCGGCGCGGCGAGGCCGCCCGCGGACTGCCGCCCGATCATGTTGTAGGGATCGATCGCGGCACAACCCGACGCGATCCAGGCGGCGAGCGCGGCGAAGGCGAGGCGGGGTCGGTTCATGGGACGGGTGCGGCGCCGCCGGGCAAACGGCGTAGACTGTGCGCGCCTGGAATCGATGGCCGACAGGATAACCGATAACATGCTCCGCCCGGCGCACGGGGCCGCCACCGCGGCCCTCCTCGTTGTCGCGGCCTGCGCCGTGGCGCCACCCGCCGCGCCGCCCGCGGCGAACGGCATCGATCCGGCCGCCTTCTCCACCGCGGTCGTCGGCGCGGGGGTGCCCCCGGGCTGGACCAACTACCGCCTGATGCGCCTCAAGCGCCCGACGCGCTACCACCTGGTCGAGATCGACGGCATGGTCGCGCTCGAGGCCACGGCGGAGGCCTCGGCCTCGGGGCTGCAGCACGCGGTGACGGTGGACGTGCGCGAGTTCCCGTGGATCTCGTGGAGCTGGAAGGTGCCGCAGCTCATCGATGGCGCCGACCACTCGCTCGAGCACGTCGAGGATTCCCCCGCTCGCGTCATCGTCACCTTCGAGGGCGAGCGCGACGCGCTCCCCGACCACGAGAAGATCAACTACGACCTGGCGCTCGCGATCACCGGCAACCGCCTGCCCTACGCGACGCTGATGTACGTCTGGGGCAACCGCGTGCCCGAGGGCGAGATCATCACGCACCCGCGCTCCACGCGCGTGAAGATGATCGTCGCGGCGAGCGGCGAGCGCGACCTCGGCCGGTGGCTGCACGAGCGGCGCAACGTCCGCGAGGACTACCGGCGCGCCTTCGGCGAGGAGCCCCCGCGGGTGAAGGGCGTGGGCATCATGAGCGACTCGGACAACACCGGCGCCACCGTGAAGGCCTTCTTCGGCGACATCCGCTTCTCGCACGCGCGCCCGCGCTAGGCGCGCCCCCCCGCGCGGCTACGGCGCCTTGCCCTCCGGGACGGGGCCGGGGCAGGCGACGGCTCGCAGCTGCGCGCCCGGGTAGTCGCGCTGCATCAGCGTGAGGCGCGCCACCATCTCGGTGTCGGGCTCCTTCACGAGGAAGGCGAGCTCGCGCAGGTCCTTCGCGAAGGGCCCGACCTGCGCGCCCTTCACGCCCTTGTTCTCGACGGTGGCGAGGAAGCGCCGCGCCGCGTCCTCGGTCGAGAAGACGCCGAGCGAGATCGAGTTGTCGGGGCGGATCGAGACCTCGCCCACGCCCTGCCGGCGCACCTGGGCGATCGCCGCCTCGGCCGCGCGCCGGTCCTTCGCGGGCGGCAGGAACACCCAGTGGCGCGTGATCTCCTCGACGCGGCGCTCCTCGAGCCGGGGGCCGAGCTTGAGGGCGGCGAAGGCCTCGCGGGCCCGCGCCATCTCGGCGCCGCCCACGCCGGAGAATTCCACGCAGGCGGCGCCCGCGAGGGCCTGGACCGTGCGGCGGCTCTCCTCGGCCTTGCGCGCGGCGATCACGGGGGGCGTGACGGCCACGATCCTCACCTCGTCGCGGTTGCGCTCGCGGGCGGAGAAGTCGGCCTTCCCGGCGGAAGCCGAGAGCCACAGGTGCGCGCCGAACGCGAGGTTCGCGACGAGCAGCAGGAAGAAGAGGAGTCGGGACACGCGTTCAGGAGTCGCGGGCGATGGCGACGAGCCCGTCGAGGACCAGATTCTCGTTCAAGGCGGCGCCGGAGGGAAGGTGCGGCGCGAGCTCGGCCGCCGCGCCGCCCGAGACCAGGATCCGCCCGGGCGCGAGGCCCGCCGCGGCCATGGCCGCGCGCATGCGCTCGATCGCCCCGACGCAGGCCTGGATCGCCCCGCTCGTGATCGCGTCGGGCGTCGTCGCGGGAAAGGCCTCGAACCGCCCCTCGGTGAGCCGCAGCCCCGCGGTCCCGCCCTCGAGCGAGCGGCGCATGAGCGCGGGCCCGGGCACGATCAGGCCGCCGCGGAAACGCCCGAGCGCATCGAGCGCGTCGATCGTGAGGGCCGTGCCCGCGTTCACCACGAGCTGGTTTCCCGGGCCGCAGAGGTGCGCGGCCACGAGCCCCGCCCAGCGGTCGGGCCCGAGCTGGCCCGGGTCGCGGTAGCCGTTCACCACGCCGAGGCGCGAGGCTTCCGAGGCGATGAAGCGAAGCGCGATCCCGCGCGCGCCGCAGGCCCGCTCGAGCGCCGTGCGCACGCCTTCGCCCGCCACGTTCGAGGCGATCGCGCGCGCGGGGCCGGGCAGCGCGCCCCAGTCCCCGGCGATCGCCTCCACGGCCCCCGTCGCCACGGCGCCGCGCCGGAGCCACTCACCGCCGTCGCGAAGTCCCCACTTGACGCGCGTGTTGCCCGCGTCGATCGCGAGGATCAGCGCGCCCGACCCCGGGGTTCGCGCCGCCGTCATCGCAGGGAGATCTCCGCGGAGGCGAGGTGCCGGGCGAGGCCCGCGGCGGACACCACGAGGGTGCCGTCCTCGGCGACGTCGAGGACCTGCGCGTCGTAGGCGGCACCCTGCGAGGGGATGACGCGCACGCGGCGCCCCTGGTAGGCGTGCAGGGCGCGCCACTCCGGGCGCACGCTCGCGAAGCCCTCGCGCTCGAAGGCGTCGAGCAC
Source organism: Usitatibacteraceae bacterium (assembly GCA_044220635.1). Classification (GTDB taxonomy): domain Bacteria; phylum Pseudomonadota; class Gammaproteobacteria; order Burkholderiales; family Usitatibacteraceae; genus JBGAQP01. Next base: position 63,453 of record JBGAQP010000021.1, read on the forward strand.
GGCGACGAGCTCGGCGAGCGCGCGCCCGAGCACGACGTTGCGCGAGGGCGTCACCGGGGCCGCGCGCGCGACGTCGCTCACGGGCTGGTCGATGCGCCCGAGCGCCGCGTCCCCCAGGCGGTAGTTCACGCCGATGCCGATCACCGCCACGCTCGGGCCCTGCAGATCGCCGCTCGTCTCGACGAGGATGCCGGCGAGCTTGCGGAAATCGACCACGACGTCGTTGGGCCATTTCACGCGCACGCCCGCCACGCCGCAGGCCGAGAGCGCGCGCGCGACCGCCACGCCCGCGGCGAGCGACAGGCCCGCGAGGTGGCCCGCGCCGCGCTCGAAGCGCCAGAGCAGCGAGAAGGTGAGGCTGCCGCCCAGGCTCGCGACCCAGGAGCGGCCCCTGCGGCCGCGGCCCGCGCTCTGCCACTCGGCCGCGAGGCAGCTCCCCGAGGGCTCGCCCGCGGCGGCGCGCGCGAGCAGCCGCGTGTTCGTGGAGTCGACCTCGTCGGCCACCTCCACGCGCACGCGCGCGGCCGCCTCTCCCATCGACCGGGCGACCTCGGCGGGGTCGAGGAATTCGATGGGCTCGGCGAGCCGGTAGCCCTTGCCGCGCACGCTGAAGAGCTCCACGCCGAGCGCCGGGGCGATCTTGAGCGCCTCCGAGAGCGTGGCGCGCGAGCGGCCGAGCGCGCGCGCGACGTCGACGCCGGAGTGGAAGCGCCCGTCGGCGAGCCGGCGCAGCGCCTGGAAGGTGAGGGCGCTCATGGCCGGCCGCGCAGCTCGTCGCGGCTCTCGAAGGCCTCGCGGCGGTAGGCGATGTCGGCGATGATCGCGTCGAGCAGCAGCCGCACGCGCCGCGAGAGCTTGCTCGCCGGGCGGTAGTCGGCCTCGGCGACGAAGTCGACGCGGCCCGCGTCGAGCAGCTTCACGCAGGTGGCGCGCCCGCGGGCGTCGTGCGGGTCGAAGACCGCCACCGTGTGGCCGCCGTTCTTCTTGGTGAGCGCCATCGAGGGCACGTCGGTCATGCCGTCGCCCAGGTAGATCATGTTCGCGAACGGGATCGGGCGGTCGGCCTCGGGCATGTGCTCGTTGATCGATTCGGTCACCGACTCCTTGCCCTTGTTGATGCGGAAGAGGAACTGGGTCTTGAGCGTGTCGGTGACGAGGAGCTTGGGGAAGGTCGCGACCCCGTGGTGGTTGAAGTGGTACTCGGAGGCGTAGATCCGGCGGAAGTGGCGCCGGATCGAGGCGCCGTCGAGGATCTCCTTCTGCCCCGCGGAGATGAGGTAGTGGTGGAGCTTCGCGCGAGCGCCGCTCTTCCTGCGCACGTACCCGTTCACCCGCGCGAACCAGGTGGCCACGCCCGGGAAGTACTGGATCGCCTTCGCCATCACCGCGAAGTCCTCGCGCTTCACGTCGACGCGCTCGCGCTCGAGGGACTCGAGGATGTGGCGCATGTAGACGAGCATGGGGTCGGACTGGGTCTCGCGCGCCTCGCGGTTCACGAGCGCCCAGAAGGCCGCGGGCTCCACCCCGATCTTGGGCAGCACCGTGTACTCCTGCATGGGCTGCGGCGAGAGCGTCCCGTCGAAGTCGTAGACCAGGGCGATCGCGTTCTGGAAGAAACTTTTCTTCACGGGGCCTGTCGGAGGAGCATTGGCGCTATTCTACTGTTTTGCAAGCCAAGATCCCCGCCCCAGGGGACGCGCCGCCGATCCCTCCGCGCCACGCCGTTTCCAGAAACCGGGAGGACCGACCCATGAACTTCAGCTTCCTGCCCTCGCTTCCGCTGGAGCTGAGCTACCCGCTGCTCTTCGGCGTGCTCCTCGTCGCCGGCATGCTCGGCGGCGAGGCCGCGAGGAGCCTGAGGCTGCCGCGCATCATCGGCTACGTGATCGTCGGCTTCGTCATCGCCCCGGTCGCGGGGGCCATGAACCTCTCGCCCCTCATCGAGGAGGCGCGCATCTTCGTCGACATCGCCCTGGGGCTCGTGCTCTTCGACCTCGGCCGGCGCATGGACCTCGACTGGATGAAGCGCGACTGGACGCTCGCCGCCTCGGGGCTCGCCGAGAGCTTCGCCGCCTTCGGGCTCGTGTTCGCCGCGCTCGCCTGGCTCGACTTCCCCGCGGTGCAGGCGGGCCTCGCCGCGGCGATCGCCATGGCCACCGCCCCCGCGGTCGTGCTGCTCGTCGCGCAGGACACGAAATCGGAAGGCCAGGTGACCGAGCGCGCGCTCAACCTCGTCGCGCTCAACAGCCTCGTCGCCTCGATCCTCGTCACGATCCTGCTCGCGAGCGCCCACTACGAGGTGCGCTTCGACCTCGACACGGCGTTCCTGCACCCGCTCTACCTGTTCGCGGGCTCGCTCGCGCTCGGCGGCGCGATCGCCACCTTCGCGCGCGTGCTCGCGCGCGGCGTCGAGAAGTCGCCGGAGCTGCACTTCACGCTCATCGTCGGGCTCGTCGTGGGCGCCGTGGGCGTGGCGAGCGCCCTCAAGCTCTCGGTGATCCTGGCGCTCCTCGCCTTCGGCCTCTTCGCGCGCAACACCGAGCGGCGCCACGACCTGATGAACGTCGAGCTCGGGCGCGCGAGCCGGCTCTTCTACATCGTGCTCTTCGTGATCACGGGCGCGAGCCTGCCGCTGTCGGCCTTCGAGACCGCGGGCTGGGCGGCCGTGGCCTTCGTGGCGGCGCGGGCCGCGGGCAAGTTCGTGGGCGTGCTCGGCTTCGCCCTCGTCGGGGGCCTGAGGCCGCGCCAGGCCGTGGGCCTGGGCGCCGCGCTCCTGCCGATGTCGACCCTCGCGCTCATGCTGCAGCACGACGTCGCCAAGATCTTCCCGCAGTTCGGGGACCAGCTCGCCGCCGTGGTGCTCGCCGCGGTGATCCTCATGGAGCTCGCCGGTCCCGTGGCGGTCCAGTGGGGATTGCGCTTCGCGGGCGAGACCGAGCCCGAGCCGAGCGCGGCGAGCGCGCCGGCCAAGGCCTGAAAGGAGACCCGATGCCCCTCGAGTTCAAGTCCTCCCAGGCCCTCACCTTCGGCGTGGAGCTGGAGCTGATGGTCCTCAACACCCGCGACTACGACCTCAGCCGCGGCGCGCCCGACCTCCTCGCGCGCCTGGCCCGGGTGCCCCACGACGGGGAGGTGAAGCCCGAGATCACCGAGAGCATGATCGAGGTGAACTCCGGCGTGCACACGCGCCACGGGGAGCTCGCCGCCGAGCTCGCGCGCACGCGCGACGCGATCGTGGCGGAGGCCGGCCGCCTCAACCTCGCGGTCGCCGGCGGCGGCGCCCACCCCTTCCACCGCTGGAGCGAGCGGCGCATCTTCCCCACCGAGCGCTTCATGAAGGTCTCGGCGCTCTACGGCTACCTCGCCAAGCAGTTCACGGTCTTCGGGCAGCACATCCACATCGGGGTCGAGGGCGGCGACGACGCGGTCTACCTCACGCACCGCATGGCGCGCTACATCCCGCACTTCATCGCGCTCTCCGCGGCCTCGCCCTTCGCCCAGGGCGAGGACACCTCCTTCGAGACCTCGCGGCTGCACGCGGTCTCCGCGTTCCCGCTCGCGGGCCACATGCCGCCCGCGGCCGACTGGGCGGAGTTCAACGCCTACTTCGACGAGATGGCGGGCTACGGGATCGTCTCGAGCATGAAGGACTTCTACTGGGACATCCGGCCCAAGCCCGAGTACGGCACGATCGAGATCCGGATCTGCGACACGCCGCTCACGGTCGAGGCGGCGGCCGACCTCGCGGCCTACGCGCAGACCCTCGCGGCGGACCTGCTGCGCGAGCGCCGGCGCGACCCCATCGCGCCCCACTACCGCGTGTACGGCTACAACCGCTTCCAGGCCTGCCGCTTCGGGTTCGAGGCGATGCTCGCCGACGCCCAGGCGCACACCCACATCCGCCTGCGCGAGGACCTGCTCGCCACCCTCTACCGCATCCAGTGGGAGGGCGAGGCGCTCGGCACGGCCGAGGCGCTGCGGCGCATCGGCCGCCAGGCCGAGGCGGGCGCGAACGACGCCGGGTGGCTGCGCGAGCGCTTCGCGCAGACCAAGTCGCTCTCCGACGTGGTGCGATTGCAGGCGCAGCGCTGGGCCGAGGTGCCGCCCCGCGCGAAGGCCGAGCCCGCGGCGCTGCGCGCCGCGAAGTGACCGGGCCGGGGGGGCCGGCGCTACTTCCTCGCGGCGAGCGACTCGAGGTAGCGCAGGTTGTCGCGGAACATCGCCTTGTAGTGGGAGGCGAAGAATTCCGCCGCCGCCTCGGGCGCCTGCCCCGGGTCGATCTCGCGGTGCATCCAGGTGAAGGCGTTGTAGCGCGCGGCCGCCGAGAGCAGCGCCGCGCTGATCCGCGAGCGGTGGTGGTTCGCGTTCAGCTCGTTGGCGAGCGTGATGAAGCGCGCGACCAGCTCGTGGAAAACCTGGTCCTGGTCGGGGGTCGGGCTGGACATGGTCAGAGCACCTTGCCGGGGTTCATGATGCCGTGGGGATCGAGGGTGCGCTTCACCGCGCGCATGAGGTCGAGCTCGAGGGCGGACTTGTGGCGCCGGATCTCCTCGCGCTTGAGCACGCCCAGGCCGTGCTCGGCGCTGATCGAGCCGCCGAGGGCGTCGATGACGTCGTAGACGACGCGGTTCACGGCGCCCGCCTGGGCGAAGAAGGCCTCGGCGTCCTGGCGCTTCGCCTTCGAGCAGTTGTAGTGGATGTTGCCGTCGCCCACGTGCCCGAAGGCGACGATGCGGATGTCGGGGAACTCGGCGCGCAGCCGCTCGCCCGCGCGCCCGATCAGCTCGGGCACGCGGCTCACGGGCACCGAGACGTCGTGCTTGATCGACGGGCCGTCGAGCTTCTGCGCCTCGGCGATGTTCTCGCGCAGGTCCCACAGGGCCTTCCTCTGCGCCTGGCTCGCGGCGATCGCCGCGTCCTTCGCGAGGCCCGCGTCCATCGCCCCGGCGAGCGCCTCCTCGAGGAGCGCGCGCAGGGCTTCCGGGCTTCCGCAATCGCTGAGCTCCACGAGCACCGACCACTCGTGGGGCTCGGGCAGCGGGTCGCGCAGGCCGGGGATGTGGGCGAGGACGAGGTCGAGGCATATTCGCGAGACCAGCTCGAAGCCGGTGACGCGCTCGCCGCAGGCCGCGCGCAGCCTCGCGAGCAGCGCGACCGCGGCCCCGGGCCCGGGCACGGCGACCCAGGCCGTGGCGACCGCGCCCGGCTTCGCGAAGAGCTTGAGCACCGCCGCGGTGATGATCCCGAGCGTGCCCTCGGCGCCGATGAAGAGCTGCTTGAGGTCGTAGCCGGTGTTGTCCTTGCGAAGCCCCTTGAGGCCCTCCCACACGCGCCCGTCGGCGAGCACCACCTCGAGCCCGAGGACGAGCTCGCGCGCGTTGCCGTAGCGCAGCACCCCGGTGCCGCCGGCGTTGGTCGAGAGGTTGCCGCCGATCTGGCAGCTGCCCTCGGCGCCGAGCGACAGCGGGAAGAGGCGGTCGTGCCCGGAGGCCACGCGCTGGATCTCGGCGAGCACGCAGCCCGCCTCGACCGTCATCGCGTTGTTGGCGGCGTCGACCTCGCGCACGCGGTTCATGCGCGCGAGGTTCACGACGACCTGGCGGCCCGAGGCGTCGGGAACCGAGGCCCCGCACAGGCTCGTGTTGCCGCCCTGCGGCACGATGCCCACGCGCTCGGCGGCGAGCAGCTGCACGACGCGGGAGACTTCCTCCGTGCTCGCGGGCTTCACGAGGAGGGCCGCGCGCCCGTGGTACTGGCCGCGCCAGTCCGTCTGGTGGGGCTCGAGGGCCGAGGGGTCGGTGACGACCCCGCGGTCGCCGACGATCGCGGCGAGGCGCGCGGCGAGCCCGCTCACGAGCGGATCCGCGCGAGGAGCGCGCTCGTCGAGCGCTCGTGCCGGAACGGGATGGAGTGGACCGTGCCGCCCCAGGCCGCCACCTCGGCGGCGCCGACGATCCTCGCCACCGGCCAGTCGCCGCCCTTCACGAGGCGCTCGGGCCGGCTCTCGAGGATGCGTGCGATCGGCGTGTCCTCCTCGAACCAGGTGACGAGCGAGACCGAGGCGAGGGCGGCGACGACCGCGAGGCGGTCGGCGAGCGCGTTCACCGGGCGGTCGCCGCCCTTGCCGAGGCGGCGCACGGACGCGTCGGAGTTGAGCGCGACCACGAGCGAGGCGCCGAGGGCGCGCGCCTCGGCGAGGTAGGTGACGTGCCCGCGGTGCAGGATGTCGAAGACGCCGTTGGTGAAGGCGAGCGGGCGCGGGAGCGCGGCCGCGCGCGCCGCGAATGCCGCGGGCTCGCAGACCTTCTGCTCGAAGTCGGGGACCATCCCGGCGATTATCGCACCGGGACCGGTTTCAGGCGGGCGCGGGCTTCGCGGCGGCCGCGAGCTCCTTGCGGAAGCGGTTGAGCTCGGCGGCGCTGCCGAGGCTGCGCTCGTAGAGGGTGGAGAGCTTGGCGAGGATCGACTGCACGACCTTGTTCTCGCACACCTTGTCGAAGCGGATCTGCTGGTCGAGCCAGCGCTCGAGCCACTCGGGGTCGGGAAGCCGCGACTGCACGGTGTCGTTCGGGAAGAGGGCCTGGTTCACGTGCAGGTTCGTCGGGTGCAGGGGCTTGCCCGCGCGCGCCGCGCTCGCCATGAGCACGCCGATCTTCGCGAAGGCGAGCCTCGCCTCGTCGCCGAGCCGCTCGATGGCGCGGCGCATGTAGCGGAAGTAGGCGCCCGCGTGGCGCGCCTCGTCGCCCGAGAGGATCTCGTAGATGCGCTTGATGACGGGCTCGGTGTGCCAGTCGGCCGCGCGCCGGTACCACTGGGTGAGGCGGATCTCGCCGCAGAAGTGCAGCATGAGCGTCTCGAGGGCCGGCGCCGGGTCGAACGGGAAGCGCACCGCGTGCAGCTCCGACTCCGTCGGCAGGAGCTCCGGGCGGAAGCGCCGCAGGTACTCCATGAGCACGAGGGCGTGCTTCTGCTCCTCGTAGAACCAGATCGACATGAAGGCCGCGAAGTCGCTGTCGCCCGGGTTGTCGCGCAGGAACATCTCGGTGGCGGGCAGGGCCGACCACTCGGTGATCGCGTTCATCTTGATCGTGCGCGCCTGGTCGTCGGTGAGCCGGCTGGCGTCGAACGCGTCCCACGGGACGTCGCGCCCCATGTCCCAGCGGACCTTCTCGAAGGAGGCGAACAGGTCGGGATAGAGCATGGCGACGCGGCCCTCTCGCGAGCCCCTCAGGGCTTGATGTACTCGAAGGCCTTCACGACGCGGCTCACGCCGCTCGTCGTGCGCGTCACCTCGACCGCCTGGTCGCCCTCCTCCTGGGTGACGAGCCCCATGAGGTAGACCACGCCGGCCTCGGTGACCACCTTCACGTGGTTGGGCGAGATGCTCGTGTTGGCGATCATCCTCGACTTCACGTTGGAGGTGATGAGCGAGTCGTTGCCGCGCGAGGTGAGCGAGGAGTTGCCCGCGACCACGAGCTCGTTGGTGACGCCCTTCACGTTGGGGATCGCGCGGACCTTCTCCTCGATCTCCCTCTTCGTGGTCTCGTCCGGGGCCTCGCCCGTGAGCAGGACCTTGAGGTTGTAGCTGGTGGCGTTCACGTGCGCGTTCGAGTGGCGGCGGCTGATGACGTCGAGCGCCTTCCACTCGACGTTCTCGTCCTCGACGTAGACGCCCGCGGTGCGGCGGTCGTCGGCCATGAGGACGGCGGCGCCGGTGGCGGTGACGGCCGCGCCGATGCAGCCCTGCAGCAGGGGGAGCGCGGCGGCGAGGCAGAAGGCGGTGAGGAGCTTGCGGTTCACGGTTGTTCTCCGAAGAGCTGGTTGTCGATCGCGTCGCACAGGCAGTGCAGCACGAGGATGTGGACTTCCTGGATGCGCATGGTGCGCGGGTGGGCGACGTTGAGGTGGACGTCGCCGGGGCCGAGGAGCGCGGCCATCGTGCCGCCGTCGCGGCCGGTGAGCGCGACCACGTCGAGGCCCCGGGCTTTCGCGGACTTCACCGCGGCGACGACGTTGGGCGAGCTGCCCGAGGTCGAGATGGCGACGAGGACGTCGCCCGCGCGGCCGAGCGCCTCGACCTGCTTCGCGAAGACCGCCTCGTAGGCGTAGTCGTTGGCGATCGCGGTGAGGGTGGAGGTGTCGGTCGACAGCGCGATCGCCGCGAGGCCGGGCCGCTCGCGCTCGAAGCGGCCCACGAGCTCGGCGGCGAAATGCTGGGCGTCGGCGGCCGAGCCGCCGTTGCCGCAGGCGAGCGCCTTGCCGCCGGCCCCGAGGCAGGCGGCGACGCGCTCGCCCGCGCGGGCGATCTGCGGGGCGAGGGTCGCGGCGATGCGGCGCTTGAGCTCGATCGCGTCCTCGAAATGGGCGAGGACGCGGGTGGTGAGGTCCATCGGGGATTCCGTGCGATGCGTCTGGTCCGGCATTCTACCCCCCGCGGGCGTCGAAGGCGCCGCGCAGCCACGCGGCCTCGCGCCCGTCCCAGGTCACGACATCGAAGCGGCAGGGAGGTTCCGCGGCCAGACGCGCGAGGTAGTGGCGCGCGGCCGCCTCGATGCGCGCGCGCTTGCGCGGGCCCACGCTCGCGGCCGCGCCCCCGAAGCGCTCGCTCGAGCGCAGGCGCACCTCCACGAAGACCAGCGTGTCGCCGTCGCGCGCCACGAGGTCCACCTCGCCCAGGCGCGTGCGGTAGTTGCGCCCGAGGATCGCGAGGCCGCGCTCGGCGAGGTAGCGGGCCGCGGCCTCCTCGGCGAGCGCCCCCGCCGCCTGGGCGGGGGTGCGCCGGCCCGAGGCGCGGCGAGCGGCGCTCACGGCGCCTTGAGGGCGACGACGCGCCCGCTGTCCACCTCGGCGGGCGTGAGTGTGCGGGAGAAGTGGCTGCCGCCCTCGAGGGCGATGCGCCCGGTGACGCCGTCGAGCGCGGTCTTCGTGCCGTCGGCGCGCAGCAGGGCCTGGGCGATGCGGAAGGCGTCGATCCCCAGGGCGTAGAGGCGCTCGCGCTCGACCGACATCGGCACGCGCGGCGCGGGATACACCATGACGGCGGGATGGTCGGGCTGCACGAACCAGGGCATGTCCATGTAACGCATGCCCTGCAGGTCCACGTTGACCGTGGCATCGGCCCGCGGGTCGATGCTCATCGAGGTCGCGTAGATCGGGAGCATCCCGGAGATGTACGGGCGCACGGCGAGGGTCACCGGCTGGTCGAGGGCGAGGAAGACCATGTCGCCGTTGATCGCCGCGATCCGCTCCTTGACGGCCGGCGCCTGCTCGGGGCCCCCGGCGAAGACGACGCGCCCGCGCACCTCGCCGGCGGCGCGCGTCCATTCGCGCTCGAACGCTTCCTGCACGCGCCTGGCGAGCGGCGAGGGCGAGGCGATCACGATCGCCGAGCGCCAGCCGTCGGCGACGGCCTGCAGGGCCACCTGCCGGGCCTCCTGGTCGAGCGAGAGCGAGATCGAGTAGAGGTTCACGGGCGGCTCGGGCACCTGGGGCTCGTTGAGCGTGAGCGTGGGCTGGCGCGGGCAGTCGCTCGCGGCCACGCCTGTCGCGCCGTCGCGCGTGAGGCCCGCCACGACGAGCACCGCGCCATGCCCCTGGGCGCGCCGGCAGGCCTCGAGGAGCGCGGCGCCGTCGTCGTCGACGGCCATCGCCGTGACCGGCGGCGCGCCCCGCCCCGCGACTTCCGCCGCGGCGAGGAAGCCCTGGCGCACGGCGTCGGCGAGCGGGCCGAGCGCGGGCGAGCGCGTGGGCAGGATCAGTGCGATGTGGGGGCGCGGGCCTTCCGGGATCGGCTCGCGCGCCTCGCGCGGCGCCACGGCCGCGGGCGCCGCCGGCGCAGCCGGCGCGCCGCCCAGGGGCCTCACGACCGTCGTGCGCGCGAGCCCCGTCGCCGGGTCGATGTCCGCTCCCGGCGCGGTTGTGCCCGGCGCCGGGTCGGCCGAGAATGCCGGCGTGGCGAACGAGACGAGGACGAGGAGGATCGCGTTGAAGCGCGACATGGGGGCGGCGGACTCGCAGTTGGCCCCCGGATTATATGTGGTGGCCACCCCCATCGGGAATCTCGGCGACATCACGCAGCGCGCGCTCGCGACGCTCGCGCTCGCCGACGAGGTCGCCGCGGAAGACACGCGCGTGACGCGGGGGCTGCTCGCGCACTTCGGGATCGCGGCGCGGGTGCACGCCCTGCACGCGCACAACGAGCGCCGGGCCGCGGAGCGCGTGCTCGGCTGGCTCGCCGAGGGCAAGCGCGTCGCGCTCGTCACCGACGCGGGCACGCCCGCGGTGAGCGACCCCGGGGCGCTTGTCGTGCGCCGGGCGCGCGAGGCGGGACACGCGGTGTACCCCGTCCCGGGCGCGAGCGCGCTCACGGCCGCGCTCTGCGCGAGCGGGGTCGTGGCCGACGGCGTCGTGTTCGCGGGCTTCCTGCCCGCGCGCGGGGCCGAGCGCAAGGAGCGCCTCGCCGCGCTCGCCGCCGCGCCCTGGGCGATCGCGCTCTTCGAGGCACCGCATCGCATCGCCGCGACGCTCGGAGACCTGCACGAGGCGCTCGGCGATCGCGACCAGGGCGTCGTTGCCGACGCCTTCTTCGCCCTTGGCCTCCTGGCCGACAGCAACAACGCCGCGGCGATCATCGCCCGCATTCGCCAGCCCGACACCCTCGACGCGGCGGCCGCATCCGAGGCGTCGGCGGCGCTCGCGCGCTCCGGTGGCAGTGCCGCCGCCTCGATGCTCGGCGAGATCATCGGTGGCCGCGGCTCACTCACG
>JBGAQP010000022.1:0-72092 GCA_044220635.1 Usitatibacteraceae bacterium
CCAGCGCGTGGACCGCTGGGGCCAGCTGGGTGCGCAGCCGAACATCTCGCGCGTCCACGACTGGCCGAACGACCAGGGCGGCTACGTGCTCGCCGAGTGGACGAAGAGCCCGCTGGACACGCCGCCCACGAGCGGCGTGAGCAAGTACCGCTTCTGGCGCCAGGCGCCCGCGGCCGCGGCGCAGGAGTCGGCGGCGCCCGTCCCTGCCGCCATCGCGGTGGGCACGCCCCGGCCCGCGGTGACCTCGTACAGCGAGGCGGCGCGCAAGGCGATTCCCTCCGTGGTGAACATCTCCGCCACGCGCCAGGTGCGCCGGCGCAACCCCCTGCTCGACGATCCGTCCTTCCGCCGGTTCTTCGGCGACCGGTTCACCCTCCCGCCGGAAACGCAGCTCTCGCTGGGCTCGGGCGTGATCGTCAGCGGCGAGGGGTATGTCCTCACCAACCACCATGTCGTGGACGGCGTTTCCGACATCCAGGTCACCCTCCACGACGGGCGCACCGTGCCCGGGAAGATCGTCGGCTCCGATTCGGAAACCGACCTCGCCGTGGTCCGCGTCGCGGCCACGGGGCTCACGCCGATCACGTTCGGGCAATCGGACCAGGCGCGGGTGGGCGACGTGGTGCTCGCGATCGGCGATCCCTACAGCGTCGGGCAGACCGTCACCATGGGGATCGTGAGCGCTGTCGGGCGCGAGATCCGCAGCGAGAACCCCTACGGCAGCTTCATCCAGACCGACGCGGCGATCAACCCCGGCAACTCCGGGGGGGCGCTCGTGGACGTGAACGGCAACCTCATCGGCATCAACTCCCTCATCTACTCGCGCACGGGCAGCTACCAGGGCATCGGGTTCGCGATCCCGGTGAGCCTCGCGCGGCGGGTGATGGAGCAGATCATCGAGACCGGTTCGGTGGCGCGCGGGTGGTTCGGCGTCGAGGTCACCGACATCAGCCCCGAGGTCGCCGAGGCGCTCGCCCTCAGGAGCACGCGCGGCGCGATCGTGGGCGGCATCGAGCGGGGCAGCCCGGCCGAGAAGGGCGGCATCAAGCTGGGGGACGTGATCGTGGGCGTGAACGGCCGGCCGGTCACCGGCCTCGGCGACACGCTCAACGCCATCGCCGAAGTCCCTCCCGGCAGGAAGGTGCCGGTCCAGGTGCTGCGCGGCGACCGGGAGGTCGCGCTCGAAGTCACCGTCGGCAAGAGGCGCCCCCGGCCCCCGAGCGGCGAATAGCCGCTAGGGCTCGGGCGCCGAGCCCGCCTCGGCCCCGGGCTTCGGCCGCTTCTCGACGAACTGCGCGACGAAGATCCCGAGCTCGTAGAGCACGCACAGGGGAACGGCGAGCATCAGCTGGGAGACCACGTCGGGGGGCGTGACGACGGCCGCGACCACGAAGGCCCCCACGATCACGTAGGGCCGGATCTCGCGCAGCTTCTCCACCGAGAGGATCCCGGTCATCGCGAGGACCACGACCACCACCGGGACCTCGAAAGTGACCCCGAAGGCGATGAACATCCCGATGACGAAGTTGAAGTAGGCCTCGATGTCGGGGGCCACCGAGATCGACTTGGGCGCGAAGCTCGAGATGAAGCCGAACACCATCCGGAACACGAAGAAGTAGCAGAAGGCCATGCCCGCGAAGAAGAGCGCCGTGCTCGACACGATCAGCGGGAGCACGAGGCGCTTCTCGTGCGCGTACAGCCCGGGGGCGACGAAGGCCCAGGCCTGGTAGAGGAGGTAGGGAAGCGCCACGAGGAAGGCGACCATGAGCGCGATCTTCATCGGGATGAAGAACGGCGTGATGACGCCCGTGGCGATCATCTTCGAGCCCTCGGGAAGCGCGGCAAGCATGGGGGCGGCGAGCAGGTCGTAGAGCTCGGAGGCGTAGAAGAACGCCGGCACGAAAGCGAGCAGCACCGCGACGAGGGCGCGCACGAGCCGCTCGCGCAGCTCGATCAGGTGCGAGAGGAAGGTCTCCTGGGCCGTTTCGGGCATCGCCGCTCGCGCCGCCCGCTCAGGGCGCTGCCTTCTCGGGCGCCGCGGCGGGCGCTTCGGGCTCCTCGATGCCGAGCTCCAGCTGCGGCGAAGCGCCGGGGGCGCCCGCGGCCGCGCCTTCGCTCGCGGCCGGCGCGGGCGCGAGCTCGCGGTCGATCGAGGCCTGGACTTCGCGGATCTCGCGCTCGGCCTCCGCCGCCTTCGCCTCCAGGTCGCCCTGGAACCCGCGCGCGGCGCCCTCGAATTCCGACTTCATGCGGTTGAGCTCCGAGAGGTCCATCTCCCGGTTGATGTCGGACTTCACCTGCGCGACGTAGCGCTGCAGCCGGCCGAAGAGGTGGCCCAGGGTGCGCGCGACGCGCGGGAGCCGTTCCGGGCCGATCACCACGAGGGCGACCACCCCGATCAGGAGGAGCTCGGAGAATCCGATGTCGAACATGGAGGGCAGCGGCCCCGGGGCGGGGCGGCGGGTGGGCGGGGCCTCAGGACTTCTGCCTGTCCTTGACCTCGCCCTCGATCGTCGAGCCCGCCTGCGCGATCTCGCCGGCAGGCTTCTTCTCTTCCTCGCCCTTCATGCCGTCCTTGAAGCCCTTGACCGCCCCCCCGAGATCGCTGCCGATGTTGCGCAGCTTCTTCGTGCCGAACACGAGCAGCACGATCACGAGGACGATCAACCAGTGCCAGATGCTGAATGAACCCATGAAGCTCTCCTGGAACGCCCGGCGTCCCTAGGCCTTCGGGAGCATGCGCCCGAGGGGCTCCGGCCCGCCGATGATGTGGATGTGCAAATGATACACGTCCTGCAGACCCACCCGGCCCGTGTTGACGATGGTCCGGAAGCCGTCGGACGCCCCCTGCTCGCGCGCGAGCCGGCCGGCGATCGCCATCATCCGGCCCAGGGTCGCGGCGTGCTGCGGCCCCGTGTCGTAGAGCGTGGCGACGTGGTCCTTCGGGATCATCAGGAAGTGGACCGGCGCCTGGGGGTGGATGTCCTGGAACGCGAGGATCTCCTCGTCCTCGTAGACCTTCCGGCTCGGGATCTCGCCGGCGGCGATCTTGCAGAAGATGCAGTTCGGGTCCCTCACGGCGTCTCCCTCCCGGGTTTGCGCGCGGCCTTTTCCTCGATGCCCGAGCGTCCCTCGCGGCGCCGGAGCTCGGCGAGCACTTCCTCGACCTTCACGCCGTGCCAGGCGAGCATCACGAGGCAGTGGAACCAGAGGTCCGCGGTCTCGTGCACGATCGCCTCGCGGCTGTCGCCCTTCGCGGCGAGGACCGCCTCGGTCGCCTCCTCGCCCACTTTCTTGAGGATCGCGTCGATCCCCTTCGCGTTCAGCGCGGCGACGTAGGAGCTCGCCGGGTCGGCCTCGCGGCGCGCGGCGATCGCCGCCTCGAGCCGCTCGAGGATGTCGCGCTCAGCCACGGTCCGTTCCTGCGGATCCGGCGAGCACGGGCTCGGTCACCGTCCACCGTCGCCCGCCTTCGGCGCCCTCCAGGCGGCTGAAGAAGCAGCGCCGCCGCCCCGTATGGCAGGCGATGCCCCCGACCTGCTCGACGCGCAGCAGCAGAGCGTCCGCGTCGCAATCGAGCCGGATCTCGACGACCTTCTGGAAATGTCCCGAGGTCTCGCCCTTGCGCCAGAGTGCCCGTCGCGAGCGCGACCAGTAGACCGCCTCGCCCGAGGCCACGGTGCGCTCGAGCGACTCGCGGCTCATCCACGCAAGCATGAGAACCTCTCCCGTGGCCGCGTCCTGCGCCACCGCGGGCACGAGCCCGTCGGCATTCCACGCGACCGCGTCGAGCCAGGCCTTCACAGCCGCATCTCGATGCCGCGCGCGGCGAGGAAGCGCTTCGCGTCGGCAATGGTGATCTCGCCGTAGTGGAAGACCGAGGCCGCGAGGACCGCGTCCGCGCGGCCCGCCTCGATCCCCTCGGCGAGGTGCGCGAGGGTACCCACGCCGCCGCTCGCGATCACCGGCACGGGCACGGCGTCGGCCACGGCGCGGGTGAGGGCGAGGTCGAAACCGCTCTTCGTGCCGTCGCGGTCCATGCTGGTGAGCAGGATCTCGCCCGCGCCCCGCGTGGCCATGCGCCGCGCCCAGTCGACCGCGTCGAGCCCCGAGGCGCGCCGCCCGCCGTGGGTGTAGACCTCCCAGCGTCCCGCTCCCGCGGCGCGGGCGTCGATCGCCACGACGATCGCCTGCGAGCCGAAGCGGTGCGCGGCCTCCTCGACCAGGGCGGGATTTTCCACCGCCGCCGTGTTGATGCTCACCTTGTCGGCGCCCGCGTTGAGGAGCCGGCGCACGTCCTCGACCCGCCGCACTCCCCCGCCCACCGTGAGCGGGATGAAGACCTGGTCGGCGACGCGCTCGATCACCTCGACGATGGTCTCGCGCGCATCGCTCGAGGCCGTGATGTCGAGGAAGGCGAGCTCGTCGGCCCCGGCCTCGTCGTAGCGGCGCGCGATCTCGACGGGGTCGCCCGCGTCGCGCAGGCTCACGAAATTGACGCCCTTCACGACGCGCCCGGCGTGCACGTCGAGACAGGGAATGATGCGCTTGGCGAGCGCCATGCCGGGGCCTGCCGCGGGGCGCTCAGGACCCGCCGTCGGCGAGCTTCTGCGCCGCGGCGAAATCGAGCGCCCCGGCGTAGATGGCGCGCCCCGCGATCGCCCCGGCGATGCCCTCGGCCTCCACGGCGCACAGCCGCCGCACGTCGTCGAGGCTGTTGAGGCCGCCGCTCGCGAAGACCGGGACCGTGAGCGACTGGGCGAGGCGCACCGTCGCCTCGATGTTCACGCCGGTGAGCATCCCGTCGCGGCCGATGTCGGTGTAGATCACCGCCTCGACTCCGTAGTCCTGGAAGCGTTTCGCGAGGTCGACCACGTCGTGGCCCGTGAGCTTCGACCAGCCGTCGGTGGCGACCTTTCCGTCCTTGGCGTCGAGCCCGACGATGATGTGCCCCGGGAAGGCGTCGCAGGCCTCGTGCAGGAAACCGGGGTTCTTCACCGCCGCGGTGCCGATGATCACGTAGGAGACGCCGTCGTCGAGGTAGCGCTCGATCGTCTCGAGGTCGCGGATGCCGCCGCCGAGCTGGATCGGGATGTCGGGGTCGACCGCGCCGAGGATCGCCTTGATCGCCTCCTCGTTGCGCGGCTTGCCCGCCACTGCCCCGTTGAGGTCCACGACGTGAAGCCGCCGCGCCCCGGACTTCGCCCAGGCGGCGGCGGTGGCGGCCGGGTCCTCGGAGAAGACGGTTGCCTTGTCCATCTTGCCCTGCTCGAGGCGCACGCAGCGCCCGTCCTTCAGGTCGATCGCGGGGATGATCAGCATGGCCATGCGCGGGGGAGGAATCTCAGGGATTCCAGGTCGAGAAGTTGCTGAGGAGCGTAAGGCCCGCGACGCTGCTTTTCTCGGGATGGAACTGCGTCGCGAAAATATTATCGCGGGCGATGGCCGAGGTAAAGGCGTGCGGGTAGCGCGTGGTGCCGGCGGCGAGGCCCGGCTCCCGGGGCGCGCAGTAGAAGCTGTGGACGAAATAGAAGCGCGCGCCGTCGTCCACGCCCCTCCAGAGGGCGTGGGGGCCGGCCTGCCAGACCTCGTTCCACCCCATGTGCGGGATCTTCAGCCCCGCCGCGCGGGTCTCGGGCGCGGCGGCGAAGGCGAGGACCTCGCCGGCGAGCAGGGCGAGTCCCGGCGTGTCGCCCTCGGCGCTGCGCTCGAAGAGCATCTGCAGGCCGATGCACAGGCCGAGGAACGGGCGCGTGCGGGCGGCCCAGGCCACCGCCTCGCCCAGGCCGCTCGCGCCGAGCGAGCGCATGCAATCGGGCATCGCGCCCTGGCCCGGGAAGACCACGCGGTCGGCGCGCCGGATCGCCTCCGGGTCGGCGCTCACCTCGACCGCCGCCGCGGGCGCGACGTGGGCCAGGGCCTTCTGCACCGAGCGCAGGTTCCCCATGCCGTAGTCGACGATCGCGATGCGCTGGGCCATGGCGGGCCGCGGGCGCCGGGCCCGCGGCGAATGGGGTTCCTAGAGCGTCCCCTTGGTGGAGGGAACGGACCCGCTCGCGCGGGAATCGGGCTCGACCGCCATGCGCAGCGCCCGCGCGAACGCCTTGAACAGCGTCTCGCACTGGTGGTGGGCGTTGTCGCCGCGGAGGTTGTCGCAATGCAGCGTCGCCTGCGCGTGGTTCACGAAGCCCTGGAAGAACTCGCGCGTGAGGTCGACGTCGAATTCGCCCACGCGCGCGCGGGTGAAGTCGACGTGGAACTCGAGGCCCGGCCGCCCCGAGAAGTCGATCACGACCCGGGAGAGCGCCTCGTCAAGGGGCACGTAGGCGTGTCCGTAGCGGCGGATGCCCTTCTTGTCGCCCAGGGCCTTGGCGACCGCCATGCCCAGCGTGATGCCGACGTCCTCGACGGTGTGGTGCGCGTCGATCTCGAGGTCGCCGCGCGCCTTCACCCGCAGGTCGATCGCACCATGGCGCGCGATCTGGTCGAGCATGTGGTCGAGAAACGGCACGCCGGTGGCGAGCCTGCCGACCCCGCTGCCGTCGAGATCAAGGCGGACGCGGACCTGCGTCTCGAGCGTGTTGCGTGTGATGTCGGCGGTGCGCATGGCTTCAGGCGAGGATTTCGGCGAGCGCCCCCGTGGCCCGGGCGTTCTCCTCGGGCGTGCCCACGGTGAAGCGCAGGCACTGGCGGAGCAGGGGGTGGGAGCCGTGGAGGTTGCGGACCAATATACCACGGGCCTTGAGCCCCTCGAACGCCGCCCCGGCGTCGGGCACGCGCGCGAGGACGAAGTTCGCGGCCGAGGGAAAGGGATGCACGCCGGCGATCGCGCCGAGGCGGCGCGCGAGGACCTCGCGGTCGGCGACGATGCGCGCGGCCTGCTCCTCGAGCACGCCGCGCCGGGAGAGGACGAATTCCGCCGCCGCCGCGGTGAGCACGTTCACGTTGTAGGGAAGCCTGAGCTTGTCGAACTCGTGCAGCCAGTCGCGCGATCCGATGGCGAGCCCCAGCCGCAGCCCCGCGAGCCCGAGCTTCGAGACGGTGCGCACCAGCACCAGGTTCGGGTGTCGCCCCACCTCCCCGAGCAGCGTCGCCCCGCCCGCGAACGGGTAATAGGCCTCGTCGACGGCGACGAGGCCGGGCGAAGCGCGCACGATCTCGAGGATCGCCTCGTGCGGGAAGAGGTTGCCCGTGGGATTGTTCGGATAGGCGATCCAGGTGAGCGCCGGCTGGTGGCGCCTGATCGCCGCGAGCACGGCGCCGGTGTCGAGGCTGAAGTCGGGGCCGAGAGCCACGCCCTCGTGGCGCAGGCCCGCGGCCACCGCGCTCAGACGGTACATCGCGAACGAGGGCTCGAGCGAAAGCGCAGTGGCGCCGGGGCGTGCGAGGGCGAGGGAAACGATCTGCAGGATCTCGTCGGAGCCGTTGCCGAGCAGCACTTCGAGCCCGCCGGGGATCGCCATCACCTCGCGCAGGCGCTCCTTGAGCGCGGCCGGCTCCGGGCTCGGGTAGCGGTTGATCGCCACCTGCGCGAGCCGCGCGCCGAGCTCCGCGGCGAGCTCCGGCGGCAGGCGATAGGGGTTTTCCATGGCGTCGAGCTTCACGAGGCCCTCGGAGGGGGGCACGTGGTAGGCGGCGAGCGCGCGGATCTCCTCGCGTACCAGGTCCGCCGGCCCCTTCATTCCCCGCGGCCCTCGGAGCGCATCTCGGCACTGCGCGCGTGCGCCTCGAGTCCCTCGGCGCGCGCGAGCGTGGCGGCGATCCGGCCCAGGCGCGCGGCGGCCTGCGGCGAGACGCGGATGAGGCTCGTGCGCTTCTGGAAATCGTAGACGCCCAGGGGCGAGGAGAAGCGCGCCGTGCGCGAGGTCGGCAGCACGTGGTTGGGCCCGGCGCAGTAGTCGCCGAGCGACTCCGAGGCCTGGTGGCCCAGGAAGATCGCGCCGGCGTGGCGCAGGCGCGGAAGGAGCGCCTCGGGGTCGGCGACGGCGAGCTCGAGGTGCTCGGGCGCGATGCGGTTGGCGATCTCGCAGGCCTCGTCGAGGTCGCGCACACCGATGAGCGCCCCGCGCGAGCCGATCGAGGCCTCGATGATGGCCCGGCGCGGCATCGCCGCGACCTGCCGGCGCATCGCGGCGGCGACCCGCTCGACGAGCGCCGCATCGGGCGAGACGAGGATCGCCTGCGCCATCTCGTCGTGCTCGGCCTGCGAGAAGAGGTCCATGGCCACCCAGTCCGGGTTCGCGCTCGCGTCGGCGATCACGACGATCTCGGAAGGGCCGGCCACCATGTCGATGCCCACGCGCCCGAAGACGCGGCGCTTGGCGGCGGCGACGTAGGCGTTTCCGGGGCCGACGATCTTGTCCACGGCGGGCACGGTCGCGGTGCCGTAGGCGAGCGCGCCGACGGCCTGGGCGCCGCCGATGCGGATGATCCGGTCCACGCCCGCGATGGCGGCCGCGGCGAGCACGTGATCGTTGAGCGTCCCGCCGGGCGTGGGCACCACCATCACCAGCTCGGGGACGCCCGCCACCTTCGCGGCCACCGCGTTCATCAGCACCGAGGAGGGATATGCGGCCTTCCCGCCGGGCACGTAGAGCCCCACGCGGTCGAGCGGCGTCACCTGCTGCCCCAGCACCGTGCCGTCGGCCTCGGTGATGCGCCAGCCCTCGAGCCTCTGGTGCTCGTGGTAGGCGCGGATGCGCGCGGCGGCCTCCTCGAGCGCGGCGCGCTCGGCGGCGGCGATCCGGCCCGGGGCGGAGCGCGCGAGCGCCGGGTCCACCACGAGCTCGGCGGCGCTCGCGGGGCTCCAGCGGTCCAGCCGCGCCGTGTACTCGAGGAGCGCGGCGTCGCCGCGGTCGCGGACCGCCGCGAGGATCTGCGCCGTCGTCGCCTCGACGCCCTCGTCCTGCGCGGCCTCGAAGGCGAGCAGGCGGGCGAACGCGGCCTCGAAATCCGGGGAACCGGCGCTGAGACGCAGCGGCTCAGGCATGGCTCGCGCTCCGGAAGGCCTCGATCAGCGGCGCGATGGCCTCGCGCCCGAGCTTGAGGGCGGCGGGATTGACGATCAGGCGGCTCGAGACCGGGAGGATCTCCTCGACCACCTTCAGGCGGTTGGCGGCGAGGGTTCCGCCCGTGTCCACGAGGTCGACGATCGCGTCGGCCAATCCCACGAGGGGCGCGAGCTCCATCGAGCCGTAGAGCTTGATGAGGTCGACGTGCACGCCCTTGGCCGCGAAGTGCTCGCGCGCGGTGCGGATGTACTTCGTCGCGACCCGCAGCCGCGCGCCCCGGCCCACGGCCGCCTCGTAGTCGAAGCCCTCGGGCACGGCGACGACCATCCGGCACTTCGCGATGCCCAGGTCGATCGGCTGGTAGAGCCCCTGGCCGCCGTGCTCCGCGAGCAGGTCGCGGCCCGCCACGCCGAGGTCCGCGGCCCCGTACTGCACGTAGGTGGGCACGTCGGAGGCGCGCACGAGGATGAGCCGCAGGTCCGGGCGGCTCGTGGCGAGGATGAGCTTGCGGGAGCGCTCCGGATCGTCGGCGGGCACGATGCCGACGGCCGCGAGCAGCGGCAGCGTCTCCTCGAAGATGCGTCCCTTGGACAGCGCGATGGTGATCATGGGTCCGGTCCTCACTCCACGCGGTGGATGCGCGCGCCGAGCGCGCCCAGGCGCTCCTCGAGCCGCTCGTAGCCGCGGTCGAGGTGGTAGATGCGGTCGATCACCGTCTCGCCCTCGGCCACGAGGCCGGCGATCACCAGGCTCGCCGAGGCGCGCAGGTCGGTCGCCATGACGCTCGCCCCCGCCAGGCGCTCGACGCCGGTGACGACCGCGGTGTTGCCCTCGATGTCGATGCGCGCGCCCAGGCGCCGCAGCTCCTGCACGTGCATGAAGCGGTTCTCGAAGATGGTTTCCGTGACGAGCGCCGTGCCCGAGGCGACCGCGTCGAGCGCGATGAACTGCGCCTGCATGTCGGTCGGGAACCCCGGGAACGGGGCGGTCGTCACGTCGGCGGCGCGGTAGGCCGCCTCGGCCTCGATCGAGACCGTGCGCCCGGACACCGTGACCGCGGCCCCCGCATCGCGCAGCTTCTCGATCACCGCGTCGAGGGCCGCGACCGGGGCCTCGGTGAGGGTCACGCGCCCGCGCGTGGCCGCGGCCGCCGCGAGGAAGGTGCCCGCCTCGATGCGGTCGGGCATCACCGCGTGGTCCACGCCGTGCAGGCGCGGCACGCCCTCGACGGTGATCACGTCGCTGCCCTGGCCGCGGATGCGCGCCCCCATCGCGACGAGGCAGGCGGCGAGGTCGGCGACCTCGGGCTCGCGGGCGGCGTTCTCGAGCACGGTCTCGCCCTCGGCGAGGCAGGCGGCCATCATGAGGTTCTCGGTGCCCGTGACCGTCACCGTGTCCATGAAGATGCGCGCGCCCTTGAGCCGCGCGGCGGTCGCGTGGATGTAGCCCTGCTCGATGCCCACCTTCGCCCCCATCGCCTCGAGCCCCTTGAGGTGCAGGTCGACGGGCCGCTCGCCGATGGCGCAGCCCCCGGGCAGCGACACCCGCGCCTCGCCGAAGCGCGCGACGAGCGGGCCCAGGGCGAGGATCGAGGCGCGCATCGTCTTCACGAGCTCGTAGGGCGCGAAGGGCTCGGCCACGCTCGAGGCGTCGAGCTCGACCGCGCCCTCGCGCGCCGCGGCGCGAACGCCCATGCGCCCGAGCAGCGCGATCATCGTGTCCACGTCGCGCAGGCGCGGCACGTTCGACACGCGCACGGGCGCGGGCGCGAGCAGGGCCGCGGCGAGGATCGGCAGCGCCGCGTTCTTCGCGCCGGCGACGCGGACCTCGCCCGAGAGCGGCACGCCGCCGCGGATGGAAAGTTTCGCCATGGATTCGGTTCCCGGGCCGCGACGGCCCGGCGGTTCAGTTCAGCGCGACGCCCATTCGTCCGGGGAAAAGGTCCGCATCGACAGCGCGTGGATCTCCTCGCGCATGCGCTCGCCCAGCGCCGCGAAGACGAGCTGGTGCTGGCGCACGCGCGTGAGCCCGGCGAAGGCGGGGCTCACGATCACCGCCTCGAAATGCGCGCCGTCGCCGCGCACCTCGAGGTGCGTGCATGCGAGTCCCGCGCGGATGGACGCCTCGATGGATTCCGCCTCGACCATGGCGCTAGTGCCTCAACCTGTATCCCGTCCGGAGAAGATGCAGCGTGAGCCATGATAGGGCAGCGAAGGCGGCGCTCGCAATCGCGAGGCTCGCCGCCGGGTCGATGTCCGCCTGCCCGAAGAAGCCGTAGCGGAAGCCGTCGATCGCGTAGAAGAAGGGGTTCAGGCGCGAGACCGCCTGCCACAGGGGCGGGAGCGAGTGCACCGAGTAGAAGACGCCGGCGAGGAAGGTGAGCGGCATGACGACGAAGTTCTGGAAGGCGGCGATCTGGTCGAACTTCTCCGCCCACAGGCCCGCGACGATCCCCAGGGCCCCGAGCATGCCCGAGCCGACGAGCGCGAAGGCGAGCGCCCAGAGGGGGTGGGCGAGCGGGATGTCCACCACCCACACGGTCGCCGCGAAGACGCCCGCGCCCACCACGAGGGCGCGCACGATCGCCGCGAGGAGGTAGGCGCCGAAGAGCTCGGAGGGCGCGAGCGGCGGCAGCAGGATGAAGACGATGTTGCCCGTGACCTTGGACTGGATGAGCGACGACGAGCTGTTGGCGAAGGCGTTCTGGAGCATCGACATCATGGCGAGGCCCGGGACCAGGAACTGGACGTAGCTCACCCCGGGGTAGGCCTCGACACGCCCGGAGAGCGCGTGGGCGAAGACGACCAGGTAGAGGATCGCGGAGAGCACCGGACCCGCCACGGTCTGGAAGGCCACCTTCCAGAACCGCAGGACCTCCTTGTAGAGGAGCGTGGAGAAGCCGCTCAACGCGCCGCCTCCGGCCGCCCCATGATGCGCACGAAAACCTCCTCGAGCTCGGGCTCGGCGATCTCGAGGCCGGCCACGCCGCAGCCGGCCTCGCGCAGCCCCCGGAGCACGCCCTCGGCCTCGGCGGGGTCGGCGACGGCGATGCGCCACCAGCCGGCCTCCTCGGGCGCGGCGAGCGCGGCGAGGCCCTCGGGGAGGGCGCCGCGCGCGGGCTTCACGCGCAACACCCGCTCGGAGAACCCCGCGAGGAGGTTGGCGGTGGTGTCGAGCGCGACGATCCGCCCGGCCTTCATCATCGCGATGCGCCCGCACAGCTGCTGCGCCTCCTCGAGGTAGTGCGTCGTGAGCACGATCGTGTGTCCGGCCGCGTTGAGGCTGCGGATGAAGCCCCAGAGCGCCTGGCGAAGCTCCACGTCCACGCCCGCCGTGGGCTCGTCGAGCACGATCACGGGCGGGCGGTGCACGAGCGCCTGGGCGACGAGGACGCGGCGCTTCATCCCCCCCGAGAGGGCGCGCATGTTCGCTCCCGCCTTCGGCGCAAGCGCGAGCTTCTCGAGGAGTTCGTCGATCCACGCGCCGTTGCCGCGGATCCCGAAATAGCCCGATTGCAGCTCGAGGGTCTCGCGCACCGTGAAGAACGGGTCGAAGACGAGCTCCTGGGGGACGATGCCCACGCGCCGGCG
This sequence comes from Usitatibacteraceae bacterium, assembly GCA_044220635.1. Classification (GTDB taxonomy): domain Bacteria; phylum Pseudomonadota; class Gammaproteobacteria; order Burkholderiales; family Usitatibacteraceae; genus JBGAQP01. Next base: position 12,602 of record JBGAQP010000022.1, read on the forward strand.
CGCCTCGCGGTAGTCGCGGCGCACGTCCGCGCCCATGACCGCGATCGAGCCGGCGTCGGGGATCACGAGGCCGCCGAGCGCCGAGATGAGGGTGGTCTTGCCCGCGCCGTTGGGACCGAGAAGGCCGAAGAACTCCCCCGGGGCGATGTCGAGCGTCACCCCGTCGAGCGCCTGCACGCTCCCGAAGCGCTTGCGAAGCGAGCGGATCTCGACCGCCGCGGGCGCGCTCACGCCCGGCAGGGCTGGATCAGGTCGGCCACGCCGTAGAGCTCGGCGAGCGCGAGGAGGTTGGCCGGCAGGTTCACGAAGACCAGGGTCTTGCCGCGGCGGGCGGCCCGGCGGCGCCACTCGAGGAGCAGGGCCACGGCCGAGGAGTCGACCTCGGTGATGCCGGCGAAGTCGATGGTGAGGCGCTCCGGGAGGTCTTCGCGCTCGGCGTACCGGTCGCTTTCCGCGAGGATGCCCGGCAGGCTCTCGAAGGAGAGCGCCCCCTCGAGGGCGAAGACCTCGCCGCGCGCCGCGATGTTCACTTGCCGGGCTCGGCCTTCGCGGCCGCGGCCTTCGCCGGGGCCTTGCCCGCCTCGGAGGCGCGGTTGCGATCCGCGAGCGTCTTCACGAGCCCGTCGATGCCGTTCTTCTGGACCTGGTCGTTGAACGTCCCCCGGTAGGTCGTCACGAGCGAGACGCCGTCGACGACCACGTCGTAGACCTTCCAGCCCGCGTCGGACTTCGCCATGCCGTAGTCGATGGGGATCGGAGGGCCGCCGGCCTGGTTCACCAGCGTCTTCACGAGGGCGTCGGTGTCCTGGGCCACGAGACGCACCGGCTTCACCTCGATCGTCTGGTTGCGGTACTGGGAGAGCGACGAGGAGTAGGTGCGCACGAGCAGCGTGCGGAACTCCCGCGTGAGGGACTCCTTCTGCGCGTCGGACGCCTGCGCCCAGTTGCGGCCGACCGCGAGCCGCGTCATGCGCGAAAAATCGAAGTGCGGGAGCACCTTCGCCTCGACGAGCTCGAGGATGCGCTTCGAGTTGCCCGCCTGCAGGTCCTTGTCGGACTTGATGATCGCGAGGACCTCGTCGACGGTCCTGCGCACGAGCGCGTCCGGGGCGAGGTCCTGGGCCGCGGCGGCGAGCGGGGCGAGGCCGGCGAGGAGCGTGAGGAGAAATCGGGTCATGCGTCGTCCTGGGAGTGGCGCCGGGGTTCGACCCGCCGCGCGCGGGCCGGTTCCGGCGCGGGAGGTCACTTCTTCGCGCCGTCGTCCTGGGCCTTGTTGAACAGGAACTGGCCGATGAGGCGCTCGAGCACCACCGCCGATTGCGTGATCGTGATCCGGTCGCCGTCGGCCAGGCGCTTGTCGTCGCCGCCCGCGTCGAGCCCCACGTAGGTCTCGCCGAGCAGGCCCGAGGTGAGGATCGAGGCGCTCGTGTCCTTCGGGAAGCCGTAGCGCCTGTCGAGCGCGAGCGTCACGCTCGCCTGGAAGCGCTCGTTGTCGAAGTGGATCTCGGCCACGCGGCCGACGAGCACGCCCGCGCTGCGCACGGGGGCGCGCACCTTCAGGCCGCCGATGTTGTCGAAGCGCACCTCGATGCGGTAGGTCTCCTTCGGCGCCTCCGCGCCGAGGTTGCCCACCTTGAGCGCGAGCACGAGGAGGGCGGCGAATCCGGCGGTCACGAAGGCGCCGAACCAGAGGTCGATGGTCGTTCTTTCCATGGTGTCGGTTCGCGGGCGGCCCGGATCGGCGCCCTCAGCCCTCGCCCCGGAGCATGAAGGCGGTGAGAACGAAGTCGAGCGCGAGGATGGTGAGCGCCGAGCTCACGACCGTTCGCGTGGTGGCGCCGGAGACGCCTTCCGCCGTCGGCGGGGCGTCGAACCCCTCGAAGGTGGCAATCACGGTCACGGCCACCCCGAACACGAGGCTCTTCACGACGCCGTTGAGAACATCATACCGGAAGTCCACCGCCGCCTGCATTTGCGACCAGAAGGCGCCGTTGTCCACGCCGATCAGCACCACGCCCACGAGATAGCCGCCGAAGACGCCCATCGCCGAGAAGAGCGCGGCGAGCATCGGCATCGAGATCACCCCCGCCCAGAATCGCGGCGCGATCACGCGCGACATCGGGGAGACCGCCATCATGTCCATGGCGGTGAGCTGCTCCGTGGCCTTCATGAGCCCGATCTCCGCGGTGATCGCGGAGCCCGCGCGCGAGGCGAAGAGCAGCGCCGAGACCACGGGGCCGAGCTCGCGCACGAGGGAGAGCGCGACCAGGACCCCGATCGACTCCGTGGCGCCGTACTTCTGCAGCGTCTCGAATCCCTGGAGCCCCAGCACCATGCCCACGAACAGGCCCGAGACGACGATGATGACGAGCGAGAGCACGCCCGTGAAGTAGACTTCGCGCATCACGAGCCGGAAGCGGTTGAAGCTCGTGCCCGAGGCGATGAGCACGATGAACAGGAACCGCGCCATCGAGCCCACGCGCCAGACGCCGTTCACGAAGTTGTGACCCAGCCTCGCGAGGGGGCGGCGCACGCGCTCAAGCACGGGCGGTGTCCGCGAGGCCCACGTCGTCGGCATAGCCGCGCGCGGGGTAGTGGAAGGGGACCGGGCCGTCGGTCTCGCCGTGGACGAACTGGCGCACGAAGGGCCGTTCGGAGCGGCGGATCTGCTCGGGAGTGCCCTCGCCGACGATCGTGCCGTCGGAGACGAGGTAGAGGTAGTCGACGATCTGCAGGGATTCCACGACGTCGTGGGAGACCACGATCGAGGTCGCCCCGAGGGCGTCGTTGAGCGTGCGGATGAGGCGCCCGACGACCGCGAGCGCGATCGGGTCGAGCCCCGCGAAGGGCTCGTCGTAGAGCACGAGCATCGGGTCGAGCACCACGGCCCGGGCGAGCGCGGCGCGGCGCGCCATCCCCCCCGAGAGCTCCGAGGGCATGAGGCGGTGGGCGCCGCGCAGCCCGACGGCCTGCAGCTTCATGAGGACGAGGTCGCGGATCATGCTCTCGGGCAGGCTCGTGTGCTCCCGCAGCGGGAAGGCGACGTTCTCGAACACGGTCATGTCGGTGAACAGCGCCCCGAACTGGAAGAGCATGCTCATGCGCCGCCGAAGCCCGTAGAGTCCCTCGCGGTCGAGCTCGTGCACGACGCGGCCGGCCACGCGCACGGCGCCCGCCGAGGGCTTGAGCTGCCCGCTGATGAGGCGCAGCAGCGTGGTCTTCCCGCAGCCGCTGCCGCCCATGATCGCGACCACCTTGCCGCGGGGCACGCGCATCGAGACGTCCTTGAGGACCGGAAGCCGGCCGTAGCCGAAGCTCAGCGACTCGACGTCGACCAGGATATCGGCGGACACGCGCGCAGGGAGGCGATGCGGATGAGAGGCGCCATTCTAGCAGAGCGGGGAGCGCGCGGATTCCGCAGGGTGGCCGCGCCCCGAATATAATCGGTCCGATGCCCGGCGCATGACGTGAAGAAACCCGCCCTCCTCCTGGTCGACGACGACCCCCTCATCGGCGAGAGCCTCGCGTTTGCGCTCGCGGCCGATTACGAGGTGGCGCGCGCTTCCGACCGCCCCTCGGCCGTGGCGCTCCTGCGCGCGGGCCTCGACCCCGCGGCCGCCCTCGTTGACCTGGGCCTGCCGCCGGTCGCGCACCTGCCCAACGAGGGGTTCAAGCTGATCGCCGAGCTCCTGGCGCACGCCCCCGAGGTGCGCATCCTCGTGCTCACCGGGCAGAACGAGGAGTCGAACGCGCGGCGCGCCCGCGCGCTCGGCGCGGTCGACCTCGTGCCCAAGCCCTGCGACCCCGAGCGGCTGCGCGCGGTGCTTCGCCAGGCGCTCAAGGCCCCGACGATCGGCCCCTCCGAGGAGGAGAGCGAGAACGTGCGCGCGCTGGTGGGCGACAGCCCCGCGATCCGCAAGCTGCGCAGCCAGATCGACCTCTACGCGGCCTCCGCGTTCCCGGCGCTGATCGAGGGCGAGTCGGGCAGCGGCAAGGAGCGCGTGGCCTATTCCCTGCACCACCTGAGCCCGCGCGCGCGGCAGCCCTTCCTCGCGCTCAATTGCGCGGCCATCTCCCCGAGCCTCGTCGAGCCCACGCTCTTCGGCTATGCGAAGGGCGCCTTCACCGGCGCGCAGCAGGCCCGGTCGGGCTACTTCGAGGACGCGGGCGAGGGCACGCTCTTCCTCGACGAGATCGGGGAGCTGCCGATCGACCTGCAGGCGAAGCTGCTGCGCGTGCTCGAAAACGGCGAGTACCAGCGCGTGGGGGAGACGCAGACGCGCGTGAGCCGCGCGCGCATCGTCGCGGCCACGAACCGCGACCTGCGCGAGGAGATCCGCCGGGGGCGCTTCCGGGGCGACCTCTACCACCGCCTCTCGGTGTTCACCCTCGCCGTGCCGCCGCTGCGCGAGCAGGGAGAGGACCGCATGCGCCTGCTCGACTACTACCGCCCCCTCGTCGCCACGAAGTCCGGGACCCGGCCCTTCACGCTCGACGAGGCCGCGCGCGCGCGCTGGCTCGCCTACGAGTTCCCGGGCAACGTGCGCGAGCTGAAGAACATCGTGATCCGCCTCACGGCGAAGTACGCGGGCTACACGGTGGGCGCGGCCGAGCTCGAAGCCGAGCTCGCGCCTGCCTCGGAGGGCCCCGCCCCCGCCGATCCCGTGGCGCGCGCACGCGCCGAGATCCTCGCCGAGCCCGCGTTCAGCCTGGAGGCGGCGCTCAAGTGCTTCGAGCAGGCCTACGTCGACGCCGCGCTCGACATCTCGCAGGGCAACGTATCGCAGGCCGCGAAGCTGCTCGGCATCTCGCGCAGCACCCTCTACGGGCGGCTCGAGGCCTCGGGGCGGGCCGGTGCTAAACTGGCCGCACACGACCCGGGCGAGCCCGGAACCCCGCCCGCCGCCCCCCCTGCGCCATGACGATGTACCTCGAGCACTTCGGCCTGCGCGAAGCGCCCTTCCGCATCACGCCGCACACGGAGTTCTTCTTCTCGGGTGCGAACCGCGGCGCCACGCTCGAGGCCCTCAGCTACGCGATCACCGCGGGCGAGGGCATGGTGAAGGTGACCGGCGAGGTGGGCAGCGGCAAGACCATGCTCTGCCGGGTGCTCATGGAGCGCCTGCCCGCGACGGTCGCGACGATCTACCTGGCGGTGCCGAGCCTGTCGCGCGACGAGATGCTCGCGGCGATCGCCGGCGACCTGGGACTCGAGACCGCGGGCTCTTCCACCACCCAGCTGGTGCGCGCGCTCCAGGAGCATCTCATCCGCATCCATGCCGAGGGCCGGCAGGTCGTGGCGCTCATCGACGAGGCGCACGCGATGCCGCTCGCCACGCTCGAGGAGATCCGGCTGCTCTCGAACCTCGAGACCGGCAAGGAGAAGCTGCTGCAGATCGTGCTCTTCGGCCAGCCCGAGCTCGACGAGCACCTGTCGCTGCCCAGCATGCGCCAGCTGCGCGAGCGCATCACGCACAGTTTCACGCTGGCGCCCCTGCCGCCGCGCGACATCCGGGAGTACGTGAACTTCCGCCTGCGCGCCGCGGGCTACCACGGCCCCGACCTCTTCGGCCCGGAGGCGCTGCGGATCATCACCGAGGCCTCCGAGGGCCTCACGCGGCGCATCAACATCTACGCCGACAAGACGCTGCTCGCGGCCTTCGCGGCGGGCACCCACACCGTGACCGCCGACCACGCGCGCGCCGCCGTCACCGATACCCAGATCGTGGTCGCCCGGCGCGAGTCGCCGCGCCGCGTGGCCGGCATCGCCGCGCTGGGCGTTGCCGCGGGCGTGGCGATCGGCTTCGGAATCGCCCAATGGACCCGATCGCCCGACCCAGCCCCCGCCGCCGCGGGCACCGTGGCCGCCAGCGCAGCGCAAACGCCTCCGGCCGGCGCCGGCTCCGCCGCACCCGCGACACCCGCCGCCCCCCCGCCGCCTGCCGCGGCGCCCGCCGCGGCGCCCGAGGCCGCGAAGCCCGCGGCGCCACCGCCCGCGGATCCCGTGGCCGCCCGCCTGGCCGCGGGGCGCGAACTGCTCGCGGAGGGCTCGAAGGCGCAGTTCGCCGTGCAGCTGATGATGACCGACGCGCGCGAGAAGTCCTACCTCGAGAACTGGCTCGCCGAGGCGGGCCGCTCGGTGAAGCCCGACGAGCTCTTCCTCTTCCCCGCCGGCGGCGGCGAGACGCCGCGCATCGGGGTGCTGTATGGCGCGTTCCGCGAGCGCAACGAGGCGAACGCGGCGCTCGCGAGGCTCCCCGAGCCGCTCAAGGCCTTCCGCCCTTACGTGCGCCCTCTCGACGGGGTGCGCGACGAGGCGCGCCGCGCCGGCCCGCGCCTCGCTTCCGGCGCACCCGCCCCGGCCTGATTCGCGCGCGGCTTTCTGGGGATTTCATTTGCGTTTCCTCCCCGAAAAAGCTATAAATCCCGGAGCCGGCGCTTTCGGCCATAAAACAATCACTTACCGAATCATTCCTGCCATGCGCGCCACCCTGTCCGCGGCCCTTGCGGGAGCCCTCGCCCTCGCGGGAGGCTGCGGAACCCAGCCGATCCCCAAGTCCGACGCGCACTTGCGCTCGGAGGTGCCACCCGCTGCGTCCGCGGCCGCCACCCCGATCCCGCAGCCGGTGCGCGCAGTGCCCCTGCCGCCGCCGCCCGAGGCGAAGGCCGCGGAGCTCAAGTACTCCGTCGTGGTAGCCAACCAGTCGGTGCGCGAGGTGCTCCTCGCGATGGCGCGCGAGACGAAGATCAACTTCGACATCCATCCGGGAATCGAGGGGACGATCACGCTCAACGCGATCGACCAGACGCTCAGGCAGATCCTCACGCGCATCTCGAACCAGGTCGACATGCGCTGGGAATCCGCGGCCGGGACGATCAGCGTCATGCCCGACACGCCGTACCTGCGCAACTACCGCGTCGACTACGTGAACATGTCCCGCGACGTGAACGAGAGCATCGGCATCGCCACCCAGGTGATCTCCGGGGCCGTCGGGGCGGGAACGGCGGGGCTCACCGCGGGCAACAACTCCACGCTGGTGATCGAGAACCGCTCGCGCCACCGCTTCTGGGAAACGCTGGAGAGGAACGTGAAGGACCTCCTCAGGGAGACGGACAAGCAGTTCCCGGAAGGATCGCGGACGACGACCACGCAGTTGCAGCGCCAGGCGGCCACCGTGGGCGCGGCCCCGCCGGCGGCCACCGCCGGCGAGCGCGGCGCGCAGGCGGTCTCGCCGGGCTCCCCGGCGATCCTGCCCGCCGTCCGCCCGGAGGGCGGCGGCGCCATCGAGCAGGTCTCGCTCACCTTCCGCGAGGCCGCCTCGGTCATCGTCAACCCGGAGACCGGCATCGTCTCGGTTCGGGCGACCTCGCGCCAGCACGCGAAGGTCTCGGAGTTCATCGACCAGGTCATGAACTCGGCCCGGCGCCAGGTGCTGATCGAGGCGACGATCGTCGAGGTCGACCTGAGCGACCAGTACCAGTCCGGGGTCGACTGGTCGTCGCTCGCGCTCGAGGGGCTGGGCTATTCGTTCAGCCAGAACTTCCTGGGCGGCAACCTCGCCGAATCGCCGTTCTTCTCCCTCACGTACAGCAATCCCAACGCGGCGCGCGGCGGCAGCATCTCCACGACCGTGAAGCTGCTCAGCACCTTCGGCAAGACCCGCGTGCTGTCGAGCCCGAAGCTGATGGTGCTCAACAACCAGACCGCGGTCCTCAAGGTGGTCGACAACCGCGTCTATTTCACGATCAAGGCCGACACGGTCACCAACCAGACGAACACGCAGACCACGTTCACGACGACCCAGAACGTGGTCCCGGTCGGCTTCATCATGAACGTGACGCCGCAGGTGAGCGACACCAGCATGGTGACCATCAACCTGCGCCCGACGGTCACCCGCATCATCGGCTTCGTGAACGACCCGAACCCGGCGCTCGCCGCCGCCCGCGTCACGAGCGCGATTCCCGAGACCCAGACGCGCGAGATGGAGAGCGTTCTCAAGGTCGGCAGCGGGCAGACGGCGATCCTCGGCGGCCTCATGCTCGACAGCTTCGAGGGCTCGCGCGACGGGCTGCCGATCGCCTCGCGCATCCCGATCGTCGGCGATTTCTTCAGCTACCGGAACGACACGGCGCGCAAATCCGAGCTCGTGATCTTCCTGCGCCCCGTGATCGTGAACGACCCGAGCATCGAGACCGAACTCGCCACCTACAAGCGCTACCTGCCCCACACCGAGTTCTTCAAGGACACGGAGCCGCCGCTGCCCGAGTTCCAGGAGAGCCTGCAACGCATCGAGCGCAGCGACCTCTCGCCGCTCGTGCCCGTTCCCGTCGTGCCCGAGCCCCCGCCGCCGGGGGGCACGCCTTGAGCCTCCTGCTCGACGCCCTCCGGCGCGCCGAGCAGGAGAAGCGCGCCCGGCAGGAAACCAGCGGCGCAGCGCCCGCGGCGGCCGCGTCCGAAGAGGCGGCCCCCGAAGCGCGCGTCGAGCCGCCGGCTCGGGCCCCCAGGCTCGAGCTCGAGATGGTCGCCGAGGCTCCCCCGGCGCCCGCCCCCGCCCCCGCCGCCGCACCTGCCGCACCCGCGGCCGCGCCCGCGACTCCCGCCCGCGCGGCGGCCAAGGCCGTGTTCGCGGCCAAGCAGCCCGCGCCCGAGGCGCCCAAGAGCAAGCGCAACCTCGTGATCGCCGCCGTCGCGGTCGTCACGCTCCTCGTCGCCGGCGGGGGCTACTACGTGTGGCAGGAGGTGAACTCGCTCCTGCCGAAGTCGCCGATGGCGCGCGCGGCCCCGAGGCCCGTGGTCCCCGCGCCACCGGCGGGTGCTCCCGCCAAGGCGGACGATGCGGCCGCCGAGGAGAAGGCCGGCGCCGAGGCGCCCAAGGCGCGGCCGCCCGCCGCCGAGCCGATCACGGCGACCCTGCTGCGGGAAGCCTCCGCGGCGAGCGCACCGCCGCCGCTCAGGCTCACGCGCTCGCTCGAATCGCCGAAGGTCCTGCAGGAGGTGGCAAGCGGCTACGAGCGGCTGCGCCGCGGCGACCTTGCCGGCGCGCGCAGCGCCTACCTCGCGGCGATCGCCATCGAGCCCGCGAACGTCGACGCCGAGCTCGGCCTCGCCACGGTGGCCGCGCGCTCGGGCGACCGCGCGGGAGCGGGCCGGCACTACCGCCGCGCCCTCGAGCTCGACCCGCGAAACGCCACCGCCGCGGCCGGGCTCGCGGCGATCGCCGATCCCTCCCAGGCCGGCAGCCTCGAAGGCGCCCTGCGCGGCAGCCTCGAGCGCAACCCGGAGAACGCGGCGCTGCAGTTCACCCTCGGAAACCTCCTCGCCTCCCGGGGCCGCTGGACCGAGGCCCAGGCGGCGTATTTCGAGGCCTACCGGCTGGAGCCCGCGAACGCCGACATCGTCCACAATCTCGCCGTCAGCCTCGACAACCTGGGGCAGTCGCGCCTCGCCGCCGAGCACTACCGGCGAGCGCTCGACGTCGCGCGCTCGCGCCCGCACCAGTTCGACCCCGCGCCCGTCGAGCGCCGGCTCGCGGACCTCTCGCGATAGCATGGCGACCGTGCAGGCCCCCCTCTCCCAGGTCCCGCTCGGCCAGACGCTGCTCGCCAAGGGCATCATCAGCCAGGACCAGCTGAACATCGCCCTCACGGAGCAGAAGAAGTACAAGTCGCCGCTCGGCAAGGTGCTCGTGCAGCTCGGTTTCGTGACCGAGGCCACGATCCGCGACATCCTCTCGGAGACCCTCGGCCAGGTGTCGATCGACCTCGAGAACACGATCGTCGACCCCTCGGCGATCGCCTTCGTCCCCAAGGACATGGCGCGGCGCTACCACGTGCTGCCGGTGAGCTACGACCACGAGAAGAAGGTCCTGCTCATCGCGGTCTCGGACCCGGCCAACGTCGTGGCCCTCGACCAGATCCGCGCGCTCGCCCGCGAGGACCTGCGCATCGAGCAGGTGCTCGCCCGCGAGTCCGACATCACGATCGGCATCGAGCACCACTACGGGTTCGAGCTCTCGATCGACGGCATCCTCAACGAGATCGAGACCGGCGAGATCGACTACCAGAGCCTCGCCGCCGACTTCGACGAGTACAGCCAGCCGGTGGTGCGCCTGGTCGACGCGCTGCTCAACGACGCGGTGAAGCGCGGCGCCTCCGACATCCACTTCGAGCCCGAGCAGGGGTTCCTGCGCATCCGCTACCGCATCGACGGGGTGCTCCGGCAGATCCGCAGCCTGCACAAGAACTACTGGGCCGCGATGGTCGTGCGCCTGAAGGTCATGAGCGGCATGAACATCGCCGAGACGCGCGCACCCCAGGACGGCCGGATCTCGCTGCTGCTCTCCGGCCACCAGGTGGACTTCCGCGTCTCCGCGCAGCCGACCACGCACGGCGAGAACCTGGTGCTGCGCATCCTCGACCGCGACAAGGGGATCGTGCCCCTCGAGGAGCTGGGCCTGCAGCCCGAGGACCTGAAGACCCTCAAGCTCATGCTCGCCCGCCCCGAGGGCATCATCCTCGTCACCGGACCCACCGGCAGCGGCAAGACGACCACGCTCTACTCGATCCTCAACTACATCAACACCGAGGGCATCAACATCATGACCCTCGAGGACCCGGTCGAGTACCCCATGGCGATGATCCGCCAGACCTCGGTGAACGAAGTGGTGAAGCTCGACTTCGCCTCGGGGATCCGCTCGATGATGCGCCAGGACCCGGACGTGATCCTGGTGGGCGAGATCCGCGACCAGGAGACCGCGGAGATGGCCTTTCGCGCGGCGATGACGGGCCACCAGGTGTACTCGACGCTGCACACGAACTCCTCGATCGGCGCGGTCCCCCGCCTCATGGACCTCGGGGTGCTGCCCGACATCATGGCCGGCAACATCATCGGCGTGATCGCCCAGCGCCTCGTGCGTCGGCTGTGCACGCACTGCAAGTCGCCCTACGCGCCGGATGCCGCCACGCGGGGCCTGCTCGGCATGGGCGAGGGCGACTCGCGGCCCATCTACCAGGCCGTGGGCTGCCCGCGCTGCGACAACGTGGGCTACCGCGGGCGCGTGGCCATCATGGAGCTCTTCAAGCTCGACGCCGAGATCGACGAGCTCATCGCGCGGCGCGCCACGGGCCGGGAGATCCGCACCGCGGCCGCGGCGCGCGGCTTCCGGTCGCTGTCCGACGACGCGATCTCCCGGGTGCTCCTGGGGCACACGAGCCTCGAGGAGATCTCGCGCGTGGTCGACCTCACCGACCGCGTGATCTAGGGCTCGGGGCCTGCCGTGGCGCTCTTTGCCTATCGCGCGATCGACGCCGACGGCCGCGTCTCCTCGGGCAACCTCGACGCGGTCAACGCGATCGACCTGGAGCTGCGCCTCAAGCGCCTCGGCCTCGACCTCATCACCTTCGAGTCGGTCAAGCGCTCGGTCGCGGCGCGCACGCGCCGGGTCACCCGCCCCGAGCTCATCACGTTCTGCTTCCACCTCTCGCAGCTGCTGCGCGCGGGCGTGAACATCATCGAGGCGCTCACGGACCTGCGCGACTCGACCGAGAACCCCGGGTTCAAGCAGGTGGTGGCGAGCCTGCTCGAGGACATCGAGGGCGGCCTCAAGCTCTCGGAGGCCATGGCGAACCACCCCTACTGCTTCGACGGCGTGTTCGTGGCCCTGGTGCGCGCGGGCGAGCAAAGCGGCCAGCTCACCGAGGTGCTCGACGAGCTCTCCGAGAACCTCAAGTGGCAGGACGAGATGGCGAGCCAGGCGCAAAGGGCCCTCATCTACCCCGCGATCGTGACGGTGGTGATCATCGCCGTGATCTTCGTGCTGATGACGGTCCTCGTTCCCCAGCTCGCCTCCACCTTCAAGACCCTGGTGCCGAAGCTGCCGCGGGAGACCGAGATCCTCGTGGGGCTGTCCAACATCTTCCTGAAATGGTGGTACCTGATGCTCGGCGTGCCCGTCATCGTCGGCGCCGCGGCGTGGCTGTTCGCCCAGTCCAACGAGCGCGCCAAGCGCGCCCTCGACGAGGCGATGCTGCGCTTCCCGGTCGTGGGGCCCATCCGTCACAAGATCATCCTCGCGCGCTTCTCGACCTTCTTCGCGATGCTCTACCGGGCGGGCATCAGCGTGCTCGACTGCATCCAGATCTGCGAGAAGATCGTCGGCAACCGGGTCATGGAGGACGGGCTGCAGCGCGTCGGGCGCAGCATCTCCGAGGGCCAGGGCATCACGCAGGCCTTCATCGCCACCAAGCTCTTCCCGCCCCTCGTCATCCGGATGCTGCGCGTGGGAGAATCCACCGGTGGCCTCGACTCGGCGCTGCTCAACGTGAGCTACTTCTACAACCGGCAGGTGCGCGAGAGCATCGCGCGCATGCAGTCGCTGCTGGGACCGGCCACGACGGTCGTGCTCGGCGCCCTCATCGTGGCGATCCTCTACGCCATCTTCCTGCCGGTCTACGACGTGATCTCGAAGATCAAGTTCTGAGCCCCCCCGCGATGGCCAAGCACTTCCTCTATCTCACGAACTCGCGGCTGGTGAGCCTAGCCGCGCGGGGCACGCGGCTCGTCGCGCGGCGCGAGTTCGAGGCCACCGCGGCCGGGGCCGCGGAGTTCGAGCGCCACCTGAAGTCGCTCAAGAACCTGCCCACCCACATCATCACGGACCTCGCCGAGGAGGACTTCCGCCTCGACACGATCCCGCACGTCGGCTCGGGCGACCGCGGCGCCATCTTCGCCCGCCGCCTCACGCAGATCTTCCGCAACACCCCCTACCGCCACGCCACGCTCCAGGGACGCGAGGTCGATGGCCGGCGCGACGACCGCGTGCTCTACACGGCGATCACCAACCCTGACGTCCTGCGTCCCTGGGTCGAGTGCCTCGACCGGCTGCGCGCGCCGCTCGCCGGGATCCATTCCTCGGCCATGCTCAGCGGCCGCCTGCTCAAGGACCTGGGGCTCGCGTTCCCGCACACGCTGCTGGTGACCTTCACGCCGGGCGAGTCGGTGCGCCAGACCTACTTCCGCGACCGCGAGATCAAGTTCAGCCGCCTCACGCCGATCGACCTCGAGGAGGGCCAGTCGCTCGGGGCGATGCTCGCGGAGGAGACCACACGGACCTGGCAGTACCTCGAGAGCCTGCGCCACTTCGGGCCCGAGGACCGCCTCGAGGTGTGCGTGCTCGTGCATCCCAAGGACCGCGCGGCCATCGAGCCGGCGCTGCGCGACCTCGCCCAGATCCAGTACCGCGTCCTCGACATCGAGCAGGTCGCCGCGAAGGTGGGGCTCAAGCCCCCGCCCCTGGGCTCGAGCGCCGAGGAGGTCATGGTCCACCTCTTCCTGCGCCGGCCGATGGAGGACCACTTCGCCTCGGCGGAGCTGCGCCGCAACGACACGCTGCGCACCGCGCGGCTCGCGCTGACGGGCGCCTCGGCGACGGTGCTCGCCGCGGGGATCGCCTGGGGGGCGTGGAACGTGACGCGGGTGTTCGCCGGCAACGAGGAGGACGTGCGCGTCGGCCAGCAGGTCCAGGCGCTCAACCGCGAGTACGAGGAGATCACGCGCTCGCTGCCCGAGCTGGGCGTCGGGGGGGCGGCGATGCGCGATTCCGTCGCCTTCTACAACGGGTCGCTGCGCGGCTTCCCGACGCTCACCGCATTCCTCGTGCCGGTCTCTCATGTTCTCGACCGGTACCCCCAGGTGCGGCTCACGCAGCTCGCCTGGCAGGCCTCCGACGACCCGAAGGCCTCGCCCGTCTTCCCCGCCTCGCAACCGCGCCTCGCCCCGCCGGTCAAGTCGGTCGCGAAGATCGTGGAGGCGGCCCCGCCGGCGCCGCCGGAAGAAGCGAGCCCGACGTTCGCGGGCGGCCGTTACGAGGTCGCGCTCGTCGAGGCGACCGTGCCCCTGCCCGGCACCGACTTCCGCCGGGTGCTCGGCGAGGTCGAGCGGCTCGCGGCCGACCTGCGCGGCATTCCCGGCTACAGCGCGGACGTGGTCGAAAGCCCGCTCGACACGAATCCCGGGCGCGTGATCCAGGGCCGGCTCGACGCCCGGACCACGGCGAACTCGGAAGCGCGTTTCCTCCTGAGGATCGTGCGCGACCGGGGAGGCTCGGCGTGAGCATCGTCTTCGGCAAGGAGGGCTTCAAGGCGCTGCGCACCTCCTGGGTGCTCCTCGCCCTGGCGATCGCGATCGCCGCCTCGATCGGGTTCGGCAGCCAGTGGTTCGTCGACCGGGTCCAGCGCGACAACGTCTCCTCCGCCCGCAAGCTCCAGGAGGCCCGCTCGCGCCTCGACAACGCCCGTCGCGAGCGCGACAACCTTCGCCAGTCGGCCGAGGTGTTCCGCACCCTCGTCGACCGGGGGCTGCTCGGCGGCGAGCGCCGCCTCGAGATGGTCGAGCGCGTGGGCGCGCTGCGCGAGCGCTTCCGCCTGCTCTCGCTCGACTACGAGATCGCGCCCCAGCGCCCGCTCGCGATGGCGGGGGGACGCACCTACCCTTCGGTGGAGGTGCTCTCCAGCCGCGTGAAGCTGCGCATGCGCGCGCTCCACGAAGGCGACCTGCTCGGCTTCCTCGAGGGCCTGACCGAGGCGACCCACGGTTTCTTTCCCGTCGATCGCTGCGCGATGCGGCGCATCGAGCAGGGAGGCTCCGCCGCCGCGCCGTCGGACCTCGAGGCCGAGTGCACGCTCGAGTGGATCACGCTGAAGGAGAAACGTGGCCCCCGCCCGGCTTAGGCGCCTCGCCGCCATCCTCGCGCTCGCCGCGCCGCTCGCCGCCGCGGCGGCGGAGCTCGGGACACTCTTCCATTCCCCGGCCGAACGCGAGCGGCTCGATCGGGCGCGACGCGGCCTGCCCGTTGGCGCGGCGAACGCCGCGCCCCAGGGACCGGCGGCCGTGACCGGCTACGTCGAGCGCAGCGACGGTCGAAACACCCTCTGGATCGACGGCACGCCGGTCCCGGTGGCCGGACGCCGCGCCCCGGGCCTTTTCGACCCGCGCAAGGTCGAGGGAACGGCGCCGGGACTCGTCGTCCCTTCGCGCGATCCGGCCTCCCCCTCCCCCGCACCGCCCAAGCCGGGCTGAGCCTTCCGGGCCGCGTCAAGGCGACATCGCCCGTCGAAGCGGGGCGATTTCGCCGGGACGGGGCACCCGGCGGCGCGCTAGCGTCGGTCCTGCCCCATCGGACCGGAGGTGTACCCGGATGCGGACCTCGCGCCGGCAACGCGGCCTGGCGGCCGCGCTCCTCGCCGTCTTCGCCAGCGTCCTGTTCGCCGCGATGCTCGCCGCGAGCTTCGCGGCCCCCGCGACCCGCCTCGCGCGCGATCGCGCGAGCGACCGCGCGCGTGCCGCGGCGCGCGAAGCCCTCATCGCCCACGCGACGGCCCGGCCCATCGATCGCGTGGTCGGTCCCGGCTACCTCCCCTGCCCGGACCTCGATGACGATGGCTGGGCCGAGGCGACCTGCGGTTCGATGGACGGCAGCCTCGGCCAGGCCTCGCGCCTCGGGCGGCTGCCCTGGAAGACGCTCGGCCTGCCGGACCTGCGCGACGGCGCGGGCGAGAGGCTCTGGTACGCGGTCTCGAGCCGCTACAAGGGGCTGCTCAACTGCACGCTGAGCCCGGCGTGCCTCGACATGAGCCCGGAGTCCGCGCTCGGGACGATCACGGTGCGCGATCCCACGGGCGCCATCGTGCACGACGGCGCGGCCGCCGACGCGAGCCGGGCCCACGCGGGCGGCGCGCTCGCGGTGCTGTTCGCGCCCGGTCCGGTTCTCGACCGGCACCTCGCCACGGGCGAGTGGCGGACCCAGCGACGCGATTGCGACGGCGCCTGCGGAGCGTCGGGACAATGCCTGACCCGGCCTGCCTCGCTCACCCCCAAGTGCCATCCCGCGAACTATCTCGACGCGGCGCCGGGCGCGGGCCCCCCACGCGAAGACAACGCCGATTTCGTCGATCGCAACGACGCCGCGGGTCGCAGCGCGAACCGCGATGGTTTCATCCGCGGCCCCGTGTTCCGCCCCGACGGGTCGATCGCGGTCAACGATCGCCTGGCGGTGATCGGCTACGACGATCTCCAGCCCCGTCTCGCGCGCCGCGTTGCCGAGGAGGCGGCGCGTTGCCTGCGCGCCGGTGCGGTGGCCGCGGGCAACGCGGTCCGCTACCCCTGGGCCGCGCCGCTGTGCCGCAGCCTCGCGCCGGATGCCGCCCTCGCCCGGGCCGGGGAACCCGGCACCCGCTTCGGGCGTCTTCCCGACCCGCTCCCCGCGGAGCACCTGCCGGAGGAGCAATGCGCGATCGCGGGCGGAGGGGCGCTCGCCTGGTGGTCCTTCTGGCACCGGTATGTGTTCTACGCAGTGGCTCCGGATTTCGACCCCGCCTCGCCCGGTACCGGCTCCTGCGCCACGGATGGCGCCTGCCTCCATCTCGTCGACGGCGCCGGGACGACGATCGCGGGGCAGCGCCACTTCGCGCTGATCGTCGCCGGGGCGCCGCTCGCCGCGGCATCGCAGCGGCGCGATGCGTCCCGTGCCCTCGACGCCGCCAACTGGCTCGAGGGCGGGCGCGCGGCCCTCGAGGGCCTCAACCCGGACCCCGCGGCGCCGCAGTGCGAGCGCGCGCGGGCGCGCGCGAGTTGCCCCGCGCCAGATTCCTGCGCCCGTGTGGCGCTCTCGCCCCGCGGCCCGCTCAGCAACGACGTGATCCTCGCCCATCCCTGAGCCATGCGTCCCGCCGTGAGCCGGCCGCAGCGCGCCTTCACGCTGATCGAGCTCCTGTTCGTGCTCCTCGTCGCGACCGTGCTCTTGACCGGGCTCCTCGTCCCCGTCGCCGCCCAGGTGCAGATGCGCCGCCACGAGGAAACGCGGCGCCTGCTGGAGGAAGCGCGCGAGGCGATCCTCGGCTTCGCCGCGGCGAACGCCCGCCTGCCCTGCCCCGCGGCACCCGGCAGCCGCGGCGAGGAGAGCTTCGCACCCGGGGGCGACGCGGCGAACGGCCGCTGCGCCCGGTTCTTCGACGGCCATCTCCCGGCAGCCGCGCTCGGTCTCGCCCCGCTCGATGCCGACGGATTCCTGCGCGACGCCTGGGGAGCGGGCGCCAATCGCCTTCGCTACGCGGTCCATGGCGGCACCGCCGTGGGCGGCGTCGACAATCCCCTCACGCGCGCCAACGGCATGCAGGCCGCGAGCCTCGCGGCCCTCGGGTCCGCGCCGGGGTTCCTCCACGTCTGCGCCCGGGGCCGGGGCACCAACGCCTCGGGCTGCGGCGCCGCCGCCAATCAGCTCACGCGCCGGGCGGCCTTCGTGATCCTTTCCCCCGGTCCCAATGCCCACGCGAGCCCGCGCCCGGATTCCGACGAGGCCCGGAACCTCGACGGGGATCCCGTGTTCGTGTCCCGCGAGCCGTCCGACGTCCCCGAGGATCCCTTCGACGACATCCTCACCTGGGGTCCGATCCACCTCGTGGTCTCGCGCCTCCTCGCCGCCGGGCGCCTGCCCTGAAGGCTCGCCCCGCAAGCCTCTGGGCCGAAACGGAAAATCATCCGCAGGGTGCGCGGCGCGGCACTCTTGAATTTCCGAGTGGTTTACTCAACTTTTACGCTTGTCTATACTTCCCCTTCGGCCCACCGAGGTCCTTCCATGAACAAGCGCGACATGAGCCTGCCCATTCCCGACGTCCAGGCGACCCCCGACACGCGGCGGCTCGCGATCGACCGTGTCGGGATCAAGGCGATCCGCCACCCCATGAAGATCCAGGAGCGCTCGGGCGGGCTGCAGCACACGATCGCGCACTTCAACATGGTCGTGGGGCTCCCGCACCACTTCAAGGGCACGCACATGTCGCGCTTCGTGGAGATCCTCAACGCGCACAAGCGCGAGATCTCCCCGGACACCTTCCGCGTGATGCTGCGCGAGATGGTGAGGAAGCTCGAGGCGCAGACCGGCCGCATCGAGATGGCCTTCCCCTACTTCGTCTCCAAGAAGGCGCCCGTCTCGGGCGTGGAGAGCCTGATGGACTACGAGGTCACCTTCATCGGCGAGATCAAGGACGGCGTGGAGTCCTTCACGCTCAGGGTGCTCGTGCCGGTGACGAGCCTGTGCCCGTGCTCGAAGAAGATCTCCGAGCGCGGCGCCCACAACCAGCGCTCGCACGTCACCATCTCGGCGCGCATCCGCGAGTTCGTCTGGATCGAGGAGATCATCGACCTCGTGGAGGCCGAGGCCTCGAGCCAGCTCTACGGCCTGCTCAAGCGCCCCGACGAGAAGTTCGTGACCGAGGAGGCCTACGACAACCCCAAGTTCGTCGAGGACATGGTGCGCGACATCGCCGGGCGCCTCAACGCGGACGCGCGAATCGAGGGCTACCGGGTGGAGTCGGAGAACTTCGAGTCCATCCACAACCACTCCGCCTACGCGATGATCGCGAAGGCGATGCCGGTCTAGTAGCGCTTGGTGAGGGTGAGGTTCGGGCCCTCGCGGCGCATCTCCATCCGGTTGAGGAAGCTCATCCCGAGCAGCGCCACGTCGAGGCCCTGGGCCTCGTGCACGATGCCCTCGACGTTGTGAACCGTGAGCCCCCCGATGGACACCGTGTCGAGGGTCACGCGCCACACGACCGCCGGCCCGTTCGCGGTCTGCGACGTCGCCCGGCGGCCCTTGCGGAAATCGATGCCCAGGCGCCGGGCGTCGGCCGCGGGCAGCGCCACCAGCGTGGCTCCCGTGTCCACCAGGAAGCGCACCGGCCCCCCGTTCACGTTGCCGTCGGCGACGTAATGGCCGCGGGAATCGGCGGCGAGGGTGATGCTGTCGCGGGCCCCGGTGAGCGCGGCGGACTCGAAGTGCTGCCCCATCTCCAGGCGCTCGCGCTTGCCGTCGATCTCGAGGAGCGCGGACTTGGAGTCGGCGGAGACGAGCAGCACCCCCTCGGGCGAGCGCTGGCCCGCGGAGAGCGTGCGCGGAGCGCCGCGGTTGACGACGATGACCGCCTTGCCCTGGAAGAGGCCGATCACGTTCACGTCCGTCGCGGCCGCCGGGGCGGCCGTCGCGAGCGACGAGATGAGGAGCAATAGCCGGGGGATCATGTGAAACCCGTCGCGATCTTCCGCCATGCGCGGACCGAGGGGCCGGGCCATTTTGCCACATTCCTCGAGGGCATCGGCCGGCCCTGGCGTCTCGTGAAGCTCGACGAATCCGATCCCGTTCCCGCCTCGAGCGAGCCCTTCGCGGGCCTCGCCTTCATGGGCGGCCCGATGAGCGCGAACGACGATCTCCCCTGGACTTCTGCGGTGCTCGCCCTCATCCGCGATGCCGTGGCGCGCGAGGTGCCCGTGATCGGCCACTGCCTCGGGGGGCAGCTGCTCGCCCGGGCGCTCGGCGGCGCGGTCACGGCGAATCCCGTGAAGGAGATCGGCTGGGGCCGCGTCGAGGTCGAGGACACGGCGCTCGCGCGCGAGTGGTTCGGGGCGGACCTGCGCGAATTCGTCGCCTTCCAGTGGCACGGCGAGACGTTCTCGATCCCGCCCGGCGGCGAGCGGATCCTGCGCGGCGAGCATTGCGCGAACCAGGCCTACGTGGCCCGGGGGCTGCATCTGGGCATGCAGTGCCACGTCGAGATGACCCCCGAGCTGGTGGGCAGCTGGTGCGAGACCGGGGCCGGGGAGATCGCCGCGAGCCGCGCGAGCCCCGCGGTCCAGGACGCCGGGCGCATCCGCTCCGAGTCGCAGGCGAGGCTCGCCGCGCTCAACGCCGTCGCGGACCGCCTTTACGCGCGCTGGGCGGCGAGGCTCGGCGCGTAGCGCCGCGGCCGCTCAGTCGCGGAAGTTCTGGAAGGAGAGCGGGACCTCCGTGACCGCTGCGCGCACGGCCGCGATCGCCTCCTGGAGCACGTCCTTCTTCGCGCCCGAGACCCGCACGACCTCGCCCTGGATCGAGGCGGTCACCTTGAGCTTCGCGTCCTTGAGCAGCTTCACGATGCGCTTGGCGAGCTCCTGCTCGATGCCCTTCTTCACCGTGATCGCCTGCTTCATCTTGTCGCCGCCGATCTTCTCGGGCTTGTCGATCGTGAGCAGCCGCGCGTCCACGCCGCGCTTGGCGCACTTCGCGGTGAGGACGTCGCGCACCTGGCCGAGCTTGAACTCGTCGTCGGCGAATACCGTGAGCTCGAGCTCCTTCTGCTCGATCCTCGCGTCCGAGCCCTTGAAGTCGAAGCGGTTGGACACTTCCTTGTTCGCCTGCTCCACCGCGTTCTTGACTTCCACGAGGTTCGCCTCGCAGACGATGTCGAAGGAGGGCATGGCTAGTCCTTGCGGCCGCGCTTGGCGGCGATGCGCATGCGAAGCGCGTTCAGCTTGATGAACCCCTCGGCATCCGCCTGGTCGTAGGCGCCGCGGTCGTCGTCGAAGGTCGCGATGGCCGTGTCGAAGAGCGAGTCCTTCGCCGAGGCGCGGCCGACCACGAGGACCGTGCCCTTGTAGAGCTTCGCGCGCACGCGCCCGTTCACGTGCTCCTGGGAGGCATCGACGAGGGTCTGCAGCAGGCGCCGCTCGGGGCTGAACCAGTAGCCGTTGTAGACGAGGCGCGCGTAGCGCGGCATCAGGTCGTCCTTGAGGGCGAGGACCTCGCGGTCGAGCGTGAGGGACTCCATCGCCCGGTGCGCCTTCAGCATGATCGTGCCGCCCGGGGTCTCGTAGCAACCGCGCGACTTCATCCCCACGTAGCGGTTCTCGACGAGGTCGAGCCGGCCGATCCCGTGGCGGCCGCCGAGTCGGTTCAGCTCCGTGAGCACCTGCGCCGGCGTCATCTTCCGGCCGTTCACCGCCACGATGTCCCCGCGGCGGTAGTCGAGCTCGACGATCTCGGGCTTCGCGGGCGCCTTCTCGGGGGAGACGGTGATGCGCCACATCGACTCCTCGGGCTCGAAGTCCGGGTCCTCGAGGATGCCGCCCTCGTAGGAGATGTGCAGCAGGTTCGCGTCCATGGAGTAGGGTGCGCCGCCCTTGCGCTTCTTGAAGTCCACGGGAATGCCGTGCTTGTCGGCGTAGGCGAGGAGCTTGTCGCGCGACAGCAGGTCCCACTCGCGCCAGGGCGCGATGATGCGCACGTCGGGCATCAGGGCGTAGGCGCCCAGCTCGAAGCGCACCTGGTCGTTGCCCTTGCCGGTCGCGCCGTGGGAGATCGCGTCCGCTCCGGTCTTCGCGGCGATCTCGACCAGGCGCTTGGCGATGAGGGGGCGCGCGATCGAGGTGCCGAGGAGGTACTCGCCTTCGTAGACGGCGTTGGCCCGGAACATCGGGAAGACGAAGTCGCGCACGAACTCCTCGCGCAGGTCCTCGACGAAGATCTTCTTCACCCCGAACATCTTCGCCTTGCGGCGCGCGGGCTCCACCTCCTCGCCCTGGCCGATGTCGGCGGTGAAGGTGATGACCTCGCACCCGTAGGTGTCCTGGAGCCACTGGAGGATGACGGAGGTGTCGAGCCCGCCGGAGTAGGCGAGAACCACTTTTCTGGGCTTTTTCATGCGGGAAGGGGGCGGCAAAGGAGGGTGAGCCGGGGTGCGATCAGGATTCCACGCGCCCGAGCAGGAGGTATTCCATGAGGGCCTTCTGGACGTGGAGCCGGTTCTCCGCCTCCTCCCAGACGACGCTTTGCGCGCCTTCGAGCACCTCGGCCGTGACCTCCTCGCCGCGGTGGGCGGGAAGGCAGTGCATGAAGAGCGCCTCGGGGCGGGCGGCGGCCATCACCCGCGAGTCGACGCGGTAGTCGGCGAAGGCGCGGCGGCGCGCCTCCGCCTCGGCCTCGAAGCCCATGCTGGTCCAGACGTCGGTCGTCACCAGGTGGGCGCCGCGGGCCGCGGCCTCAGCCTCGCCGAAGACCTCGACCTGCCCCCGGGCGGCCTCGGCGAGCCGCGCGGCTTCGAGCCCGTAGCCGGGCGGGGTGGCGACGTTCAGCCGGAACCCGAAGAGGGGCGCGGCCTGCAGCCAGGTGTTGAGCATGTTGTTCGCGTCCCCGATCCAGGCGACGGTGCGCCCCTCGATCGAGCCGCGGTGCTCGACGAAGGTGTAGATGTCGGCGAGGACCTGGCAGGGGTGGTAGTCGTTCGTGAGGCCGTTGATCACCGGAACCCGCGAATGCGCGGCGAAGCGCTCGATGATCGCCTGCTCGTAGGTGCGGATCATGACGAGGTCCACCATGCGCGAGACCACCCGCGCGACGTCCTCGATGGGCTCGCCGCGGCCCAGCTGCGTCTCGCCCATGTTGAGCACGATCGAGGAGCCGCCGAGCTGGTAGATCCCCGCCTCGAACGAGACGCGGGTGCGCGTCGAGCTCTTCTCGAAGACCATCGCGAGCATCCGGTCGACGAGCGGCTGGTAGGCGACGTAGTTCTTGAACCGCTCCTTGATGACCTTCGTGCGCCGCAGGAGGTGCTCGAACTCCTCGCGCCCGAAGTCGCGCAGCTGCAGGAAGTGCTTCATCGCGCTAGGCGGCCGCGACCGCCGGGGACTCCGCGAGGAACGTCTTCACGAGGGGGGCGAGGATCGCGACGATCTGCGCGGCCTCGGCCGCGTCGAGGACGAGCGGCGGGAGCAGGCGAACGACGCGCTCCGCGGTGACGTTGATCACGAGGCCCGCGGCGAGCGCGCGGCGCACCAGGTCGCCGCAGGGGCGGTCGAGCTCGAGGCCGATCATGAGCCCCATGCCGCGCACCTCCCTCACGCCCGCCTCGCCCGCGAGCTCCGAGCGCAGCTTCGCCATGATCTCGCCGCCGCGCGCCGCGGCATTGGCGATGAGCCCGTCCTTCTCGATCACCTCGAGCGTGGTGAGGGCGGCCACCGAGACCAGCGGCCCGCCGCCGAAGGTGGTGCCGTGGTTGCCCGGCTTGAAGACCCGCGCCGCCTCGCCCCGGGCGAGGCAGGCGCCGATCGGCACGCCCGAGCCCAGCCCCTTGGCGAGCGGCATCACGTCCGGGACGATGCCGGACCACTGGTGGGCGAACCACTTGCCGGTGCGTCCGATCCCGCTTTGCACCTCGTCGATCATGAGGAGCCAGCCCTTGCGCTCGCAGGTCGCGCGCAGGCCCCGCAGGTACTCGGCGTCGGCGACGTTGATCCCGCCCTCGCCCTGGAGGACCTCGAGGAGCACCGCCACGATCGACTGGTTCACCTCGGCCACGCGCTCGACGGCGGCGAGGTCGTTGTAGGGCACGCGCACGAAGCCGCCCATGAGCGGCTCGAACCCGGCCTGGGCCTTGCGCGAGCCCGTCGCCGAGAGCGTGGCGAGGGTGCGGCCGTGCCAGGCCTTCTCCATCACGATGATCGAGGGGTCCTCGACGCCGCGCTGGTGGCCGTGCAGGCGCGCGATCTTGATGGCGCACTCGTTCGCCTCGGCGCCCGAGTTGCAGAAGAAGGCGTTGTCCATCGCCGCGAGCGCGCACAGCTTTTCCGCGGCGCGCTCCTGCTCGGGCACGCGGAAGAGGTTCGAGGTGTGGATGAGGCGCGCCGCCTGCTCGGCGATCGCGCGCGTGAGCGCCGGGTGCGCGTGGCCCAGCCCGCTCACCGCGATGCCGGCGAGCGCGTCGAGGTAGCGGCGGCCCTCGGTGTCCCACAGCCAGGCGCCCTCGCCGCGCGCGAACGCGACGGGCTGCGGGGCGTACGTCTGCATCAGGTGCGCGGCGCTCATGGCTCGGGTTCCACGAAAAACGCGAACGGCGGCTGCGAGCCGCCGTCGACGATGGGACTGGAAATTATCGGCAATTTCCCCCGGGCCCGCAATCGGCCCGGGTGCCGCAACGCCTCAGGCCCTGGGGCTGAGCGCCTTGACCTGGCGGGCGAGGCGGCTCTTGTGCCGCGCGGCCTTGTTCTTGTGGATGATGCGCTTGTCGGCGATGGCGTCGATGGTCGACACCTCGGAGGCGAGCGCGGCCTCGGCGGCCTTGGCGTCGCCCGCGGCGATCGCCTTCTGGACCTTCTTGATCGCCGTGCGCAGCGTCGTGCGAAGGCTCATGTTCGCGTCG
The DNA here is from genome assembly GCA_044220635.1 of Usitatibacteraceae bacterium. Taxonomy (GTDB): domain Bacteria; phylum Pseudomonadota; class Gammaproteobacteria; order Burkholderiales; family Usitatibacteraceae; genus JBGAQP01. The sequence goes on from JBGAQP010000022.1 coordinate 36,602, forward strand.
CGCTGCCGGGTCGCCTTGCGAGCGCGCTTGGCGGCCTGCTTGGTGTTGGCCATGGTCGTGATTCCCTAGGGGTTGGGGCTGGAGGAAGCCTGCTATTATACAGCGCTTGTCCATACGAAACAAAGCCCTAGGTCGCCGGCGTCCATGAACCTCCTCGGGACCGCCGCCTCCGTGAGCGGCATGACGCTCGCCTCTCGCATCACGGGCTTCCTGCGCGACTGGCTGCTCGCCGTGCTCTTCGGGGCGGGGCTCGCGATGGACGCCTTCGTCGTCGCCTTCCGCATCCCGAACCTGCTGCGGCGCCTGTTCGCCGAGGGCGCCTTCTCGCAGGCCTTCGTCCCGGTCATCGGGGAGTATCGCGAGCGCCGGGGAGAGGCGGCCACGCGCGAGCTCGCCGCCCGGGTGCTGGGCGCGCTCTCCGTGGCGCTGCTCCTCGCCACGATCGCGGGCATCGTGGCCGCCCCGCTCATCGTCTACGCGAGCGCCTACGGATTCGCCGCCGACGCGGACAAGTTCGCGCTCACCGTGACGCTGCTGCGCATCTGCTTCCCCTACATCCTGTTCATCTCGCTCGTCTCCTTCGCGGCGGGCCTGCTGAACACCTACGGGTCGTTCAAGGCGCCGGCCTTCACCCCGGTGCTGCTCAACCTCTCCCTCATCGGCTTCGCCCTCGTCGCCGCCCCCTGGTTCGAGCGCCCGATCGTCGCGCTCGCCTGGGCGGTGTTCGCCGGGGGCGTGCTCCAGCTCGCCTTCCAGCTGCCGTTCCTGCGCGGCATCGGCATGCTCGCGATGCCGCGCTGGGACCCGCGCGACGAGGGCGTGCGGCGCATCCTCAAGCTCATGGCGCCGGCGGCCCTCGGCGTCTCCGTCGCCCAGGTGAGCCTGCTCATCAACACCCACATCGCCTCCTGGCTCGGCGACGGGGCGGTCTCCTGGCTCTACTTCGCCGACCGGCTCATGGAGTTTCCCTCCGCGCTGCTCGGCGTGGCGCTCGGCACCGTGCTCCTGCCCACGCTCGTCCGGCACCACAGCGCGAACGACGCGGCGGGCTACGCGCGGCTCCTCGACTGGGGGCTGCGGGTCACGCTGCTGCTCGCCCTGCCGGCCGCGCTGGGGCTCGCCATGCTCGCCGTGCCGATCATCGCCACGCTCTTCTGGCACGGGGAGTTCACCCGCCACGACGTGCTGATGACGCGCCACGCGCTCATCGCGTACGCGGCCGGGCTCGCGGGCATCATCCTCGTGAAGGTGCTCGCCCCGGGCTTCTACGCGCGCCAGAACATCCGCACGCCGGTGAAGGTCGCCCTCGCCACGCTCGTCGTCACGCAGCTCGCCAACGCCGCCTTCGTTCCCTGGCTCGCGCATGCCGGGCTCGCCGCGGCCATCTCGCTCGGGGCTTGCTTCAACGCCGGCTGGCTCTGGTGGCTCATGCGCCGCGGCGGCGCCTGGACGCCCGAGCCCGGATGGGGTGCGTTCCTCCTCAAGGTCGCGGTGGCCCTCTACCTGATGGGCGGGGCGCTCTGGTACGGGATGGGAAGCGAAGCCTCGTGGTTCGAGATCGCCTCCGCGCGGCGCGCGCTGCGCCTCGCGCTGGTCGTCGCCGGCGGCGCGGCGGCCTACTTCGCGGCGCTCGGCCTCATGGGCGTGCGGCTGCGCGACTTCGTGCGCCACGAGTGAGCATGCGCATCGTCCGCCATCCCCGGCCCGGGGCGGCCGCCACCGCGGTCGCGGTCGGCAGCTTCGACGGCGTGCACCGCGGGCACGCCGCGATCTTCGCGCGGGTGGCTGCGGAGGCGGCCGGGCGCGGCCTCGAGAGCGCGGTGCTCACCTTCGAGCCTCTGCCGCGCGAGCTCTTCGCGCCGGCCGACGCCCCGGCCCGGCTCTCCACGCTGCGCGAGAAGCTCACCGCCATCGCCGGGTCCGGCGTGGGCACCGCCTTCGTGCAGCGCTTCGACCGCGCCTTCGCCGCGATTTCCGCCGAGGCGTTCGCCGCGCGGCTGGCGAGCCACTACGGCGCGCGCTGGGTCATCGTGGGCGAGGATTTCCGCTTCGGGGCGCGGCGCATGGGCGACGCGGCATTGCTCGCGCGCCTGGGCCCCGCGCTCGGCTTCGAGGTCGCCATCGTCGAGCACGTCGCGGTGGACGGCGAGCGCGTCTCGAGCACGCGCGTGCGCGAGGCTCTCGCGCGCGGCGAGCTCGACCACGCGGCGAGGCTTCTCGGGCGGCCCTACGCGATCAGCGGGCGCGTCGTCCACGGCGCGAAGCGCGGCCGCGCCCTCGGCTTCCCCACGGCCAACGTGGCGCTCGGACGCGCGCGCCCGGCCCTGGATGGCGTCTTTGCGGTAAAATGCCACGGCGCAGCAACTCGCGGACTCGAGGGAGTGGCGAGCCTCGGAATCAACCCGGCCATTTCGCAAGACGGGCCGGCGACTCTCGAAGCGTTCCTCTTCGACTTCTCGGGCGACCTCTACGGGCGCCGCCTCCGCATCGAGTTCCTGCACCGGCTGCGCGATACGCGGCATTTCGACTCGCTCGAAGCCCTGGTCGCGCAGATCCGGCTCGATTGCGAGGCGGGGCGCGCCTATTTCCGCGCGATGGGGACCTGATGGCGAACGACGCGAAGACCGACTACAAGAGCACGCTCAACCTCCCGGACACCGCGTTCCCGATGCGCGGGGACCTCGCGCGGCGCGAGCCCGCCTGGGTGAAGGCCTGGCTGGAGCGCGGCCTCTACCGGCGCATCCGCGAGGCCTCGCGCGGCCGGCCGCTCTTCGTGCTCCACGACGGCCCGCCCTACGCGAACGGCGACATCCACCTGGGCCACGCGGTCAACAAGGTCCTGAAGGACATCATCGTCAAGTCGAAGACGATGGCCGGGTTCGACGCGCCCTACACGCCCGGCTGGGACTGCCACGGCCTGCCGATCGAGCACCAGATCGAGAAGAAGCACGGCCGCCACCTCGAGCCCAATCGCGCGCGCGCGCTCTGCCGCGAGTACGCCGCCGAGCAGATCGAGCGCCAGAAGGCGGATTTCCAGCGCCTGGGCGTGCTCGGCGACTGGGACCATCCGTACCGCACGATGGACTTCGCCACGGAAGCGGCGGAGATCCGGGCGCTGGGCCGCATCTGGCAACGCGGGCTGCTCTACCGGGGGCTCAAGCCCGTCAACTGGTGCATCGACTGCGGCTCGGCCCTGGCGGAAGCGGAAGTGGAGTACGAGGACCGCACCTCGAGCGCGATCGACGTGGCCTTCGCCGCCGCCGACCCCGCGGCGCTCGCCCGGGCCTTCGGGCTCGCCACCGCGCCGCGCTCGCCGGCCGCGGTGATCTGGACCACCACGCCGTGGACGCTGCCGGGCAACCAGGCGATCGCCGCGCACGCCGACTTCGACTACGAGCTGGTCGAGACCGACCGCGGCGCGCTCGTCCTCGCCGCGGACCTTCGCGAGGCCTGCCTGCGTCGATTCGGCCTGGCGTCGCGCGAAGGGCGCGGCGCTCGAGGGGCTGCGGCTGCGCCACCCCTTCGAGCCGCGCGAGGTGCCCCTCATCCTCGGTGCGCATGTCACGCTGGAGGCGGGCACGGGGCTCGTGCACACGGCACCCGCGCACGGCGCGGAGGACTTCGAGGCCGGCGTGAAGTACGGCCTGCCGCTCGACCAGCCCGTGGACGACCACGGGCGCTTCAAGCCGACGGTGGCGCATTTCGCGGGCACGAGCGTTCGCGAGGCCGAGAAGCAGATCCTCGCGCTCCTGAAGGCGAACGGGGCGCTGCTCCACGACGAGCCCCTGCGCCACAGCTACCCGCACTGCTGGCGCCACAAGACGCCGATCATCTTCCGCGCGACCACGCAGTGGTTCATAGGAATGGACAGGCCTTCGGCCTCGGGCATGGACCGGCCCGATGCCGCGGGGCGGACGCTGCGCGAGATCGCCCGCGAGTCGATCGCGGCGACCACCTTCTACCCCGCCTGGGGGCGCTCGCGCATCGCGGCGATGATCGACAACCGCCCCGACTGGACGCTCTCGCGCCAGCGCAACTGGGGCGTTCCCCTGCCCTTCTTCCTCGACCGCGAGACCGAGGAGCTGCACCCGGAGACCGCGCGATTGCTCGAGGAGGCCGCGCGCCGCGTCGAGAAGGGCGGCATCGAGGCCTGGTTCGCCGCGAGCTCCGCGGACTTCGGCGTGGACGAGGCGAAGTACCGCAAGCTCACGGACACGGTCGACGTCTGGTTCGACTCGGGGACGACGCATTTCTCGGTGCTGCGCGGCCTCGAGGGCCAGCGCTGGCCCGCCGACCTCTACCTCGAGGGCAGCGACCAGCACCGCGGCTGGTTCCAGTCGAGCCTGCTCACGGGCTGCGCGTTGGACGGCCGCGCGCCCTACGAGGCGCTGCTCACCCACGGCTTCGCGGTCGACGGCCAGGGCCGCAAGATGTCGAAGTCGCTCGGCAACGTCATCGCCCCGCAGAAGGTCTCCGACACGCTCGGCGCCGAGGTGATCCGCCTCTGGGTCGCGGCGTCGGACTACTCGGGCGAGCTCTACATCTCGGACGAGATCCTCAAGCGCGTCGTCGAGAGCTACCGGCGCATCCGCAACACGCTGCGCTTCCTGCTCGCCAACACCGCGGACTTCGACCCGGCCAGGGACCTGCTGCCGGTCGCGCGCTGGCTCGAGATCGACCGCTACGCGCTCGCCATGACCCGCGAGATGGCCTCTGCGGCGGCGGCCGACTACGGGCGCTTCGAGTTCCATCTCGTGGCGCAACGCCTGCAGAACTTCTGCTCCGAGGACCTGGGCGCCTTCTACCTCGACATCCTGAAGGACCGCCTCTACACCGCGGGGAAGGACTCGCGCGCGCGCCGCTCGGCGCAGTCGGCGCTGCACCACGTGACGCAGGTCCTCCTGCGCCTCATGGCCCCGATCCTCAGCTTCACGGCGGAAGAGGCCTGGGAAGTGCTCCATCCCGGCGGGAAGGAAAGCGTCTTCTTCCACACCTGGAACGACGTGCTCCCGCCCCCGCCGCCCGGCGGCGAGGGCGAGATCCTGGCGAAATGGCGGCGCCTGCGGGAAATCCGCGCCGCCGTCCAGAAGGAGCTCGAGGCGCTGCGGGCCGCGGGATCGATCGGCTCCTCGCTCCAGGCCGAGGTCGTGGTCGCGGCCCCCGAGGGCGACCGCGCGCTCCTCGAGAGCCTGGGCAGCGACCTGCGCTTCGTGCTCATCACCTCGACGGCCGAGGTCCGGTCCGGCGCCGAGCTCGCCTCGCGGGTCACGGCGAGTCCGCACGCGAAGTGCGAGCGCTGCTGGCACTACCGCGAAGACGTCGGCGCGGACAGGCGCCACCCGGCGCTGTGCGGGCGGTGCGTTTCCAACCTCGAGGGGCCCGGCGAGGAGCGCGAGCATGCCTGAGCGCGCGGGCGCGGCACCCTGGGCCCGTTGGCTCTTCATCAGCCTCGCCGTGCTCGTCGCCGACCTCGCGACCAAGGCCTGGGTGAGCCGCGCCTTCTCGCTGCACGAGGTGGTCCCGGTCACTCCCTTCTTCAACCTCGTGCTCGTGCACAACACGGGCGCGGCGTTCAGCTTCCTCGCCGGGGCCGGAGGCTGGCAGCGCTGGTTCTTCATCGGCGTGACGGTCGCGGTGTCCGCGGCGCTCGTCGTGATGCTCCGGCGCCACCACGCCAATCGCGTCCTCGCCGCGGCCGTCTCCCTGGTCCTCGGCGGCGCGGCGGGCAACCTCTGGGACCGCTTGACCCTGGGCCACGTCGTCGATTTCGTGCAGCTGCACGCGGGGGGCTATCATTGGCCGGCCTTCAACGTGGCCGACTCCGCGATCACCGTCGGCGTGGCGCTCCTCGTCTGGGACAGCTTCCGCCCGGGGGAAGCCGCCGCCGCGGGGCCCGCGGGCCAGGAGAAGCCGTGAACGCGCCGGATCCGACCGCGACCGAGGAACGCGAGGTGCTGCTCGCCCAGCCCCGGGGCTTCTGCGCCGGGGTCGACCGGGCGATCACCATCGTCGAGCGCGCGCTCGAGGTGCACGGCGCGCCGATCTACGTGCGCCACGAGATCGTGCACAACAAGTTCGTGGTCGAGGGCCTGCGCGCCAAGGGCGCGGTGTTCGTCGAGGAGCTCTCCGAGGTCCCGCCCGGGGCCACGGTGATCTTCTCCGCCCACGGCGTGGCGACCGCGGTCCAGCGCGAAGCCGCCGAGCGCGGCCTCAAGGTCTTCGACGCGACCTGCCCGCTCGTGACGAAGGTCCACGTCGAGGTGGCGCGCATGCGCGAGGCGGGGCGCGAGGTGGTGATGATCGGCCACGCGGGGCACCCGGAGGCCGAGGGGACCATGGGCCAGTCCGCGGGCGGGATGCACCTCGTGGAGAGCGAGGAGGACGTCGCGCGGCTCGAGGTCGCGGACCCCGGCAAGCTCGCCTACGTCACGCAGACCACGCTCTCGATCGACGATTGCGCGCGCATCGTCGCGGCGCTGAAGGCGCGCTTTCCCGCGATCGTGGGCCCGAAGAAGGACGACATCTGCTACGCCACGCAGAACCGCCAGGACGCGGTGAAGTTCATGGCGCCCCGGTGCGACGTGGTGATCGTCGTCGGCTCGCCCAACAGCTCGAACTCGAACCGCCTGCGCGAGGTCGCGCGCAACCTCGGCCGCGAGGCCTACCTGGTCGACAAGGCGGAGGAATTGCGCCCCGAGTGGATCGAGGGCCGGCGCACGATCGGGGTGACCGCGGGCGCCTCCGCCCCCGAGGTGCTGGTGCAGGAGGTGGTCGAGCGGCTGAAGGCCCTCGGGGCGCGCCGGGTGCGCAACCTCGAGGGCATCAGCGAATCGGTGACCTTCCCCCTGCCCCGCGGCATGGCGAAGGCGGCAACGCCCGGCTAGTAGCCCTGGGCCCCCGAGGCCGGGCGCTTGGCCGGCGGCTTCCAGGTCGGGGCCACCTCGACGTACTTCGCGTCGGGCTTCACGGCGACGCAGACCGGCTTCTTCCCCTTGAGGTCGAGCCGGAAGTCCGCCTGGCACTTCTTCACGCAGTTCGGCCCGTTCATCACCTCGTCCTTGAGGCAGGTGTCGAGGGCGGTGCGCTGCCGCTGCGTCGGCTCGTACTTCGGCAGGGCCTTGCCCTGGGCGAAGGCCGGCGGCACCGCCGCCAGCCCCGCCACGAGGGCGACCACCGTGAGAATCGCGCGCTTCATGGTCCCTCGCCCGCCTAGCGTTGGATCAGCTCGCGCCAGGAGATGCGCCGCGCCGAGCCGCCCGCGCCGCCGATGTTCACGGCGAACGGCGTCTTCGAACCCGTCGCGCCCGTGGCGATGCCCTTGAACACGCCGCTCGGCAGCCGCACCACCACCACGCCCACGGTGATCTGGCCGGTGAACTTCTGCCCGGCGATGCCGCCCGCGGAGGAGGCCACGTTGGTGCCGCTCTTGTAGTCGAACTGGTAGATCCACGAATCGCCGCCCACGCTGCACGCGGAGTTGTTGGGGACGTTGGTCACCACGAGGAGCGTGCCCTGGATGAGCTGCGGGTCGAGGTTCACGCGCTCGCCCGGCGAGGTGTCGCCCGGGTTGAAGTCGACGAACCATCCATCCTGCAGCGACCAGTCCACGGTGTTGTTGCTCGTGGTGCGGGTCGTCCCGCCGTCGATGATGGTGTTCTCGACGACGTTGCCCGCGCGGAAGTTCCCGTAGGTCACGCCCTTGTCCTTGATCGCGTAGAGCGACTGCTGGTAGGCGAATGGCAGCGGCCCGCCGTTGGCCGGGAGCACCGCGGCCGGGTCGCCCAGGTCGTCCTCGCCGATGTAGCGGCCGGTGCCGACATAGACGACGGGGTACTTCGTCCCGGAGTTCGGCGGGGCCTCGATCAGCGCGAGCTCGGGCCGCGTGGTGATCGACTGGGGCTTGCCGCCGCTGTCCTTGAGCTCCGCGAGCTTGCTCACCGTCGGCGGGCTCGTCTGCGTGTCGAACTTCCACACGTTGCCCCAGAGGTCGCCGCCGTAGATGAACTTCGCGGTGTTGTTCACGGCGAAGTTGTCCGCGTAGCCGGAGATGTCGTTCAGCCCGCTGGGAGCGGCGGCGTTGCCGAAGTTCGTGTTGACCTTGTCGAGGATGGCGCCGGTCTGCGCGTCGAGGACGTAGAGGTAGCCCTTGCCGTTGCCCGGCGAGACGTTGTTGATGCCCGAGGTGATGAACACGACCCACTTGCCGTCGGAGGCGCGCTTGGCGATCACCGGGTTGCCGTAGGAATACCCGATGTCGTTGTCGTTGATGAGGCACAGGGAGTTGTCCGAGCAGACCTCCCAGAGCACCTTCGGCGTGGAGGGATCCGTCACGTCGAGCGCGTAGAAGCCGCGCCCGCCGCTGTTGAGGCCCGCGACGAGGATCGTCTTCCAGCTCCCGCCGAGGAACACGTCCATCACCTGCGGCGAGCCGTCCACGCTGAAGCGGTGGGTCGCGCCCCAGTTCGCCGTGGCGATCTTGTGCATGTTGGGCATGACGATGCGTGGGACGTAGGCCCACATCTCCTGGCCGGTGTCGCCGTTCAGCGCGTGCAGCATGCCGTCGTTCGCCGCGATGTAGAGCACCGACTGGCGGCCCGCCTGGGCGGCCTTGTAGTCCGCGTAGGTGGGCGTGACCGCGTCGGCGAAGCTGAACACCGGGTTCCTCACGAACGCGGGCGTAGCGTTCACGGGGTCGCCGAGGACGTGCTCGCGGGCGCGGAAGGGCGGGATCGACTCGGGCGGCGCGAAAGTCTCGTGCTGGCGCTGGCCGCGCAGGTAGTTCACGAGGTTGTCGCCGTTGTTCGCGACCGCCTGCTGCGCGACCGTGAGCAGCGTGCACTGCGAGAAGTTGCCGCACTTGTTCGCGAAATAGGACTGCTCGGCATCGATCGAGCCCGAGGGCGTGGAGCTCAGCGTCACGAAGCTGAAGTTCTTGCGCTTGTTCGCGCCCGCGTCGTCGATCGTGAAGATGAGGCGCGAGTCCGAGTTCGCGGAGGTGCGCGCGTCGAGCAGCCCCTGCGCCGACCAGGCGATCGCCGGGAGCACGTTGCCCGTGGTCACGTCGATCCGCTGGGCGACGACCTCGCCGTCCCAGTTCCCGGTGCGGAACGTGGAGCTGTAGATGTAGTTGTCGGTCTCGGTGATGTTCGGGCTGCTCGTGGCCGAGGCCGCCGCCGCCGCCGTCTGCACCTGGAGCTTGGCGAGCGCGCTCTGCAAGCCGAGGGCGAGGGAGTTGGGGTCGCTCGCGCTGAAGTAGGCGCCGCGCGAGTTCACCGCCGCGTGCCAGAGGTCGTCGAGCGTGCTCGGCATGTTCTGCGAGGGCACCGGCCAGTTGCAGGTTCCCGTGGCCCAGGAGCAGCCGGTGTCGCTGTTCTTGATCTTGTAGAAATCGCCCGAGGTCGCCGTGTCGTAGTCCGAGCGGTAGTCCATGAAGCCCTCGAGGCCGAGGCCGAGGCTGAAGACGACCATGTGCTGGTGCGCCGCCGTGTCGGACGCGCTCGTGGGCACGTTGTTGGGCGCGAGCACGCCCGCGGTGCGCAGGTCCGTCTTGTAGTAGTACGCCGCGACGTCGGCGAGCGTGTCGCTCGCGCCGGTGAGGTTGCCGTCGAAGGCGCCGGCCGCGCGCGTGGTGTAGCCCGAGTTCGTGTTGTCCTGGTTGCCGATTCCCCCGCCGCCGAGGTTCACGCCGGAGCTGCTGTTCCAGTAGCCGTCCGTCGTGAGCAGTGCGTAGTTCGCCTGGCAGGAATACTGCAGGGGATCCGGGTTCATGCCGGCGTTGATCCCGCCGTTGATGCCCCCGTAGTAGCGGCCCACACGGGAAAGCGCCTGGCGCAGCGGCGTGGAGCCGTTCGTGTCCTGGATGTAGAGCTTGTCGTAGAAGTCGACGCGCTGCGTCGTGTCGAAGGCGCCCACGCCGAGGAACTTGTCGTTCGTCACCGGGCTGTTCGGGTTGATCGTGATGAAGCCGATGCGGTAGCGGTCGTCGATCGACAGGAACGCGCGGCCCGCCGCGGTCTTCATCAGCATCATGCGCTTCGAGTAGTAGCTCCACCAATTGGCGAAGTTCTGCACTTCCTCGTCGTAGGTGCACGAGGCCGCGGCGGCGCAGTCCGTGCGGGCCGAGGCGGCGCTCTTCGGGTAGCTCGCGACCGCGGGAGTGATGTCCACGCGCTTGAAGCGGCCGTAGCGCGGGTAGGGGTAGGCCGTGCGGTCGAACTTCTTGCGGCAGCGGGGCGTGGCGGGCGTGCCCGAATTGCCCGTGACCACCGCGGTGTTGGTGGCATCCGCCGCGGACTTGCACCAGCGCAGGGGGGCGGCGATCGCGAAGGAGGCCGGCGCGGAGCCGTCGGCGTTGGCGAGCGCGCAGGTCGTGAGGTTCACGTCGCTGCAATACTCGTGCGCCGTGATGTTGTAGTAGTGCGGGTTCGAGTTGGAGATCTCGATGCGGTTACGGTAGGTCGTGTTCGGCAGGCCGCCGTTCTGGGTGGCGTTGGATTTCCAGTAGAGGAAGTAGTCGGGCTGCGCCGCGAGGAAGGGCCCGATGTTGTGCTTGCCGTTGTAGCGGCACTTGGTCGGGTCGGTGCGGTCGGTCGCGCTCGGGCTCGAGGTGTTGCAGTAGATCGCCTCGCGGAAGCCCGTCGTGAGGTCGTCCACGGTCCCCGCGTCGAGGAAGGCGTCGCGCCGCGCCGCGGTGGCGGGGTTCGTCGCGAAGATCGGCGTGCCTGTGGAATCCACCGCCGGCGAGTAGGTGATGTTCGGGTTGTACCAGATCTTGTTGAAGAGCGGCGCGTAGTACGGGGGCTCGCCGTAGGACGGCGAGCTGTTCGCGCACTGCCGGCCGGTCGAGCTGGTGCCGCCGGGGCCGCTGCACGAGGTCGAGCTGCAGGACTTGCAGTTGTAGTAGCTGTCCCCGCCGCTGGAGTTCAGGACGAAGTCGGGCATGTAGTTCCAGTTCATGCTTCCCGAGTCGTCCAGGACGAACATCAGGTTCGGGAGCACCGAGGTGGAGGGCGAGTTCGCGAGCGGCACGTCCGCGAGGTCCGCGACCTGGGCCCGGGCGGGCAGGGCGGCGAGAGTGCTCGCGATCCCGAGGGCCGCCAACGCGAGGAACCGGCCGAACGAATGACGCGTGTTCATGTGGATTGCTCCTTGGGGGGCGCGGGCGGGATCAGATCCCGACCAGCACGCTCGACTGAATGATGCTGACGGTGTTGCGCGGACCATCGACCCGCGTGGTCACGCGGTAATAGAGCTGGGGAGTGCCCGTGAACTGGGGAGCGCCCACGGCCATGCTCCCGCCGCTCGCGGCCGAGGTGAGCGGGAAGTACAGGCCGCATTCGTTCCCGGCGCCGTTGTAGGCGACGTTCGCCTGGGTGCACATCCGGTGGATCATGAAGCGCACGACGTTTCCGGCCGCGTCCGGGGCGCCGCCGTTGAGCACCACCGACTGGTCCCAGTTGGTGATGTCGAAGTAGTCGGGTTCGGGAAGCGACGGTCGCGAGGAGAAATACCCCGCGCCCTCGTTCGTCGCCTGCAGGGTCGCGCCCGCGGAGTTGACGTTCAGCCAGCGCACGGCTTCCTGCGTTCCGAGGTCGGCGACCTGGATGGCGGATTCCTTGAAGGCGAGGTTGCCCGCCACCTGCACCGAGGTGTCCACGGAGCGGATCAGGGCCACGCCCGCGAGGGTCATCGCCACCAGGACGATGAGCGAGATCAGGAGGACGACGCCGCTCTGGCGGCGGGGAAGTCGACGGCGCATGCTGGGATTCCTCATGGTCGTTCGCGGCATCAGGCGGGGGTCGCGAACCACAGGACGTTTCGCAGCGGAACCGTCACCTCGAAGAGCCGGTAGCGGTAGCACTGCCAGTTCGGGTCCGCGGTGACGTCGATGGGCGTGCCGCCCAGCCCCGGGTTCTTCGCGAGCCAGACCGGATTCGCCGTCGTCGCCTCGCACACGCCGGTGGCGGGGTTCACCCGCTCGGGCGTGATGCTGCGGGCCACCACGGCGATGCGCACCACCATCACCTTGGCCCAGTCCGCCGCGGCCGCGGCCGCGGGCATCGCATCGCCCCACTGGTCGCTCGCGACGGCGGTGTTGATGACCGGGACGCTCGCGGCCGCGGCCGGCGGGTTGAACTGCCCGTTGCCGTCGCCGTCGAAACCGTATTGCGCCTGCATCTGGACGATGCCGTCGGAGAGCACGACCTGCGCGCCCGGCACCATGCCGTCGACCGCCACCAGCTGGTTGCCCTGGATCGAGTAGCTCACGACGGTCGGCGTCCGGCCGAGGTTGAAGACCCGCCCGCCGGTCATCGCCGCGTCGTCCCAGGTCGAGTACACGACGTTGTTCGGCGCGGGAAGGCCGCCCGCGCGGTTGTAGTCGAGCTGCTGCGCGTTGCCATTCTCGTCGACGTAGGTGCCGACGTCGAGCTTGATGTCGGCGGCATCGGCGACCGGCGTGGTGGGCACCGCGCTCACCTGCGCCATCGTGCAGTTCTGCCCCACCTGGCCGACCACGACGATGTCGCCGGGGTTGAAGCCGAAGCGGCCCTTGAGCGTGTAGGCGGCGGTCTTCACCGTGCGGATCTTCTCGGGCACCACGAACTGGTTCGAGTTTCCGTAGATGAAGGTGATCGAGTCGGGCGTGCCGCCCGCCCCGTCGACGATGGTCGCGGGCGCCAGCGCGAAGCTGATGAGCGAGTTGCTCGGGTTGTGCCAGCCGAAGGTCCGGCAGCCGAGCAGCGGCGTGTAGTTGAGGCCGAATCCCGCCATGCGCGCGTCGCGCTCGAGCTGGAAGAGGGTGGCCACGCCGTTTTGCTGCGCGTCGCCCGCGCCGGTGGTGGTGCGCTTCTGGCTCTCGGAGACGGCGAACACCTGGAACATCACGATCGTGGCGATCAGGCCGACGAGCACGCCGACCATCAGTTCGACGAGCGTGAAGCCGGATTGGCGGCGGGAGGCGGACGGGTTGCGGTTCACGGCGGCTGTCCTGGGAAGTCTCACGGGTCGGCGATGTAGCCGATGGCGACGTGGTTGCTGGTGCTGATCGCGTCCGGGGCGCGCCAGCGCACCGTCACGACGACCTGGCGGCCGTTGGCGAGGCCGGCAACCGGGTTCACCTGCACGGTCGGGGGATAGAGGTTCGCCTGGGGCATCAGCGTATTGACTTTGTTCACCCAGTTGGCGACCGCCGGGGCGGCGCCGCCGGGGTAGGCGTACTGGGCGACGTTCGCCGCGTTCACGCCGCGGTCGATCCACGCCGCGCTGATGATCTCGTTGGCGAGGAAGGCGGCCTCGGTGCGGTAGCGGGCGTTGGAGACGTTGCTCACCGAAACCGCCTGCATGGCGATGAGCGCCAGCACCCCCAGGGAGAAGATCAGGATGCCGATGAGGGCCTCGAGGAGCATCACGCCCTCCTGACCGGAACGCATCGTGCGCATGGCCGTCCCTTTCCTCAGCAGGCCCGCGGGTCGCCGGCGGTGGCGACGTTGGGATCGCACAGGCGGATGGCGCCGCCCGGCGGGATCACGATCCGCATGTCGCGGCTTTCGGCCGGGTCCAGCGTCGTGTTGTCGATGTCGATCTGCGTCATCGTGAGGCTGCCGTCCGAGTTGGCCACCACGCGCCCCAGGCCGCTGAAGGTCACCGTGTCCGCGCCGCCGGGAAGGGCGACCACCACGGCGTTCTGGGAGCCCTCGTCGTGGGAGCGAGACTGCAGGGGCTGCCCGTCGGGGTCCGCGCCCAGGTTCACGCGCCAGCCCGAGCCGCCCTCGATCTTCATCTGCACGTTGGCGTTGCGCCGGATCGCCTCGGTCTTGGCGACCTGGAGGCCGTTGAGCAGCGCCTCGGTCGCGGTGCGGATCTGCACGTTCTGGATCCAGGTCTTGAAGCTCGGCACGCCCACGGCCATCAACAGGCCCAGGACCACGATGGCCACCAGGACCTCGATGAGCGTGATGCCCGATTGGCGCCCGCGCCGCATGTCAGCACGACCCCTTGCGGATCACGAAGCACGGCGAAGGCATCACCGCCGGCGCCCAGCCCGCGGGCGTGCCCGTGGTCTGGCGCTGGTTCTGCTCGTTGATGGTGAAGATGAACCCGGTCACGCGCCCGGCATTGCCGGTGGCCGTGGCGAGGTAGCCCTGGCCGCCGTTGGTGATCTGGCAGGTGTGGCCGAAATGCTGGTAGGTCGGGCCGGGGGGCAGGCCGCACCCGCCGGGGCCGGCGCCGTTGTAGGTCCGGTTGTCCTGGTAGTACTGCTCCATCTGCACCCGGAACCCGGCGAGCCCCGCGTGCGCCTCGACGAGCTGGCCGCGCGTGACGTAGTCCGTGTACATGGGCACGGCGATCGCGGCCAGGATGCCGACGATGGCCACGACGATGAGCAGTTCGACGAGCGTGAATCCCTTGGACTTGTGCATGCCAACCTCCGTTGATCGAATAGTAGGAGCCCGGGACGCAAGACCCCAATCGGCCCGATGATTGGCTGGGGGGGACCGATGGACGGCGGCAAACGCCCCGGAAGGGCCTGAAAAGGCACCGGAAACGGCCCCGGCGGGGCCCGCCCGGGGCCCTCGGCGCCGCATTTCTATATAATAGTCAGTCCCGCGTGCTGTTGTAGCTCAGCTGGTAGAGCAACTGATTCGTAATCAGTAGGTCGGTGGTTCGAATCCACTCAACAGCACCACTTTTCCCTTCCCGCGGCCCCGTGCGCCGCAACTGCCGCGGGCGCCCGTCGCGAAGCCCCCTCAGCGCAGGAACAGCCGGTAGGCGGGATTGCGGGTCTCGTCGCTGAAGTTGTAGCCCAGCTCGCGGAGGAAGCGGCCGAACTGCGCCCGCTGGCGACCGGGCACCTGCATGCCCACGAGCACGCGCCCGACGTCGGCGCCGTGGTTGCGGTAGTGGAAGAGCGAGATGTTCCACCCGGAGCCCATGCGGTTGAGGAAGTTCATCAGCGCCCCGGGGCGCTCCGGGAACTCGAATCGGTAGACGATCTCCCCCACGCGGCCCGGCGAATGCCCGCCGACGAGGTGCCGGCCGTGGAGCTTCGCCATCTCGTTGTCCGAGAGGTCGGTCGCCTCGAGGCCGTGGTGCTCGAGGTGGGCGATGAGCCGCTCGGTCTCCTCGCGCCCCGCCACGGTCACCCCCAGGAACACGTGGGCGGCGCCCTCGCCCGCGAAGCGGTAGTTGAACTCCGTGACGTTGCGCCGGCCCAGGAGCTCGCAGAGCCTGCGGAAACTCCCGGGCTGCTCGGGGATGGTCACCGCGAGGACCGCCTCGCGGTGCTCGCCGAGCTCGGCGCGCTCCGCGACGAAGCGCAGCCGGTCGAAGTTCATGTTCGCCCCGCAGGCGATCGCGACCAGGGTGCGGCCCTTCGCCCGGCGCCGCGCGATCCAGCGCTTCGCCCCGGCCACGCCCAGGGCCCCCGCGGGCTCCACCACCGTGCGCGTATCCTCGAAGATGTCCTTCATCGCCGCGCAGATCTCGTCGGTGTCGACGAGGATCATGCCGTCGACGAGTTCCCGGGCCATGCGGAAGGTCTCGCGCCCGACCTGGCGCACCGCCACGCCGTCGGCGAACAGGTTCACGTGGGCGAGCCTCACGCGTCGCCCGGCGCGCAGCGATCGCTCCATCGCGTTGGAGTCCACCGGCTGCACCCCGATCACCTTCGTGCGCGGGGCGATGCGCTTCACGTAGGCGGCCACGCCCGCGATCAGCCCGCCGCCGCCCACCGGCACGAAGACCGCGTCGATCGGGTGCTGGTGCTGGCGCAGGATCTCCATGCCGATCGTGCCCTGCCCGGCGATCACCAGCGGGTCGTCGTAGGGGTGCACGAAGGTGAACCCGTGCCTGCGCTCGAGCGCGCGGGCGTGGAGGTTCGCCTCGTAGTAGGAGTCGCCGTGCAGCTCCACCTTCGCGCCGCGCGCGGCGACCGCCGAGACCTTGATCCGCGGCGTCGTGACCGGCATGACGATGGTCGCCCGGGCTCCCAGCTTCTGCGCCGCGAGCGCCACGCCCTGGGCGTGGTTGCCCGCGCTCGCGCAGATGACGCCGCGCGCGAGCGCCTTCGCATCGAGGTGGGCCATCTTGTTGTAGGCGCCGCGCAGCTTGAACGAGAAGACCGGCTGCTTGTCCTCGCGCTTGAGCAGGATGTGGTTGCCGGTGCGCCGGGCGAGCCCCGGCGCGCTCTCCAGCGGGCTTTCGATCGCCACGTCGTAGACGCGCGCGGCGAGGATCCTCTCGAGGTAGTCGTCTTTCATCTTCTCTCCCCAGCGCCCAAGCATAGCAGGAGGCCCGGGGGGTCCGCCCCTTGAGGTATGCTTTCCCCATGGACCAGGACGCCCTCAAGAAATCGGCGGCGCAAGCCGCGATGAAGTACGTGCGCGACGACGACATCGTCGGCGTCGGCACCGGGTCCACGGTGAACTTCTTCATCGCGGCGCTCGCGGCCATGCGCTCGCGAATCAAGGCGGCGGTGGCGAGCTCGGAGGCGAGCGCGCGCCGGCTCCGCGAGGCGGGGATCCCCGTCGAGGAGCTCAACGACACGGGCGGCTGCGCGGTCTACGTCGACGGCGCCGACGAGGTCACCGAGCACCTGGCGATGATCAAGGGCGGGGGCGGCGCGCTCACCCGCGAGAAGATCGTCGCCCAGGCGAGCCGCCGGTTCGTCTGCATCGCCGACGCCTCGAAGCTGGTCGGGGTGCTGGGCAAGTACCCCCTGCCCGTCGAGGTGATCCCGATGGCGCGTTCCTTCGTGGGCCGCGAGATCGTCAAGCTCGGGGGGCAGCCGGCCCTGCGCGCGGGGTTCACGACCGACAACGGCAACCTGATCCTCGATGTCCACGGGCTCGCGATCACCGACCCCCCGGCGCTCGAGTCCACCCTCAACCAGATCCCCGGCGTGGTCACCAACGGGATCTTCGCCCGCCGCGGCGCCGACGTGCTGCTGCTCGCCTCGCCTTCGGGCGTGCGCACGATCGAGCGCGCCGCCTGAGGCCGTCACGCCGCTGCAACAATGACCCGTTAGCCTGCGAGATGCCCGGGCCCGCGCCCGGGGGCCGCGAAGCGAAGGAAGCCGCCATGCCCGTGAACACCCAGGAACACACCTCGAAGCGCTACGACGCGGAGCTCGAGACCGCGCGCTCGCGCGTGCTGCAGATGGGCGGGCTCGTCGAGGCGCAGATCGCCGCGGCCATCGAGGCGCTCACCACCGGCAACCTCGCCCTCGCCGAGCAGGTCGTGCGCGACGACCACCGCGTGAACGCCCTCGAGGTGCAGATCGACGAGGACTGCGCGCACATCATCGCGCGGCGCCAACCCGCGGCCCAGGACCTGCGCATGATCATGACCATCGTCAAGATGATCACCGACCTCGAGCGGATCGGCGACGAGGCCGAGAAGATCGGGCGCATGACCAAGCTCATCTACGCCTCCGAGCGCCTGATGCTGCCGCGCTTCACGGAAGTGAAGAACGCCGCCGCCTGCGCGATCGACATGCTCAAGAAGTCGCTCGACTCCTTCGCGCGCCTCGACCTCGCCAACGCCGCGGCCGTGGTCAAGCAGGACCGCGCGCTCGACGACCAGTTCCGGGGGATCCTGCGCCACCTCATCACCTTCATGATGGAGGACCCGCGCACGATCTCCACCTCGATCGAGATCCTGTTCGTCGCCAAGGCCCTCGAGCGCATCGGCGACCACGCGAAGAACATGTCCGAGTACGTGGTGTTCCTGGTGAAGGGCAAGGACGTGCGCCACGTCACGGTCGAGGAGTTCGAGCGGGAAACCGCCTCCGACTGACGCCTCGCCCGCCCCGGAAACGCAGACGGCCGCCCGCGGGCGGCCGTCGCCTTTCCGGGCCCCCGCCGCGCTCAGGCCTTGGGCACGTAGCCCGTGGCGGCGTCGGCGCCCTCGCCGAAGAAGTGCCGCACCATCTGCTCCTCCAGGTACTTGCGCGCGCCCGGGTCGGCGAGGTTCAGCCGGTTCTCGTTCACGAGCATCTTCTGGTGCTCGAGCCAGGCCTTCCAGGCCTCCTTGGACACACCCGCCCACAGCCGCTTGCCGATCTCCCCCGGGTAGGGCGGGAAATCGAGCCCCTCGGCCTCGCGGCCGAGCTTGATGCAGTTCACCATGCGTGCCATCGCTACAGCTCCTTCGTGAAGATCTTCGAGCGCCGGTCGTAATTGTAGAGGGATTGCCTGCGCGCGGGCAGGCGCGCGAGGTCGGCCTCGACGAAGCCGCGCTCGATGAACCAGTGCGTGGTCCGCGTGGAGAGCACGAAGATCGAGGCGAGGCCGGCGGCGCGCGCCCGCGCCTCCGCGGACGCGAGCAGGCGCTCGCCGCGGCCGCCGTCGCGGTAGAAGGGGTTCACCGCGAGGCAGGCGAGCTCGGCCGTGTGCTCCTCGGGGAACGGGTAGAGCGCCGCGCAGCCGATGATGTTGCCGCCCTCCTCGAGCACGAAGAAGCGCCCGATCTCGCGCTCGAGCTGGCTGCGGTCGCGCCGCACCAGGACCCCCTGCTGCTCGAGGGGCTCGATGATCTGCACGATCCCGGGGATGTCCTCGGCCGTGGCCTCGCGCAGCTGCTCGGGCGACTCCGGGACCACCATCGTGCCGATGCCGTGGTTGGTGAACAGCTCGATCAGCAAGGCGCCGTCCACGTGCCGGCTGATCAGGTGCGCGCGCTTGACGCCCCCGGAGCAGGCCTTCACCGCGCAGGGCAGGTAGATGCGGATGTCCTCGGCGAGCCGCCCGTCGGCCGCGGCGAACGCCCTCGCCTCCTCGACCGTGAGCTCGGAGACGAGGCGCCCCTTCGCGTCGACCGCGCCCATGGTCTCGGCGAGGAAGATCAGCTTGTCGGCCTTGAGCGCGACGGCGGTGGCGGTGGCCACGTCCTCGAGCGTGCAGTTGAACACGTCGCCCGTGGGCGAGAAGCCCATGGGCGAGATCAGCACCACCTCGTGGTCGTCGAGGCGCCGGCGGATGCCCTCGGCGTCGATCTTGCGGACCTCGCCCGTGTGCCGGAAGTCGACGCCCTCGACCACGCCCACGGGCTTGGCGGTGACGAAGTTGCCCGAGGACACGCGGATGTCGGCGCCCCACATGGGGGAGTTGGCGAGCTCCATCGACAGGAGCGCCTCCATCTCCACGCGCACGATGCCGTTGGCCTCCTTCACGCAGGCAAGCGCCCGGTCGTCGGTCACCCGGCGGTTGCCCGCGTAGACGGGCTTCACGCCGTGCTGGCGCATCTGCTCCTCGATCTGGGGGCGGGCGCCGTGCACGAGCACGACGCGCACGTCGAGGCTCACGAGCACGTTGATGTCGTGCGTGAGCTGCTGGAACTCGCCGTCGGCGAGCACCTCGCCCCCGAAGGCGATCACGAAGGTCCCGCCGCCGAACTGGTGGATGTAGGGCGTGGCCGCCCGGAACCACTTCACGAAGGCTTCGGTCTTGGGTGCGGCGTTCTTCGGCATGGCGGTCGGTCGCCCCGGCGCGGGCCCGGGGCTAGCCCCGGAAATCGCCCCAGTGGGCGTGGATCGCCGCGAGGGCGGCGAGCGGCGCGGTCTCGGCGCGCAGGAGCCGCGGGCCCAGGCCCACGGCCTCGAACCCGGCCATGCCCGCGAGGTCGCGCTCGCGCTCGGTGAGCCCGCCCTCGGGTCCGACGAGGATCTCCAGGGGGCCCGCAGGCGCCGGACGGCCCGCGAGGGGCGCCGCCCCCGGCTCGAGGAGCCAGCGCGTCGCCCCGGCGGGCTCGGCCACCCAGGCCTGGAAGGCGAGCGTGGGCCGGACTTCGGGAACGCGGTTGCGGCCGCACTGCTCGCAGGCGGCCACGGCGACCCGCTGCCAATGCGCCTCGCGGCGCGCGGCGCGCTCGCCCGACAGGCGCACGACGCTGCGGTCGCACACGATCGGCTGGATCCAGGCCGCGCCCAGCTCGGCCGCCTTCTGGATGACCCAGTCCATCTTGTCGGCCTCGGGCAGCCCCTGGACGAGCCCCACGGCGAGCGCGGCCTCGGCGTCGGCATCCCGGAAGGCGCCGAGCTTCACGTCGACGCGCTCCTTGTCGATGCGCTGGATCGTGGCCTCGTACTCGCCGCCCCGGCCGTCGAACACCGTGATCGCGTCGCCCGCCTTGAGGCGCAGCGCCCGGCCGACGTGGTTGGCCGCCTCGGGGGGCAGCGCGAACTGGGCGCCGGGGCCGAGCCGGATGTCGCAGTGGATTCGGGGAAGACGCATGGACGGCTGCGCGTGGCGGGGCGAAAGCGGCGCGATGGGAGGACTGCGTTGCGATGCTAGCATAGCCGCGCGCAGGCGAGCGTCGTGGCGGCCGCGCGCGCCCCGCTCAGTAGCTCATGCACGCGCCGTTGATGAGGCCCACCCCGAGCGAGAGGCTGCCGAGGAAGAAGCCCTGCGCGCTCTTGCCCGAGGCGATGTCCTGCGAGAGCGTGGGAATCATCGCCTTCACGGCGAGGAAGGCGCTCACCTGGACCACGAGCGCGATGAGCCCCCAGATCGCCATGTCGACCACGCTCACGCTGTAGCGCACCGCCGCGGTGAGCGGGACGATGAAGCCGAGCAGCGACCCCGAGAGGCTGAAGGCGGCGGCGAGGTTGCCCTCGCGGATGAGCGCGAACTCCCGGTGCGGCGTCGCGCGCACGTAGACCGCGACGAACATCGCCGTGAGCGCGAGCGAGATCGCGAGATAGACGAGGAAGTCGTCGAAGCCGGCGAACGATTCGAACACCTGTCTCATGCGGGTCTCCTCCCGGGCGGGCGCGGCGCGCCTCAGCTGAAGTAATGGGGAACGAAGCGGCTGGAATTCGTCGTGATGGGCGAATCGTCCTCGCGGATGCCGATCCCCGCTGGCTCCTCGCCCACGATCCACGAGCCGATCACCGCGTGGTTGGCCCCGAAGACGGGCAGCTCGTGGTAGGCCTGCCAGACGAAGCCTTCCTCGCCGTATTCGCCCGGCGCCTCGACGGTCCGCCCGCCGGCGGTGATCGAGACGTTGGCGCCCTCGCGCGAGTAGAGCGGCTTCCTCACGAAATCGGTCTCGAACCGGCCCGGGTCGAACGAGGCCGCGAGCAGGTTCGGGTGGCCGGGAAACATCTCCCAGAGCACCGGCAGGATCGCCTTGTTCGCGAGCAGCATCTTCCACGCGGGCTCGATCACCTTCACCGTGCGCCGCAGCAGGTGCTCGCCGAAGGGCTCGCGCACCATCCACTCCCAGGGATAGAGCTTGAAGAGCGCCGTGATGGGTCGCTCTTCGAGGTCGCGGAAGCCGCGCCCGTCCCAGCCGATGTCGGCGATGTCGATGGCGCGCGCCTCGAGCCCCGCCTGGATCGCGGTATCGCGCAGGTAGTCGAGGTTGCCCTGGTCCTCGAGGCTCCCGGACACCCCGGTGAAATGCACCAGGCGGTCGGCGGGCAGCTCCGGGGCCATCTGCTTCCAGCGCTCGATGAGCCGCTCGTGGATCGAGTTGAACTGGTCGGCCCCCGGGAACACGTCCTGCAGCCAGTACCACTGCACGACGCTCGCCTCCAGCAGCGCCGTGGGCGTGTCCGCGTTGTACTCGAGCATCCGCGGCTCGCCCCGCCCGTCCCAGGCGAGGTCGAAGCGCCCGAAGAGCGACTTCTCGTCGTCCTCCCAGCTCCTCTCGACCAGCTCGAGGAAGGGCCGGGGGATCGCGAAGCGCTCGTAGTCGCCGCGCTCGATCACGCGGCCCACGGCGTCGATGCAGCGCGACTGCAGCTCCCCGGTGGCGAGCTCGAGCCGGTCGACCTGCTCGGCGGTGAAGCGGTAGCAGGCGCTCTCGTCCCAGTAGACGCCGTCCATGCTGTGGAAGTGGAAGCCGAGGGCCTCGACCTTGCGCGGCCAGTCGGCGCGGGGGCTCAGGGCCTCGCGGATCACGGTGCGCGGCCCCTAGCTCGAGGAGGAGCGCGCCGAGGAGCCGAAGCCCCCGCGCGAGCTCGAGGAGGACGAGGAGAAGGACGAGCGGCCGGAGCTCGAGGACCGGGTCGCGCTCGAGGCGGCCCCGGAGCGGCCCCAGTTCCAGCCTCCGGGGCGGTGCAGGTAGACCGGCCCGTGGAAGAAGCCGCGGCCCGCGTGGGCCGGGTCGGTGGAGGGCGTGCACTCCTCGGGCTTCCGGCCCCAGTCGGCGAGGCAGTCCTCGCGCGAGGCGTAGACGTCGCGGCGCTGCTCCTCGCCGCAGCCCGCGACGGCGGCCACGCCGATGAGCACGAGGGTCACGCGCGAGGACGATTTCCTGAGGCGCCTGAGCATGCCTTCGTCCGCGGGACGCGCGCGCCGCGCCTCAGGCGACGAGCGCCCGGATGTAGTTGGGCAGCGCGAAGACGGCGCGGTGCGTGTCGCCGTTGTAGTACTGGAGGTCGCCGATGCCGCGCTCGGCGATCACGCGGTCGACCGCGGCGGGATCCGGCGCGCGCGGATCGAGCGAGTCCGAGGCGCAGGCGAAGCCCCAGATCGAGCCGTAGATCGGGATGTGCACGAAGTAGGGGACGACGAGCCGGAAGACCTCGCGCAGGTTCGCAAGCGTCGAGCGTACGCGCTGCGGGTGGGAGAAGGGCGAGCCGATGTGCAGCGTGAGCGCCCCGCCCGGGGCGAGCGCGCCCTTGGCGAGCGCGAAGGTCGCCGGCGAGTAGAGCTCGACCGAGGGCCCGACGGGATCGGTGAGGTCCATGAGGACGAGGTCGTAGCGCGTCTTCGTCTCGCGCAGGTAGGCGAGCCCGTCGCCCACCGTGACCCGCAGCCGGGGATCGGCGAACGCGCCGCGGTGCACCTTCGCGAACTGCGCCTTCGCGATCTCGATCACCTCGGGGTCGAGCTCGGCGAGGTGCACGTCCCCGAGGCCGCGGTGCTTGAGAAGCTCCTCGGCCGTGCCCCCGTCGCCGCCGCCGATGATGAGCGCGCGCCGCGGGCCGGGGTGCGCCACGGCCGCGGGATGCACGAGGTTCTCGTGATAGAAGAACTCGTCGCGCTCGCTGGTCATGTTGAAGCCGTCGAGGCGGAAGATGCGGCCGAGCTCGGGAGTGTCGTACACCTCGAGGAGCTGGAACGGGGTGCGGCGGCGCTCGAGGAGCGTGCCCTCGAACCAGACGCCGCTCGCCTCGTTCAGGCGCTCGAGGATCTTCTCGCTGGGTGGCATGGCTGCGCCCCGGAGGCAATGGCCCACATGGAGGCCCCCGCGCGGGGCGGGGGCCGCAAACCCTAGCGGACGGCGGCGAGCCGCTTCTTCTTGAGCGGCAGGTCGCGGCCGCGCCAGACGCGTTCCACCAGCACGTCGCCGGGTTTCAACTCGGCGAGGAGCAGCTCGTAGAGGCGCTCGGCCTTGCCGCTGTTGTCGGAGGTGACGTTGCAGACGTAGATGTCGAGGGTGGCGCCGTTGCGCTCGGGCCAGGTGTGGATCGCGAGGTGGGATTCGGCGAAGACGACCGCGCCCGTCGCGCCGCCTTCCTGCGTCGCGTCGAGGCCTTCGAACTGGTAGAAGTGGTCGCCGAGGACCGTGAGGCCCACCGTCTTGCACGCGCCGACGCACGCTTCGCGGAGCAAGGTGGCGGAGGTGAGGATCTCGCCCTTCTGGCAGTTGTACAGGTCGGCGATGATGTGCAGTCCCTTCACTTCGATACCCCCATGGCTACCAGCCTAAGGATTCGCGGGGCTCGGGCTGCGCGCGACCTCGGGCGTCCCGCTCTTGGCGGCGGGATCGCCCCTAGACCCAGGGCGGCGGGTGGAACCCGAGCTGCGAAAATTTACGCAAGCAAAAAATATCGCGGTGAAAAGTGCGAAATTATAGGCTCATTTTTAGCGCGTTGCGCGCCTTTTTACAAGGTTTTCCCGGGATTTGGGCGACGGCGGGCGCGGCGCGCGCGGCTCGGGCGCGCCGAGCAGCGCCGCGGCTTCCGAGAGCATGAATTCCCGGAACGCCCCGGCGAGCGGCGACAGGCGCTTGGCCGCAAGGTGAACGACGTACCAGTTGCGCACGATCGGCAGTCCCACGACGTCGAGCTCGACCAGCCGCCCGGATTCGAGCTCGAGCCCGAGCGTGTGGCGCGACAGCAGGCTCAGGCCCATGCCGGCCTGCACGGCCTGCTTGATCGTCTCGTTGGAGGCCATCTGCATCGCCACGCGGATCGCGAGGCCGTGGTCGGCGAAGAGCTTCTCCAGGAGCCCGCGCGTGCCCGAGCCCGGCTCGCGCAGGATGAAGGGCTCCTCGGCCACGCGCGCGAGCGCGATGCGGCGCTTGCCGGCGAGCGGATGCCCGGGTGCGGCCACCATGACGTGGGGATGGCGCGCGAAGGGCTCGGCGACGGTCTCGAGGTCCACGGGCGGGCGCCCCATGATCGCGAGGTCGATCTCGTTGGCCGCGAGCCGCTCGATCACCGCCTCGCGGTTGTCCACCGAGAGCTCGAGCTTGACCGCGGGGTGGGCGCGCAGGAAGCGCGCGAGCATCGGCGGCGCGAAGTACTTGGCCGTGGAGACGGCGGCGATGTGCAGCCGCCCCTGCTCGAGGCCGCGCATCGCGTCGAGCGCCTCGCCTGCCGCGCGCAGCTCGTCGGCGATCGCGCGGCTGCGGCGCGCGAGTTCCCGGCCCGCGTCCGTGAGGTGGATCTTCTTGCCGACCTGCTCGAAGAGCGCGAGCCCCGCCTCGCCCTCGAGGCTCTTCACCTGCATGGAGACCGCGGGCTGCGTGAGGTGCAGCTCCTCGGCGGCGCGCGAGAACGACAGGTGGCGCGCGACCGCCTCGAACACCTTGAGCTGGCGCAGCGTGAAGTGGCGCGAGGACATGGCGGCCTCCGGGGGGCGTCTGGATAGCTTATATGAACGATAACTTTAATTGAGTTTACCTTATGCACGCCCCGGCCTAGATTGGCGCGTCCGAACCGCCGACCCGGAGCCCCGCCATGAACGCCGCCGATCCCCTCGCCGCCCACCGCCTGCGCGAGGCGCCGTGGTACCGCCCCGTCGCCGACGAGGTGGCGCTCTTCGAGGCCGCCTGGCAGGCCCGCATGCCGATGATGCTCAAGGGGCCCACGGGCTGCGGCAAGACGCGCTTCGTGGAATACATGGCGTGGAAGCTCGCCAAGCCCCTGGTCACCGTGGCCTGCAACGAGGACATGACGGCCGCCGACCTCGTCGGGCGCTACCTCCTCGACGCCGCGGGCACCCGCTGGCAGGACGGGCCGCTCGCGCTCGCCGCGCGCCACGGCGCGATCTGCTACCTCGACGAGGTGGTCGAGGCGCGCCAGGACACGACGGTGGTGATCCACCCCCTCACCGACACGCGGCGCGCGCTTCCCATCGAGAAGAAGGGCGAGCTCCTGCACGCGCACCCCGACTTCCTGCTGGTCATCTCCTACAACCCCGGCTACCAGAGCCTGCTGAAGGACCTCAAGCCCTCGACCAAGCAGCGCTTCGGGGCGCTCGACTTCGGCTACCCGGAGCGCGCGGTCGAGGCGGAGATCGTCGCCCACGAGGCGGGCATCGACGCCGCGCTCGCCGCGAAGCTGGTGGCGATCGCCGAGCGCGCGCGCAACCTCAAGGGCCACGGCCTCGACGAGGGCCTGTCGACGCGCATGCTCGTGCACGCGGGCTCGCTCATGGCGCGGGGGGTGGCGCCGGTCGCGGCCTGCCGGGTCGCGCTGGTGCGCCCGATCACCGACGACCCGGACATGCGCGACGCCCTCGACGCGGCGGTCACGACCTACTTCTGAGGCCTGCCGGGCGAACGCGCCATGGACCTCGACCGCGAGGACGTCCGCGAGCTGCTCGCGGACCTCGGCCCCCACGGCGAGGAGCTCCTGGGCGCCTCGTGGCAGGAGGCCGCGCGGGCCTTCACGGCGCGCGGCCTGGAGGACTACCTGCGCGGCGCCCGCGCGCTCCACGCCCTGGGCCGCGGGTCCGACCCGGTCGCGAGCTTCCTGCAGGCCGCGCCGGCCGTGGCGCGCGAGGTCGGGGAGGATGCGGTGGCACTGCTGCTTCGCTCCGCGCTCGCCATGGCCTCGCGGACCAGCGGCGCGGTGATCGCGCTCACGCTCTCGACGAGCCCACTCGCGGCCCGGCGCCTCGCGGACCCCGAGCTCTTCGCGGGCTACCTGGGCCTCGTCGACCAGCTGCTCGCCCGGGCGCCCCGGGGCGTGCGCCCGATGCTCGAGCACCTGGAGCCGCTGCTCTCGGTGCTCACCCTCGGCGGGCTGCGCGAGTGGGCGCTCTGGGGCGCCCGGGCGCACTCCACGGACTACGCGGCGCAGGAGCGCTACTTCGCGCTCGCGAGCCCCGAGTCGCAGGCGATCCTGCAGAGGGAGCGCAAGGGCACGCTCTTCGTGGATGTCCACCGGCGGCTCGCGACCTACCTGCGCGCCCTCTGGGGACGCGGGTTCTGGCTGCGACCGGCGAGCGGCGACCGCGAGGGCCTGCGCCCGTTCATCGAGGACTTCACGATCCACCTGCCCGACGCCCTCGACGACCCGCCGGGTCTCGCCGGCCCCGACCTGTACCGCGCGATGGCCGCGCACGCGGCCGCGCACCTCGTGCACACGCGCGAGTCGATGTCCGCGCAGGGACTGACGGCGCTGCAGAGGGCGGCCGTCGGCGTGGTCGAGGACGCGCGGGTGGAAAGTCTCGCCGCGCGCGACTTCCCCGGCCTCGCCGCCCTCTGGCGCCGCCTGCACGCGGCCACGCCGGCGCAGGCCGGGCGCATCGGCGCTCTCCTCGACCGGGCGGCGCGCTCGCTGGCCGATCCCGGCTACGAGGACCCCCATCCCCTCGTCGCCCGCCTGCGGCGCCAATGGCGCGAGGCCGGGAACGCGGCCGCGTCCAACCGCATCGCCTGGGACCTGGGCGTGGACCTCGCCCACGGACTCGCCTCGACCGGCCTCGCTTTCCATCCCCGCGAGGACGCCGGCGCCGTCGCCTACCGCGACGACAACCGCTACCTCTGGGCGTTCGACGCGGCCGCCGCGGCCGACGCCACGCCCTGGCAGGACCGGCAGGTGCGCCGGCGCGCGAGCCTCATGGAGTTCGTGAACGAGATCGAGGTCGAGGGCGCGGGCGACGACGCCGGGGAGATCTGGACGCTCGCCACGGAGCTCTTCCCCTACGAGGACGACGGCCGCAGCTACAACGCCCGCGAAGGCCGCCCTCCCCCGGCCGAGCCCGTGCGCTACCCCGAGTGGGACTACCAGCTGCAGGCCGAGCGCCCCGACTGGTGCACCGTGATCGAGCGGCGCGCCCCGGCGGGCGAGGCGGCCGCGGTCGACGCGATCGTCGCGGCGCGAAAGCCCCTCGTCTCCCGGCTGCGGCGGATCATCGAGGCGCTGCAGCCCCAGGGCGTGCAGCGGCTGCGCCGGCAGGAGGAAGGCGAGGAGCTCGACCTCGAGGCGGCGGTGCGCGCTGTCGTGGACCTGCGCCTCGGCTCCGCTCCCGACCCGCGCGTGCACCGCCGGTCGGTGCGCCGCGTGCGCGACCTCGCGGTCCTCCTCCTGCTCGACCTCTCGCAGTCGACGAACGAACCCGCCGGGCCGGGAGGCCCCACCGTGCTCGAGCTCACGCGCGAGGCCGCCGCGCTCCTCGCCGACGCGATGGCGAAGCTGGGCGACCCGTTCGCGATCCACGGCTTCGCCTCCAACGGCCGCCACGAGATCGGCTACTGGCGGATCAAGGACTTCGACGAGGGCCACGGCGCGTCCTCGAAGGCGCGCCTGGCGGGAATGCGCGGCGAGCTCTCCACGCGCATGGGCGCGGCCGTGCGCCACGCGGGCCGCCTCCTCGCGCGACGGCCGCAGAAGAAGCGCCTGCTCGTCGTGCTCACCGACGGCGCGCCCTCGGACGTCGACGTGCGCGACCCCGGGTACCTGCGCGCCGACGCGCGCAAGGCCGTCGAGGCGCTCGCCCGCGAAGGGATCGCGACCTTCGCGATCAGCCTCGACCCGCGAGCCGACGACTACGTCGAGCGCATCTTCGGCGCCGGCCGCTACGCGGTGGTGGACCGGATCGAGAGGCTCCCCGAGCGCCTCCCGGCCCTCTACCTGGGCCTCCTGCGATGAGCCCCGGGAGGCCGGCCTTGCTTATGACAACGATAAAAAAGCGTGACTATCCCTTATGGCAGCCAGCGCTTAGATTGGACCCGAACCGCAGCCCTTTCGAGGAGTCGCCCATGAAACCCGCCCCCAAGGCCTACAGCGCCGGCGTGAAGGAATACCGCCACACCTACTGGGAGCCCCAGTACGAGGTGAAGGACACCGACCTCCTCGCCTGCTTCAAGATCACGCCGCAGCCCGGCGTCGACCGCGAGGAGGCCGCGGCGGCCGTCGCCGCCGAGTCGTCCACGGGCACCTGGACCACGGTGTGGACGGACCTGCTCACCGACCTCGATCATTACAAGGGCCGCGCCTACCGCATCGAGGACGTGCCCGGCGACGACACCTGCTTCTACGCGTTCGTCGCCTACCCCATCGACCTCTTCGAGGAGGGCTCGGTGGTCAACGTCTTCACCTCGCTCGTGGGCAACGTCTTCGGGTTCAAGGCGATCCGGGCGCTGCGCCTCGAGGACGTGCGCTTCCCGATCGCCTACGTGATGACCTGCGGGGGCCCGCCCAACGGCATCCAGGTCGAGCGCGACAAGATGGACAAGTACGGCCGGCCGCTCCTGGGCTGCACGATCAAGCCCAAGCTGGGGCTGTCGGCCAAGAACTACGGCCGCGCGGTCTACGAGTGCCTGCGCGGGGGTCTCGACTTCACGAAGGACGACGAGAACGTGAACTCGCAGCCCTTCATGCGCTGGCGCGACCGCTTCGGCTTCGTCGCCGAGGCGATCCGCAAGTCCGAGGCGGAGACGGGCGAACGCAAGGGCCACTACCTCAACGTGACCGCCCCCACGCCCGAGGAGATGTACAAGCGCGCCGAGTTCGCCAAGGAGCTCGGCATGCCGATCATCATGCACGACTTCCTCACCGGGGGCTTCTGCGCCAACACGGGCCTCGCCAACTGGTGCCGCGACAACGGGATGCTGCTGCACATCCACCGCGCGATGCACGCGGTGATCGACAGGAACCCCCACCACGGCATCCACTTCCGCGTCCTCACGAAGGCGCTGCGGCTGTCGGGCGGCGACCACCTGCACACCGGCACCGTGGTCGGAAAGCTCGAGGGCGACCGCCAGTCGACGCTCGGCTGGATCGACCTGCTGCGCGAGCGCTTCGTCAAGGAAGACCGCTCGCGCGGCATCTTCTTCGACCAGGACTGGGGCGCCATGCCCGGGGCCTTCGCGGTCGCCTCCGGCGGCATCCACGTCTGGCACATGCCCGCGCTCCTCGCGATCTTCGGCGACGACGCGGTCTTCCAGTTCGGCGGCGGCACGCTGGGCCATCCCTGGGGCAACGCCGCGGGCGCTGCCGCCAACCGCGTGGCGCTGGAGGCCTGCGTGGAGGCGCGCAACGCCGGCCGCCAGGTCGAGAAGGAAGGCAAGGAGATCCTCACCGCCGCCGCGAGATCGAGCCCCGAGCTCAAGGTGGCGATGGAGACCTGGAAGGAAATCAAGTTCGAATTCGACGTCGTCGACAAGCTCGACGTCGCCCACGCCTGAGACCGGAGGGCACGCAGATGAGCACGATGCAGGACTACCACTCGCGGCTTTCGGATCCCGCCAGCCGCAAGTTCGGGACCTTCTCCTACCTGCCGCCGATGCCGCCGCAGGAAGTCCGCCGCCAGGTCGAGTACCTGATCGCCCGCGGCTGGGCCCCGGCGATCGAGCACACCGAGCCCCAGCACACGGCCGGCTCCTTCTGGTACATGTGGAAGCTGCCCCTGTTCGGCGAGACGAGCGCGGACAAGGTGCTCGCCGAGGCCGAGGCCTGCCGGAAGGCGAACCCCGCCAACCACGTGCGCCTCGTGGGCTACGACAAGCTCCGGCAGACCCAGGGCACGGCCATGGTGATCTTCCGCGGCCAGCCGGTGTAGCCGCCGCCCCGATCGCGGACCGGAGCTCCCCATGCGGATCCAGGCCCTGCTCTTCGACGTCGACGGGACGCTCGCCGACACCGAGGAAACGCACCGCCAGGCGTTCAACCTCGCGTTCCTCGAGCTCGGCCTCGCCTTCGCGTGGGAGCCCGACGAGTACGCCGAGCTCCTGCGGATCTCCGGCGGCAAGGAGCGCCTCGCGCACTATTTCGCCCGGCTCCCGGTCGATGCCGCCGAGCGCGCGCGCCTCGCGACCCTCGTCCCCGCCCTGCACCGCGTGAAGACCGCGCGCTACGCGGAGCTGGTGGCGACCGGCGGCTCGCCGCTGCGCCCGGGCATCGCGCGCCTGATCGCGGAGGCCGACGCCGCCGGCGTGCGCCTCGCGATCGCCTCGACGACGACCTCGGCCAACGTGGTGGCCCTGCTCGACGCCGAGCTCGGTCCCAACGCCCACCGGCGCTTCGAGGTGCACGCCTGCGGCGACGTGGTGCCCTCGAAGAAGCCCGCGCCCGACATCTACCGCCTCGCGCTCGCGAGCCTGGGGCTCACGGCCGCCGAGGCCGTCGCGTTCGAGGACTCCGCCAACGGGCTCGCCGCGGCGAAGGCCGCCGGCCTCTACACCGTGGTGACGCCGACGCGCTGGACGCGCGGCCAGGATTTCCGCGCCGCCGACCTCATGCTGCCCCACCTGGGCGACCCCGGCCACCCGCTGGAGCACGATCCCGCGGTGCGCGCCCGCGGGAGGTGGCTCACGCTCGAGGCCCTCGAGCGGCTGCGGGAACGCGCGCTCGCGGCGGCGGCACCCGAATGAACGCGGCCGGAACGGCGCGAAGAGCGCTCGCATTCCCACCCGGCGACACAGGAGAGGCCCCATGCTGAACGCACGCCAGAGCACGCTCACCGAGTTCATCATCGAGGAGCAGCGCCGCGCGACGGGGGCGACCGGGGGGTTCACGGCGCTGCTCAACGACATCCGCCTCGCCTGCAAGCGCATCGCCTTCACCGTGGGCCAGGGCGCCTGCGGCGGCGCGCTCGGCCGCGCCGGGAGCGCCAACTCCCAGGGCGAGGCGCAGATGAAGCTCGACGTGATCGCCAACGAGATCTTCCTGCGCTCCAACGAGTGGGGCGGCCACCTGGCGGGCATGGCCACCGAGGAAATGGAGCAGCCCTACGCGATCCCGCCGCAGTTCCCGCGCGGGCGCTACCTCCTGGTCTTCGATCCCCTCGACGGCTCCTCGAACATCGACATCAACGCCTCGGTGGGCAGCATCTTCTCGATCCTGCGCGCCCCCGAGGGCTGCGAGCACCCGGTCCTCGCCGACTTCCTGCAGCCGGGCACCGCGCAGGTGGGCGCGGGCTACGCGATCTACGGCCCGACCACGATGCTCGTCCTGTCGCTCGGCCGGGGGGTGAACGGCTTCACGCTCGACCGCGGGTTCGGGGAGTTCATCCTCACGCACCCGGACCTGCGCATCCCCGAGCAGACGCGGGAGTTCGCGATCAACGCCTCGAACGCGCGCTTCTGGGAGCCGCCCGTGCAGCGCTACGTGGAGGAATGCGTCGCCGGGAAGAACGGCCCGCGCGAGCAGGACTTCAACATGCGCTGGATCGCCTCGCTCGTGGCGGAGGTGCACCGCATCCTGGTCCGCGGCGGCGTCTTCATGTACCCGAAGGACACGCGCGAGAGCTCGCGCGAGGGCCGGCTGCGCCTTCTCTACGAGGCGAATCCCATGGGGATGCTCGTCGAGCAGGCGGGGGGTGCCGCCTCCACCGGCCGCGGGCGCATCCTCGAGGTGGCCCCGCGGGAGCTGCACCAGCGCGTGCCCGTGATCCTCGGCTCGCGCGCCGAGGTCGAGCGCATCGAGCTCTACCACCGCGAGCACGACGCGGGCCTCGACAAGGCCTACCAATCGCCGCTCTTCAACGAGCGCTCGCTCTTCACGCCGGCCTGAAGACCGGCCCCACGCCCCGGAGGCAGCCATGTCCACCCGCCACCCCATCATCGCCGTGACCGGCTCCTCGGGCGCCGGAACCACCTCGGTCACCCGCACCTTCGAATGGATCTTCCGCCGCGAGAAGGTGAACGCCGCGGTCGTCGAGGGCGACTCCTTCCACCGCTTCGACCGCGCGGCGATGAAGAAGGCCATGGCGGAGGCGGCGCAGGCGGGCAACGACAACTTCAGCCACTTCGGGCCCGAGGCGAACCTGTTCGCCGAGCTCGAGGCGCTGTTCCGGACCTACGCGGAGACCGGCACCGGAAAGGTCCGCAAGTACCTGCACGACGAGGCCGAGGCCGCGCCGTTCAAGCAGCCGCCGGGCACCTTCACGCCCTGGGCCGACCTCCCGGCGGGAACCGACCTGCTCTTCTACGAGGGGCTGCACGGCGCGGTGGTCTCGGGCGAGGTGAACGTCGGGCGCCACGCGGACCTCCTGATCGGCGTGGTGCCGATCATCAACCTCGAGTGGGTGCAGAAGCTGCACCGCGACAGGTCGCTGCGCGGCTACACGACCGAGGCCGTGGTGGACACGATCCTCAGGCGCATGCCCGACTACGTGAACTACATCTGCCCGCAGTTCTCGCGCACCCACGTGAACTTCCAGCGCGTGCCCACGGTGGACACCTCCAACCCCTTCATCGCGCGCTACATCCCGACCGCCGACGAGAGCTTCGTGGTGATCCGCTTCTCCAACCCCAAGGGGATCGACTTCCCGTACCTCCTGTCGATGATCCACGACTCGTTCATGTCGCGGCCCAACATCATCGTCGTGCCCGGGGGCAAGATGGAGCTCGCGATGCAGCTCATCCTCACGCCCATGATCCTCAGGCTCGTCGACCAGAAGCGCCGTGCCGGGGGCGTGCCCGCGGCCGCCGCCGCGGCGGCCTGAGGCCGGAGCGCCGCCCAACCGCGATAAAATGACCCTTCCCCCCGCCGCTTCCCTCCCGACCAGGTCCCGCATGTCAGCCGCCCTCGCCCCCGCCGCCCAGGAGACCAACCGCGCCGAAGTCGTGAACGCCATCCGGGCGCTCGCGATGGACGCGGTGCAGAAGGCCAATTCCGGCCACCCCGGCATGCCCATGGGCATGGCGGAGATCGCCGAGGTGCTCTGGCGCCGGTTCCTGCGCCACAACCCCGCCAACCCCGCCTGGGCGGACCGCGACCGCTTCGTGCTCTCGAACGGCCACGGCTCGATGCTGCAGTACGCGCTGCTGCACCTCACGGGCTACGACCTGCCGATGGAGGAGCTCAGGCGCTTCCGGCAGCTGCACTCGAAGACGCCGGGCCACCCCGAGGTCGGCGCCACCCCCGGCGTGGAGACGACGACCGGGCCCCTCGGCCAGGGGCTCGCCAATGCCGTGGGCATGGCGCTCTCCGAGAAGCTCCTCGCCGCCGAGTTCAACCGCCCGGGGCACGCGATCGTCGATCACCGCACCTTCGTCTTCGCGGGCGACGGCTGCCTGATGGAGGGCATCTCCCACGAGGTGTGCTCGCTCGCGGGCACGCTCGCGCTCGGCAAGCTCGTCGTCCTCTACGACGACAACGGCATCTCGATCGACGGCGAGGTCCACGGGTGGTTCCGCGACAACACGCCGATGCGCTTCGCCGCGTACGGCTGGAACGTGATCCCCAACGTGGACGGCCACGACGCGCGCGCCGTGGAAGGGGCCATCGCCGAGGCGCTCGCGCAGTCGGCCAAGCCCACGCTCATCTGCTGCAAGACGATCATCGGCAAGGGCTCTCCGAACAAGGCCGGCACCGAGGGCGTGCACGGGGCGGCGCTCGGCGAGAAGGAAGTGGCCGCCACCCGCGAGGCGATCGGCTGGAAGCACGCGCCCTTCGAGGTCCCCGAGGCAGTCTACAAGGCCTGGGACGCCCGCGCCGCAGGCGCGGCGCGCGAGGCGGAGTGGAACGCGCGTTTCGCCGCCTACGAGAAGGCGCACCCGGAGGCCGCGCGCGACTTCCGCCGCCGCATGGCGGGGCAGCTGCCCGCGGACTGGAAGTCCACGGTCGAAGCGATGCTCGCCAGGGCCGTCGAGAAGGCCGAGACGGTGGCCACGCGCAAGGCTTCCCAGAACGCCATCGAGGCGATCGCCCCGCGCCTGCCGGGACTGCTCGGCGGCTCCGCGGACCTCACGGGGTCCAACCTCACGAACTGGTCGGGCTCGAAGGCCTGCACCGCGACCGAGGGCGGCAACTACGTCTACTACGGCGTGCGCGAGTTCGGCATGGCCGCGATCGGCAACGGCATCGCCCTGCACGGCGGCTTCATCCCCTACTCGGGCACCTTCCTCACCTTCTCCGACTACTCGCGCAACGCGCTTCGCATGGCCGCGCTCATGAAGGTGAGGAACATCTTCGTCTTCACCCACGACTCCATCGGCCTGGGCGAGGACGGCCCCACCCACCAGGCGGTCGAGCAGGTCTCGAGCCTGAGGCTCATCCCCAACATGGCGCTCTGGCGCCCCTGCGACACGGTCGAGACGGCCGTGGCCTGGGCCGTGGCGATCGAGCGCTCCGACGGGCCCACCTCGCTCGTGCTCTCGCGCCAGAACCTGCCCTTCGTGAAGCGCTCGCCCGAGCAGGTCGCCGCCATCCGCCGCGGCGGCTACGTGCTCTCGGAGGCCGCCGGCGCCGCGAAGGCGGTGATCATCGCCACGGGCTCGGAAGTGGCGATCGCCCTCGCCGCCCAGAAGGAACTCGCCCAGTCGGGCCTCGCCGTGCGCGTGGTCTCGATGCCGAGCACGGGCGACTTCGACCGCCAGGACGCCGCCTGGCGCGATTCCGTCCTGCCGCGCGGCATCCCGCGCGTGGCGATCGAGGCGGGCGTGACGCACCTCTGGCACAAGTACGTGGGGCTCGAGGGCGCGGTCATCGGCGTCGACCGCTTCGGCGAGTCGGCGCCCGCCGGCGAGGTCTACAAGTACCTCGGCGTGGACACCGAGCGGCTCGTCGCCGCCGTCCGCGGCGTTGTCTGAGGTCTCCGCCGGCCTGAGGGTCCGGCCCGCCACGCCCGCCGACGCGCGGGCCATCGCGGCGGTGCACCGCGAGAGCTGGCGCACGACCTACGCGGGGATCCTCCCGCTCGCGGTCGTGGCCCGCGAGGCGGGGCGCAAGTCCGAGCGCGCCTGGGGCCAGCGCCTCGCGATGCCCGCCTCGTTGTGCGCGACTTACGTCGCGGAGCGCGCCGGGGAAGGTGCGGTCGGATTCGTCCATTGCGGGAGCGCGCGCGCCCCGATCGAGGGGCTGGAGGCCGAGATCTACGCGCTCTACGTGCTCCAGCCGCAGCAGCGCCGCGGCGCGGGACGCGCGCTCGTGCGCGAGGCCGCGCGCCACTTCGTGCGCCAGGGCCAGTTCGGCTTCTACCTCTGGGTGCTCAAGGCCAACCGCGCGCGGCTCTTCTACGAGTCGCTCGGCGGCGAGGTCGTGGGCGAGAAGACCGAGAGCCTCGGGGGCCATCCCTTCGCCGAGGTCGCCTACGCCTGGCACGACCTCACCGCCCTCGTCGGCTAAAATAGACCCTTT
>JBGAQP010000023.1:0-68592 GCA_044220635.1 Usitatibacteraceae bacterium
CTGGAAGCGCTTCTGCGCCTCGTGGAAGGCGTGGATCGAGCGCTCGAGGTAGGAGCCCATGAGGCCCTGCATCGAGTGGCCGTAGTAGCGGATGATGTTCGCGAGCATCTCGGTGGAGAACATGGGCACCCCGCCCGACTCCTCCTCGAGGATGATCTGCAGCAGGATCGCGCGCGTGAGGTCCTCCCCCGACTTCGCGTCCTGCACCTGGAACTCCCGGTACTGCAGCACCAGGTCCTTCACCTCGGCGAGCGTGATGTAGGTCGAGGTCTCCGTGTCGTAGAGCCGGCGGTTGGGGTACTTCTTGATGATGCGGGGCGTGGCCATGCGGGAGTCCTCGTCGATGTTGCGCTACATCAAACGGCAATTGTGCGGCGCCGGTGCGCGTACGGGCAGGAACGAACCAAGTGCTTCATTTTATTACATTTTGGACTCATGCGGCAGCGCAGCCCGCCAAGCGTGGTGCAGTGCAATATATTCGCCTTGACACGGCTCGCCCGCCTTCCTAGAATGGGCTTTGTTGCAGCGCACAATTCCCGCGCCGCCTCCGCCACGCAGGACCCGCAGCAGCTCCTCGCGCTGCGCACGAAGGCCGCCGAGGAGGCCATGAGCCAGTGGCTCGAATACTCGCGCGGCCTCTACGAGGTCGCCTCCGACGCCCAGGCCGAGCTCGCGAAGCTCGCCGAGGAGCGCCTCGCCGAAATGCAGCGCGCCGTCACCGACACCGTCGAGCAGGCCGCCAAGGGCGCCCCCGCCGGCAGCGACGTCGCCGTCGCGGCGATGAAGTCGTCGCTCGCCGCCGCGACCGCCGCGTTCGACTCCTTCACGAAGGCCGCCCGCCACGCCGCGAGCTTCACCGACGCGAGCGTGAAGGCCGCCACCGCCCCGAAGGGGCGCAAGTAGCGCGAGGCCGCGACGCCATCGCAACCGTCTCCTCCTCCTTTATCGCAAATTCTCCAATTTGGATAAAGGTTCCGACCCCAGGCCCAAACCTGGGGTTTTTTTTTGAAGGGCAGCTGAAATGGAAAAGAAGATCGCACTCGTGACGGGCGGCGTCGGCGGCATCGGCGCGGCCATCTGCAAGCGGCTCGCCGAGCGCGGCCACTTCGTCGTGGCCAACTGGATCCTGCCGGGCACGGAGGCGAAATACCTCGAGCGCATGGCCGCCGCCGGCTTCGGGAAGGACTCGACCGCGGTCGCCTTCGGCGACGTCTCGAAGTTCGATTCCATGGGCGAGATGGTCGCGGGCATCGCGAAGGACCACGGCCCCGTCGACATCCTCGTCAACTGCGCGGGCATCACCCGCGACGCGACCTTCCGCAAGATGTCGCCCGAGCAGTGGCAGCTCGTGATCGACACCAACCTCACCAGCGTCTTCAACGTGACCAAGCACGTGATCGACCCGATGTGCGACCGCGGCTGGGGCCGCATCGTGAACATCTCGTCGGTGAACGGCATCCGCGGCCAGTTCGGGCAGACCAACTACTCGGCCGCCAAGGCCGGCATCCTCGGCTTCACCAAGGCGCTCGCGCAGGAGGTGATCCGCAAGGGCGTCACGGTGAACGCCGTCTCCCCCGGCTACGTGGAGACCGAGATGGTCGCCGCCATCCGCGAGGACGTGAAGCAGCAGATCGTGGCCCAGATCCCCGCCGGGCGCCTCGGCAAGCCCGAGGAGATCGCCGCGGTGGTCGCCTACCTCGCCTCCGACGACGCCGCCTACGTCACCGGCGCCAACCTCTCCATCAACGGCGGGCTGCACATGTACGCGTGAGGCACCCGGCGAGGGGCCCCTTCAGGGGATCGCCGGCAAGCCGGACGCGTACGGGCGCCGACACGACCGCGCGGTGAATCGGCACCTCTTCCCGGAGGCGCCGCGCGTGACTCACCCTCCACGGCGCCACGGGTGAGCCGGCCGGCGCGAAAGGCGCCTGCTTTTCCTGACCCGCCATATCGGGCGAGAATGCGCCCATGCGCATCCGGGCCGCCTTCGAGAACGCCAATCCCCTCGCGAGCTGGTTCGGCATCGCCGTGGCGGGGGTCCTCCTCGTCATCACGATCTTCCTCACGGTCTTCGACCTGCCGTGGATCGCGTTTCTCTCGGGCGTGCTGAGCGCCGCTGCGATCGGTCTGGTCGGCCGCCTCGCCTACACCGAGACCGAGCTCGCGCAGGTGCGCGAGACGATGCGCTACATCGAGGACGACCTCGCGGCAATGATCGCCTACGTGTCCGCCGACGGGCGCGTGCGGTTCCACAACCAGTCCTTCCGCTACTGGCTGCGCGCGCGGCGCGAGGCCATCAACGGCCGGCAGCTTCGCGACATCGTCGGCCTCACGGTCTTCGGGCAGATCCGGGCCGGGCTCGAGTCGGCGCTGGCCGGGCACCTGCGCCAGGAGACGCGCGTCCACGAGAGCCCCTCGTCCGAGATGGTGCTGCACACCCTGTACCTGCCCCACGCCGACACCAGCGGCGCCGTGATCGGGGCCTTCATCGTGCAGACGGACGTGACGAGCCTCGAGGACACCGTGATGCCCGGGTCGGCCGTGCTGGGTCCGTCCGCCGCCCCGGCCGGATCGCCGCCGCTCGCCGCCCCGCCCGGGTCGCCGCCGCCCGCCGCCCTCGCCGTGGCGCCGCCCGCGGCCCCGGCGAGCGCCGGCGAGCCCGAGCGAAGCATCTTCGTCTCCACCATGACCGAGGAGCTCACGGGATGGCGCAATGCGGGCGAGCGGCTGCGCGCGGCGCTCGACGACGACGAGTTCTGCCTCGGCTGCCAGGCGATCGTCCCGGTGGCGCCGCAGTCGCCCGCGCAGATCTGCCACGAGATGCTGCTGCGCCTTCGCGAGGAGGAGGAGAGCCTCATGCCGCCGGGCGCCTTCCTGCCCATCGCGGAGGAGTACGGGATGCTGCCCGACCTCGACCGCTGGGTGGTGCGCGCCACGCTCCGGTGGGTCGCGGCGCAGCCCGCGCGCCGCCAGGCGCTCTATTGCATCAACGTGGCGGCCCCGACCCTCGCCAACGTGGGGTTCCCGGAGCACGTGGCGGCCGAGCTGGAGACGCACGGGCTGCCCGGCTCCCTCCTGTGCTTCGAGGTGCTCGAGGCCGACGTGCTCGCCCGGCGCCGCGACGCCGCGCGGTTCGTGGCGGCGCTGAAGGAAGCCGGCTGCCGCACGACGCTCTGCGGCTTCGGCCGCAACGCCGAGTCCTACGCGCTGCTCAGGAACCTGCCCGTGGACTTCCTCAAGATCGACGGCGACATCATCCTCGGCCTCACCCGCAACAACGTCGACCTGATCAAGCTGAAGGCCATCACGCGCGTGGCGCGCGCGACGCAGCGCCGCACCATCGCCGAGTTCGTCGAGGACGAGGCCACGATCGCGATCCTGCGCGAGCACGGCGTGGACTACGCGCAGGGCTTCGGCGTGGCGCGCCCGGTGCCGCTGGAGGACCTGCCCTGAGTCGCCGCCGGGGCGGGCCGCGCGGGGCGGCCCGCCGCGCCGTCAGAACATGTGCTGCCCGCCGTTGATCGAGATGTTGGCGCCGGTGATGAAGGCCGCCTCCTCGCTCGCGAGGTAGGCGCAGAGACCGGCCACCTCCTCGGGCTTGCCCAGGCGCCCCAGCGGGATCTGCGGGATGATCTTGGAGTCGAGCACGTCCTGCGGGATCGCCATCACCATCTTGGTGCCGATGTAGCCGGGGGAGATCGTGTTCACGGTCACGCCCTTCTTGGCCACCTCGAGGGCGAGGGCCTTGGTGAAGCCGTGCATCCCGGCCTTCGCGGCCGAGTAGTTGGTCTGGCCGAAGGCGCCCTTCTGGCCGTTCACGCTCGAGACGTTGATCACCCGCCCCCAGCCGCGCTCGACCATGCCGTCGACCACGGGCTTGGTCATGTTGAAGACGCTGTCGAGGTTGGTGCTCATCACCGCGTCCCAGTCGACCTTGGTCATCTTCTTGAAGGTCATGTCGCGCGTGATGCCCGCGTTGTTGATCAGGATGTCGACCGGGCCGATCTCCTGGGTGACCTGCGCCACCATCCGCTCGCAGGAGGCGTCGTCGGCCACGTCGCACGGGTAGGCGTGGAAATGGTAGTCGCGGCTCTCCATGTCCTTGAGCCACTCCTGGTACTTCGTGTTGCCCGGCGAATAGGTGACGACGACCTTGATCCCCATGCGCGCGAGCTTCATGCAGATGGCCTCGCCGAGGCCGCCCATGCCGCCCGTCACCAATGCGATGCGTTGCTTCATCGTTCTCCTCCTGCGGGTTTCGCCCCGGAGCGCGGGTCCCCGGGGTCGTTTTCTGGCGATGCGCTCACGCCCTCAGGCGCGCTCCTTCACGTAGCGCCCCGGAGCGGGCTCGATGGGCTTCCTCCTGCCGCCGCCGAGCTTCGTGCGCGCGGCCACCTGGGGGCCGCCAAAGGGCCCGAGCCACTTCGACCATGCGTTCCACCAGCTGCCGGACACTTCCTTCGCCTGGGCGAACCAGCGCTCGGGGTTGGCGACGAGCCTGTCGTTCTCCCAGTAGCTGCGCTTGTTCTTCGAGGCCGGGTTGATGGAGCCGGCGATGTGGCCGCTCGCGCCGAGCACGAACTTCACCGGCCCGCCGACGTGGCGCGCGCTCTCGTAGCCGCCCTTCCACGGCACGATGTGGTCCTCGCGCGCGGCGAAGACGAAAGCGGGCATGTCCACGCGATGCAGGTCCACCGGCACGCCGCACATCGTCAGCGCGTCGGGCCGGACGAGCTTGTTGTCCTGGTAGGTGTTCCTCAGGTAGTAGCCGTACATCGGGCCCGGGAGGTTGGTCGAGTCCCCGTTCCAGAAGAGCAGGTCGAAGGCGGGGGGCTGCTTGCCCTTGAGGTAGTTGCTGACCACGTAGGACCACACGAGGTCGTTGGCGCGCAGGCTCGAGAACGCCCCGGAGAGCTCCGTGCCGGGCACGATCCCGCCCCGGGCGAGCTGCTTCTCGCGCTTCTCGACGAAGTTCCGGTCGATGTAGACGCGGATCTCGCCCACGTCCGTGAACTCCAGCAGCGCCGTCATGAGCGTGAGGCTCGCGACGAACTTCCGGCGCTTGCGCGCGAGCACGGCGAGCGCGCAGGCGAGCAGCGTCCCGCCGATGCAGAAGCCGAGCGCGTTCACCTTGCCGGCGCCCGTGATGCGCCGCGCCTCCTCGAGCGCGGCGATCACGCCCATCTCGACGTAGTCGTCCCAGGTGAGCTTCGATTGGGCGGCCTTGACGTTGCGCCAGGAGACCATGAACACCGTGTGGCCCTGCTCGATCGCGTAGCGCACGAGCGAGTTGTCGGGCTGCAGGTCCATGATGTAGAACTTGTTGATGCACGGGGGCACCATCACAAGCGGGCGCTCGAAGACCTTCGCGGTGAGCGGCGCGTACTGGATGAGCTGGATCAGCTCGTTCTCGAAAACCACCGCGCCCTTCGTGACGGCGATGTTCTTGCCCACCTCGAAGGCCGTCTCGTCGGTCATCGAGATCCGGCCCTTCTCCATGTCGGAGAGCAGGTTCGCCATGCCCTCCTTGAGCGTCTCGCCCCGGCTCTCCATCGCGGCCTTGAGGGCCTCGGGGTTGGTGAGCAGGTAGTTGGAGGGTGCGGCCGCGTCGAGGTACTGGCGCATGAAGAAGCGCATGCGCTGCTTCGTGGCCGCATCGAGCTGCGCGTCCTCGACCGCCTTCATCATCATCCTCGAGGTGAGCAGGTAGGAGTCGCGGAAATAGCGGAAGAGCGGCAGGTCGTTCCACTCGGGCGCGCTGAAGCGCTTGTCGACGAGCTCGCCGCCTTCCTTCGGCGCGTGCGGCTGGAAGGCGCCCATCCAGAGCTTCATCTGCTCCTGCATGTAGCGGCCCTGGAGGTCGAGCAGCGTCTCGGGCTTGGCCGAGAGCGACTCGAGCCAGGCGCGGTAGGCCTCGGCGAAGCCCGCCATCACCTGCTGGCTCGCCCCTTCGGAATCGAAGGAGGCGGCCATCTTCCTGTGGGAATCCCGGATGATCCGGGCGATGCGCTCGGTGTCGTGCGATGCGGATTGCTTGGGGGTCATGGAGGCCGGGGTTGCGGGGTGCCGCGGTTGAAACAAGCGTTTGAAATTCAAGGGCTTTCGAGCATTGTCCGGAGGCCGGGAGGGGCTGTCAAGGAAGCCTGCACCCGCCTCAGTGCGCGACCTCGAAAACCTGGTAGATGGCCCAGATGCTCCCCACGCCCAGGCCGATGAAGGCCACCTGCGCGACGCTCTCCGCGGGCGTCACGCGCTTGTGCAGCCCCGGGATGAGGTCGGCCACCGCCACGTAGATCATGCTCGCGGCGGCGAAGGCGAGGAAGGCCGGGATCCACTCGCCCACCGCGCTCAGCGCGAAATAGCCCAGAAGCGCGCCCGCGAAGGTCGCGAGGCTCGACAGGGCGTTGGCCGCGAGCGCCCGGCGCTTGCCGAAGCCCGAGTGCAGGAGCACCAGGAAGTCGCCGATCTCCTGCGGGATCTCGTGGGCGACGATGGCCGCGGCCGTGACCACGCCGAGCTTCACGTCGGCGAGGAAGGCGCCGGCGATGATCACGCCGTCGGTGAAGTTGTGGAAGCCGTCGCCCGCGACGATCATCCAGCCCGAGCGGCCCGCATCCGTGCCGTGCCCGTGGCCGTGGACCCCGTGCGAATGGTCCCCCTCCTCTCCCGGCGCGCCGTGATGGTGGCGCCA
This sequence comes from Usitatibacteraceae bacterium, assembly GCA_044220635.1. GTDB lineage: Bacteria > Pseudomonadota > Gammaproteobacteria > Burkholderiales > Usitatibacteraceae > JBGAQP01. Next base: position 6,692 of record JBGAQP010000023.1, read on the forward strand.
GATGAGGAGCTTCTCGAGCACGAAGAAGAAGAGGATCCCGGCGAGGATGAGCGCGGCGGTGCGCCCCGAGTCTCCCGCCTGCTCGAAGAGGTGCGGCAGCAGGTGCAGGAAGACGGCGCCGAGCATGGCGCCGACCGCGTAGCTCACGAGCGTCGGGACCCAGCGCGCCCGGATGCGGAAGGCGACGAGCGCGGCGAGCGCGATCGACAGCAGGCTCGCCGCGAGGCAGGTGATCAGGATCCAGGCGAGGACGGGCAAGGGGGGCGAGACGCGACTGAGTTGCACCCAGTGTAGCAGCCGCGTCAATCCCCCTCGATCCAGATGAAGGCGCCCATGCGCCCGCTCTCCTTCCCGCGCCGGTGGGAGAAGAAGCGATGGGTCTCGGAGTGCGTGCAGAAGCCCCCGCCGTGGACCCGGGCCACGCCCGCGCGCTCGAGGCGCCGGCGCGCGAGGGCGTAGAGATCCGCGAGGTACTTGCCGGGGCGGTGCGCCGCGAAGGCCTCGCCCGCGCCGGGGTCGCCCGCGACGAAGGCCTCGCGCACCTCGGGGCCCACCTCGAAGGCGCGCGGCCCGATGGCGGGCCCCATCCAGGCGATCAGCCGTCCCGGGTCCGTGCCCATGGCGGCCACGGTGTTCTCGAGGACGCCGGCGGCGAGCCCGCGCCATCCCGCGTGGGCCGCGGCGACCCGGGCGCCGTGCTCGTCGCACAGCAGGACCGGGAGGCAATCGGCGACGAGTACCGCGCACACCGCGCCCGCGGCGCGCGCCACGGCGGCATCCGCGGGATGGGAGGGATCGCGCGCGGCGGCGTCGACCACCGAAGTTCCATGCACCTGGAGGAGCCACGCGGGCTCCGCGGGCAGGTGCGCGCGCACCCGGCGGCGGTTCTCCGCGACGCGCGCCGGGTCGTCTCCGCCCCGGATGCCGAGGTTGAGGCTCGCGAAGGCGCCCTCGCTCACGCCCCCGTGGCGCGTCGTGACGAAGGCGCGCACCCGCGGCGGGGCGGGCCACTGCGGGACGATCCACTCGGGATGCGCGCTCACGGCTTCGCGAGGTCCGCGAGGAGCGCGCGGAAATCCGCGGGCAACGGCGACTCGAAGCGCAGCACCTTGCCGCTCGCGGGATGGCGGAAGGCGAGTTTCCAGGCGTGCAGCGCCTGGCGGCCGAGCCGGCGCGCGCCGCGAGCGCCGTAGTCGGGGTCTCCCTCGAGGGGGTGGCCGATCTCGGCCAGGTGCACGCGGATCTGGTGCGTGCGCCCCGTCTCGAGGTCGCACTCGAGCAGCGTGTGGGCCGCGAAGCGCCGCTTCACCCGGTAGTGCGTGACCGCGGGCTTGCCGGTGCCCACCACCGCCATGCGCGTGCGCGCCCTCGGGTGGCGGCCGATGGGCGCCTCGATGGTCCCGTCGCCCGCGACACGCCCCCGCGCGAGGGCGAGGTAGGTGCGCCTGACGGTGCGCGCCTGCAGCTGGCGCACGAGGTCCGCCTGCGCGAGTTCCGTCTTCGCCACCACGAGCAGGCCGCTCGTCTCCTTGTCCAGGCGGTGCACGATGCCCGCCCGCGGCAGTCGCGCGAGGCCGGGGGCGTGGTGCAGGAGGGCGTTGAGCATCGTGCCGGCCCAGTTGCCGCTGCCCGGATGCACCACGAGGCCCGCGGGCTTGTCGACGACGAGCACTTGCGCGTCCTCGTGCACGATCGCGAGCGGGATCGCCTCGGCCCGGAACGCCTCCTCCTCGGGGCGCGGGGCGAGGCGCACCTCGACCGCCTCGCCGCTCGCCAGGCGCGCCCGGGGCGCCAGGCGCTCGCCGTCCACCCGCACGTGGCCCTCGGCGATCAGCTTCGCGAGGCGGCTCCTCGAGTGCTCCGGGAGCAGCCTCGCGAGCGCCTGGTCGAGGCGCAGCCCCGCGAATGCCGGCGGGACCGTGAGGCGCACGAGCCGGCCGGGGGCGTCGGGCGCGGTATAATTCGCCTCCCCGGGAACAGGATTCACCATGAAGCGAAGTGTAACGGCATTGGCGGCGCTGCTGATCGCGCTGGCGGCGGGCGGCTGCGGGATGTTCGCCGACAAGGGTGACGTGCAGAAGGAATGGGGCCCGCAGGAGTTCTACAACGCCGCCCGGGACGAGCTCGCCGGGGCCAACTACGGCAACGCCATCAAGCTCTTCGAGCAGCTCGAGTCGAAGTTCCCCTTCGGGCGCTTCGCCCAGCAGGCGCAGATCGAGATCGCCTACGCGTACTACAAGGACGGCGACTCCGCGCAGTGCATCTCGTCCGTCGAGCGCTTCGTCAAGCAGCACCCGAACCACGCCAACGTGGACTACGCGCTCTACCTGAAGGGGCTCGCGCTCTTCAAGGAGGACCTGGGACCGCTCGCGCGCGTCATCAGCCAGGACCTCGCCGACCGCGACCCGAAGGCCGCCCGCGAGTCCTTCGAGGTGTTCAAGGACCTCGTGACGCGCTTCCCCGACAGCCGCTACACGGACGACGCGCGCGCGCGCATGGCCTACCTCGTCGACGCCCTCGCCCGCCACGAGGTGCACGTCGCGCAGTACTACCTCAAGCGCGGCGCCTACGTCGCGAGCGCGAACCGCGCCCAGGGCGTGCTCACCCGCTTCCCGAACGCGCCCACGCGCCGCGACGCCCTCGACGTCATGGTCGAGGCCTACGACCGCATGGGCATGACGGACCTGCGCGACGACGCCAAGCGCGTGCTCGCGCGCAATTTCCCCGGCGATCCCCTCGGCGAGGCGGGCCGGAACACGACCAAGCCGTGGTGGAAGTTCTGGCAGTAGGCGCCGGGCGCACCGCGCCCGCGACTCAGGTCTTCATCGCGAGCTTGCGCAGCAGCTCCACCTGGGCGCAGCGCGCCTTCGCGCGCCCGCGCTTGCGCCGCTCGTAGCTCCCGTCGGGCCGCATCGTCCAGGCCTGGGTGTTGTCGGCGAGGTAGGGTTTGAGTCCCTCGCGGATCACGCGCCGGGCGAGCTTGGGCTCGAGGACCGGGAAGCACAGCTCGATGCGGCGGAAGAAGTTGCGGTCCATCCAGTCCGCGCTCGCGAGGTAGACCTTCGACTCGCCCCCGTTGCGGAAGTGGAAGATCCGGGTGTGCTCGAGGAACCGCCCGATCACGGAGCGCACGCGGATGTTGTCGGAAATCCTCGGCACGCCCGGGCGCAGGGCGCACACCCCGCGCACGACGAGGTCGATCTTCACCCCCGCCTGGGAAGCCCGGTAGAGGGCCTCGATCGTGACCGGCTCCTGGAGCGCGTTCATCTTCGCGACGATCCGCGCGGGCTTGCCGGAACGGGCGATGCGCGCCTCGTCGTCGATCGCGGCGATGATGCGCTCGTGCAGCGTGAAGGGCGCCTGCCAGACGTGCTTGAGGCGCGTGACCTTGCCCAACCCCGTGAGCTGCTGGAAGACGTCGTTCACGTCGGAGCACACCGGCTCGCGGCAGGTGAGCAGGTCGAAATCCGTGTAGAAGCGCGCGGTGCGCGGGTGGTAGTTGCCGGTGCCCAGGTGCGCGTAGCGCACGAGCCGGCCCTCCTCGCGCCGCACCACCAGCGCCATCTTGGCGTGGGTCTTGTGCCCGACCACGCCGTAGACCACGTGCGCGCCCACCTCCTCGAGGCGCGCCGCCCAGTTGATGTTCGCCTCCTCGTCGAAGCGCGCCATCAGCTCCACGACCACCGTCACCTCCTTGCCCGCGCGCGCCGCGTCGATCAGGGTCTGCATGATCACGGAGTCGGTGCCGGTGCGGTAGACCGTCTGCTTGATCGCCACCACCTGGGGATCGCGCGCCGCTTCGCGGATGAAATCGATCACCGGCGCGAAGGACTGGAAGGGCCGGTGCAGGAGCACGTCGCCCTTGCGGATGGTGGAGAAGAGGTCCTTGGATTTCGCGATCGCCTTCGGGATCCCCGGCTGGAAGGGCTTGTAGAGGAGGTCTCCCCGCTCGACCTTGTCGGGGATGTTGATCAGGCGCACGAGGTTCACGGGGCCGGCGACGCGGTAGAGGTCGTCCTCCTCGAGGCCGAACTGCTCGAGGAGGAAGCGCACCATCTCCTCGGGCATGTTGTCGGCCACTTCCAGGCGCACCGCGTCGCCGAAGTGGCGCTGCGGCAGCTCCCCCTGCAGGGCCTTGCGCAGGTCCTTCACCTCCTCCTCCTCGACGAAGAGGTCGGAGTTGCGGGTCACGCGGAACTGGTAGCAGCCCTGCACGTTCATGCCCGCGAAGAGCTCGCTCACGTGCGCGTGCAGGATCGAGCTGAGGAACACGAAGTCGTAGGGCCCCGCGGCCGCGCCCTTCGGCAGGCGGATCGCGCGGGGCAGCACCCGCGGGGCCTGCACGATCGCCGCGCGCGAGTCGCGCCCGAAGGCGTCGCGCCCCACGAGCGAGACCGCGAAGTTGAGGCTCTTGTTGAACACGCGCGGGAAGGGATGCGCGGGGTCGAGGCCGATGGGCGTGAGCACCGGCATCACCTCGCGGAAGAAGAAGTCGCGCACCCAGGCCTGCTGCGCCGCGCTCCAGGCGCTGCGGCGGATGAAGCGGATGCCCTCCTTCGCGAGCGCCGGGAGGATCTCGCCGTTGAGGAGCGCGTACTGGCGGTCGACGAGCGCGTGCGCCTCGCGCGCGACCTGCCGGAACACCTCGCGCGGGGTGAGCCCGTCGGGCCCGGTGGCTTCCGACCCGAACTTGATCTGCTCCTTCACGCCCGAGAGGCGGATCTCGAAGAACTCGTCGAGGTTCGAGGAGACGATGCACAGGAACCGCAGGCGCTCGAGCAGGGGCACGCCGCGGTCCTCGGCCTGCGCGAGCACCCGACGGTTGAAGGCGAGCGCCTGGAGCTCGCGGTTGAGGAAATGCTCCGGGGGCAGTCGCGAGGCCTGCGTCGGCTCGGATTTCGGCTTCCTGCCCATCGGCTCGGGACCGCTCGCGTGAAGTTTCCGTGACGGGGATTCGGGCGGGGGTTCCGTGTCATACTGCCCGCCGACGGGCGCGCTCGCGCCCCTCACCCTCTCGATGGAATATACCACCCTCGCCGCGGTCGACCTCGGGTCGAACAGCTTCCACCTCGAGATCGCGCGGGTCGTCGACGACCAGCTCTACCCCCTCGACTCGCTCAAGGAGACCGTGCGCCTCGGCGGCGGCCTCACGCCGGACAAGCGGCTCGAGGCCGCCGCCCAGGACCGGGCGCTCGCGGCGCTGCGCAGGTTCTCGGAGCGCATCGCGGGGATGCCGCGCGAGGCGGTGCGCGTGGTGGGCACGAACACGCTGCGCGTGGCCAAGAACGCCCGCGAGTTCATCGCCGCGGCCGAATCCGCCCTCGGCTGCCCCGTCGAGGTGATCAGCGGGCGCGAGGAGGCCCGCCTCATCTACCTCGGCGTCGTGCATTCGATCCCGATCTCCGGCCAGAACCGGCTCGTGGTGGACATCGGCGGGGGCTCGACGGAGTTCATCATCGGCAACAAGCTGCGCACGAAGGTGGTCGAGAGCCTCTACATGGGCTGCGTGAGCTGGACGCGGCGCTTCTTCCCGGACGGCCGCGTGGACAAGAAGTCCTTCAAGGCCGCGGAGCTCGCCGCCCGCGAGCACGTGCAGACGCTCGTCGCACGATTCGAGAAGGAGGGCTGGAAGGAGGCGCTCGCCTCCTCGGGCACCGCGCGCTCGCTCTCGGAGGTGATGCGCGCCTCGGGCGTCGCGGACTCCGGGATCACGGCCGACGGGCTCGCGTGGCTGCGCGACGAGCTCGTCTCCGCGGGCGAGCTCAAGCGCCTCGCGCTCCCGGGGCTTCGCGAGGACCGCGCGCCGGTGTTCGCCGGCGGGGCCGCCATCATGTCGGGGATCTTCGCGGAGCTCGAGCTCAAGCGCATGGCGGTCGCCGAGGGGGCGCTGCGCCAGGGCGTGCTCTGGGACCTCCTCGGGCGGGTGCACCACCGCGACATCCGCGAGGTGACGGTCGAGCAATTCGGGCGCCGCTACCACGTCGACCAGGCGCAGTCGCAGCGCGTGGGCCAGCTCGCCCGCGCGATCCTCAAGGGCCTGGGCCTCGGCGGCGGCGAGGAGGGCCACGCGGCCGCGAGCTTCCTCGACTGGGCGGCGAAGCTGCACGAGATCGGCATCTCGATCTCCCAGGGCGCCTACCACAAGCACAGCGCCTACATCCTCGCCAACGCCGACATGCCCGGGTTCTCGCGCGAGGAGCAGGGGTGGCTTTCGAACCTGGTGCTCGCGCAACGCGGGCGCCTTTCGAAGATGAAGGCGGCCTTCGCCGACGACGAGCGCCTCGCCGCCCTCGCCTTCTGCCTGCGCCTGCCGGTGATCGTCTACCGCAGCCGCCGGTCGCTGAAGCTGCCGAAGATGAAGGCCGCGATGCGCCCGAAGGGCTTCCGCCTCGAGATCGACGGCCGCTGGCTCGAGGAGAACACGCTGGTGGCGATCGCCCTCGAGCGTGAGCGCGAGGAGTGGGACTCCGTCGGCCTCGAGCTCGAGGTCCTCGAGACCTGAGGAAACGCTCAGTCCAGGAGGTCCGGGTTGAGGACGGCGCGCAGCGTGGCCTCGCCGCCGCCGCGGCTCGCGAACCACCAGATCGCGCCCTTCTTGATGGAGATCTCGGAGGCCGCGCCCACGAGCCGGGCGGCGACCTGCCCGAGGGTGGGCTGGTGGCCGACGATCACGACGGAGGCCCCGGCACCCGGCCATCCCGCCTCGCGCAGGATCGCCTGGGGGCCCGCCCCGGTCCCGAGGGCATCGCGCACGTCATAGGGCAGCGCGAGCGGCTTCACGGTCTGCAGCGCGCGCTTCGCCGGGCTCGAGAGGATGCGCCATTCGCCCGCGAGCCGCGGGCGCAGCCACTCGGCCATGCGCTTCGCCTGCCTGCGCCCGCGCTTGGTGAGCGCGCGCTCGAGGTCCTCGAGCCCGTCTTCCGCCTCGGCGTGCCGCCAGAGAATCAGGTCCATGCGCCATTGTCCGCCAATCCGGGCGCACGCGGAGCGGGGCGCAGCCCCGCGCTCACTCCGGCCCCGGCTCGGGCAGCGCGCGCCCGCCGCGCGTGGTGAGCGCGATCCCGCCCAGGATGAGGGCGATCCCCACGACGTGGAAGAGCTCGATGCGCTCGTCGAGGAAAAGCCACGCGAGGAGTGCGCCGAAGGGGGGCATCAGGTGCACGAAGATGCCCGCCACGTTCGCTCCCACCTCGGCCACGGCGCGGTTCCAGAAGATGTAGCCGATGAACGAAGGGAAGATCCCGAGGTAGGCCATCGCGGCCGCGGTGGCCGGCGTGAAGCGCACGTGGCCCTCCAGGAACGCCATCTCGAAGGCGAAGAGCGGGGTGAGCAGCACCACGCCCACGCAGCCGCAGCACGCGAGCAGCGCGAGCCCCGGGATCTCGGGGGGCTTGAGCCGCAGGAAGATCGTGTACGCCGCCCAGAACACCATCCCGGCGAGCACGATGAGGTCGCCCTTGTTGAGCGTGAGCGCGGCGATCACCTCGAGGTCGCCGCGCGTGAGGATCGCCGCTACGCCCAGGATCGAGATGCCCACGCCCGCGGCCTGCACGCGCGTGATCGTGTCGCGGTAGACGAGCCAGCCCATGAGGATGATGAGGACCGGGATCGCGCTGTTGAGGATCACGCCGTTGGTCGCGGTCGTGTAGTGCAGGCCCACGTAGGCGAAGGCGTTGTGCAGGCCCGTGCCCCAGAACGCGAGCCAGGCGACGGTCTTCCAGTGCCTGCGGATCGCGCCCGCGTGGGCGCGGATGAGCGGCCAGGCGAAGGGCATCATCACCGCCACCGCGACGACCCAGCGGATGAAGGTGAGCGCGAGCGGCGAGACCTCGCCGACGAGGGCGCGGCCGATCACCCAGTTGAGCGACCAGAAGAGCGCGGTGAGCGTGAGCAGCAGGTACGGCGAGGCGTACCGGGGCCAGCGCGCCGCGGCGCTAGGAGAGCGCACGCAGCGTCTGCGCCGGGGGCGAGGCGACGGCGCGGCGCGTGCCCGCGAGCCCCGCGAGCGTCACCCCGAGGCCGCCCGCGAGCAGCCCCGCGACCGGGACCACCCAGTTGAATTCGTAGGCCACGCCCAGCACGCGCTCCGAGAGCACCATCGCGAGGCCCACGGCGCCGCCGGCGGCCACGAGCCCCGCGAGCAGCCCGATGGCGAGGAACTCCGCCGCCTGCAGCACCGTCATCTGCGCGCGGCTCGCGCCGAGCGTGCGCATGACCGCACCCTCGAAGACGCGCTCGTCCTGGGTCGAGGTGATCGCGGCGAAGAGCACGACGAGTCCCGCGAAGATCGCGAAGAGGAACACGAACTCGACCGCGCGCGAGACCTGGTCGGAGATGCGGCTCACCTGCCCCATGATCGCCGTGAGGTCGATCACGCTCACGTTCGGGTAGCGCTCGACGAGCCTCGCGACCACGGCCTCCTTGCCCGGGGGCAGGTGGAAGCTCGTGATCCAGCTCGCGGGGTAGTCCTGCAGGAGCGCGGGGTTGGCGATCACGAAGAAGTTCGCCTTGAAGGAATCCCACTCGACCTTGCGCAGGCTCGTCACCTTCGCGGTGAACCGCGAGCCCGCCACGTCGTAGGTGAGTGAATCGCCCGGCTTGATGCCCAGCGACTTCGCGATGCCCTCCTCCACCGAGAACTGGGGCTCGCGCTCGCCCGGCTTCCAGAAGGACCCGGCGACGACCTTGTTGTCCGGGCGGGGCCGATCGGCCCAGGAGAGGTTGAACTCGCGCTCGACGAGGCGCCTGGCCCGATCGTCCGTGTAATCGGCGGGCGAGACGCTCCGCCCGCCGATCGCCACCAGCCGCCCGCGCACCATCGGATAGAGGTCCGGCAGCGCGAGCCCCAAGGCTCCGAAGTACGACTGCACGCCGGCGAGCTGGTCGGTCTGGATGTTGATCGCGAAGCGGTTGGGCATGTCGGGCGGCATCGAGCGCTGCCACTTCGTGATGAGGTCGGTGCGCACGAGCGTGAGCAGCAGCATCGCCATGATTCCCAGGCCCAGCGCCACGATCTGCACGAGGCTCGAGCCGGTGCGCCGGCCGAGGTTCGCGAGCCCGTAGCGCCAGGGGCCCGAGGCGGCGGCGCGCAGCCGGGCGACCGCGCGCACGAGGCCGTAGCCGAGGGCGGCGGCCACGGCGAGCGCCACGGCGAAGCCGCCGAGCGCGATTGCACCGAGCTTGAGGTCTCCCGCCTGCCACACGATGAGCGCGCAAAGGGCCGCGAGGCCCAGGGCGAAGGCCGCGGCGGCCGCGGGCTCGGCCACCGCAATGTCGCGGCGCAGGACGCGCAGCGTCGAGACCCCGCGCAGCCGCAGCAGCGGGGGCAGCGTGAACCCGAGCAGCACGACGAACCCCGTCACCGAGCCCTGCACCGCCGGCGCCGGGCCCGGAAGCGGGAGCGACACGCTGAAGAAGCCCGTGAGCCAGCGCGCGAGGACGGCCTGGGCGCCGTAGCCCACGAGGCTGCCCGCGGCGCAGGCGGCGAGACCCAGGACCACGAACTGCCAGGCGTGGATCGCGAAGAGGTCCGCCTGGCTCGCCCCGAGGCAGCGCATGAGGGCCGCGGCATCCGTCTGGCGCTCCGAGAAGCGCCGCGCCGCGAGCGCGACCGCCACGGAAGCGAGCACCACCGCGAGGAGCGAGGCGAGGCCGAGGAAGCGCTGCGCGCGTTCGAGCGAGCTGCGCACCTCGCTGCGGCCGTCGCGCACGCCCTCGATGCGCTCGCCGCGCCCGAGCTTCGGCGCGACGGCCTCGCGGTAGCGCTCGACGGCCTTCGCCTCGCCCGCGACGAGGAGCCGGTAGGTCACGCGGCTGCCCACCTGGATGAGGCCCGTGGCCGCGAGGTCCTCGGCGTGCATGAGCACGCGCGGCGCGATGCCGAAGTAGTCGAGGACGCTGTCGGGCTCGCGCGTGATGACCGCCGTGATCCTGAGCGCCACGCGGCCCACCTGCAGCGTATCGCCCACCTTCACGCCGATGCGCCCGGTGAGCGGCACGCCGACCCAGGCCGTGCCCGGCCCGGGCCCGCCCTCGACTTCCCGGTCGGGCGCGTCCGGGGCGTCGGCGATGCGCAGCCGGCCGCGCAGCGGGAAGCCCGCGCTCGCCGCCTTGATCTCGGCGAGGTTGGCCCCGCCGGGCGCGGAGACCATGCTCGGGAAGGTGCGCGTCTCGGCCACCGAGAGCGAGGCGCTTCGCGCCGCCTCCGCGAAGCCCGCGGGCACCGGGTGGTCGGCGATTACCACGAGGTCGCCGCCGAGCAGCTCGTTCGCCTGCCGGTCGAGCGCGCCGCGCACGCGGTCGGCGAAGAAGCCGACGGTGGTCACGCTCGCCACCGCGATCACGAGCGCGACGAACAGCACCCGCGCCTCGCCCGCCAGCGCGTTTCGCCGCAGCATGCGCATCGCGAGCGGGAACTGCTTCATCGCGGGTTCCCGGCCCTCAGTCCACGAGCCGGCCGCCGGCGATCCGCAGCCGGCGGTCGCAACGGCCGGCGAGCGCCTCGTCGTGGGTGACGAGCACGAGCGTCGTGCCGCGTTCGCGGTTCATCTCGAAGAGCAGCTCGATCACCGCCTCGCCCGTGGCCGAGTCGAGGTTGCCCGTCGGCTCGTCGGCGAACAGGATGCGCGGCTCGGAGACGAAGGCGCGGGCCACGGCCACGCGCTGCTGCTCGCCGCCCGAGAGCTGGCGGGGATAGTGGTTGAGGCGCTCGGCGAGGCCCACGCGCCCGAGGATGGCGCGGGCGCGATCGTGCGCCCCGGCGCCGCCCGCGAGCTCGAGGGGCAGCATCACGTTCTCGAGCGCCGTGAGCGCGGGCAGCAGCTGGAAGGACTGGAACACGAAGCCCACGAGGCGCCCGCGCAGGCGCGCTCTGCCGTCCTCGTCGAGGGCGAAGAGGTCCTCGCCGGCGATCCACACGCGCCCGCTCGTGGGAACGTCCAGGCCCGCGAGCAGTCCGAGGAGGGTCGACTTGCCCGAGCCCGAGGCGCCGAGGATCGCGATCGCCTCGCCGGCGTCCACGGCGAGCGTCGCCCCGCTCACGATCGTGAGGACGTGGTCGGGCGTGGCGACTTGTTTGCAGAGGGCCTCTGCCCGCACAATGGCGCCCGGGGCGCCAGCGGCCAGCGCGGCCTCCCGTCTTTCGGTTTCGCTCGGTGCGTTCATTTCGCTTCGCCCCTTTCGCGGGGCTTCTTCCTTTCGGCTTTCCGGTGCATCCCGTCTCCGCCGCCCTTCGCTCCGTGGCCCTCGTGGCCGCGCTCGTCGCCGCGCCCGCCCAGGCCGCGGGCACCGTCATGGTGTTCGGCGACAGCCTCTCGGCCGCCCATGGCCTTTCCCCGACCGAGGGCTGGGTCGCCCTCCTCGGCGAGCGCCTGGCGAAGGAGGCGCCGGGATGGCGCGTCGTCAACGCGAGCGTCTCGGGAGAGACCACCTCCGGAGGGCTGCGGCGCCTGCCCGAGGACCTCAAGCGGCACCGGCCGCGCGTGGTGCTGATCGCGCTGGGCGCTAACGACGCCTTGCGCGGCCAGCCCATCGCCGCCATGCGCGCCAACCTCGAGCAGATGATCCGCATCGCCCGGCAGGCACGGGCCGAACCCGTGCTCGCGGGCCTCATGATTCCCCCGAATTATGGCATCGATTACGCCCGCGAGTTCCGGGAGCTCTTCCCGGCGACGGCGCGCGCCCAGAAGGTCGCGTTCGTGCCCTTCCTGCTCGACGGCGTGGCCGAGCGCCGCGAGCTCTTCCAGCCCGACCAGCTGCATCCGACGGCCGCGGCGCAGCCTCGGATCCTCGCCAACGTGTGGACGGCGCTCGCGCCCGTCCTGAGGAAACTCCCGCCGTGACGGAATTGCCCTTCCACCGGGAACGGCCCGCCGACGCCGTCCGGCTGCCCCTGAGCCTTGCCGAGCTGCGGGCCTTCGACGAGCTGCTCGACGCGAGGAGTCCCGCGGAGTTCGCCGAGGACCACCTGCCGGGCGCGACGAACTGCCCGGTGCTCGACGACGCCGAGCGCGCCCTCGTCGGCACGATCTACAAGGAGGATTGCGCCTTCGCCGCCAAGCGCGCGGGCGCCCCGCTCGTCGCGCGCAACATCGCCCGCGCGATCGAGGAGCGCTTCGCCGGCCGGCCCCGGGGCTGGCGCCCGCTCGTCTACTGCTGGCGCGGCGGCGGGCGCTCGGGGGCGCTCCTGCACGTGCTGCGCCAGGTCGGCTGGAACGCGCGGCGCCTCGAGGGCGGCTACAAGGCGTTCCGGCGCCAGGTCGTCGCGGACCTCGAGGCGATGCCCGCGCGCTTCGATTTCCGGGTGATCCTGGGCGCGACGGGCTCGGGCAAGAGCCGGCTGCTCGAGGCCCTCGCCGCGGCCGGCGAGCAGGCGCTCGACCTCGAGGGGCTCGCGGCGCACCGCGGCTCGGTGCTGGGGGAGCTTCCCGGCGCGCCCCAGCCGACGCAGAAGTCCTTCGAGACCGCGATCTGGGAAGCGCTTTCGGGATTCGACGCGCGCCGCCCGGTGTTCGTCGAGTCGGAAAGCCGCAAGGTCGGCAACCTGCGCGTGCCCGACGCCCTCATCCACCGCATGCGCGAGGCCCGGTGCCTGCGGCTGGAGATGGCCGCGCCCGACCGCGTGGCGCTCCTCGTCGAGGAGTACGCGCACCTCATTGCGCAGCCGCAGGTGCTGGTGGAGAAGCTCGAGTGCCTGAGGCCGCTGCACGGCGCGGAGCGCATCGGGACCTGGAAAGGGTTCGTCGCGCGCGGCGACTGGGCCGGGCTGGTGCTCGACCTCCTCGAGCACCACTACGACCCCGCCTACCGCCGCTCGCTCGCGCGCAACTACCGCGGGGCGGAAGCCGCGGCCGAAGTCGCGGTATCCGGGATTTCGCGCGAAGGCTTCCTCGCGCTCGCGCGCCGCCTCGCCGCCGGCTCGCGCGCCTGAGGCCGGCTCAGCCCGCCTTGCCGGGCTTCAGGAAGGTCACGACCTGCATGTTCGGGGCGTTGCGGGTGCCGCACCCTTCGCCTCCCGCGAGCGTCTCGGCCTCGTGCAGGAGGTTGATCACGTCGACGTAGTCGCGGTCCTTCACCATCATGAGCGCCGTGCGCCCGCCGTCGTTCCTGGCCGTGGGATCGGCGCCCGCCTTGAGCAGGACCTCGACCACCCCGGCCTCGCCGTTGCCCGCGGCATACATCAGCGGCCGGACCCCGTAGCCGATCCGCGCCTCCCGGTCGGCGCCGGCTTCCAGGAGCGCCTCGACCACCTCCGGCCAGCCCCGGTCCTCGTCGGCGTTGTAGCAGCCGTGGAAGAGGGCGGTGAACCCGCGCCGGTCGGCGGCGTTCACCTCCGCGCCGGCGGCGAGGAGCGCCGAGACCACCTCGCGGCGGCCGAGCCCCGCGGCCACCATGAGCGGGGTGACGCCCTCCTCGTCGGCGGCTTGCAGGGCCTCGCCGGCCGCCAGGCGCCGGACGGCCGCGGCATCGCCGGCGCGGACCGCCTCGAGCAGCGCATTCGACATGTCCCGACCCCCGGATTCGAGCTGTTGACGCACCCATTATCCCGGCCCTTGCGGCGCCCGGCAACGAAGGGGAGCGCCGTTGTGACGCATTGCATCGCCGAGGGTGCCGGGATCGGTTAAACTCGTGCGGAAAAATCGGGCCGCCCCCCGCACCCGTCCAGCGCCCCTCCAACCCGTGTCCGAACGCCCGCTGAAGATCGGCAAGTACAACATCCTCTCCGAGGTCGGGCAGGGCGCCTCGGCGGTCGTCTACCTCGCCGAGGACCCGTTCAACGACCGCAAGGTCGCGGTGAAGCTCGCCAAGAGCGACGAGGACATGGGCGAGGAGGAATCGAAGCGCTTCGAGAAGCTCTTCCTGAACGAGGCCTCGCTCGCCGGCAAGCTCAACCACCCGAACATCGTCGGCGTCTACGACGCGGTGGTCGACGGCGACCAGCGCTACATCGTGATGGAGTACGTCACGGGCGGCTCGCTCAAGAAGTTCTGCACCGAGACGAACCTGCTGCCCGTGCGCCAGGCGGTGCTCGTGATCTTCAAGCTCTGCCGCGCGCTCGACTACGCCTTCCAGAACGGCGTCATCCACCGCGACATCAAGCCCGCGAACATCCTGCTGTCGGACCGCGACGAGATCAAGATCAGCGACTTCGGCACCGCCAAGATCTCGCACGCGACCCACACGCAGATCGACGGCTTCCTCGGCTCGCCCGCCTACATGTCGCCCGAGCAGATCAACGAGGAGGCGCCGGGCGTGCAGTCCGACATCTACTCGCTCGGCGTGGTGATGTACGAGCTGCTCACCGGCAAGCTCCCGTTCCGCGCCGAGAACTCGGTGGCGATGATCAACAAGATCCTCAACGAGGAGCCGGTGCCGATCGAGCAGCTGCGGCCCGACCTCCCCGAGAAGCTCGTCGAGATCGTCCGCAAGGCGATGCACAAGGACCCGAAGGTGCGCTACGCCTCCTGGTTCGACATGGCGAGCGACCTCGCCAACACCTTCCCGCAGCTCGAGCGCTACTCCCACGAGATCTCCTCGACGGAGAAGTTCAACAAGCTCCGGTCGCTGCCCTTCTTCCGCGAGTTCCGCGACGCCGAGCTCTGGGAGGTGCTGCGCGGGGCGGTGTGGGAGACCCACGGGCGAGACGAGAACCTGCTGCTCGAGGGCGAGGTCGGCCAGGCCTTCTTCATCATCGTCGGCGGACAGGTCAAGGTCGTGAAGGACGGCAAGCTCCTCAACGTCCTCAAGGAGGGCGACTGCTTCGGCGAGATGGCCTACCTGTCGGGAGACCGCGCGCGGCGCTCGGCCTCGATCATCTCGGTGTCCGAGGTGCAGCTGCTCAAGATCCAGGCGACCCACCTCGAGTCGCTCTCCGAGGGCTGCCAGCTGCGCTTCAACCGCGAGTTCCTGAGGACGCTCATCGAGCGCCTCACCTGGACCTCCTCGGTGCTCGCCCAGTTCCGGCGCTGACCGGCGTCCTACTCCAGGAGGCAGACGGCCTGCGCGGCGATGCCCTCGCCGCGCCCGGCGAAGCCCAGGCCCTCGGTGGTCGTCGCCTTCACGTTCACGCGCTCGTCCGGGATGCCGAGGTCGGAGGCGATGTTGAGGACCATGGCGGGGATGTGCGGCGCCATGCGCGGCGCCTCGGCGATGATGGTGGCGTCCACGTTCGCGACGGCGTGGCCGCGCGCGCGCAGCAGCCCCGCCACGTGGCGCAGCAGCTCGCGGCTGTCGATGCCCTGGTAGCGCGGGTCGCTGTCGGGGAAGTGCCGGCCGATGTCGCCCAGGGCGGCCGCCCCCAGCATCGCGTCGCAGATGGCGTGCAGCAGCACGTCCGCGTCGGAGTGCCCGAGCAGGCCCCTGTCGTGCGCGATCTCGACGCCGCCGAGGACGAGCCGGCGCCCCGCGACGAGGCGGTGGACGTCGAAGCCCTGGCCGACGCGCACGCTCAGCTCCCCACGGCGCGCAGCTCCGCGCCTTCGCGCGCGGCCCCGCCCCGGTGCAGGAGGATCGCCTCGGCGAGGGCGAGGTCCCCGGCGAAGGTGACCTTGAGGTTCGCGTCCTCGCCGCGCACGAGGCGCGGCGCGTGGCCCAGGGCCTCGATCGCCTGGGATTCGTCGGTGGCCTGCGGCGAGAGCGCGAGCGCGCGCCGCAGCAGGGCGTATCGGAACATCTGCGGCGTCTGCGCGCGCCACAGGCCCTCGCGCGGCACGGTGGCCTCCACGCGCGAGCGCGGACCCGCGCGCTTCAGCGTGTCCGCGACGGGCAGGGCGAGGAGCCCGCCGACCGGGTCGTCGCCGACCTCGTCGAGGAAGCGTTCGACGAGCGCGCGCTCCAGGCAGGGGCGCGCCGCGTCGTGCACGAGGATCCAGTCGTCGTCCGCGGCGCGGCCCGCGAGCCGTTCGAGCGCGTTGAGCACGCTCTCGCCGCGAAGCCGCCCGCCCGCGTGCATCGCCTCCACCCGCCCCGTCCCGCGGGCGAGCTCGGCCCAGTGGCGGTCCTGCGGCGCGAGGATCGCGATGACCGCGTCGATGCGCCCGACGGCGGCGAGCGTCCCGAGCGCGTGCAGGAGCATCGGCTTGCCGGCGAGGGGCAGGTACTGCTTGGGGAGCGATTCCCCGATGCGCGTGCCCTGCCCCGCGGCGGGGACGAGGGCGAGGATTTTCGGCATGTCGTGGCGCTTTCCGGAGCGCCATTATCGCCCAATTCCGCGCGGCGTCCGCCCGGGTTGAAACCGGCGGCCCGAACCGCCACACTGGCGCGCATGACGGCGCGGCGATTCCTCGCGTTCCTCGCTTGTCTCGTCGCGGGCTGCGAGTGGTTCGCGGCGAAGCCCCTCGCGCCCGTGGCCGAGAGCGGCGAGCTCGTGGTGCTCACGGTCAACGGGCCGGCGACGTACCACGAGGACGCCGAGGGCCACCCCACGGGCTTCGAGTTCGACCTCGCCACGCTCTTCGCGAAGGAGCTGGGCGTTCCCGCGCGCTTCGTGCTCGCCGACGACCCGCGCAAGATCGAGCCCACGCTTCGCCGCGGCCAGGCACACCTCGCCGCGGCCGCGCTCACGCGCGGCTTCGACTTCCCCGGCGGCGTGGCCTGGGGGCCGACCTACTTCCGCTCCCGCCTGCAGGTGGTCTGGCGCTCGGCGGAGCCCAGGCCCGCGACCTTCGCCGACATCGCGGGCCGGCGCGTCGGCGTGATCGAGGAATCGATCGCCGACCACGTGCTCACGCAGCCGCCGGTGCTCTCCACCCCGATCGAGCGCCTGCCCTCCGACGCCGCGACGGCGGACCTCCTCGCGCAGGTCACCGACGGCCGCCTCGACTTCGCGCTCGTGGAATCGACGCGCTTCACGCTCAACCGCAAGTTCTTCCCGCAGCTCGACGTCGCCTTCAGCCTCGGGCGGGAGTTCGACTACGCCTGGCTCATCTCCCCCGTGGACCGCGCGCGGCTCGCGAAGGCCGCGCGCGCGTTCTTCGAGCGCATCGAGAAGGACGGAACGCTCAAGCGCCTGGCCGACCGCTACTACGCCCACGCGGCGCGCATCTCGGCGATCGACGCGGGCACGCTCCTCGAGCGCATCGAGAGCCACCTGCCGGGGCTGCGGCCCCATTTCGAGGAGGCCGAGCGGCAAGTCGGCGTCGACTGGCGCCTCATCGCCGCCGTCGGCTACCAGGAATCGCACTGGGACGCGCTCGCCACCTCGCCTACGGGCGTGCGCGGCCTCATGATGCTCACGGAGGAGACCGCCGAGCGGCTCAAGGTGCGCGACCGGCTCGACGCGCGCGAGAGCATCCTCGGGGGCGCGCGCTACTTCGCGATGCTCGCCGCGCAGCTGCCCGCGCGCATCCCGGAGCCCGACCGGACCTTCCTCGCGCTCGCCGCCTACAACCTGGGCCTGGGCCACCTCGAGGACGCGCGCATCCTCGCGCAGCGAAGCGGCCTGAGTCCCGACCGCTGGCAGGACGTGAAGCAGGTGCTGGGGCGGCTCGCCGATCCCGCGGCCTACACGACGCTCAAGCACGGCTTCGCCCGGGGCCACGAGGCGCTGCAGTTCGTGGACAACGTGCGCAACTACCACGACATCCTCGCGCGCCGGGCGCCGCGCGAGGCGCCGCTCGCGCCCCGGGCCGCCGCCGCTCAGAGCTCCTCGAACGCCTCCGTCTCGCCGAGGTGAGCGATGTCGCCCCAGGCCTCGACGACCCAGCGCCCGCCCTCGCAGGCGAGCGCGTTGAAGGACGCGTTCACGATCGGGATCGGGTGCGGGGTGGCGATGCCGATGCCGTGGATCACGCGGTAGAGGGAGGCGAGCACTCCCCCGTGGGAGACGACCGCGATCCGGCGGCCCGCGTGCGCCTCGGCGAGCGCCTCGAAGGTCGCGCGCACCCGCTCGTAGAGCTGGCGCCGGCTCTCGCCGCCCGGGATGACGTAGTCGGGGTCGGTCTCGCGCACTTTCGAGAAGACGTCGGGGTACTCGTGGTCGAGCTCGCCGTAGGTGAGGCCCTCGCCGCGGCCGAAGTTGCGCTCGCGCAGGCCCGGGTCGGTGGCGATCGCGTGGCCCGTGCGCGCGGCGATGATCCGCGCGGTGGCGAGCGCGCGGCCCAGGTCGCTCGAGACGAGCGCGTCGAAGTTCTCCGAGGCGAGGCGGCGCGCGATCGCCTCGGCCTGGGCCACGCCCGCGGCGGTGAGCGGGCTGTCGCTGTGGCCCTGGATGCGCGAGGCGACGTTCCAGTCCGTCTCGCCGTGGCGGATGACGATGAAGCGCGTCACGCGGCCGCGAGGCGCTCGACCCCGCCCATGAAGGGAACCAGCGCGGCGGGCACCGTCACGGAGCCGTCCGCCTCCTGGTAGTTCTCGAGCACGGCGACGAGCGTGCGCCCGACGGCGAGCCCCGAGCCGTTGAGCGTGTGCACGAACTCGGTCCGGCCCTTCTCGCCGCGCAATCGCGCCTGCATGCGCCGCGCCTGGAAGGCTTCGAAGTTCGAGCACGAGGAGATCTCGCGGTACGCCTGCTGCCCCGGCAGCCACACCTCCAGGTCGTAGGTCTTCGCGCTGGAAAAGCCCGTGTCGCCGGTGCACAGCATCATCGTCCGGTACGGCAGCTCCAGGCGCCGGAGGATCGTCTCGGCGTGGGCGGTGAGCGCCTCGTGGGCCTCGGCCGAGCGCTCGGGGTGGACGACCTGCAGGATCTCGACCTTGTCGAACTGGTGCTGGCGGATCATGCCGCGCGTGTCCTTGCCGTAGCTGCCCGCCTCGGACCGGAAGCAGGGGCTGTGGCAGACGAACTTGAGCGGCAATCGCGCGCTCTCGAGGATCGTGTCGCGCACGATGTTGGTGACCGGGTACTCGGCGGTCGGGATGAGGTAGAGGTCGCGCCCCTCGAGCTTGAAGAGGTCGTCCCTGAACTTGGCGAGGCTCGAGACCCCGTCGGCGCACTCGCCCGTCACCAGGTAGGGCGCGTAGACCTCGGTGTAGCCGTGCTCGCGCGTGTGCACCTCGAGCATGAACTGCGCGAGCGCGCGGTGCATCCGCGCCACACCGCCCGTCATGAGCGCGAAGCGCGCGCCGGAGAGCTTCGCGGCGGTCTCGAAGTCGAGGCCGCCGAGACCCGCGCCCACGTCCACGTGGTCCTTCGGCGCGAAGCCGAACGCGCGCGGCGTGCCCCAGCGGCGCACCTCGACGTTGTCCTCGCTCGAGCGGCCCTCGGCGACCTCGGGGCGCGGGATGTTGGGGGTCGTGCGCAGCAACGCCGTGAGCCTCGCCTGCACGTCGGCGAGACGCGCCTCGTTCGCCTTGAGCTCCTCGCCGAGGCCCGCCACCTCGGCCATCGCCCCGGAGGCGTCCTCGCCCTTGCCCTTGAGGATGCCGATCTGCCGCGACAGGGCGTTGCGCCGGCCCTGGAGCTCCTCGGTGCGCGTCTGCAGGCCCTTGCGCTCGTCCTCGAGAGAGCGGAAGGCGGCCTCGTCGAAGGCATAGCCGCGGCGTTTCAGGCCCGCGACCACGGCGGGCAGGTCCTTGCGGAGCAGCTGGATATCGAGCATGGGCATCGTCCCGGCGGGGGCCGGGATCCGTTTGCGGTTGGGTGGGTCCGGGGTGCGCCCGGAGCGCGACGAGGCCTATCCCGCCCGGCGGGATCGGCGCGAGGAGGAGGCGAGGAAGCGGGCGAGGTAGCGCATGGCGCTATTTTGGCGTTTTCCCCGCCTTCTCGTCCAGCGAGCGCAGGTGCGCGAGCTTCTCGCGGATCTTCGCCTCGAGCCCGCGTTCGGTCGGGCGGTACCAGCCCGGGGGGCGCATGCCCTCGGGCAGGTAGGACTCGCCCGCGGCGTAGCCTTCCTGCTCGTCGTGGGCGTAGCGGTAGCCCTCGCCGTAGCCCAGGTTCTTCATGAGCTTCGTGGGGGCGTTGCGGATGTGCAGCGGCACCGGCCGGCTGCCGTCCTCGGCCACGAAGGCCCGGGCCGCGCCGTAGGCGAGGTAGACCGCGTTCGACTTCGGGGCGACGGCGAGGTAGAGCACGCACTCGGCGAGCGCGAGCTCGCCCTCGGGGCTGCCGAGGCGCTCGTAGACCGTGGCGGCGTTCACCGCCACCTCGAGCGCGCGCGGGTCGGCGAGTCCCACGTCCTCGGTGGCCATGCGGATCATGCGCCGCGAGAGGTAGCGCGGGTCGGCCCCGCCATCGAGCATGCGCACGAACCAGTAGAGCGCGGCGTCGGGGTCGCTGCCGCGCACGCTCTTGTGCAGCGCCGAGATCTGGTCGTAGAAGTTCTCCCCGCCCTTGTCGAAGCGCCGGCCCGCGCGCGATTGCACCGCGTTCACGAACTCGACGTCGGCCCCGTGGCGCCCCTCCAGGCGCGCGGCCTGCACGACCTGCTCGACGAAGTTGAGCGAGCGCCGCGCGTCGCCGTCGGCGATCTCGGCGAGCCGGCGCACCGCCTCGTCGGTGGCGTCGAGCCGCTCGGCCTCGAAGCCGCGGCGCACCAGGCGCTCGAGGTCCTCCGGCGCGAGGCTCTCCAGGACGTAGACCTGGGCGCGCGACAGGAGCGCGCCGTTCACCTCGAAGGAGGGGTTCTCGGTGGTGGCGCCGATGAAGGTGAACAGGCCCGACTCGACGTGCGGCAGGAACGCGTCCTGCTGGGACTTGTTGAAGCGGTGCACCTCGTCGACGAACACGATCGTCGCGCGGCCGTACTGGTCGCGGTTCAGGCGCGCGCGCTCGACCGCCTCGCGGATCTCCTTCACCCCCGCGAGCACCGCGGAGATCGCGATGAAGTCCGCCGCGAAGGACTTCGCCATGAGGCGCGCGAGCGTGGTCTTGCCCACCCCGGGCGGCCCCCAGAGGATCATCGAATGGGGTCGCCCCGAGCGCAGCGCCACCCACAGGGGCTTGCCCTCGCCGAGCAGATGGCGCTGGCCGACCACCTCGTCCACGGCCTGCGGGCGCAGGCGCTCCGCGAGCGGCACCACCACCTCGCCCGATTCGGAGAAGAGCTCCCGCGAGTCGTTCATGGATCCATGATAAGCCCGGCCCGGGCGCCGGCCGCCTAGCGCTTCGGCGCGCGCGACTCGTCGAGGACGTCGGCGCCCGCGGGCGGCTCGAAGACGAAGACCTCGGGCGCGATGCGGGGATTGGCCTTGAGATCGCTGAAGCGGAGCATCGTGCGCCCGCCCAGGGCGTCGTGCAGTTCCATCGCCGCGAGCGCGCGTCCCCGCAGCCCGAGGCGAACGCGCTCGAACCCGGTGTCCTTCTCGCGCGGGACCGCCTCGACCCAGGCGAGGCCGTCGGCCATGCCGCCTTCGGTCAGGGTGAAGACCGCCGTGACGTCCTCGCGCCCCGCGAGGAGCGCGGCCGGGGTGGCGGAGATCGCCTTGTCGATGGCGCGCACGCTCACCTGGTTCAGGTCCGGGTCGTGGATCCACAGCCGCGTGCCGTCGCCCACCAGGAGCTGGCGCGAGGGCGGATCGTAGGCCCAGCGCATGCGCCCGGGGCGCGAGAACGCGAAGCGGCCCGTGGCCGACTCGACGCTGCGGCCGTCGCGGTCGAAGACCTTCTGCTCGAAGCGCGCGGTGGCGCTCCTCGTGGTGGCGCTGAAGGCGAGGAAGTCGTCGACGGCGCCCGCGGCGGCGGGCAGCGCCGCCGCGGCGGCGAGCGCGGCCGCGAGCCGCAGCCTTCCCATCCTCACTTCTCCGCGCGCGAGGGCACGAGGATCTCGCGGTTGCCGTTGGAGGCCATCGGCGAAACGAGGCCCGCGCGCTCCATGTCCTCGATGAGGCGCGCCGCGCGGTTGTAGCCGATGCGCAGGTGGCGCTGCACGAGCGAGATCGAGGCGCGGCGGTTCTGCAGGACGATCTGCACGGCCTGGTCGTAGAGCGGGTCGGCCTCGCCCGACGCCCCGCCCTCGCCCGGGGCCCCACCCTCCGCGGGCTCGGGCTCCTCGAGGATGCCCTCGATGTACTGCGCCTCGCCCTGCTTCTTCAGGTACTCGACGACCCGGTGCACCTCGGCGTCGGCGACGTAGGCGCCGTGCACGCGCTGCGGCATCCCCGAGCCCGGCGGCAGGTAGAGCATGTCGCCCTGGCCGAGCAGGCTCTCGGCGCCCTGCTGGTCGAGGATGGTGCGCGAGTCGATGCGCGAGGAGACCTGGAAGGCGATGCGCGTGGGGACGTTCGCCTTGATGAGGCCGGTGATCACGTCCACGGAAGGGCGCTGCGTGGCGAGCACCAGGTGGATGCCCGAGGCGCGCGACTTCTGCGCGAGCCGCGCGATCAGCTCCTCGACCTTCTTGCCCGCGACCATCATCAGGTCGGCGAGCTCGTCCATCACGACCACGATCAGCGGCAGGGTCTCGAGTTCCTCGGGATCGTCCGGCGTGAGGCTGAAGGGGTGCTTGAGCGGCGCCTTCCTCTCGATGCCCTCGCGCACCTTCGCGTTGTACGCGGCGATGTTGCGCACCGCGAGCGCCGACATGAGGCGGTAGCGCCGGTCCATCTCCGCCACGCACCAGTGGAGCGCCGCCGCCGCGTGGCGCATGTCGGTGACCACGGGTGCCAGCAGGTGCGGGATGCCCTCGTAGGCCGAGAGCTCGAGCATCTTCGGGTCCACGAGGATCAGGCGCACGTCGCTCGCCGGGGACTTGTAGACGAGCGAGAGGATCATCGCGTTGATCGCGACCGACTTGCCCGAGCCCGTCGTGCCCGCCACGAGCAGGTGGGGCATGCGTGCGAGGTCGACGACCACGGGCTTGCCGGTGATGTCCTTGCCGAGCGCCATCGCGAGGCGCGCGTGCTGGTCGGCGTAGGCCTGGGAGCCCACGATCTCCGAGAGCCGCACGATCTCGCGCTTCGGGTTCGGGATCTCGAGTCCCATGCACGAGGTGCCCGGGATCGTCTCCACCACGCGGATCGAGGTGACCGAGAGGGCGCGGGCGAGGTCGCGCGCGAGGTTCACGACCTGCGCGCCCTTCACCCCCACGGCGGGCTCGACCTCGTAGCGCGTGATCACCGGCCCGGGGTAGGCCGCGACCACCTTCACCTGCACGCTGAAGTCGAGGAGCTTCCTTTCGATCAGGCGCGAGGTGTACTCGAGCGTCTCGGAGGTGGGCCGCTCGACGTGGGGATCGGGCGGGTCGAGCAGCGCGATCGGCGGCAGGGGCGAGTCGGGAAGGTCCGCGAAGAGCGGCACCTGGCGCTCGCGCACCACGCGCTCGCTGCGGGGCACCTCGACCGCGGGCATCTCGATGCGGATGGGCTCGCGCTCCTCGAGGATCTTCTTCACCTCCTCGACCTTGTCCTCGCGCTCCCGGGCCGCGATCCGGCCCTCCTCGCGGTCGCGCCGCGCCTCGAGGCGGCCCCGGACGGCCCCGTGGAGCCACTCGAGCCCGGCGCCGAGCGCCTCGGCGAAGCGGATCCAGGAAAGCCCCGTGAAGACGCTGAAGGCCGCGGCCATGGCGGCGATGAGCACGAGCGTGCCGCCGGTGAAGCCGAGCGTGCGCGAGACGAATCCCGCGAGGACCGCGCCGAGCACGCCGCCCGGGGCGAGGGGCAGCGCGGCGCCCAGGCTGTGCAGGCGCATCGCCTCGAGGGCCGAGCTCGCGGCGATCAGGACCGCGAAGCCCGCCACCGCGGCCGCAAGCGAGCGCCGGCTGAGGATCTCCCAGGCCTCGACGCGGGGATACATCCGCAGGATCCCGAGGAAGGCGAAGGCGACCCACCACCAGGCCGACAGGCCGAAGAGGTAGAGCAGCGCTTCCGCGATCCAGGCCCCGAGCGCGCCACCCTGGTTGAGCGGCGCGGCGACCGATCCGCTGTGGAAGGGGCCTGCGTCGGCCGGGTGGTAGCTCGCGAGGACGAGGGCGAGGTAGAGGCCGACGGCCGCGAGCAGGATCCAGAGCGCCTCGCGAAGGATCCGGCCGAGGCGGGGCTTTCCGTTCGGGATATCGCTGCGGCTCTGGGGAATGTCGGCCATCAAGGATGCGCGCACCGGGATGCCGGATTATATCCGGCGGCGCGCGCCCGCGGCCGTCCCGCCTAGAGCGACGGCGGCAGCTCGCGGTTGATGATCGTGATCGACTTCGACTCCACCGCGATGAAGCCGCGGTCCGAGAGGTCCTTGAGGATGCGGTTCACCATCTCGCGCGAGGCCCCGACCATGTTGGCGAGGTCCTGCTGGGAGAGCTTCTCACCCACCATGAGCTTGCCGTTGTTGTAGACCGCGAGCTCGAGCAGCGTGCTCGCCACGCGCCCGTAGACGTCCATCAGGGCGAGGGTGCCGATCTTGCGGTCGGCCTCGCGCACGCGCTGCGCGAGGATGCGCATCACGACGTTCGCGATCTTGGGCGCCCGGTGGACGCATTCCTCGAAGGCGTTGTGCGACAGGATGTGGAAGGTCGCGGGCTCCAGCGTCGTGACCGAGGCCGAGCGCGGCTGCTTGTCGATCATCGACATCTCGCCGAAGAAGTCCCCGGGTCCGAGGATCTTCAGGATGATCTCCCGGCCGTCCTCGTCGCCGATGAACACCTTCACCTTGCCCGACTGGATCATGTAGAGCGAATCGCCCATCTCGCCCTCGGTGAGGACGACGGCGCTCTTCGGATAGGACTTCTCGACGGCGACGGCCCGGACGATGTCGAGCTCGAGGTCGGAGAGCTGGGTGAAGAACGGGACCGCCTTCAGGGTCATGGTCCGTTCGCCCACGGCGTTTCTTCGGCTGTGCACGGTCATGGCTTCCTTATCTGCGAAAATGCCCTTGTTTGTCAAGTATTTATGGGCTGGCTTCCAAGGCGCCTTGAATGCGGCCCGCGCGCCTCCTGCACGCAGAACAGAGCGCGGCGCCCGAATCTTCCCACAGAGTGGCCCTGTTCCGCAGGAGTGCGCGACGGGCGGGGCCGGGCTTGCGACGGGTGCGATAATCCCCATCTGCCCTTTCCGGACCCTCGCGAAGGCCTCCGAATGACCACCGAACACAGCCGCCTGCTCATCCTCGGCTCCGGCCCCGCGGGCTACACCGCCGCCGTCTATGCCGCCCGCGCCAACCTGAAGCCGGTGCTCGTCACCGGCCTCGCCCAGGGCGGCCAGCTCATGACCACGACCGACGTGGACAACTGGCCGGCGGACGCCGCCGGCGTCCAGGGCCCCGAGCTCATGGAGCGCTTCCTCAGGCACGCGGAGCGATTCGAGACGCGGATCGTCTTCGACCAGATCCACACCGCGAAGCTCGGGGAGAAGCCCTTCACGCTCGTGGGCGACTCGGGCACCTACACCTGCGACGCGCTGATCATCGCCACCGGCGCCTCGGCCATGTACCTCGGCCTCGCTTCGGAGCAGGCGTACATGGGCAAGGGCGTATCGGGCTGCGCGACCTGCGACGGCTTCTTCTTCAAGGGGCAGGACGTGTGCGTGGTCGGCGGCGGCAACACCGCGGTCGAGGAGGCGCTCTACCTGTCCAACATCGCCCGGCACGTCACCGTGATCCACCGGCGCGAGCGTTTCCGCGCCGAGAAGATCCTCCAGGACAAGCTCCTCGCGAAGGCGAGGGAGGGGAAGGTCACGATCGAGTGGAACCACACGCTCGACGAGGTGCTGGGCGACGCCTCCGGGGTCACCGGCGTGCGCATCAAGTCGACGCAGGACGGGCGCACGAAGGAGATCAAGGTCTCCGGCTGCTTCATCGCGATCGGCCACCGCCCCAACACGGAGCTCTTCGTGGGGCAGCTCGAGATGAAGGGCGGCTACATCGTCACCCGCTCGGGGCAGGATGGGGGCGCCACGGCCACGAGCATCCCGGGCGTGTTCGCCGCGGGCGACGTGCAGGACCACGTCTACCGGCAGGCGGTGACGAGCGCGGCCTCGGGCTGCATGGCGGCGCTCGACGCCGACAAGTACCTGGAGAGCCTCGCGGGATGAAGCGTCCCGGGGCACGGGCCGCGGACCCCGCCGGCTCGCCCGAGGTGCCGCCCGAGGATGTCGCGCTCTTCCGCGCCGAGATGCGCGGCGTGGCCCCGCGGCCGCCGGACAACCGCGTCGAGCCTTGGCGCGCGCCCCGCGAGCCGGTGCCCGCCAAGCGCCTCGAGGACGAGCGCGCGGTCCTCGACGAGCTTGCGCGCCTGGGCGCGGAGGCCGACGACGACGAGATCGAGGAGGACCGGCTCTTCCTGCGCCCGGGACTGCCGCGCGACATCCTGCGAAAGCTCCGTCGCACGCACTGGGTCATCCAGGAGCACCTCGACCTGCACGGCCTGACCTCGGACGAGGCGGCGGAGGCGACCGCGGCCTTCCTCGCCGAGGCGCGGCGCCGGGGCCTGCGCTGCGTGCGCGTCGTGCACGGCAAGGGCCTGGGCTCGCGCTCGCGCGTGCCCGTCCTCAAGGTCCGCATCCGCAGGCTCCTCACGCGCCGCGACGAGGTGCTCGCCTTCGTCGAGCCGCGCGCGGCCGAGGGCGGCGGCGGCGCGGTCATCGTGCTGCTCAAGGCCTGAGCGCCGTGCCGCGGCGCATCGTCCACCTCGCGTTCGCGATCCTCGCCGCGCTCGCGGTCCTCGTCGTCTTCGACAACCTCGGCCGCCCCCTCGCCAACCCCGACGAGGGCCGTTACGCGGAGATCGCCCGCGAGATGGCCGAGAGCGGCGACTGGGTGACGCCGCGTCTGAACGGCTTCAAGTACTTCGAGAAGCCGCCGCTGCAGTACTGGGCCACGGCCGCCGCGATCCGCCTGCTCGGGCCGGGGGAGGTCGCCGCGCGGCTCTACGTCGCCCTCGCGGGCCTCGCGACGCTCGCCATCGTCGGCTACACGGGGCGGCGCCTGCACTCCGGCGAGGCGGGCCTGCTCGCCGTCCTGGCATTGCTCTCGAGCCCCTATTTCATGGCGCTCGGCGGCATCGTCACCCTCGACATGGGCCTCACGCTGTGGACCACCGCGGCGCTCTCGGCCCTGCTCATCGCCGGGCAGGCCCCCGACCCCTCGGGGCGCCGGAAGTGGCTCCTCGCGGGCTGGGCGGCGATGGCGCTCGCCGTGCTCTCCAAGGGGCTCGTGGGCCTGGTCATCCCGGCGGCCGCGGTTGCACTCCACGCGCTCGTCGCCCGCGACTGGCGAAGCCTCCTGCGGCTCGAGTGGGCCCGGGGCCTGCCGCTCTTCCTGGCGATCGCCGCCCCCTGGTTCGTGGCGGTCTCCCTCGCCAACCCCGAGTTCGCTTCCTTCTTCTTCATCCACGAGCACTTCACGCGCTTCCTTTCCACGGCGCACCACCGCGTGGAACCGGCGTGGTACTTCCTGCCGATCCTCTTCGCGGGGTTCCTGCCGTGGATGTTCGCGCTGCCCGCGGCGGCGGCCGGCGCCTGGCGCGAAGAACGGCGGCTGCCGGGATGGCGGCCTCGGACCTTCGCGCTCGTCGCGGCAGGCTTCGTCGTCGCCTTCTTCAGCGCCTCGGGCTCGAAGCTCCCCGCCTACATCCTGCCCGCGTTCCCGCCGCTCGCCCTCGTGCTCGGGCGCTACCTCGCCGAGGCCCCCCCGCGCCGCCTGGCGCTCTGGGTCGCTCCGGTGTCCGCGGTCGCCCTCGCCCTCGCGGCACTGGCCTGGCGCTCGCCCGGGCGCGCCCGCGAAGAGTGGCTGCGCGCGCTCTACGCCGACGCCCAGGGCTGGGCCCTCGCGGGCATCGCGGTGCTCTTCGTCGCCGCTATCGCCGCCGCCCTCCTGCTCGCCCGCAACCGCCGCTGGCTGGGCATGGCGGTCCTCGCCCTGGGCACCGTGGTGCTGATCGAATGCGTCGAGGAAGCCTACGAGGGGTTCTCTCCGCGCCAGTCCGGGCAGGCGGTCGCGGCGAAGATGCGGCCCTGGCTCGCGCCGGGGACCCGGGTGTACAGCGTGAGGCACTATGACCAGACGATTCCCTACTACATCGGCCGGACGGTGACGCTCGTCGACTACACCGACGAGTTCGAGCTCGGGCAGAGGATGGAACCGGGGCGTCACCTGCCCGACCTCGAGAGCTTCCGCGAGGAGTGGCTGCGACCGGGCGAGGCGCTGGCTATAATGCATCCGGACACCTACGAAACCTTCAAGGCGCAAGGCCTGCCGGCGCAGCGGCTGCACGAAGACCCGCGGCGCGTCCTGGTCCGCAAGCCGTGACCCCCCTCACCTTCTCGCTCCTGATGGCCGGCGTGCTCCTCAACGCGGGCGCGCAGCTGCTCCTCAAGGCGGGCACCAACCGGGTGGGCGAGTTCGCCTTCGAGCTCGCGAACCTCGGCCCCGTGGGCGCGAAGCTCGCCACGAGCCCGTTCATCCTCGGCGGGCTCGCCTGCTACGTCGTGAGCGTCGTCGTCTGGATCCTCGCGCTCTCGCGCGTGCCCGTGAGCGTGGCCTACCCGATGCTTTCCGTGGGCTACATCGTGAACGCCGTGGCCGCCTGGCTGCTCTTCGGCGAATCGCTCGCCGCGCAGAAGCTCGTGGGCATCGGCTTCATCGTCGTGGGCGTCTGGCTCGTCGCGCGCTCCTGAGGCCATGGGGTTCCTGCCCTTCGCGCGGCCCACGATCGACGAGGCGATGGTCGCCGCGGTCGCCGAGACGCTTCGCAGCCGCTGGATCGCGAGCGGCCCGAAGGTGCTCGCGTTCGAGCGCGCCCTCTCCGATCACGCGGGCGGCCGGCCGGTGCGCGCCCTCACCTCGGCCACGGCGGCGATGGAGGTGGCCCTCGAGCTCGCCGGGATCGGCCCCGGCGACGAGGTGATCACGCCCGCGCAGAGTTTCTTCGCCTCCGCCAACGTGATCGAGCGGCGCGGGGCCCGCGCGGTGTTCGTCGACGTCGAGCTCGCCAACCGCAACCTCGACTGGGCGGCGGCGGAGGCCGCCGTCACGCCGCGCACCCGGGCGCTGCTGCCCGTGCACTACAACGCGCCCCTCGATCCCGCGCGCATCGCCGTCTTCGCCCGCCGGCACGGCGTGCGGGTGGTCGAGGACGCCGCGCTCGCTCTGGGCTCCGTCGCGGGGGGCCGGCCCGTGGGCGCCTCGGGCGACCTCGTCTCCTTCAGCTTCCACCCGAACAAGAACCTGACCACCATCGAGGGCGGCGCCCTCGTGCTGAACGACGAGCGAGAGGCCGCGAGGGTCGAGCGGCTGCGCTTCCACGGCATCCGGCGCCTCGAGGACGGCACGCGCGACGTGGAGGTCGCCGGGGGCAAGTACAACCTCTCCGACGTCTCGGCGAGCCTCGGCCTCGCGCAGTGGCCCCACCTCGACGCGTGGTGCGCCGCGCGCGCCCGCCTCGCGCGGCGCTATTTCGAAGGCCTCGCGGGCGAGAGCCTCCTCGCACCCGAGAGCCTGCCCCCGCGGGAGAACCCGGGCCACTCGTGGAACATGTTCACGGTGCTCCTGCCGCTCGCGCAGATGCGGATCACGCGCGCGCAGTTCGTGGAGGCCATGCGCCGGGAGGGGGTGGGCATCGGCATCTCCTACGAGGCGCTGCACCTCACCACGCTCTTCCGCGCGAAAGGCGGGCGCGAGGGGCAGTTCCCGGTCGCCGAGCGCATCGCGCGCGAGACCGTCACCCTGCCGCTCTTCCCCGAGATGACCGAGGGCGACGTCGAGCGCGTGTGCGCCGCCCTCGGGCGCTCGCTGCGCGCGAAGGCGGCCTGAGCCGTGGGCGTGCCGAAGGTCTCGGTCGTCATCCCCGTCTACGAGGAGGAGGCGGTGCTGCCCGCGCTCTTCGCGCGCCTCTACCCGGCGCTCGACGCCCTCGGCTGCAGCTACGAGGTCGTGTTCGTGAACGACGGCAGCCGGGACCGCTCCGCGGCGCTGCTGCGCGCACAGTTCCAGGCGCGCCCCGAGGTCACGCGCGTGATCCTCTTCAACGGCAACTTCGGGCAGCACATGGCGGTGATGGCGGGCTTCGAGCACAGTCGCGGCGAGCGCGTCGTCACCCTCGACGCGGACCTGCAGAACCCGCCCGAGGAGATCGCGAAGCTGCTCGCGAAGATGGACGAGGGCCACGACTACGTGGGCTCGATCCGGATGCTGCGCCAGGACCGCGCCTGGAGGCGCTGGGCCTCGGGCGCGATGAACCGGCTGCGCGAGCGCCTCACCCGCATCCGCATGACCGACCAGGGCTGCATGATGCGCGCCTACGACCGGGCGATCGTCGACGCGATCCGCGCCTCGCGCGAGGTGAGCACGTATATCCCCGCGCTCGGCTACTCCTTCGCCCAGAACCCGGCGGAGGTCGAAGTCTCCCACGCCGAGCGCCAGGCCGGCGAGTCGAAGTACTCGCTCTATCGGCTCATCCGCCTCAACTTCGACCTGGTGACCGGGTTCTCCGTGGTGCCTCTCCAGATGTTCTCGATCTTCGGCATGCTCGTTTCCCTCGCCTCGCTCGCCGTGTACTTCGTGGTGGTCGCCAAG
This sequence comes from Usitatibacteraceae bacterium, assembly GCA_044220635.1. Taxonomy (GTDB): domain Bacteria; phylum Pseudomonadota; class Gammaproteobacteria; order Burkholderiales; family Usitatibacteraceae; genus JBGAQP01. The sequence continues at coordinate 37,062 of JBGAQP010000023.1, forward strand.
CGCCTCGTGACGGGCGAGTTCGACGGGCTCTGGGTGATCTGGGACCGCGACGTGCTCCAGTTCCTGCTGATCGGGGTGGTCCTCTTCGGCCTGGGCCTCGTCGGCGAGTACGTCGGGCGCATCTACCAGCAGGTGCGCGAGCGCCCCCGCTACCTGATCCAGGCGATCCTCGAGCGCCCGGAGCCATGAGCGCGAGCGCCGCCGTCTTCGCCTACCACGACGTGGGCGTGCGCTGCCTCGGCGTGCTGCTCGCTCGCGGCCTGCGCGTCCCGCTGGTCGTCACGCACCGCGACGACGCCCGCGAGAACGTCTGGTTCGCGAGCGTCGAGCGCTTCGCCCGCGAGCACGACCTGCCGGTCGAGACCCCGGAGGACCCCAACGACGCGGGGTTCGTCGCGCGGCTCTCGGCGCTCGCCCCGGACTTCCTCTTCTCCTTCTACTACCGGCAGATGCTCTCGCCGGCCGTGCTCGCGACGGCGCGCCGCGGGGCCTTCAACATGCACGGCTCGCTCCTGCCCCGGTACCGCGGGCGCGCGCCGGTGAACTGGGCGGTGCTGCGCGGCGAACACGAGACCGGCGCCACGCTCCACGAGATGACGGCGAGGCCCGACGCGGGGCGCATCGCGGGGCGCATGGCGGTGCCGATCCTGCCCGACGACCAGGCCCTCGACGTCTTCCGCAAGGTCACCGTCGCCGCGGAGCTCGTGCTCGACCGCGCGCTCGCGGGGCTCGTCGACGGCAGCCTCGCCCTCGAGCCCCAGGACCTCGCCGCCGGCAGCTACTTCGGGGGGCGGCGCCCCGAGGACGGGCGCATCGACTGGTCGCGGCCCGCCGTGGAGGTCCACAACCTGGTTCGCGCAGTGGCCCCTCCCTACCCCGGCGCGTTCACGCCTTTCCGCGGCGGGACGCTGCGCGTGCTGCGCAGCCGCGTCCTCGCCGGACGCCGCACCCGACCGGGCGCGGCCACCCTCGGCGTGGCGGGCGAGGCGCTCGAAGCGGCCTGCGCCGACGGCGGCGTGCTGCGACTGCTCGCCATCGACTTCGACGGCCTCGCCCTCGACGCGGCCGGCTTCGCCGCGCGCTTCGGCGCCGGCCCCCATCCCCTCGGGAACTGACCCATGAAGAGACTCTGCATCCTCGGCGTGAACGGGTTCATCGGCCACCACCTGTCGAAGCGCATCCTCGCCGACACCGGCTGGGAGGTCTTCGGCATGGACATGGGCTCGGACCGGGTCGCGGACCTGCTCGACCACCCCCGCTTCCACTTCTTCGAGGGCGACATCACGATCAACAAGGAGTGGATCGAGTACCACATCCGCAAGTGCGACGTGATCCTGCCGCTCGTGGCGATCGCCACGCCCGCGACCTACGTGCGCGAGCCCCTCAAGGTGTTCGAGCTCGACTTCGAGGCGAACCTGCCGATCGTGAGGAGCTGCGTGAAGCACGCGAAGCGCATCCTCTTTCCCTCCACCTCGGAGGTATACGGGATGTGCCGCGACGAGCAATTCGACCCCTACGCCTCGGAGCTCGTGCTCGGCCCCATCGACAAGCAGCGCTGGATCTACGCCTGCTCCAAGCAGCTCATGGACCGCGTGATCTGGGCCTACGGGTCCGCGGGGCAGCTCGACTTCACCCTGTTCCGGCCGTTCAACTGGATCGGCGCCGGCCTCGACTCGATCCGCACGCCCAAGGAGGGGAGCTCGCGCGTCATCACCCAGTTCCTCGGGCACATCGTGCGCGGCGAGCCCATCCAGCTCGTCGACGGGGGCGCGCAGAAGCGCGCCTTCACCTACATCGACGACGGCATCGCCGCGCTCATGAAGATCATCGAGAACAGGAACGGCGTGGCGAGCGGGCGGATCTACAATATCGGCAATCCCCGGAACAACTACTCCGTGCGCGAGATCGCGCAGATGATGCTCGACCTCGCGCGCGCCTACCCCGAGTACCGGCGCAACGCCGCGAAGGTGAGGCTCGTGGAGGTGAGCGCGGCGAAGTACTATGGCAAGGGCTACCAGGACGTGCAGAACCGCGTGCCGAAGATCGACAATACGCGCAAGGAGCTCGGCTGGGCCCCGAAGGTCGACATGACGACCGCGCTCAAGCACATATTCGAGGCCTACCGCGGGAGCATCGACGAAGCCCGCGCGCTCGACGCCTGAGGGGAAACGCATGGAGAAGCCGCTGGTCGGCGTGGTGATGGGGTCCCAGAGCGACTGGGACGTGATGCAGCACGCCGCGCGCGTGCTCAAGGACTTCGGCGTCGCCTTCGAGGCGCGCGTGGTTTCGGCGCACCGCACGCCCGACACCATGTTCGAGTACGCCGAGGGCGCGCGCGGCCGGGGGCTCGCCTGCATCATCGCCGGCGCCGGGGGCGCGGCGCACCTGCCGGGCATGATCGCCTCGAAGACGACGCTGCCGGTGCTCGGCGTCCCGGTGCCGTCCAAGCACCTCGCCGGCCAGGACTCGCTCTACTCGATCGTGCAGATGCCCAAGGGCATCCCCGTGGCCACCTTCGCCATCGGGGAGGCGGGTGCCGCCAACGCGGGGCTCTTCGCCGTGAGCCTGCTCGCCGCCAGCGACGCCGCGCTCGCCGCGAAGCTCGCCGCCTACCGCGAGAAGCTGCGCGAGCAGGTCGCGGCGATGCAGCTGCCCGACGTGCTGTGATCCTGCCCGGCGCCACCCTCGGGCTCCTGGGCGGGGGCCAGCTCGGCCGGATGTTCACCGTCGCCGCGCGCACGCTTGGCTACCGCGTCACCGTCCTCGATCCCGATCCCCTCTCGCCCGCGGCGGAGTTCGCCACGGGCCACCTGAACACGGCCTACACGCACCCCGTTTCGCTCGCCGAGCTCGCGCAGACCTGCGCGGCCGTCACCACCGAGTTCGAGAACGCCCCCGCCGAGGCCCTCCTCGCGCTCGCCTCCCGCACGGTCGTGCGGCCCAGCGGGGACGCGGTGTCCGTGGCCCAGGACCGGGCCCGCGAGAAGGGGTTCTTCGCCACCCACGGATTCCCCGTGGGCCCCTTCGCCCCCGTGGTCGCCGAGGGCGATTTCGCCCCAGCGCTCGAGCGCGTGCGCCTGCCCGCCCTGCTGAAGACCGCGCGCTTCGGCTACGACGGCAAGGGGCAGGCGCGCATCGATTCCGCGGCGGAGCTCGCGCGCGTCTTCGCCGAGTGGAAGCGCGTGCCCTGCGTGCTCGAGGAGCTGCTCGCGCTCGAGCTCGAGATCTCCGTCGTCCTCGCCCGCGGCTCGGGGGGCGACGTGGCCGTGTTCCCGGTGGCCGAGAACCGTCACGCGCGCGGCATCCTCGACCTCACCATCGCGCCCGCGCGCATCCCGGAAGCGCTCGCCCGCGAGGCCACGGCGCTCGCCTCGCGCCTCGCCGCCGCCCTCGACTACGTGGGAGTGCTCGCGGTCGAGATGTTCGTCGTCGGCGGCCGGCTTCTCGTCAACGAGATCGCGCCGCGCCCGCACAACAGCGGGCACTACACGATCGATGCCTGCCGCACCTCGCAGTTCGAGCAGCAGGTGCGCGTGCTCTGCGGCCTGCCGCTCGGCGACCCGTCCCAGCATTCGCCCGCGGTCATGGTGAACCTCCTGGGCGACATCTGGCGCGGGGCCGAGCCGCGCTGGGAGGCGGTCCTCGGCCATGCCGGGGCCCACCTGCACCTCTACGGCAAGCGCGAGGCCCGCCCCGGGCGCAAGATGGGCCACGTCACCGTCTGCGAGCCGACCGCGGAACGCGCCCTCGAGGTCGCCATGGCCATCCGGCGCGACCTCGGCATCGGTTCCTGAAGGCCCGCGAATCCGCGGGGCGGGCGAGCGGCATCCAACCGCCATGATCCCCCCGGAGACCCCCATGACTCCTGCCGCCAAGCGCTTCGCCGCCACGCTCGCCTTCCTCGCCCTGGGCGCCGCCCTGCCCGCCGCCGCCGCCGACCTGCGCGAGGCGCGCCAGGCTTCCGGATTCAAGTCGATCGTCCTCGAAGCGCCGATCGAGCTGGTGCTGTCCCAGGGCACGGCCGAGGGCCTCGTGCTCGAGGGCGATGCCGAAACGCTCGCCGACATCGAGACGGTGGTCGAGGACGGGGTGCTGCGCATCCGCTCGAAGCCGCGTTTCCTCGCCGCGTGGCGGGGCAAGGTCCGCGCGATCGCGACGGCGAAGGCCGTGGAAGCGCTCGCGGTCTCCGGATCCGGGGACATCCGCGCCGGGGCGCTGAACGGCGAGCGCCTGAAGGTGGCGATTGCCGGCTCGGGCGACGTGCGCCTCGACTCGTTCGCGGGCTCGCGCCTGGAAGTGGCGATCTCCGGCAGCGGCGATTTCGCCGTCGCAGGCCGCGTGGACTCGATCGGCGCGCGGATCTCCGGCTCCGGCGACATCCGGGCCGGGAAGCTCGAGGCGCGCCAGGCGAGCGTGGCGATCGCGGGCTCGGGGGACGTGGTCCTCTGGGCGAAGGAATCGCTGGCGGTGAGCGTCGCGGGCTCCGGCGACGTGCGCTACTATGGCGACCCCACGATCGACAAGTCGATCCTCGGCTCCGGAGGCCTCAAGAGGCTGGGGGCCGCGCCCTCCTGAATGCTCGGCTGGCTCAAGCGCAAGAAGACCGAAACGATCGCGATCGAGGCCGCGCTGTGGCGCCGGGCCACGGCCGGCTGGCTTTTCATGCGCGGGCTTTCCCCCGCGGACGACGAGCGGCTGCGCGATCTCAGCGGCCGCTTCCTCGCGCGCAAGCGCTTCTCCGGCACCCACGGCCTGCGGATCACCCCCCTCATGCAGGCGCAGGTGGCCTCGCAGGCCGCGATCCTCGTGCTGGAGCTCGGCCTCGAGTGGTACGAGGGCTGGACCGACATCATCGTGTACCCGAGCCAGTTCGTCCCCGAGCGCGAGGTCGTGGACGAGGCGGGCGTGGTGCACGTCACCAACGAAGCGCTCGCGGGCGAGGCCTGGCTCGGCGGGCCCGTGATCCTCTCCTACGAGGACGTGGCGATGACGGCCGACGAGGACCGACGCGTGGCGGGCTACAACGTGGTGATCCACGAGTTCGCGCACAAGCTCGACATGCTCAACGGCGAGCCCAACGGATTCCCGCCGCTGCACCCGGGGATGGCCCGGGCGGACTGGCAGCGGGCCTTCTCGGAGGCCTACGGCGACTTCTGCCGGCGGGTGGACGCGGCCGAGGCGCGTTCCGGCCGCGACGGGGGGGCCGCGCTCGACCGGCTCGCCATCGATCCTTACGCGGCGCAGAGCCCGGGGGAGTTCTTCGCGGTGATCTCGGAGGCGTTCTTCGAAACACCCGAGCTCCTCCAGCCGGAATATCCCGGCGTCTACGAGCAGCTGCGGCGCTTCTACAAGCAGGATCCCGGGGCGCGCCTCGCGGCGGCCGCGGGCTGACGGGGCGTCAGAGGAAGAGGACGGCGGGGAAGACGGCGATCGCCAGCACGATCAGGATCCACTCGCAGTTCCAGCGCTTCAGGTGGCCGGTGTAGTGGAGGATGATCGCGGCGATGGCGAAGACGTAGAAGGCGGCCAGTAGCATTCTTGCTCCCCGGAAAAGTCGGCGACAGGATAGCAGGAAAGGCCCGAGGGGCCTAGACCGCGTCCTCGCCCGTCTCGCCGGTGCGGATCCTCACCACCTGCGCGACATCGACCACGAAGATCTTGCCGTCGCCGATCTTGCCGGTGCGCGCCGCCTTGACGATCGCATCCATGGCCTTCTCGACGAGACCGTCGGCGACCACGACCTCGACCTTCACCTTCGGGAGGAAATCGACCACGTACTCCGCGCCCCGGTAGAGCTCGGTGTGGCCCTTCTGGCGCCCGAAGCCCTTGACCTCGGTCACGGTGAGTCCGGTGACGCCGATCTCGGAGAGGGCCTCGCGGACCTCGTCGAGCTTGAACGGCTTCACGATGGCTTCGATCTTCTTCATGGCGGCCGGCGGGAATGCGCCTTCAGCTCTTCGGGCGGAAGCCTGATGTTATCGGATAACGCCAATCCTTGCCAAACCCCCGGGGCGTGATGCGCACGCCCGGCGGGGCCTGGCGGCGCTTGTACTCGTTCACGCGGATGAGGTGCACCACCTGGCGCACGGCGGCGAGGTCGTAGCCCTTGCCCGCGATCGCCTCCGGGCTCATGTCGCGCTCGATGTAGCGCTCGACGACGGCGTCGAGCACCTCGTAGGGCGGGAGGCTGTCCTGGTCGGTCTGCCCGGGGCGCAGCTCCGCGGAAGGCGGCCGGTCGAGCACCCGTTGCGGGATGACGTCCCCCCGGGTATTGCGCCAGTAGGAGAGCCGGTAGACCAGCGTCTTCACGATGTCCTTGATGACGGCGTAGCCGCCCGCCATGTCGCCGTACAGGGTGGCGTAGCCGGTGGCCATCTCGCTCTTGTTGCCCGTGGTGACGACGATGGAGCCGAACTTGTTGGAAAGCGCCATCAGCAGGGTGCCGCGGATGCGCGCCTGGAGGTTCTCCTCGGTCACGTCCTCCTCTCGCCCCGCGAAGGCGGGCGCGAGCTGGGCGCGGAAGGCGGCGAACATCGGCGCGATGGGGATCTCGGTGTACTTCACGCCGAAGGTCGCGGCCATCCGGCGCGCATCCTCGAGGCTCATGGCGGCCGTGTATTCCGAGGGCATCATGACGGCGTGGACGCGCTCGGGCCCCAGGGCGTCCACGCAGATGGCGAGCACCAGCGCGGAGTCGATGCCCCCCGAGAGCCCGAGCAGGACGCCGGGAAAGCGGTTCTTCTCGACGTAGTCGCGCACGCCCGTCATCAGCGCGCGGTAGATCGTCTCCTCCTCGGTGAGCGGCGGCGCCATGGGGCCGGAGACCCCGGCGCCCTCGAACTCGACGATGTCGAGCGCCTCGTGGAAAGTCTCCGCCTGGTAGCCGAGCGCGCCGCCGCCGTCGAGCGCGAACGACGCCCCGTCGAAGACCAGCTCGTCCTGGCCCCCGACCCAGTGCACGTAGAGCAGGGGAAGCCCCGTCTCCTTCACGCGCGCGCCCATCACCTGGTAGCGCTCGGCGAGCTTCGCGCGATGGTAGGGGGAGGCGTTGATCGACAGCAGCAGCTCCGCGCCCGCCGCCTTCGCCTGCGCCGCGGGCTCCGGGAACCAGAGGTCCTCGCAGATGGTGAGCCCGATGCGCCGCCCCTCGACCTCGAACACGCAGGGGCGGTTTCCGGTCTCGAAGTAGCGCTTCTCGTCGAAGACCTGGTAGTTGGGCAGGCGCTGCTTGAAGTAGATCGCCTCGATGCGTCCGCCGCGCAGCAACGAGGCCGCGTTGTAGCGCGTGCGGCCCTCGCGATGGGGATGCCCCACGACGACGGCGAGGTCCCGGCAATCGGCCGCGAGGCGCGCGAGCTCGACCGCGCACTGGTCGCAGAAGTCGTCGCGCAGCAGCAGGTCCTCGGGCGGATAGCCCGAGAGCGCCATCTCGGGGGCGACCACGAGCTTCGCGCCGGCGGCCCGCCCCTCGTCCACCGCACGGCGGATGCGCTCGGCGTTGCCGGCGAAATCGCCCACGGTCGTGTTGATCTGGGCGACGGCGATCTTCAAGGGGGCGCTTCGGCGGCTAGAATCGGGGAGCCGCCATTATAAGGCCCCGCCCCCGCTTCCGTGCCGGAGTCCCTGCGCATCCTCGAGTCCCCCGCCGAGTTTCCCTCCGGCGCGTGGGACGAGCTCGCCGACGGCCATCCGACGCTCTCCCGCGCCTACTTCTCGACCCTGCACGAGACCGGGGCGGCTTCCCCCCGCACCGGCTGGACGCCGCGCTTCCTCGCGTTATGGCGGGGGCAGGAGCCGGCGGGCCTCGTTCCGCTCTACCTGAAGGCCCATTCCTTCGGCGAGTACGTCTTCGACTGGGCGTGGGCCGAAGCCCACGAGCGTCACGGGATCGACTACTACCCCAAGCTCGTCGCCGCCGTCCCGTTCACCCCCGTGACCGGCCCGAGGCTGCTCGCGCGCGACGACGCCGCCCGCGCCCGGCTCGCGCGAGGCCTGCTCGAGGTCGCGCGCGAAGAGGGGGTCTCGTCGCTGCACGTGCTCTTTCCCGCGGCCCGCGACGCCGCGGCCCTTCGCGAGGCGGGCTTGCTCGAGCGCACCGGCGTGCAGTTCCACTGGCGCAATCCCGGTTACGCGGACTTCGAGGCGTTCCTCGCCGCGCTCTCGCACGACAAGCGCAAGAAGATCCGCCAGGAACGCCGGCGCGTGCGCGAGGCGGGCGTGCGGCTGCGCCGGCTCACCGGCCGCGAGGCCACCTCCGCCGACTGGGACTTCTTCACCGAGTGCTACCGGCGCACCTACCGGGCGCACCGCTCGACGCCGTACCTGGACCGCGCCTTCTTCGGCCTGCTCGCCGCGCGCATGCCCGACCAGATGCTGCTCGTGCTCGCCGAGCGCGAGGGGCGGCCCATCGCCGCGGCCCTCGATCTGTTCACCCCCGCCGCGCTCTACGGGCGCTACTGGGGCGCGCGCGAGTTCGTTCCCGGCCTGCACTTCGAGGCGTGCTACTACCAGGCGATCGAGTTCTGCATCGAGCGGGGCATCGCGCTCTTCGAGGGCGGAGCCCAGGGCGAGCACAAGCATTCGCGCGGCTTCCTTCCCGAGAAGACCTGCTCCTTCCACTGGCTCGCCCACCCGGCCTTCAACCGCGCCGTGGACGACTACCTCGCCCGCGAGGGCGCGGGCCTCTCGGCCTACGTGGACGAGCTCGAGGAGCGATCCCCCTTCCGCCGCTGAGGGACCGGGCCGCTCAGGGCCAGGCTGCGGAGAATTCCTTCCAGTGCGGCGCCTTCTGCTCGGCGAGGAAGGTCCGGAAGAGCGCGACCTCCCGCGCGTGGGCCTCGGGCGTGAGGAGCCCGCGCATCATCTGGAAGCGCTGGAAGAGGAGGTAGGTGTTCGCGACGTCGGTCTCGCAGTAGTCGCGGATCGCCTCGATCCCCCCGCCCTGCCAGGCCTCCCACACCTTCGAGCCTTCCATCCCGAGCTTGCCGGGCAGCGCGCAGAGCTGCGCGATCTCGTCGAGCGGCGCGAAGGCCCGGTTCTGGTAGCCGGCGAGGAGGTCCATGAGGTCGATGTGCCGCGTGTGGAAGCGCCCCAGGTAGTTGTTGAACTTGAACTCCCGGTCGTCCTCGCCCAGGTCCCAGTAGCGGGCGGCGACCACGCCGTGCACGAAGGCCCGGTAGTGCAGGACCGGGAGGTCGAAGCCGCCGCCGTTCCAGGAGACGAGCTGGGGCGTGTACTTGTCGATGCCGTCGAAGAAGCGCTTCACGAGCTCGCGCTCGCCGTCCTGCGCGGAGCCCAGGGACCAGACCTTGACGCTGTCGCGGTCGCGCAGCGCGCAGGAGATGGCCACGACGCGATGCAGGTGCAGCGGCAGGAAGTCGCTGCCCGTCGCCTGGCGGCGCCGCTGCTGCGCGAGCTCGACGACCGCGGTGTCGCTCGCCTCCGGCCCGAGCGACCAGAGCTTGCGCAGCCCCTCGACGTCGGGCACGGTCTCGATGTCGAAGACGAGGATGGGCACCATGGGAACGCGCTATCGTTTCGGGAAAGCCCGGAGTATCCCATGAGCGAAACCAACCTGCAGGTCCTGCTCGCGCGCCGTCCGCGCGGCCCCGTCCAGGAGGCCGACTTCCGCCTCGCCGAGTCCCCGATTCCCGCGCCCGGCGAAGGCGAGCTGCTCCTGCGGCTGCGCTGGCTCTCGCTCGATCCGTACATGCGCGGGCGGATGAACGAGGGCCGGTCCTACGCGGCGCGCGTCGAGCTCGGCGAGGTGATGGTCGGCGGCGCCGTCGCCGAGGTCCTCGCCTCGCGCCACCCGGGATTCGCCCCCGGGGAGCGCGTCGTCGGCTCCCTCGGCTGGCAGCGCTACGCGCTCTCGAACGGCCGGGGACTGATGAAGCTGCCCGACCCCCGCCTGCCGGAGACGGTCTGGCTGGGCGCGGCGGGCATGCCGGGCGTGACGGCCTGGCACGGCCTCCAGCGCATCGGCGAGCCGAAGGCGGGCGAGACCGTGGTCGTGTCCGCCGCGGCCGGGGCCGTGGGCGGCGTCGCGGGGCAGCTCGCCCGGATCGCCGGCTGCCGCACGGTGGGCATCGCCGGCGGACCGGAGAAATGCGAGTACGCCGTCCGCGATCTCGGCTACGACGCCTGCCTCGATTACAGGGCGGGAGGGCTCGACGAGTCACTGCGAGCCGCGGCACCCGAGGGCGTCGACGTCTATTTCGACAACGTGGGCGGCGCGATCCTCGACAGCGTGCTGCGCCGGGTGAACCCGTTCGCGCGCATCCCCCTTTGCGGGCTCATCGCCGGCTACGACGGCGCCGAAATCCCGATCCGCAACGTCTTCGCGCTGCTCGCGAGCCGGGTGCGCCTGCAGGGGTTCATCATCAGCGACCACATGGACGAGTGGCCGGGCGCGATCCGCGAGCTCGCCGGGCACGTGGCCGGGGGCGCGATCCGCTACCGGGAATGCGTCGCGGAGGGTCTCGAGAACGCGCCGCGCGCCTTCATCGGCATGCTGCGCGGGGAGAACCTCGGCAAGCAGCTCGTGCGCGTGGCCTGAGCGGGCGCGCTCACGGGGGGAAAACCCCGGTGGACAGGTACCGGTCGCCGCGGTCGCACACGATGTGGACGATGACCGCGTCGCGCGCCGCCGCCGAGACCTGGAGCGCCGCGGCGAGGCCGCCGCCCGAGGAAATCCCGGCGAAGATGCCCTCCTCGCGCGCGAGGCGCCGCGCCATCTCCTCGCTCTCCTCCTGGCTCACCTCGATGATCCGGTCCACCCGGGCCTTCTCGTAGATGCCCGGCTGGTAGGCTTCCGGCCACTTGCGGATCCCGGGCACCTGGGCGCCCGGCCCCGGATGGACGCCGACCACCTGGATCGCGGGATTCATCTCCTTGAGGTAGCGCGAGCATCCCATGATCGTCCCGGTCGTGCCCATCGTGGCCACGAAATGCGTGATCTTCCCGCCGGTGTCGCGCCAGATCTCCGGGCCCGTGCCGGCATAATGCGCCAGCGGATTGTCGGGGTTCGCGAACTGGTCGAGGATCACCCCCTCTCCCGCATCGCGCATGCGCTCGGCGGTATCGCGCGCGAGCTCCATGCCGCCCTTCTCCGGCGTGAGCACGAAGCGCGCCCCGAAGGCGGCCATCGTCTGGCGGCGCTCCACGGACAGGTGCTCGGGCATGACCAGCACCATGCGGTAGCCGCGCATCGCGGCAACCATTGCCAGGGCGATGCCCGTGTTCCCGCTCGTCGCCTCGATGAGCGCGTCGCCGGGCTTGATGAGGCCGCGCCGCTCCGCCCCCAGGACCATCGAGAGCGCCGGACGGTCCTTCACGGATCCGGCCGGGTTGTTGCCCTCGAGCTTCGCGAGGAGGACATTGCCCGTCTTGCCCGGAATGCGCTGCAGGCGGACGAGGGGCGTGTTGCCGACGAAATGCTCGAGGGTCGGGATCATGGTGCGCGAGGATCGGGGCGCCCACAGTATAGCCGCGCGCGATGAAAAAGCCCCGCTCGGGGCGGGGCTTCGCGTCGCGGGATTCCGGCGCTACTTCTTCTTCTCTTCTTCCTTCTTCGCGTCGGACTTCTTCGCTTCGTCCTTCTTCTTCGCGTCGTCCTTCTTGTCGTCGGACTTCTTCTTCGCGTCCGTCTTCTTCTCGTCCTTCTTGGGCTCGGCCTTCTTTTTCTCTTCCTTCTTCGGTTCCGCCTTCTTCTCGTCCTTCTTGGGCTCAGCCTTCTTCTCTTCCTTCTTCGGCTCGGCCTTCTTCTCGTCCTTCTTGGGCTCCGCCTTCTTCTTCTCTTCCTTCTTCGGCTCGGCCTTCTTCTCTTCCTTCTTCGGCTCGGCCTTCTTCTCTTCCTTCTTCGGCTCGGCCTTCTTCGCTTCCGGCTTCGGCTCGGCCCTCTTCGCTTCCGGCTTCGGCTCGACTTTCTTCTCCTCCGCCTTCGGCACTACCGTCCGGCCGGAAAGGGAGATGTCCTTCCGGATCTTGTCGAACGTGGCATCGCCGATGCCATCGACGTTCTTCACGTCCTCGAGCTTCTTGAAGGGTCCGTTCTTCTTCCGGTAGTCGACGATCGCCTGGGCCTTCACCGGACCGATGCCTTCGAGCGACTCGAGCTGCTCCTTCGTGGCCGAGTTGATGTTGACTTCGGCGAACGCCAGGCCCGCGAAGGCCAGCAACGCCGCGAAAAGTACCGCGAGCTTCCTCATTGATGCTCCCCTGAAATGTTGAACCTGCGCCGGCGCTTCGGGACCCTGGAGCCCGCCGCGCCTCCCCTTTTGCGAATCGACGCCCCGCGCGGGAACGCCGAAACGTGGCGATTATACGGACTATTGCGCCTTCGACCGGACGAGCTCGAGGTGCGCGTCGTCGAACCACGCGGGACCGCTCCCCTCGATCACCCCACCCACCTCGATCAGCACCGCGCGATCGGGGACCGTGAACTCGAGCTCGACGCGGTGCCAGCGGCCGTCGGAGGGAACGTGGCGCTTGGAGAGGCCCACCTGGACCCCGGAGCCGTTCTGGGCCGTGAAGATCGCCCCGGCGCCGGCCCCGCCCTCGGAAAGGGAGCGCACGGCGAGCGTATAGCGCATCCGCGCGCCCTGCTGCTGCGGCGCGAGCCACACCGTCTGCGTCGCGACGGCCCAGGGCTCGTTGCGTTCGCGCACGACGCGAAGGCTGCGCCGCCCGCTCGCGGCGACGGCATCGTCGACGCCGAAGCGGAAGGACCGGGGATCCGAATGCATGTTGCACGCCCATTTCAGCGGGCAGTCGCGTCCGGGGGCGGGATCGAGCTCGACATCGGCATTCTCGAGGCGGACGGCCACGCCCTTCGGCTCGTGCGCAGGCGCCGGGCCGGGACCGGTGGCGCATCCGGCGACGGCGAGGACGAGCGCCGCCCCGAACCTCCCTGGAGTCATGGCGCACCTTCCCCGGCCGCGAGGCGCTCGGCCACGTACCGGCCCACTCCTTCCTCCACCGCGAGGAAGGGCTCCCGGTAGCCGCAGGCGCGCAGGGCCCCGAGGTCGGCCTGGGTGTAGCTCTGGTACTTGCCGACGAGCTGCGCGGGGAAGGCGATGTACTCGATCGTGCCGGCGCGCTGCAGCGTCTCGAGGTCGAGTTCGGGCTCGCCGCGGGAGCGCCGGATCGCGTTCACCGTGGCGCAGGCCACGTCGTTGTAGCTCTGGGCGCGGCCGGTCCCCACGTTGAAGATCCCCGAGACCTCCGGGTGGTCGAGGAAGTGCAGGTTCACCTTCACGGCGTCCTCGACGGAAACGAAATCACGCAGCTGCTCCCCGGGGCCGTAGCCGCCGCTGCCCTCGAAGAGGCGCACCCGCCCGTCCTTCAGGTACTGGTTGAAGAAATGCCAGGCCACGGAGGCCATCCGGCCCTTGTGCGCCTCGTGCGGGCCGTACACGTTGAAATAGCGGAAGCCGGCGATCTGCGCGCTGCGCCCCGGGAGGCGCCGGCGCACGACCTGGTCGAAGAGGAACTTGGAGTATCCGTAGACGTTGAGCGGCGCCTCGTTCTCGCGCGCCTCCCGGAACTCCCGCCCGGACCCGTAGACCGAGGCCGAGGAGGCGTAGAGGAACGGGATCGCGAGCGCCTGGCACCACTCGAGCAGGTCGAGGGAGTAGCGGTAGTTGTTCTCCATCATGTAGCGCCCGTCAGTCTCCATCGTGTCCGAGCAGGCCCCCTGGTGCAGGACCGCGGTGACCTCACCCTCGAGGGCGTCGGCGCGGACCCGCGCGATGAAATCGTCCTTGTCGAGGTAGTCGGCGATCTCGACTCCGGCGAGGTTGCGCACCTTTTCGGCGCGCGCCAGGTTGTCGACCGCCAGGATGTCGGTGATCCCGCGGACGTTGAGCGACTTGACGATGTTGGCGCCGATGAACCCGGCCGCCCCGGTGACGACGATCACGACGTTCTCCTTCGAAGCATGTCAGCGCGACCCCGCGAGGCTCGCGAGAAGCTCCTCGCGGTGCACGACCGCGGTCCCGAGCTTTCCCACGACGATGCCCGCCGCGTGGTTCGCGACCCGCATCGCGGCCGCCAGGCTCTCGCCCGCGGCGACCATGAGCGCGAGCGTGCCGATCACGGTGTCGCCCGCGCCGCTCACGTCGTAGACCTCGCGCGCCACGGTGGGCTCGTGCCGGGTCTCGTGGGCCGTGAAGAGCGACATCCCCTCCTCGCTGCGGGTGACGATGAGCGCCTGCAGCCCCAGGTCGGAGCGCAGCTTCTGCGCCCGCAGCGCGAGGTCGGCGTCGTCCGTCCAGCGGCCCGCCACCTCGCGGAACTCGGCGCGGTTGGGCGTGAGCAGGGTCGCCCCGCGATAGCGCGCGTACTCGGCCCCCTTGGGGTCCACGAGGACGGGTTTGCCCCGGGCGCGCGCGAGCTCGATCATCCGCGCGACGTGCGCGAGCCCGCCCTTGCCGTAGTCGGAGAGGACCACGGCGTCGGCGTCCTTCACCTGCGCTTCGTACTCGTCGAGCTTCGAGGCGAGCACCTCATGGCTGGGCGCGCGCTCGAAATCGACTCGCAGCAGCTGCTGCTGTTGGCCGATCACGCGCAGCTTCACGGTGGTGGCGAGGGACCCGTCCCGGTGCAGCGAAGCGTGGACGCGCTCGCGCTTGAGCAGCCCCTCGAGGGAATCGGCCGCCTCGTCGTTGCCCACCACCGAGAGGAGCACCGCCTCGCCTCCCAGCGCCGTGATGTTGCGCGCGACGTTGGCCGCGCCGCCGGGACGCTCCTCGGTGCGCTTCACGAGCACGACGGGCACCGGCGCCTCGGGCGAGATGCGGTTCACGTCCCCGAACCAGTACCGGTCGAGCATCACGTCGCCCACGACGAGGATGCGGGTGCGCCCGAAGTCCGGGAGGGCTCGGGAGTTCTTCATGCGCTCGGGCGCCCGATCGGGTGGTACTCGAAGCCCTGCGCGCGGATCGTGGCCGGTTCGTAGAGGTTGCGCCCGTCGAAGATCACCGGCGTCTTGAGGGCGCGGCGCAGCTCGTCGAAATCGGGGCTGCGGAACGCCTTCCACTCGGTGAGGATGGCGAGCGCGTCGGCGCCGCGCGCCGCCGCGAGCGCCGAATCGGCCATCGATACGCGCTTCTCGCCGGCGTAGAGGCCCCTCGCCTCGGGCATGGCCACGGGGTCCCAGGCGCAGATCGTGGCCCCGCGCGCGAGCAGCCCCGCGATCACCACGCGGCTCGGGGCCTCGCGCATGTCGTCGGTGTTGGGCTTGAACGCGAGACCCCAGATCGCGATGCGCCGCCCGGCGAGGTCCTCGCCGAAGCGCCGCACGATCTTCTCGACGAGCACGCCCTTCTGGCGCGCGTTGGCCTCCTCGACCGCCCGGACCACCTTCAGGTCGAGCCCGTGGTCGGCCGCGGTGCGCAGCAGCGCCGCGACGTCCTTCGGGAAGCAGGAGCCGCCGTAGCCCGTGCCGGGATAGAGAAAGTGATAGCCGATGCGCGGGTCCGAGCCGATGCCCATGCGCACCTTCTCGATGTCGGCGCCGATCCGCTCGGCGAGCAGAGCCAGCTCGTTCATGAAGGAGATCCGCGTGGCGAGCATCGCGTTGGCCGCGTACTTCGTGAGCTCCGCGGAGCGCACGTCCATCACCTGCATGCGGTCGTGGCTGCGCTGGAAGGGCGCGTAGAGCTCGTGCATCGCCTTGACGGCATCCGCGTCGTCGGCCCCGATCACGATCCGGTCCGGGCGCATGAAGTCCTCGACGGCCGCGCCTTCCTTGAGGAACTCCGGGTTCGCGACCACGGAGAACGGGAACGCGGCGCCGCGCTTCGCGAGCGCTCCGGCGACCGCCTCGCGCACCTTGTCCGCCGTGCCCACGGGCACGGTGGACTTGTCGACGATGATCCTCGGCCCGTCCATGTGCTCGGCGATCCCGCGCGCGGCCGCAAGCACGTACTGCAGGTCCGCCGAGCCGTCCTCCCCGGGCGGCGTACCGACGGCGATGATCTGGATCGACCCGAATCGCGCGCTCTCTCCCGGGTCGGTCGTGAAGGCGAGCCGTCCGAGCGAGGCGTTGGCGCGCACGATCTCCCCGAGCCCCGGCTCGTAGATCGGGATCTCGCCCGCCTCGAGCATCGCGATCTTGCGCCGGTCGACGTCGAAGCACAGGACGTGGTTGCCGACGTCGGCGAGGCACGCGCCCGTGACGAGCCCCACGTAGCCGGTGCCGATGACGCTCACTTTCATGCCGGCGAGCCCTCCGATTCGAGCGAGCGACGGATCGCCTCCAGCGTCGCGACGGGATCGCGCGAGCGGGTGACGGGTCGCCCGATCACGAGGTAATGGGCACCCAGGCGCACGGCCTCGGCGGGGGTCGCCACGCGCGCCTGGTCGGCCGCCTCCCCGCCCGGCAGCCGGATGCCCGGCGTCACGGTGACGAAGTCGGCCCCCGCGAGTTCGCGCACGAGCGCCGCCTCCTGCGCCGAGCACACCACGCCGTCGAGCCCGCATTCCCGCGCGAGCTTCGCAAGGCGGGCGACCGCCTCGCGGGCGGTGAGCGCGAAGCCCACGCGCGCGAGCTCGGCGTCCGCGAGGCTCGTGAGGACCGTCACCGCCGTGACGAGGGGCCGCCCGGCCAGGTCCGAGACCGCCTCGCGCGCCGCGCGCATCATCGCCTCGCCGCCGCTCGCGTGGACGTTGAGCATCCAGGCGCCGTGGCGGGCCGCGGCCCTGCAGGCCCCCGCGACCGTGTTCGGGATGTCGTGGAACTTGAGGTCGAGGAAGACCTCGAATCCGCGCTCGCGCAGGCGCGCGATCACGCCCGGCCCCGCCGCGACGAAGAGCTCCTTGCCGACCTTGACGCGGCACAGCTTCGGGTCGAGGCGCGCGGCGCAGGCGAGCGCCCCCTCCGCGTCGGGAAAATCGAGCGCGACGACGATGCGCTTACTGTCCAATCTGCATCCTCGCGAGGTGGCGGCCGGGGCTTTCGAGCTCGGCGGTGCGCCGGGGCGGGAAGGTCTCCCATCCCCCGCAGGCCGGGCACTGCCAGAAGAACTGGCGCGCCTTGAAGCCGCAGTTGCCGCAGAGGTACACGGCGAGCGCCTGGGCGTGGGAGTGCACCAGCTCCTTCATGAGCTGCAGGTCCTGGCGCCGCTCGGCCGGTGCGCGAAGCAGCTCCGCGTCGATCAGCCGGTCGAGTCCCACGAGGGAGGGGTGGCGGCGCACTTCGTCGCGCACCAGGCGCCAGGCGGCCTCGTCGCCCTCCTGCTCGGCGGTGGCCTGGTAGACGACGTTCAGCAGGTCGAGGCCCGGGTACCGGTTCTGCAGGCCCCGCAGGAGGGTAAGCCCCTCCCCGGGCCGGCCGAGCGCCTTGTAGGCCGCGACCATGCCCTCGGCGGCGAGCCCGAGATAGGCCGGGTCCTGGGACTCGATCGCCTTCCACGCGGCGATTGCCTCCTCGTGGCGTCCGTCGCGCTCGAGCCATTCGCCGCGCAGCAGGTTCGCCCGCACGCACTTGCGGTTCGCCTCGAGCGCGCGCTCGAGGAAGCCCTCCGCGGCCTCGCGGCGGCCGTGGATGTTCTCGGTGATCGCGAGCTCGCAGTAGTAGTTGGCGATCTCCTTCTGGTAGTTGCGCTTCGCGCTCGCCTCGAGCTTCCTCGCCGCGCCGACCGCCTTCTCCCAGTCCTTCTCCTGGATGTAGATGTCGAGGAGGTGCCGGTGGACGTCCGGCGAAGGGTCGGTCTCGGCCATCTTCGCGAGCACGCTCTCGGCGTGGTCGAGCAGCCCCGCCTTGAAGTAGTCGAGCGCGAGCTCGAACGAGGCCTGGCGGCGCTCCTCGGCCGGGAGGTCCTCGCGCGAGACGAGGTCCTGGTGCATGCGGATTGCGCGGTCGACCTCGCCGCGGCGCCGGAAGAGGCTGCCGAGGGCGAACTGCAGCTCGACCGTCTGCGGGTTTTCCTTCGCCACGAGGAGGAAGGATTCGATCGCCCGGTCGGGTTGCTCGTTCAGCAGGAAGTTGAGGCCGCGGAAGTAGGACGAGGGCAGCGCCCGCGACTCGGAGAGCAGCGACTTCAGGTCGACCCGCGCCGCAAGCCAGCCCATGCCGAAGAACACCGGCAGGGCGAGCAGCCACCAGAACTCAAACTCCATGGACGTCGGTCGGCCCCGGAACGCCCGCGGGCGGGGCGATGCCGGCCGCGTCCGCGGGCGCCGCCCCGGAAGCGAGGGCCGCGGCACCGCGCCGCAGCTTCGCGTTCTCGCGCCGCTGCCGCACGACCGTGGGCAGCCACGCGAGCAGCCCCACGACGACCCCGGCGACGAATGCCACGAGCAGGACGAAGACGAGCGGCGCCTGCCAGCTCTGCTCGGGCAGGGCGTGGATCGTCACGGTCTGCGCGTTCTTCACGGCGAACCAGACGAGCACCAGGATGACGAGGAGGCGGAAGATCCAGACGAGGGCCTGCATGTTGTTTTCGCCCGCCGGCAAGAAAAAAGCGGCAGGGTCCATTCTACCCTGCCGCCCGGCATGTCACGGGGGCGGGCGCCCCGAAGGGCGCTGCCCGCGCGGGGATCTCATCCCTCGTGGTAGTCGACCCGCTCCCGCAGCTCCTTGCCCGCCTTGAAGTGCGGGACGAACTTGCGGGGCACCTGCACCTTCTCGCCGGTCTTGGGGTTGCGGCCCACGCGCGGCGGCCGGAAGTTGAGCCCGAAGCTGCCGAAGCCGCGGATCTCGATGCGGTTGCCCGACGCGAGCGTCTGCGCCATGGCGTCGAGCATGGTCTTGACCGCGAGCTCCGCGTCCTTCGGGGCCAGCTGGCTGTGGCGCGCGCTCAGCAGCTCGATGAGCTGAGACTTGGTCATGGCCTCGGACTCCCCTTTGATTGTCGTCTTCCTTATTCCTTGTCCTTCGACGTCCCGAGCTTCGCCTTGAGCAGCGCGCCCAGGTTGGTCGTCCCGGCGCTCGCGCTCGACTCGGCGGCGTGGCGCTGCACGGCCGCCGCCTCCTCCGCGGCGTCCTTCGCCTTGATGGACAGGTTGATCGACCGGTTCTTGCGGTCGATGTTGACGATGACGGCCTCGATCGCCTCGCCTTCCTTCAGGTGGGCGCGGACGTCCTCGACGCGGTCGCGCGAGATCTCGGAGGCGCGAAGGTAGCCCTCCACGTCCTTGTCGAGCTCGATCACCGCGCCCTTGGACTCGATCGACTTGACCGTGCCCTTCACGATGCCGCCCTTGTCGTGCACGGCGATGAAATTGCCGAAGGGATCGCCCTCGAGCTGCTTGATGCCGAGCGAGATGCGCTCGCGCTCGACGTCGATCGAGAGCACGACGGTCTCCATCTCCTCGCCCTTCTTCAGGTTCTTCACCGCCTCCTCGCCGCTCGCGTTCCACGACAGGTCCGAGAGGTGCACCAGGCCGTCGATGTTGCCCGGCAGCCCGATGAAGACGCCGAAGTCGGTGATCGACTTGATGACGCCCTTCACCTTGTCGCCCTTCTTGTGGTTCATCGCGAACTCTTCCCAGGGGTTTGGCATGCACTGCTTCATCCCGAGGGAGATGCGGCGGCGGTCCTCGTCGATCTCGAGGATCATGACCTCGACCTCGTCGCCGAGCGAGACGACCTTGGCGGGGTGGACGTTCTTGTTGGTCCAGTCCATCTCGGAGACGTGCACCAGGCCCTCGATGCCGCTCTCGATCTCGACGAACGCGCCGTAGTCGGTGATGTTGGTCACCTTGCCGAAGAGGCGCGTGCCCTGCGGGTAGCGGCGCGAGATGCCGATCCACGGGTCCTCGCCGAGCTGCTTGAGTCCGAGCGACACGCGGTTCTTCTCGGCGTCGAACTTGAGGATCTTGGCCGTCACCTCGTCGCCGACGGACAGCACCTCCGTCGGATGCTTCACCCGGCGCCAGGCGAGGTCGGTGATGTGCAGCAGCCCGTCGATGCCGCCCAGGTCCACGAACGCGCCGTAGTCGGTGATGTTCTTGACGATGCCCTTGACGACCGCGCCTTCCTTGAGCGTCTCGAGGAGCTGCTGGCGCTCGACGCCCGCGGTCTCCTCCATCACGGCGCGGCGCGAGACCACGACGTTGTTGCGCTTGCGGTCGAGCTTGATCACCTTGAACTCGAGCTCCTTGCCCTCGAAGTGCGAGGTGTCCTTCATCGGGCGCAGGTCCACGAGCGAGCCCGGCAGGAAGGCGCGGATCCCGTTCACCATGACGGTGAGGCCGCCCTTCACCTTGCCGCTCACCACGCCGGTGATGACCTTGCCGGTCTCGAGCGCGGTGTCCAGCTCGGACCAGGCCGCGAGCTTCTTGGCCTTCTCGCGCGAGAGCTTCGTCGCGCCGAAGCCGTCCTCGAGGGCCTCGATCGCGACGGAGACGAAGTCGCCGATCTTGACCTCGAGCTCGCCGCGGTCGTTCTTGAATTCTTCGGTGGAGATTGCGCTTTCGGACTTGAGGCCCGCATTCACGATGACCACGTTCGGGTCGACGTTCACCACTTCGGCCGTGATGACCTCGCCGACGCGCATCTCCTGGCGCGTGAGGCTCTCCTCGAAGAGAGCGGCGAAGCTTTCGGTGGCGGGGGCGGGAGAGGATTGAGACAGCATGAAAAACCTGAACTTTCGGATGATGACGGCCGGGCCGTCGTTGTTGACCGCCAGGAGAGTCCCGCTCGGGGCTAACTCCCTGACACCCTTGGGCTTTGTGCCCTGCCCCGGAGGAACCCGCTCACCGCCGCGCCCGCTCCCGCCACCAATCGAGGATGCGCTCGACCGCCTGGTCGATCGTCAGCCCCGTGGTATCGAGAAAAAGCGCGTCCGGATAATGCCTTAGCGGCGCCACCGGGCGGGAGCTATCCCGCTCGTCGCGCCGCCGCAGTTCCTCCACGACATCTTGAATTTTCGCATACATTCCTTTTTGCATCAACTGCTTATGGCGGCGCTCGGCGCGGGTCGCGACATCCGCGGTCAGGAACACCTTGAGAGGGGCGTCGGGAAACACCACCGAACCCATGTCACGCCCCTCGGCGACGAGCCCGGGCGGGCGCCGGAAACCGCGCTGGCGCGCCAGGAGGGCTTCACGGACGGCGGGCAGCGCCGCGACCCGGGAAGTGGCCCCGCTGAGTTCCTCGGTGCGCAGCGCCTCGGTGACGTCGTCTCCGTCGAGGCGCACCCGAGCGTCGCCGAAGACGACCTGCATGCCGGCCGCCGCGGCCGCCACGGCGCTTTCGTCGTCGACCGGGATGCCCCGGCGCAGGGCCGCGAGGGTGGCGAGCCGGTACAGGGCGCCGCTGTCGAGGTAGTGGAACCCGAGCTGGCCGGCCACCCGCTCGGCCACGGTGCCCTTGCCCGAAGCCGAGGGCCCGTCGATCGCGATCACCGGAGCATTATTGGAATCAATCGAGATCATCTGAACAATCGATTGGACTTATCGAATGGCGGAAGCCATGCTCCGTCCTGACAGCATCCCCGGAGAAACCCGTGACCAAGACGCTCACCTTCGCCGCCGTGCACATGTCCGTCGCCTTCGCCGTCGGCTACGCGCTCACGGGCAGCGTGGCCGTGGGCGGCGCGCTCGCCCTCGTCGAGCCCCTCGTGAACACCGTGGCGTACTTCCTCCACGAGAAGGCCTGGGAGCGCATCCGCGCCCTCACCCCGCAGCCCGCCCGCAACGCCGCTCGCGCATCCTAGGCCACCACGCGGCGCAAGGCCTCGAAGTAGCCCGGGAACGTCTTCGAGACGCATCCGGGGTCGTTGATGCGCACCGGCAGGGGGCCGAACGCCGCGAGCGAGAAGCACATCGCCATGCGGTGATCGTCGTAGGTGTCCACCGCCACCCGGCCCGCGCCCTCCCGGCGCCCGGAAAGAAACCCGGGCGGCGGCGTGATGCGCAGCCGGTCGGCGCCTGCCTCCACGCCTGCGCCGAACTTGGCGAGCTCGCGGGCCATCGCCGCGATCCGGTCGGTCTCCTTCACGCGCCAGCTCGCGATGTTGCCGATCCGGCAGGGGCCCTTCGCGAAGAGCGCGAGCACCGCGGCCGTCATGGCCGCATCCGGGATGAGGTTCATGTCGAGGTCGAAGGGCGCGAAAGGTGGTCGGCCCGAGGCCTCGATCCACTGCTCGCCGAGGTCCACGTGCGCCCCGAGGGCCTCGAGGACCTCGACGAAGCGCACGTCGCCCTGCCGGCTCGCGCGCCCCACTCCTTCGACGCGGACCGGCCCGCCGCCGAGAGCGCCGGCGCCGAGGAAGTAGGAAGCCGAGGAGGCATCCCCCTCGACGTCCAGGATTCCCGGCGAGGCGTAGCGGGCCCCCGCGGGAATCACGAACGCGGACCAGCCCTCGCGGGCCACCTCGACCCCGAAACGGCCCATGAGGCCGAGGGTGAGGTCGACGTAGGGCTTCGAGATGAGCTCGCCCGCCACCTCGACCCGCACCCCGCCGCCCGCCCACGCGAGCGCCATGAGCAGCGCGGAAAGGAACTGGCTGGACACGTCGCCGCGTATCCGGACGGCGCCCGCGCCGGGCGCTTCGCGCGGGCCGATCTCGAGGGGCGGGAAGCCCGTGGTGGCGTCGTAGCGGATGCGCGCCCCCGCCTGCGCGAGCGCGTCGACGAGGTCGCCGATGGGCCGCTCGTGCATCCGGGCTACGCCCGTGAGCCGGTAGTGGCCGTCGGCCAGCGCGAGCGCGGCAGTGAGGGGGCGAAACGCCGTGCCGGCATTGCCGAGGAAGAGATCGGCGCGCTTCACGGGAAATCCCCCCGCCGCGCCGATGCCGGTCACGCGCAGGGCGTCCTCGCCCGGCAGCTTCTCGACGCCCACGCCGAGGGTGGCGAGCGCGGCGAGCATCACCCGGGTGTCGTCGGCATCGAGGAGCCCGCGAAGCTGCGTCGCGCCTTCGGCCAGGGCGGCGAGCAGCAGCGAGCGGTTCGAGATGCTCTTCGAGCCGGGAAGCCGCAACCGCCCTTCGGCGCGCGACAGGGGCGCGAGGTCGAGGTGATCCAAGCCCTACTCCGTCGAGGCGCTGCGCCGGCTGCCCGCGATCCACGCGTGGCGGGCCGCGCGCGCCTCCGCCATGAGGCGCTCGAGGCCGGGCCCGTCGCCCTTCTCGATCAGCTCCCGGAAGACGGCGAGGCGCGCGCCGTAGCGCGCGAGCTCCGCGAGCAGCGCCTCGCGATTGTGCAGGGCGATGTCGCGCCACATTTCGGGCGAGCTGCCGGCGATGCGCGTGAAGTCGCGGAAGCCCCCGGCGGCGAAGCCGAAGAGCTCGGCGGCGTTGTCGCGCTCGGCGATCTCCGAGACGAGGGCGAAGGAGAGCAGGTGCGGCAGGTGGCTCACCGCCGCGAAGATGCGATCGTGGGCCTCGGCGGTGGCGAGCGCGGTGCGCGCGCCCGCGGCTTCCCAGCACGCGCGCACGAGCTCGACCGCCTCCGGCGAAGTCCCCGCCTCCGGCGTGAGCACGACCCGCGCCCCGCGGTAGAGGTCCGCCGCCGCCGCCTCGACGCCGCTCGATTCGCGGCCCGCGATCGGGTGGCCCGGCACGAACCGCGCGTAGCGTTCGCGCAGTTCCGCGCGCGCGGTGCGCACGACCTCGGTCTTCGTGCTTCCTGCGTCGGTGATCACGGCCTCGGGGCCCAGGGTGAGCGCGACGTCGTGCAGCACCGGGCCGATCGCGCGCACCGGGACCGCGACGAAGACGAGGTCGGCGCCGCGGGCCGCCTCGGAGGCCGACTCGGCGGCGGTGTCGATCACGCCGAGCCCGATCGCCCGCTCAAGGGCGCCGCGGTCGCGATCGAAGCCGCGCACCTCGGCGGCGGCTCCCGCGCGGCGCAGCGCGAGGGCGAACGAGCCGCCGATGAGGCCGACGCCGATGACCGCCAGGGAGCGCAGGCGCCGCATGGGCGGTCAGCGCGCGGCGAGCGCGCGCTCCAGCGCGGCGAGGAAACGCTCGTTGTGCTCGGCGAGTCCGACGGTCACGCGCAGGAACTCCGGCATCCCGTAGTTGGCAATGGGGCGCACGACCACGCCCTCGGCGAGGAGCGCGCGGTAGACGCGCTCGGCGTCGCCCACGCGCACGGCGACGAAGTTGCCCCGCGACGGCAGGAACCCGAGGCCGAGGCGCTCGAAGCCGGCGGCGAGCTGCGCGAGGCCGGCGGCGTTCACCTCGCGGCTGCGCTCGAGGAACGCCTCGTCGTCGAGCGCGGCGCAGGCGGCCACCATCGCGAGGTGGTTCACGTTGAAGGGCTGGCGCACGCGATTCATGAGCTCGGCCACGTCGGGATGGCTCACGCCGTAGCCCACGCGCAGGCCCGCCAGGCCGTAGGCCTTCGAGAGGGTGCGCGTGACGACCACGTTCGGGAACTGCCTGAGCCAGCCGACCACGGGCGATTGCAGCTCCGGGGGAAGGTACTCGCCGTAGGCCTCGTCGATCACCACGAGGACGCGCGCCGGGACGCGCTCGAGGAACGCGCGCACCCGCTCCCAGGCGTTGAACGTGCCCGTGGGGTTGTTGGGGTTCGCGAGGAACGCGATCTTCGTGTCGGGGCGGATCGCCGCCGCGAGCGCCTCGAGGTCGGTGCCGTAGTCCTTCGCCGGGACCTCGATGCGGCGCGCGCCGACCGCCTGGATCGCGAGCGGGTACACCATGAAGGCGTGGCGGGAGTAGACCGCCGAGTCGGCGCCCGTGAGGAACGCCCGCGCCACGAGCTCGAGCACGTCGTTCGAGCCGTTGCCGAGCACGAGGCTCTCGGGCCCCACGCCGATCCGGCGCGAGATCGCCGCCTTCAGCTCGAAGCCGCTGCCGTCCGGATAGTAGGCGAGGCCGCCGAGCGCGCCGCGGATCGCCGCGATCGCCTTCGGGGAGGAGCCCAGGGGGTTCTCGTTCGAGGCGAGCTTGAGGATCGAGTCCTCCGCGAGGCCCAGCTCGCGGGCGGTCTCGGCGATCGGCTTGCCGGGCACGTAGGGGGCGATCTCGCGGATGTGGGCGGGCGCCAGTTCGCGCAGGTTCATCGTCGGTGCGTCCTTGGGGAGCGGCGGAGGTCGGGCCTCACAGGACCGCAACCGGATAGGAGCCGAGGACCTTCAGGTAGCCCGCGATGCGTCCCACCTCCTCGAGCGCGGCCGCCACGTTCGCCTCGTCGCGATGGCCCTCGATGTCGACGAAGAAGAGGTACTCCCAGAGCGCGACCTTCGACGGTCGCGACTCGAACCGGGTCATCGACACCCCGCGCGTGGCGAAGGGCGTGAGCATCTCGTAGACGGCGCCGGCACGATTGCGCGCCGAGAGCACGAGGGAAGTCTTGTCGCGCCCGGTGGGCCGGGGCTCGTAGCCGCCGAGCACGAGAAAGCGGGTCGTGTTGTTGGGCTCGTCCTCGATGTTGGTCGCGAGGATCGCGAGCCCGTAGCGCTCGGCGGCCATCTCGCCCGCCACCGCCGCCGACCCGGGCTCCTCGGCGGCCCGCCGCGCCGCCTCGGCGTTGCTCGAGACGGCCACGCGCTCGGCGTTGGGCACGTTGTTGTTGAGCCACTCGTGGCACTGGGCGAGGGACTGCCCGTGGGAGAAGATCCGCCGGATCGCGGGCAGGTCGGACGCCGACCGGCTCATGAGGTGGTGATGGACCCGCAGGAGCACCTCGCCGCACACCTTCAGGGGGGTCTGCGGCATGAGATCGAGGGAGCGTCCGATCGCCCCCTCGGTCGAGTTCTCGATGGGGATGACGCCGAAGTCGGCCGCGCCCGACTCGACCGCGCGGAACACCTCGTCGATCGACGGCGCGGGAGAGGTCTCGGCCGCGAGCCCGAAGTGCTTGAGCGAGGCGGCCTCGCTGAAGGTGCCCGCGGGGCCGAGGTAGGCGACCGTGATCGGCCGCTCGAGCGCGAGGCACGCCGACATGATCTCGCGGAAGAGCAGCGCCACCGTCTCGCCCGACAGGGGGCCGGGATTGCCCGTCTTGACGCGGCGCAGGACCTGCGCCTCGCGTTCCGGGCGGTAGGCCTGCCCGACCTTGAGCGTTCCGATCGCCCGGGCGAGGGTCGCGCGCTCGTTGAGCTTCGCGAGGATCTCGTCGTCGACGCGGTCGATCCGGGCGCGCAGGCGGTCGAGCTCCTCGGCCGACTTGCCCGCCGGCGCCCCCGCCTCGCTCAAGCGGCGCCTCCGGCCGGCAGCGCCGGAACCGCGCGGATGGAGAGCACCCCCGGGATGGCCGCGATGCGCTCGACCAGCTCCGCAGCCGCGGGGCTGTCGAGGTCGACGAGGGTGTAGGCCATGTCCCCTCTGGACTTGTTGACCATGTTGTGGATGTTGAGGCCGGCTTGCGCCATCGTAGTCGAAATCTGACCCACCATGTTGGGCACGTTCGCGTTCGCGATCGCGATGCGGTGGGGCGACTCGCGCGCCATCTCCACGTTCGGGAAGTTGACCGCGTTGGCGATCGTGCCCTGCTCGAGGAACTCTCGCAGCTGGTCGACCACCATGACCGCGCAGTTCTCCTCGGCCTCGCCCGTCGAGGCCCCCAGGTGCGGCAGCGCCACGACCGCCGGATGGCCCTGCAGCCGCGGGCTGGGGAAGTCGCACACGTAGCCGCCGAGGCGCCTGTCGGCGAGGCTCGCGAGCACCGCCTCCTCGTCGACGATCGCGTCCCGGGAGAAGTTGAGCAGCACGAGACCGCGGCGCGCCGCGGCCAGGCGCTTCGCGTCGATGAGGTGGCGCGTCTTCTCGCCGAGGGGGACGTGCAAGGTCGCGAAATCCGAGCCCTTGAGGAGTTCCTCGATGGACTGGGCCTTGCGCACGCTCGCCGGCAGCCTCCAGGCGTTGTCCACCGTGATGTCCGGGTCGAAGCCGAGGACCTTCATGCCGAGCTTGATCGCCGTGTCGGCAACGAGGCCGCCGATGGCGCCCAGCCCCACGACGCCGAGCGTGCGCCCCGGCAGCTCGATGCCCGCGAACTGCTTCTTCGCCTCCTCGACGCGCTTGTCGAAGTCCGGTCCCGGGGCGAGCCCCTGCACGAAGGCGACGGCGGGCACGACGTGGCGCGCCGCCATGAGCATCGCCGCGAGGACGAGCTCCTTCACGGCGTTCGCGTTGGCCCCGGGCGCGTTGAACACCGGCACGCCGCGCCGGCTCATCGCCTCGACGGGGATGTTGTTGACTCCCGCCCCCGCGCGCGCGATCGCCTTCACGCGCGGTCCGATCTCGGCGAGCTGCAGCGCGTGGGAGCGCAGCAGGATCGCGTCCGGGTCGGCGAGCCCCTTGCCCACGAGGTAGCGCCCGGCATCCAGGCGCTCGAGGCCGCGGCCGGCGATCGCGTTGTAGACGGCGATGCGGAAGCGCTCGGGCATCGATCGCCCCGCTCAGCCGTGCCGCCGGCGGAAGTCTTCCATGAAGTCGACGAGCGCGGCCACGCCCTCGAGGGGCATCGCGTTGTAGATCGAGGCGCGCATCCCGCCCACCGAGCGGTGGCCCTTCAGCTGCGAGAGCCCCCGCGCCTCCGCCTCGGCGAGGAACGCGCCGTCGAGCGCGTCGTCGCGCAGCCGGAAGGGGACGTTCATGCGCGAACGGTCCTCCCGCGCCACCGGATTCGAGTAGAAGTCCTGGCCGTCGATGTAGTCGTAGAGCATCGCGGCCTTGCGCGCGTTCACCTTGTCGATCGCGGCGAGCCCCCCGCGCTCGAGCAGCCACTGGAACGTGAGGCCGGCGAGGTACACGGAAAAGGTGGGCGGGGTGTTCAGCATCGAGTCGGCCGCGGCCTGCAGCTTGTAGTTGAGCACGTCGGGCGTCCCGGGAAGGACCTCGCCGATCAGGTCCTCGCGCACGATGACCACGACCAGGCCCGCGGGCCCGATGTTCTTCTGGGCGCCGGCGTAGATGAGGCCGTAGCGCGCCACCTCGAGCGGGCGCGACAGGATGTGCGAGGACATGTCCGCCACGAGCGGCACCGCGCCCGTGTCCGGCGTCCAGTGGAACTCGACGCCGCCGATGGTCTCGTTGGTGCACACGTGGACGTAGGCGGCCTCCGGCGAGAGCTTCCACTGCGCCTGGCGCGGCACGTAGGTGAAACCGCGGTCCTCGCTCGAGGCCGCGACGTTCACCTCGCAGAACTTGCGCGCCTCGGCGATCGCCTTCTTCGACCATTCGCCGGTGTTCACGTAGTCGGCCTTGCGCCGCCCCCGCAGCAGGTTCATGGGAACGCCGGCGAACTGCATCGTCGCCCCGCCCTGCAGGAAGAGCACCTTGTAGTTCGCGGGGACCGCGAGGAGCCGGCGCAGGTCCGCCTCGGCGGCCGCCGCGATGGCGACGAACTCCTTGCCGCGGTGGCTCATCTCCATGACGGAAAGCCCCGCCTCGTGCCAGTTGACGAGCTCCCACTTGGCCTTCTCGAGCACCTCCACCGGCATCGTCGCCGGGCCCGCTCCGAAGTTGTAGATGCGCATCCCCGCCCTAGGCTGCCGTGTCGTGTCCATTGCCGTTCTCGCCGTTTTCCTCGTCGCGATCCGCGATGTTCTGCAGCCCCGAGAGCTTCTCGCCCTCGCCCAGGTTGATCAGGGTCACGCCCTGCGTGGAACGGCCCATCTCGCGCACTTCCTTCACGCGCGTGCGGATCAGCACGCCGCCCGAGGTGATCAGCATGATCTCGTCGTCGTCGGAGGCGAGGGTCGCCGCGACGACCTTGCCGTTGCGCGCCGTCGTCTGGATGGCGATCATGCCCTGCGTGCCCCGGCCGTGGCGCGTGTACTCCGCGATCGGCGTGCGCTTGCCGAAGCCGTTCTCCGTCGCGGTGAGCACGCTCTGGTTCTCGTTCTCGGCCACCAGCAGCGCGATCACCTTCCCGCCCTTGGAGAGGTTCATGCCGCGCACCCCGCGCGCGCCCCGTCCCATCGGGCGCACGTCGTTCTCGTCGAAGCGCACGGCCTTGCCCTCGTCGGAGAAGAGCATGACGTCGTGGCGTCCGTCGGTGAGCGCCACGCCCACCAGCCGGTCGCCCTCGTCGAGGTCGACGGCGATGATCCCGGAGGGGCGCGGACGGGAGTACTCGGACAGCGTCGTCTTCTTGACCACGCCTTCCTGGGTCGCGAAGAACACGTACTGGTCCTCGGCGAACTCGCGCACCGGCAGGATCGCGTTGATGCGCTCGTCCTCGTCCATCTTCAGCAGGTTCACGATGGGCTTGCCGCGGCTCGAGCGCCCGCCCTTGGGCACCTCGTAGACCTTGACCCAGTAGACGCGGCCCTTGTTCGAGAAGCACAGCACGTAGTCGTGCGTGTTCGCGATGAACAGCTTCTCGATGAAGTCGTCCTCCTTCGTGGTCGCGGCCTGCTTGCCGCGGCCGCCGCGCTTCTGCAGGCGGTACTCGTCGAGCGGCTGGGCCTTGATGTAGCCCGCGTGGGAGAGCGTGACCACGACGTCCTCGGACGCGATGAGGTCCTCCATCGACAGATCCTGGCCGTTCACCACGATCTCGCTGCGCCGCGCGTCGCCGAACTCGCGTTTCGCCTGGCCAAGCTCCTCGGCGATGATGCGGGTCACGCGCTCGGGCTTCGCGAGGATGTCGAGCAGGTCCTCGATCGCGGCGATCACCTCGCGGTATTCCGAGAGGATCTTGTCCTGCTCGAGGCCCGTGAGTCGCTGCAGCTGCATCTCGAGGATGCGCTGCGCCTGGGCTTCGGAGAGCCGGTAGCCCTGCGCCGAGAGCCCGAATTCGACCGGCAGGTTCTCGGGGCGGTAGGCCGCCGCGCCCGCGCGCGCGAGCATCTCCTCGACGAGCGCGGAGCGCCACCGGCGCCCCATGAGCTGCTCCTTCGCCTGCGCGGGAGTGGCCGCCGCCTTGATCAGCGCGATCACCTCGTCGACGTTCGAGAGCGCGACCGCGAGGCCCTCGAGGATGTGGCCGCGCTCGCGGGCCTTGCGGAGCGCGAAGACGGTGCGCCGCGTCACCACCTCGCGGCGGTGGCGCAGGAACGCCTCGAGGAACTGCCGCAGGTTGAGCAGCTTCGGCTGGCCGTCGAGGAGCGCGACCATGTTCATGCCGAACGACTCCTGCATCTGCGTGTTCTTGTACAGGTTGTTCAGCACGATCTCGGGGACCTCCCCGCGCTTGAGCTCGATGACGGCGCGCATGCCCGACTTGTCGCTCTCGTCGCGCAGGTCGGAGATGCCCTCGAGCTTCTTGTCGCGAACGAGCTCGCCGATCTTGATGAGCAGCTGCGCCTTGTTCACCTGGTAGGGCAGCTCGTCGATCACGATCGCCTGGCGGCCGCCCTTCTCGAGGTCCTCGATGTGCGTGCGCGCGCGCATGATCACGCGCCCGCGCCCCGTCCGGTAGCCTTCCTTCACGTCCGCGGTGCCGTGGATGATCCCGGCGGTCGGGAAGTCCGGCGCCGGGACGATCGCGATGAGCTCCTCGATGTCGATGTCCGGGTTCTCGAGAAGCGCGAGGCAGGCGTCGACCACCTCGCCCAGGTTGTGCGGCGGGATGTTGGTCGCCATGCCGACCGCGATTCCCGAGGAGCCGTTCACGAGGAGGTTGGGAAACTTCGCGGGCAGGACCGCGGGCTCCTGCTCCTTGCCGTCGTAATTCGGGACGAAATCGACGGTTTCCTGGTCGATGTCGGCGAGCAGCTCCCCGGCGATCTTCTGCAGGCGGCACTCGGTGTAGCGGTAGGCGGCGGCCGAGTCGCCGTCGATCGAGCCGAAGTTGCCCTGACCGTCGACGAGCAGGTAGCGCATGGAGAAGTCCTGGGCCATCCGCACCAGGGCCTCGTAGGTCGCCGTATCGCCGTGGGGGTGGTACTTGCCGAGCACGTCGCCCACGACGCGGGCGCATTTCACGTAGGGTCGGTTCCAGACGTTGTTGGCTTCGTGCATCGCGAAGAGGATCCGCCGGTGCACGGGCTTGAGCCCGTCGCGCACGTCCGGAAGCGCGCGTCCGACGATCACGCTCATCGCGTAGTCGAGGTAGGAGCGGCGCATCTCCTGTTCGAGGCTGATCGGATGGGTTTCCTTGGCGAACTGTTCCATGGGCTCCTTGGCGACGCGCGCGGGCGGCTTCCCCGGTGTGACGTCCTAAGTTGTTGTTTTGCAGCAGCTTTTGAGGAAGCGCAAAAGGGAAATTTTAGCACACCCCAGGGGGCGTTTCCAAGGCGCGACACGGCGCCGGCCCATGTGACGAAAACGCAACGCCGAGCCCCACACTGTTGCGAAAACCCCACCTTTCGGTTGTCGAAACAACCCCCCTTTGTGTATGATGTTGCGAGCAGTTTCGGGCGAGAGCCTCCAGAAAAATGCTGCAACGGCAGAACAATCACTCAATATCTCTTGGGAGTTCCGATATGAAGATTTCCTCGCTTGGGAAGCTGGTGCTCGGCGCGGCGGCCACGGCGCTCGCTACTGGCGCGTTCGCCAGCACGACCGAACCCGTCCTCACGGATGCGCAGGGCGTCCCCGTTCGCGATGCGCAGGGCAACTGCGTGCTCACCCAGGGCATTCAGCACCCGGATTGCATGCCGAAGAAAGAGGCCCCGAAACAGGCTCCGACCCCCCCCTCCCCCCCCGCCCCGGCGGCCCCC
>JBGAQP010000024.1:0-63852 GCA_044220635.1 Usitatibacteraceae bacterium
GGAGCATGCGCCGCGGGTGGCGCGCGCCCGGACGCTCGCCGGGCGCCGCGCGCTCCGGGATCTTGCGCCTGAGCGCGGCGGGCAGCAGCGGGCGCGCGATCCGGCCGAGGGCGAGCGCGGCGCCGAAGAGCGCCGGCGCGGTGAGCGCCTTCCGGAGCACCCAGCGGCGCAGCGCCTCCACGCGGGGGCGCGCGACCCTCCCGGCGACGATGCCGCGGCCGATGTCCACGAGCCGCCCGAACTGCACCCCCGAGGGGCAGGTGGTCTCGCAGGAGCGGCAGGTGAGGCAGCGGTCGAGGTGCAGCTGGGTGCGCGCCGTGACCGGCGCACCCTCGAGCGCCTGCTTCACGAGGTAGATGCGCCCGCGGGGGCTGTCGAGCTCGTCGCCCAGCAGCGTGTAGGTAGGGCAGGTCGCGAGGCAGAAGCCGCAGTGCACGCACTTGCGCAGGATCGCGTCGGCTTCCGCGCCCTGCGGCGTGTCCTTGATCCAGTCGGCGAGGTTGGTCTGCATCAGGTGCCGAACGGCGTGATGCCCTCGCGGGCCATGGCGCGCGCGACCGAGGGCCGCGCGCCCATGCGCTTCATGAAGGGCTCGATGTTGGGAAGGCGCGTGGCCGGCGGGTCGAGCCAGCGGCCCCAGCGCGCGACGACCATGAAGTAGAAGTCCGCGACGGTGAGCGACTCGCCCGACCACCACTCGCGGGTGAGCCTCGCGTCCTCCTCGCGGAACCACGCGACCAGCTTCTCGGCGCCATGCGCCTTGACGGCCTTGCGCACCGCCTCGTCGGCGGAGAAGTCGTCGTCGTGGAAGAAGCGGCCGAAGAGCGGATGGATCTCGGTGGCGAGCGTGGCCACCTGTTCGAGCGTCTTCGCGCGCCGCCAGGTGCCGGCCTTCGCCAGCAGCCGCCCGTCGCCGTGGCGATCGCACAGGTGCTCGAGGATGGCCACGCATTCCGTCAGCACGCCCTCGGGCGTGACGAGCGCGGGCACCTTGCCCTTCGGGTTGATCGCGAGATAGGGCTCGCGGCGGTGCTCGCCGCCCTCGAGGTCGACGCGCTTCGCCTCGAAGGCGACGCCGAACTCCTCGAGCAGGCAATGCACGATCAGCGCGCAGGAGCCGGGGGAGTAATGCAGGGTGTACATCGGTTCAGAAGTCGTAGAGGCGTCCGGGATTGAGGATGCCCGCCGGATCGAAGGCCGCCTTGAGGCGCCGGTGGATCTTCGCGATCGCGGGCTGGAGCGGGTGGAAGGCGCCGGCGGACTTGTCCGTCGCGCGAAAGAGCGTCGCGTGCCCGCCCGCGCGCTCGACGGCCGCGCGGACCTGCCGCGCATCCAGCGCCCCGCTCACCCAGCGAAGCCCCCCGCCCCACTCGATCAGTTGCGGGTGCGGCGTGGCGAGGGGCGCCGCGGTCTGCGGGACCGAGAGCCTCCACAGGGGCTCGCCCGCGCGGAAGAAGGGCAGGCGCTGCTCGCGCAGGTCGCGCCAGAACCCGTCGCGCCCGGGCACCTCTTCGCCGCCGAGCTTCGCGCGCGCCGCGGCCACCGCGCTCGCCGCGCCGGAGAGCCGCACCTCGAGCCGGCCGCCCGTCCACGCGCTCGCCGAGAGCGGCAGGGGCTGCCCCGCCCAGCGGTTCACGCGCTCGATCATCGTCTTCTCGTCCATCTCGAAGGCGAGCGTGGTTTCCGCCGGGGGGCGCGGCAGCACCTTGAAGGAGAGCTCGGTCAGCACGCCCAGCGTGCCGAAGGCGCCCGCCATCAGGCGCGAGACGTCGTAGCCCGCCACGTTCTTGATCACTCGGCCGCCGAAGGAGAGGTCCTCGCCCTTGCCGTTGACGATCCGCGCGCCGAGGACGAAGTCGCGCACCGCGCCCGCGTAGGCGCGCCTGGGCCCCGAAAGCCCCGCGGCGACGGTGCCGCCGATGGTCGCGCCCTCGCCGAAGTGGGGCGGCTCGAAGGGCAGCATCTGGCGCTCGGCGGCGAGCGCGGCCTCGAGGTCCGCGAGCCGCGTGCCCGCGCGCACGGTGACGACGAGCTCGCGCGGCTCGTAGGCTACGACTCCCGCGTACCCCGCGACCTCGAGGAGCTCGCCGGAAAGCGCCGCGCCGTAGAAATCCTTCGTGCCGCCGCCGCGGATGCGAAGCGGCGCCCGGCGCCCCGCGTGGTCGCGGATGCGGTCCTGGATCTCGCGGATGAAATCGTCGGCCATGTCAGAAACGGGGGATCTCGGGGCGCGGGAGCCGGCCGCCGCGCACGTGCAGCCCGCCCCACTCGGCGCAGCGCTTGAGCGTGGGCACGGCGCGGCCGGGATTGAGGAGCGCGTCCGGATCGAAGGCGCGCTTCACGTCGTGGAAGGCGGCGATCTCGGCGTCGCGGAACTGGGAGCACATCTGCCTGAGCTTCTCGATGCCAACGCCATGCTCGCCGGTGATGCTGCCGCCCGCGTCGAGGCAGGCCTCGAGGATGCGCCCGCCGAGCTCCTCGGCGCGCTCGAGCTCCCCCGGCTTCGAGATGTCGTAGAAGATGCACGGGTGGAGGTTGCCGTCGCCCGCGTGGAAGACGTTGCCCACCGTGAGGCCGTACTCGCGCGAAAGGCCCGCGATCCGGTCGAGCATGTCCGGGAGCTCGCGGCGGGGAATCGAGCCGTCCATCGTGTAGTAGTCGGGGTTGAAGGTCGCGAGCGCCGCGAACGCGCCCTTGCGCGCGCGCCAGAGCGTCGCGCGTTCCCCGGCCGTCCGGGCCTGGCGGACCTCGGTCGCGCCGCCGCCTTCCAGGATCGCGCGCACCTTGCCGACCTGGTCCGCGACCTCTTCCGCGGCGCCGTCGAGCTCCACGAGCAGGAGTGCCGCCGCGCCCTCGGGAAAGCCCGCGTGCATGACCTTCTCGCAGGCCTCGATCACGATGCGGTCCATCATCTCGAGGGCCGCGGGGATGACTCCCGCCCCGATGATCTCGCCCACGGCCGCCGCGGCCGAGCGCGGATCGGGGAACACGGCGAGCAGCGTCTCGACCGCCTCGGGTTCCGGGATCAGGCGCACCGTCACCTCGGTGAGCACGCCGAGGTTGCCCTCGCTGCCGTTCATCAGGGCGAGCAGGTCGAAGCCCGCGCAGTCGAGCGCCGCGGAGCCGATCTCGAGGAGCTCGCCCTCGCCGTCGATCGCGCGCAGCGCGAGGATGTTGTGCACCGTGAGGCCGTACTTGAGGCAGTGGATGCCGCCCGCGTTCTCGGCGACGTTGCCGCCGATCGAGGAGACGATGCTCGAGGAGGGGTCCGGCGCGAAATGCAGGCGGTGGGGCGCGCCCGCCTCGCTGAGCGAAGCGTTGGTCGCGCCCGGCTCCGCGACGGCGAGGCGCGCGATCGGATCGAGCTTGCGCAGCCTGCGCATGCGCGCGAGCACCAGCAGCACGCCGTCGGGGCGCGGGATCGCCCCGCCCGAGATGCCGGTGCCCGCCCCGCGCGAGACCACGGGCACGCCCCGGGCCCGGCAGGCGAGCACCACGGCGCGCGCCTGCTCCTCGGTGTCGGGGATCGCCGCGAGCATCGGGCGCGCGCGGTGCGCGATGAGCGCGTCGGTCTCGTAGGGGGCGAGCGCCTCGTCCTCCGCGATCACGGTGAGCGGCGGGCGCACGGCGGCGAGCCGCGCGAGGATCTCGGAGCGGGAGTCCGCAAGGGCGATGGCGGCCATCAGAAGCGCGGCAGCTCGGGATGCGGCAGCTGCCCCCCGCTCACGCGCATCGCGCCGTATTCCGCGCAGCGGTGCAGCGTCGGAACGCCCTTGCCGGGGTTGAGCAGCCCCTCGGGGTCGAAGGCCGCCTTGACCGCGTGGAACTGGGCGAGCTCGGCGGGACGGAACTGGCTGCACATCTGGTTGATCTTCTCCACGCCCACGCCGTGCTCGCCGGTGATCGTGCCGCCCACCGCGATCGACAGCTCGAGGATGTCGGCGGCGAAGGCCTCCGTCTTCTCGAGCTCGCCGGCGACGTTCGCGTCGTAGAGGATCAGGGGATGGAGGTTGCCGTCTCCCGCGTGGAAGACGTTCGCGCAGCGAAGCCCGTAGTGCGCGGAAAGCTCTCCGATCCGGCCGAGCACGCGCCCCACCGCCCCGCGCGGGATCGAGCCGTCGATGCAATAGTAGTCGGGCGAGATGCGGCCCACGGCGGGAAACGCGGCCTTGCGCCCCGACCAGAAGCGCAGCCGCTCGGCTTCGTCGCGCGAAACGCGGATGTCCGTGGCCCCGGCCGCGCGCATCACCTCGCCCACCTTGGCCATCTCCTCGTCGACTTCCTCCCGCGTGCCGTCGGACTCGCACAGCAGGATCGCCTCGGCCTCGAGGTCGTAGCCCGCGCGCACGAAACCCTCCACGGCGCGCGTGGCGAGCTTGTCCATCATCTCGAGCCCCGCGGGGACGATCCCCGCGCCGATGACCGCCGCCACCGCCTCGCCCGCCTTCTCCACGTCCGTGAACGAGGCCATCGCCACCTGCGCGACCTCGGGCTTCGGGAGCAGCTTCACCGTCACTTCCAGCAGGATCGCGAGCAACCCCTCGGAGCCGGTGATCGCGGCGAGCAGGTCGTAGCCGGGGGCGTCGAGCGCTTCCGACCCCAGCTCGAGCGCCTCGCCCTCGATCGTCATCGCCCGCACCCGCAGGATGTTGTGCACCGTGAGTCCGTACTTGAGGCAGTGCACGCCGCCCGCGTTCTCCGCGACGTTGCCGCCGATGGAGCAGGCGATCTGGCTCGAGGGATCGGGCGCGTAGTAGAGGCCGAGCGGCGCCACGTGCTGCGAGATGCGCAGGTTCGTGACGCCCGGCTGCACCCGGGCCGTGCGGGCGAGCGCGTCCACCGCGACGATGCGGTTGAACTTCGCCATCGACATCAGGATCCCGTCGGGATTGGGCAGCGCCCCGCCGCTCAACCCGGTGCCCGAGCCGCGTGCGACGACCGGCGTGGAGGACTCGCGGGCCACCCGCAGCACCGCGGCCACCTCCTCCTCGGTGGCGGGGATCACCGCCACCAGCGGCGTCGCGCGGTAGGCGGACAGCCCGTCGCACTCGTAGGGCGTGAGCTCCTCGCGCCCGGCGATGACCGATTCCTCCGGGAGCGCTGCCCGAAGCGCGGCACCCACGCTCGCGCGTTTCGGCGGGACCGCGGGGGACTGCTCGTCGCGCACGGCGTTCATGGGGACCCGGGGGGGAATCGTCTCGGCTAGGATAGCAAAATGGGCTCCCGGGCATCCTTCCGCGCGGTTGTCACGATCTTTACCGTCGCGCTGTCCGTTCCCGGCCCGGCCGGGGCGCAGGACGACTACGCCCGCGAGCGCCGCGCGATGGTGGCGACGATCGCCCGCCTCGCCGAATCCACCGGCCCGGAGACGGGACGCTCGCGGATCGACCCGAAGGTGCTCGAGGCGATGGGACGCATCCCGCGCCACCGCTTCGTGCCGCGCGGCTCGGAGGCGAGCGCCTACGACAACCGCCCGCTCGCCATCGGCCACGGCCAGACGATCTCCCAGCCCTACATCGTCGCGCTCATGACCGACCTCCTCGAGCCCCGCGCGGGGCACTCCGTGCTCGAGATCGGCACCGGCTCGGGCTACCAGGCGGCGGTGCTCGCGGAGCTGGTGGGGTCCGTCGCGACGATCGAGATCGTCGAGCCCCTGGGCCGCGAGGCGACCGGGCGCCTGCGCGCGCTCGGCTACGCCAACGTGACGGTGAAGGTCGGCGACGGCTACCACGGCTGGGAGGACCGGGCCCCCTTCGACGCCATCGTCGTGACCGCGGCGGCGAGCCACGTGCCCCCGCCCCTCGTGAAGCAGCTCAAGCCCGGCGGGCGCATGGTGATCCCCGTGGGCACGCCCTTCTCCGTCCAGCACCTGATGCTCGTCGAGAAGCGCCCCGACGGTTCGGTGTCGACGCGGCAGATCCTGCCCGTGCGCTTCGTGCCGCTCACCGGGGGGCACTGATCGCCTCGGCGCAACCCCGCCCGGACGGCGCACGGCCGCCGCTCGCCGCCGTCGCGCTCGTCTCCGCGGCCGCCCTCGCCTACGAGGTGCTGCTCACGCGGCTGCTCGCGATCGTGCAGTGGCACCACTTCGCCTACCTCGTGATCAGCGTGGCGTTGCTCGGCTACGGCGCGAGCGGCTCGCTCGTCGCCGTGTGGCGCGCGCCGCTCCTCGCGCGCTTCCGGCTCTCGTTCACGGCCGCGGCCACCCTCTTCGCCTTCTCCGCGCCCGCCGGCTTCCTCGTCGCCCAGGCCGTTCCCTTCAACGCGCTCGAGGCGACCTGGGACCTCTCGCAGTGGGGCTGGCTCGTCGCGCTCTACCTGGTCTTCGCCGTGCCCTTCGCCTTCGCCGCGGCCTGCGTGTGCCTCGCCTTCGCCGCGCACCCGCGCGAGGCCCACCGCATCTACGCCTTCGACATCGGCGGCGCCGCGGCGGGCTGCGTGGCCGTGGTCGCCGCGCTCTGGGCCTGGCATCCCCTCGTCGTCCTGCAATCGGTGGCCGTGCTCGCGCTCGCCGGAGGCGCCGTGGCCGCGGGGACGCGCCGCGCGCTCCTCGCGAGCCTCGCGGGCGCGGCCGCGGTCCTCGCGCTCGGCCTCTCCCCCTGGGCGCGGCTCGATCCCTCGCCCTACAAGGACCTCTCGCAGGCGCTGCGCGCGACGGGCGCGCGCGTCGTCTCCGAGCGGCCCGGGCCCATGGGCCACCTGACGATCGTGGAGAACGCCGTGGTGCCCCTGCGCCACGCGCCGGGGCTGAGCCTCGCCGCGCCCTCGGGGCCCCCGGA
Organism: Usitatibacteraceae bacterium; assembly: GCA_044220635.1. Lineage (GTDB taxonomy): Bacteria > Pseudomonadota > Gammaproteobacteria > Burkholderiales > Usitatibacteraceae > JBGAQP01. The sequence continues at coordinate 6,780 of JBGAQP010000024.1, forward strand.
GCAGCTCGCGCTCTTCGTCGACGGCGACGGCCCCGCGCCGATCCAGCGCTTCGACGGCAACCGCGAGCCCCTCGCCTGGCTCGATCACCTGACTTCCGCCGCCGCCTACCACGCGCTCGCGAAGCCCGCGCGCGTGCTCGTCCTCGGATCCGGCACGGGCACCGACGTGCTGCAGGCGCTGCACCACCGCGCCTCGCAAGTCGATGCCGTCGAAGTGCATCGCGCGATCGTCGAGGTCGTTCGCGAGGAGCAGCGCGCCTTCTCGGGCGATCCCTACGGCCAGCCCGGGGTCGCGGTGCACGTCGCCGAGGCGCGCGCCTTCGCCGCGCGCGCGGGGCCGCGCTACGACCTCGTCCAGCTCGCGCAGGGCGACGCCTTCGGCGCCTCCGCCGGGGGATTGCACGCGCTCTCGGAAATCCTCCTCTACACCGTGGAGGCTTTCGGCGACTACCTCGGGGCGCTCGCCCCCGGCGGGATCCTCTCCATCACCCGCTGGGTGAACCTGCCGCCGCGCGACACCCTGAAGCTCGTGGCCACCGCGCGCCCGGCCCTCGAGCGCGCGGGGATCGATCCCGCGGCGAGCCTCGCGCTCGTGCGCGGCTGGAAGACCGCGACCCTGCTCGTGAAGAAGGGCGCCTTCGAGCCGCGCGAGCTCGCGGCGCTGCGCGACTTCGCCGCCGCGCGCTCCTTCGACCTCGACTGGCTCCCGGGGCTCTCGGCCCCCGAGGCGAACCGCTTCAACGTGCTGCGCTCGAACGACTTCCACGAGGGCATCGGAGCGCTGCTTTCGGGCGCGCGGGACGGATTCGCGGCGCGCTACGCCTTCGACCTCTCGCCCGCCACCGACGACCGGCCCTATTTCCACCAGACGCTCCGGCTCGCGACACTCCCGCAGCTCTGGTCCTTGCGCGAGCAGGGGGGGCTCGCGCTCGTCGAGTGGGGCTACCCCATCCTCCTCGCGACGCTCCTGCAGGCTCTGCCGCTTTCGCTCGCGCTGATCGTGGCTCCCCTCGCCCTGTCGCCGCGGCTGCGCGCGGCGGCGGCGGGGCGCTTTCCCTGGCCGATCGCGGGCTACTTCGCGGCGATCGGCTTCGGCTTCATGTTCGTCGAGATCGCGTTCATCCAGAAGTTCGTCTTCGTGCTCGGGCACCCGCTCTACGCCGTGGCCGTCGTGCTCGCCGGGTTCCTCGCCTTCGCGGCGATCGGCTCGCGGCTCGCGCCGCGCCTCGGCGTGGCCTCGCGCCGCTCGCTCGCCCTCGTGGCCGCGACGATCGCGGGCCTCGCCTTCGCCTACGCGCTGGCGCTGCCCGCGCTGCAGCACGCGCTCCTCGGCCTCGAGGCGCCGCTGCGCGTCGCGGCCGCCCTCGCGCTCATCGCCCCGCTCGCCACGGCGATGGGCATGCCGCTGCCCACGGGCCTCGCCGCCGCGGGCGCGCGCTCGCCGGAACTCATCCCCTGGATGTGGGCGGTGAACGGCTGCGCCTCGGTCGTGGGCGCGGTGCTCGCCACGCTGGTGGCCCTCAACGCGGGCTTCCGGGCGCTCGCGATCCTCGCTGGCGCGCTCTATCTCGCGATTCCCTGGCTGTTGCCGCGGCCCGGGGCTGCGCCGGACTAGAATGGGCGCAGCCGCGGCGCCCGCGGCGCATCCCGAACGTCATGGAAACCATCTTCTACTTCTTCCTCGCCGCCATCGTCGTCGCCATCGGCGTGCTCGGCACGATCCTGCCCGCGATTCCCGGCGTCGTCCTCGTCTTCGCCGGGCTCTTCATCGCCGCGTGGGCCGAGCAGTTCACGCGCGTGGGCTGGGTCGGCCTGCTCGCGATCGGGGCGCTGGGCGCGCTCGCCCTGCTCCTCGACTTCGTCGCCTCTCTCCTGGGGGCCAAGCGGGCGGGGGCGAGCCCCCAGGCGCTCGTGGGCGCCACGCTCGGCGCGCTCCTCGGGCTCGTCTTCGGGATCGTGGGCCTCATCCTCGGGCCCTTCGTGGGCGCGGTGATCGGGGAGTACATCGCGCGGCGCAAGCTCGAGCAGGCCGCGAAGGTGGGGTTCGGAACCTGGCTGGGGCTGCTCTTCGCCGCGGTGACGAAGATCGTCCTCGCGTTCCTGATGATCGCGACCTTCTTCGCCTTCTATTTCCTGAGCGCCCCCAAGTAATCCAGGCAGCGGGAACGGTGTTCGACCGGACGACCCGCCGCCGGTCGACACCCAGGGGCGGGACCGCGCCCCTCAGGACATGACGGCGAGCTGCTGGTTGGCGGTCTCGAGGCGCTCGACGAGGGTGTTGAGGAAGCGCTCGTCGAAGAGGCGGCGGCAGCTGAGCGAGGAGGCGCGCAGGTCCTCGGCGCGGATCTTGATGACGATGCAGTCCGAGGTCGTCGTGACCGTCGCGGAGCGGTGCGGCGCGTCCTTGTGGGCGAGGTAGGACATCTCGCCGAAGCAATCGCCCGCCGAGAGGACGTTGAGCGTGCGCTTGCCGCGCGTGACCCGCACGTAGCCGCCGGCGAGGATGAAGAACGAGTCGCCGTGGTCGCCTTCCTTGATCAGCGCGGTGTCGGGCTTGAACTTCGCCCACTTGCTGATGCGCAGCACCTCCCAGAGCTCGTTCTCGGGGAACTCGCGGAAGAAGGGCAGCGTGCGCGCGAGGCTGAAGCGCTCCGTGTCCGACTGCCCGCGCCTCTCCTCGGCCTTCGCCTCGTGCTTCCAGGTCTCGGCGAGCGCCTGGCCGAACTCCTCCCAGCTCGCGAAGCGCTTCGCCGGGTCCTTGGAGATCGCCTTCATCACGATCGCGTCGAGCTCCGGGGAAAGACCCTGCCGGTGCGCGCTCGGCGGCTCGGGCTCGGTGTTCACGATCTGGTAGATCACGCTCATCGTGTTGGCGCCCGTGAACGGGAGCCGCGCGGTAAGCAGGTAGTACATCACCACGCCGAGCGCGTAGATGTCCGAGAGGTGGGAGGCCTGGGCCGCACCCGTGACGAGCTCCGGTGCCATGTAGGCGGGCGAGCCCACGTTGGTGATGATCGTGCGGTCCGAGACCTTGTTGATCGCGGCCCCGAAGTCCGCGATCTTGATGTCGGTGCCGTCGAGGTGGAGGATGTTGCCGGGCTTGAGGTCGCGGTGCGTGAGCCCGAGCGACTGCGCGAAGGCGAGCGCCCGCACGCACTTGAACATGATCTCGGCGACTTCGCGCGGCTCGAGCAGCGTCTCGGGCTGGCAGAACTTCTCGAGGGTGCCGCCCTCGACGAACTCCATCACGATGTAGCTGAAGTCGTCCTCGACCACCGCGTCGTAGATCTGCACGATGTGCGGGTGGTTCAGCTTGCCCGCGAGCGCGGCCTCGTTCATGAACATGCTGCGGTAGAACGCCCCGTCCTCGCTCGACTTCAGCGCCTCGGGGAACGCGACCTTGATCGCGACCTTGCGCTTCGCGAACGGGTCCTCCGCGAGGTAGACCTTGCCGGAGGCGCCGCGGCCGAGCTCGCGGATGACCTGGTACTTGCCGATGTTCTGCATTGTCGTCCCGTCAGCCGTGCTTGATGGCCACGGTCTTCAAAGTGGTGAAGCCCAGAAGCCCCGCCCATCCCTTCTCGCGGCCGTGGCCGCTCCTCTTCACGCCGCCGAAGGGCAGCTCCACGCCGCCGCCCGCGCCGTAGTCGTTCACGAACACCTGCCCGGAGCGCAGCGCCTTCGCGAGCCGCAGCTGGCGCGCGCCGTCCTTCGTCCACACGCCCGCGACGAGCCCGTAGGGCGTGCCGTTGGCGAGGCGGACTGCCTCGGCCTCGTCCGCGAAGGGCATCGCCACGAGCACCGGGCCGAAGACCTCCTCCTGCGCGATCGGGTGATCGGGCGGCACGTCCGCGAAGAGCATCGGCGGGTGGTAGAAGCCGCCCTCGGGGGCGTCCGCGCCGACCTTGCCCTGCGCCGCGAGCCTCACGCCGTCCTCGGTCGCGCGGCGCACGTAGCCGCGCACGCGCTCGAGCTGCTTCGCGTTCACGAGCGGCCCCAGCGAAGGGTCGCGCTCCGCCACGCCGCAGTTCATCGCCGAGATCCGCTCGCCGACCTTCGCGAGCACCGCCTCGTACGCGGAGCGCTCGACGAGCAGGCGGCTGCCCGCGCTGCAGGTCTGCCCCGCGTTCTGCACGATCGCGTTCACGATCACCGGCACGGCGGCCTCGAGGTCCGCGTCCGCGAAGACGATCTGCGGGCTCTTGCCGCCGAGCTCGAGCGTCACGGGGCAGTGGTGCGCGGCCGCGGCCTGGGAGACGAGGGTCCCGGTGGCGGGCGAGCCCGTGAAGGAGATGTGGTCGATGCCCGGGTGCGCGCAGAGCGCCGCGCCCGCCTCGGGGCCGTAGCCCGTCACGACGTTGAGCGCGCCTTCGGGGAAGCCGGACTCGAGCGCGAGCTGCGCGATCTCGAGCAGTCCCAGGCTCGCGTCCTCGGGCGGCTTCACGACGCAGGCGTTGCCCGCGGCGAGCGAGGCGCCGACGCTGCGCCCGAAGATCTGGGACGGATAGTTCCAGGGGATGATGTGGCCCGTCACGCCGAAGGGCACGCGCAGCACCATCACCGCGTAGCCCGGGGTGTAGGGCAGCACCTCGCCCGCGAGCTTGTCGCAGGCGCCGGCGTAGTACTCGAAGTAGCGCGCCGTGGCGGCGATATCGCGCTTCGCCTGCGAGAGGGGCTTGCCGACGTCGCGCGATTCGATGCGCGCGAGCCGGTCCGCGTCCCGGGCGAGCAGGTAGGAGAGCTTGGTGAGCAGCCGCCCGCGTTCGGCGGGGGCGAGCGCGCCCCAGGCGCCCTCGAAGGCCTTGCGCGCCGCGCGCACCGCGAGGTCGATTTCCGCCGCCCCTCCGCGCGCGATCTCGGCGAAGACCTCGCCCGTGCTCGGATCGACCACGGGGATCGTGCGAGCGCCGGCCGGCGCCACCCAGGCGTTGGCGATGAAGTGGCGGGCGAGGCTGTGCGCCGTGAGAGGAAGGTCGCCGGGCTTGTTCATTGTCGGGCCCCGGTTCAATCGGCCGGGTAGCCCCGATTATCCCCGAAGTCGGCCCCCCGTCTCCATCGCCCGGCTGCGGAATATTCCGCAGTCGTGCCCACCCTCGACCCCGTGTTACAGCCTTTAAATGGGGACAGTCCCCATTTATTGGATGTAACAGAGAAGGGGGCTAGGGGGCTAGGGGATGAGGAAGGCGCGGAGCTGGGCGCGGGTCTGGTCGCAGGCGTGGGAGAACTCGGCGGACTCGGCCGCGGCGCGCTCGCGCCAGCGGCGCTCCCCCAGCTCGTCGCCGGCGCGGGCGTGGACCTCGGCGAGGCCCCGGCAAGCCTCGGCGATGCGCTCCGAGGGCCGCAGGGCGCTGGCGACCTCGTGGGCTTCCCGCCAGGCTTCGAGCGCGCCCTGGACATCCCCGAGGCCCAGCCGGGAACGGCCCAGCCCTGCGAGGGCCATGGCGAGGGGGGCCGAGAGGCCCGTCTCCCGCGCGGCCCGGACCGCCGAGCCGAAATGCTCCGCCGCCCACCGCGAATCGCCCCGAAGGGCGCAGGTCTGGGCGCGGATCGCGAAGGCGTCGACCTGCACCGCGAGATTGCCCTCGCCCCGGGCGGACTCGAGCGCCTTCCAGGCCAGCGATTCCGCCTCCTCGCACTCGAGCTCGAGGCGCTCGCGGTCCCCCGCCAGCGCGAGGGCGGCGGCGCGCTTGCGGTGCACGTTGGCGAGGTTGGTGATGACGCGCGCGGGACTGGTCGAGTCCCCGCTCTGGCGCACGAGCAGGAAGGCGCGGGCGACCTGAACGGCCGCCGCGTCGAAATTCCCGGAATCGCCCAGCACGATGCCGAGCGCGATGCGGGCCCTCGCCTCCAGCCTCGCGTCGCCCTCCTCCCGCGCCCGCTCGAGGCATTCCTCGAGATACGTCTTCGCCTGCGGGAGGATGCCCAGCCGGAACGCGGAGGTGGCGATGGTGACGAGCGCGTGGCCGTGGATCGCGCGCGCGCCGAGCTTGCGGGCGAGGACGCAGGCATCGATGCCCGCGGCGACCGCGGCCATGAGGTCGCCGCGGATGCCGTGGACGGTGGCCGCGGCGTTGAGCGCGGCGAGCTCCCCCGAGGGGAGCGCGAGGCCCTGGGCCTGGCGGTGGGCCTGCAGCGCGAGGGCGAGGCCGCCGCGGATGTCGCCCGCACGCGCGCGGTCGACCGCCTTCGTCGCGGCGGCGGCGATGGCGCGCTCGTCGGCGAGCGCCTCGGGGGGAAGGGGCGGAAGCTTGGTGTGGGGCGCCATGGGTCCGGGTAGGTCCCTGAAAAGACGAACCCGCCCCGGGTGGGGGCGGGCCGTCCTGCGATTCAGCGCGCGATTCTACGCGAAACGACGCGGGTCAGAACAGGCCGACGATCTTCCCGTTCCCGTCCACGTCGATGGCGCAGGCCGAGGGCACCTTGGGAAGCCCCGGCATGGTCATGATGTCGCCGCAGATCATGACGACGAACTCCGCCCCCGCGGCGAGGCGCACCTCGCGGACGTTCACCACGTGCCCGGAGGGCGCGCCCCGCAGTTGCGGGTCCGTGGAGAACGAGTACTGGGTCTTCGCCACGCACACCGGGTAGTGGCCGTAGCCGGACTCCTGCAGGCGCTTGATCTGGCCGCGCACCTTGGAATCCGCCGTGATGTCGGAGGCGCCGTAGATCTTGGTGGCGATCGCCTTCATCTTGTCCCAGAGGGGGGCCGCCTCCTCGTAGACGAACTTGAAGCTGTTGGGCTGCTCGCAGAGCGCCACGACCTCCTTCGCCACGTCCACCGCGCCCTTGCCGCCCTCGGCCCAGTGGCGCGCGAGGATCACCTTCGCGCCGTGGTGCGCGAGCTTGTCCATCAGCAGCTTCACCTCCGCGTCCGTGTCCTCCGTGCGGTGATTGATCGACACCACGCACGGCAACCCGTAGTTGTTGCGGATGTTGTTCACGTGGCGCTCGATGTTCGTGATGCCCTTCGCGAGCGCCTCGAGGTTGGGCTTTCCCAGCTCCTTCACGTCGATGCCGCCGTGGTACTTGAGCGCGCGGATCGTGGCCACCAGCACCACCGCCGCGGGCTTGAGCCCCGCCTTGCGGCACTTGATGTCGACGAACTTCTCCGCGCCGAGGTCCGCGCCGAAACCCGCTTCCGTCACCACGTAGTCGCCGAGCTTGAGCGCCGTCTGCGTGGCGAGCACCGAGTTGCAGCCGTGGGCGATGTTGGCGAAGGGGCCGCCGTGGATGAACGCGGGCGTGTGCTCGAGCGTCTGCACGAGGTTCGGGGCGAGCGCGTCCTTGAGGAGGGCGGCCATCGCGCCGTGGCACTTGAGGTCGCGCGCGAGGATCGGCTTCTGGTCCTTGGTGTAGCCGCACACGATCTTGCCGAGGCGCTCCTTCAAGTCCGCGAGGCTCGTGGCGAGGCAGAAGATCGCCATCACCTCGGAGGCGACGACGATGTCGAAGCCGTCCTCGCGGGGAAAGCCGTTCGCGGGGCCGCCGAGCGCCACGGTGATCTGCCTGAGCGCCCGGTCGTTCATGTCCATCACGCGCTTCCACGCGATGCGCCGGACGTCGAAGCCGAGCTCGTTGCCGTGGTTGATGTGGTTGTCGATCATCGCCGCGAGCAGGTTGTTCGCGAGCGCGATGGCGTTGAAGTCGCCGGTGAAGTGCAGGTTGATGTCCTCCATCGGCACCACCTGCGCGTAGCCGCCGCCCGCCGCCCCCCCCTTCATCCCGAACACCGGGCCGAGGGAGGGCTCGCGCAGGCAGATGACGACCTTCTTGCCAAGGTGGTTCAGCGCGTCTCCCAAGCCCACCGTGGTCGTGGTCTTGCCCTCGCCCGCGGGCGTGGGGCTGATGGCGGTGACAAGGATCAGCTTGCCGTCGGGCTTCGTCTTCAGCGAATCGACGTACTCGAGCGCGACCTTGGCCTTCGTGTGGCCGTAGGGCGAGATCGCCTCCGTGGGAATGCCGAGCTTTCCGGCGATTTCGCCGATGGGCTTGATCTTCGCCTTCTGGGCGATCTCGATGTCCGACAGCATGTGGGCTCCTCGGTGGGATCGGGGCCAGGCCCCGGCTTGCGATTCCTGAAATCGGGGTCGGACCCCGAGGTTTTGCGGCAGTATAGGGACGCCCGATTTTTCCCGGCCTTGACTCGGGTCAAGGCTTGACCGCCGTCAAGGAACGCGACCATGCACCCGCACGAGAGCCTCATCCGCGATTTCTACGCCGCCTTCGCCCGGCGCGACGCCGAGGGCATGGCACGCTGCTACCACCCGGAGATCTTCTTCTCGGACCCCGTGTTCCAGAAGCTCCGGGGCGAGGCCGCGGGCGACATGTGGCGGATGCTCCTCGCTCGCGCCACCGACCTCGAGGTCACGCTCGACGAGGCCTCCGCGGACGACGATGGCGGCCGCGCGCATTGGACCGCGCGTTACACCTTCAGCAGGACGGGCCGGCAGGTGGTCAACCGCATCGAGGCGCTCTTCGCCTTCCGCGACGGGAAGATCGTGCGCCACTTCGACCACTTCTCCTTCTGGTGCTGGGCCTCGCAGGCGCTCGGGCCGCTCGGGGCCGCGCTCGGCTGGTTCGCGCCGCTCAAGTGGAAGGTGCGCAAGGACGCGGCGAAGGGGCTGGAGCTGTTCCAGGCGCGCAAGGGCGCCTGATGCGCCGACTCCGTCAGCGGCGAAGGATGATGGCGTTGCCCGCGACGGAGACGGCGATGCCTGCCCAGGTGAGGGCCTGCCAGCGGAAGCCCTCGAAGAAGGACGAGATCACGAGCGCGACGATGGGCACCATCACGCCGATGTAGCCGGCGCGCGCGGCGCCGATGCGCTTGAGGAGCGTGAGGTAGCCCGCGAAGGCGACGATGGAGCCGAGGATCGCGAGATAGACGAGCGAGAGCACGTACGGTGCCGTGGCCTCGAATCCCAGGGGCTCGCCCACGGCGAGGGTCCATGCGAGCGAGAAGACCGCCCCGTAGAGCATGCCCCAGGCCATCGTCTGCCAGATCGGCAGGCCCGCGTCCTGGTTGCGGTGCGCGGCGATGCTGGACAGGGCGGAGACCACGACGGCGATGGCGGTGAAGAACGCGCCGAGCGCCGTCGAGCGGTCGTCGCGCAGGTGCGCGAACTCCGGCCAGAAGACGAGCGTGATGCCGGCGATGCCCAGGAGCGACCCCACCCAGACGCGCCGCGACATCGGCTGGCCGAAGAAGAGGTGCATCCCGAGGCCGTTCAGGAGCGGGCTCGCGGAGTAGCCCACCGCCACGAGCCCCGAGACCACGTGCTGCTCGGCGTAGTACACGAAGACGTAGCTCACGCTGAACATCAGGATGCCCTGCAGCGCGATCCATGCGTGCTCGCGCGCCTTGTAGGCGAGGGGCAGCCCGCGCGCGAGGCACCAGGCGAAGAGGAGCGCCGAGGCGAGGAGGAACCGGTAGAAGACGCTCGCCTCGGGCGCCACCTTCCCGAGCTGGAAGGTGATCGCGAGCCAGGTCGAGCCCCAGATCGCGACGCAGGCCGCGAAGATCTGGAGGTTGGTCAACGGGCGAGGCCCAGCTGGTCGAGGACGAAGGTGTAGGTGAAGGCGAGCTCCTTCAGCGCGTCGTAGCGGCCCGAAGCCCCGCCGTGGCCGGCCTCGAGGATGGTCTTCAGCAGCAGCGGGTTGCGGTCGGTCTTGAGGGTGCGCAGCTTCGCCACGTATTTCGCGGGCTCCCAGAACATGACCTGGCTGTCGTTGAGCGAGGTCTCCACCAGCATCGCGGGATAGTCGCCCTTCCTCAGGTTGTCGTAGGGCGAGTACGAGCGCATGTACTTGTAGGCGCGCTCCGTGTTGGGATTGCCCCACTCGAGATACTCCTGCACCGTGAGCGGGAGCGACGCGTCGAGCATCGTGCTCATCACGTCCACGAACGGCACCTGCGTGACCACCGCCTTGAAGAGGTCCGGGCGCATGTTGACCACGGCGCCCATCAGGAGCCCGCCCGCGCTCCCGCCCTGGATGACGAGGCGGTCGGGCGCGGTGTAGCCCTTGGCGACGAGGTGCTCGGCGCAGGCGACGAAGTCCGTGAAGGTGTTCTTCTTCTTCATGAGCTTGCCGTCGTCGTACCAGGTGCGTCCCCGGTCGCCTCCCCCGCGGATGTGCGCGATGGCGTAGATCATCCCGCGGTCGAGGAGCGAGATCCGCGAGGACCGGAACCACGGGTCCATCGGGATTCCGTACGAGCCGTAGCCGTAGAGCAGCAGCGGCTGGGGCGTGCCCTTGCGCTGGTCCTTGCGGTAGACGATCGAGATCGGCACCTTCGTGCCGTCCTTCGCGGTCGCCACGAGCGCTTCGGAAGCGTAGAGCGAGGGGTCGTAGCCGCCCAGCACCGGCTGCTGCTTGAGGAGCTTCCGGGTGCGCTTCGTCACGTCGTAGTCGTACCAGGACTTGGGCGTGACGAGGCTCTCGTAGATGAACCGGAAGGTGCCCGTCTCGTACTCCTCGTTCGTGCCCGCGTAGGTGGAGTACACCGCCTCGGGAACGTCGAGGTAGTGGTGATCGCCCGACTTGAAGTCGGCGATCCGCAGCTTCAGCAGGCCGTTGTCGCGCTCGACCACGACCCAGAAGTCCTTGAACATCTCGACGTCCTCGAGCATCACGAGCTTGCGGTGCGCGATCACCTGCTTCCAGTGCCTCGCGCCGGGCGTGGCGACGGGCGCGCGCACGAGCCGGAAGTTGCGCCCCTTGTCGTTCGTGCGGATCCAGAACTCGTCGCCGTGGTGGGAGACGAAGTACTCGTGCCCCTTGCGCCGCTTCTCGACCAGGCGGAACTCGCCCGCCGGCTGGTCCGCGGGAAGCACCCGCATCTCGGTCGTGTCCTTGGCGATCGAGGCGAGCACGACGAACTTCCCGCTGCGCGAGCGTCCCGTGCCGATGTCGAAGGCCTCGTCCTTCTCCTCGTAGACGAGCTGCGGGTCCTTCTCGCCGGTCCGGTGGCGGTGCAGGCGGTAGCTGCGCTTGGTGTCCGGGTGCTCCTCGACGTAGAACACGGTCCTGCTGTCCGAGGCCCAGGCGAGCGAGGTCACGCGCTCGATCCGGTCGGGCAGCATCGTGCCGTCGGCGAGGTTCTTCACCTGCAGCGTGTACTGGCGGAAGCCCGAGAAATCCACCGAGTAGGCGAGCTTCGTGCCGTCGGGGCTCACTTCCATGAGGCCGACCTGGGTGAACTTCTTCCCCTCGGCGAGCGCGTTCACGTCGAGGATCACTTCCTCGGGCGAGGCCATGGTGCCCTTGCGCCGGCAGTAGACCGGGTACTGCTTGCCCTCGAACTCGCGCTGGTAGTACCACCAGCCGTCCTTGAGGTAGGGGACGCTCTCGTCGGTCTCCTTGATGCGCGCGAGCATCTCCTTGTAGAGCTTCTCGCGGAAGCCCTCGAGCGGCTTCATCACCGCCTCGGTGTAGGCGTTCTCGGCCTTCAGGTAGTCGATGACCTCGGGGTTCGACTTCTCCCGCAGCCAGAAGTAGTCGTCGACCCGGCGGTCGCCGAACTTCGTCATCGCCTGGGGCTTCTTCGCGGCGGCGGGGGGCGTTGCGGCGGTGGGGTTCATCGTCTGGGCCATGATCGGAAGCGCGGCGCACGCGAGGGTGGCGCCGAGGATGCGGAGGATGGGGGACATGCGCGCAATGGCAGCGGGAAAGGAGCGGGATTATACGGCGGCGCGGGGTTCACCGTGCGGCGCGGCAAGGTCCCGTAACGCAAGGGGGCCGCCGCCCCCACGGTGATATCCTGAACACACTCCAGGTCCGCCCATGTTCGCCCTCGCCGCCTCGCCCGCCACCGCCTCCAAGCCCGAGCTCTACGCGAGCCTCGAGGCCCAGGCCCGCGCCCTCTTCGAAGGCGAGCGCGATGCCACGGCGAACGCCGCGAACCTCTCCGCCCTGCTCTTCCACGGCCTTCCCGACCTCAACTGGGCGGGCTTCTACTGGATGAGGGACGGGGGCCTGGTCCTGGGGCCCTTCCAGGGCAAGCCCGCGTGCGTGCGCATCGCGCTGGGCAAGGGGGTTTGCGGGACCGCCGCGAACGAGCGGCGCACCGTCGTGGTCCCCGACGTCCACGCCTTCCCCGGCCACATCGCCTGCGATAGCGCCTCGGCGAGCGAGGTCGTGGTCCCGGTGATGAAGGACGGGCGCGTCCTCGGCGTGCTCGACCTCGACAGCCCGAAGCCCGCGCGCTTCGACGCCGCGGACGCCGCCGGCCTCGAGGCGCTGGTGCGCGCCTTCGTGGAGTCCACCGACCTCGCCTGAGGGGTGGCGCGCGTGACGCTCCGGTCGCTTCTCGTCGACTTCAACTCGTACTTCGCCTCGGTCGAGCAGCAGGCCGAGCCGCGGCTGCGCGGCCGTCCGCTGGGCGTGGTGCCCATGCTCGCCGACACCACCGTGTGCATCGCGGCGAGCGTGGAGGCCAAGGGCTTCGGCGTGAAGACCGGCACCAAGGTCGCCGAGGCGCGGCGCCTGTGCCCGGAGATCGAGTTCGTGGTCGCGCGCCACGAGCTCTACATCGACTACCACCACCGCGCGGTCGCCGCCGTGGACACCGTCGCCCCGGTGCGCGCGGTGCTCTCGATCGACGAGATGGACTGCGAGCTCACGGGCCGCTGGCGCGAGCCCGAGCGCGCGCTCGCGATCGCGCGCAAGGTGAAGGCGGTGCTGCGCGACGAGGTGGGCGAGTGCCTGCGCACCTCGATCGGCATCGGCCCCAACACCTTCATCGCGAAGACCGCCTCCGACATGGTGAAGCCCGACGGCCTCGTGCTGATCCGCCAGGAGGAGCTGCCTCAACGCCTCTTCGGGCTCGCGGTCCGCGACCTCTCGGGGATCGGCAAGCAGATGGAGAAGCGCCTGCACCGCCACGGCATCCGCACCGTCGAGGACCTCTGCGGCCGCACGCGCGAGGAGCTGCGCGCGGTCTGGGGCGGGGTGGGCGGCGAGATCATGTTCGACCGGCTGCGCGGCGAGGAGGCGGGAACGCGCGATTCGGAGACCGGCTCGATCTCGCACTCGAACGTCCTTGCCCCGGACCTCCGGAATCCGACGGACGCGCTCGCGGTGCTCAACCGCCTCGTGCAGAAGGCGGCGATGCGGCTGCGCAAGAGCGGCCACTACGCCGCGCGCATCTCCGTGGGGCTCAAGTACCTCGACGGCACGCGCTGGGACGCGGACATGCGCCTGGTGGACACGCAGGACACGATGGCCTTTCTCCACGCGCTCGAGAAGCTCTGGGCGGGGCGGCCCCGGGACCGGCGCACGATCCTGCAGGTGGGCATGGCCTTCACGGACCTCGTGCCCGAGGAGCGCCACACCGGCTCGCTCTTCGCCTCCGAGGACCGCTCGAAATCCCTCTACGCCACGCTCGACAGGCTGAACGCCCGCTTCGGAAGGCAGGCGGTGTACTTCGCGAGCGCCCACAAGGCCGTGAACCGCGGGGGGCTGCACATCGCGTTCAATCACATTCCGGATCCCGAGACCGAAAAATGAAGGACAACGTCGTCGTCATCACGGGCGCGTCGAAGGGCATCGGCGCGGAGCTCGCGCGGCAGCTCGCCGCGAAGGGCGCGAAGCTCGCGCTCGCCGCGAGGAGCGGGCCGGAGCTGCGGACGGTGGCCGAGCAATGCCGCGCGCTGGGCGCCGCGGCGATCACGGTCGCCACGGATGTCGCCATCGAGGAGGACTGCAAGCGCCTCGTCGACGAGACCCGGCTCGCCTTCGGGCGCATCGACACGCTCGTCAACAACGCGGGCGCCACCATGTGGGCGCGATTCGAGGACATCGCCGACCTGTCGATCCTCGCGCGCATCATGCAGGTGAACTACATGGGCGCGGTCTACTGCACGCACCACGCCCTGCCGCACCTCAAGGCCTCCCGGGGCCGCATCGTGGGCATCTCCAGCCTCGCGGGCCGCACCGGGGTACCCACGCGCACGGGCTACGCCGCGAGCAAGCACGCGATGACGGGCTTCTTCGACTCGCTTCGCATCGAGCTCGCGGGCTCCGGGGTGACCGTGACGATGATCTATCCGGGCTTCGTCTCCACGGGCATCCGCGAGAACGCCACGGGGCCCGACGGCAAGCCGATCGAGGTGAGCCCGGTGAAGGAAGGCGAGGTCATGGGCGTGGAGGAGTGCTGCCGCCTCATCGTCGCAGCCGTCGAAACCCGCAGGCGGGAAGTCGTCATGACCGCCCGCGGTAAAATCGGCCTTTGGCTCAAGCTCCTCGCCCCCGGCCTCATCGACCGGATCGCGAGGCGCGCCATCGAGAAGGGACGTTGATGGACCTCGGAGTCTGGCTCACCTACTTCCTCGCCACCTTCATCCTGTCGGTCACGCCGGGACCGGGCGTCTTCTCGAGCATCTCGAGCGGCCTTCACCACGGCTTCCGCCGCGGGGTGTGGAACGGCGTGGGGATGCAGCTCGCCAACATGATCCTCGTGGTCGTCGTGGGCGTGGGCCTGGGCGCGGTGCTCCTCGCCTCCGAGGCGCTCTTCTCGGCGGTGAAGTGGCTGGGCGTGGCCTACCTGGTCTACCTCGGCGTGGTCACCTGGCGCACGCCGCCCACGGGCTTCGTGGACATGCCCGACAGCGCCCGTACCACGCGCGAGGTCTTCCTCAAGGGCTTCCTCGTGAACATCACGAACCCGAAGGGGATCATCTTCTTCGTCGCGATCCTGCCCCAGTTCATCGACGTCGCGCGGCCCCAGGCGCCGCAGTACGCGATCCTCGCCGCGACGACCTTCGTGGTGGACCTCGTCGTCATGGCCGCCTACACGGCGCTCGCGGCGAAGGTCTTCCGCGTGATGAAGGACCCCGCGCACCTGCGCTGGGTGAACCGCACGCTCGGCGGCGCCTTCGTCGCCGCGGGCCTCGCGCTCGCGAGCTTCCGGCGCGCCGCTTCCTCCGCATGAACCCATCGCCCCGGCTTCCGGGGTCCCGCGCAACCCAGACCCGCACAGGAGAAACGCAATGACCATCAAGGCCGGTGACCGCATGCCCGAGGGCACGGTGCAGGAATACATCGAAGTCGAGGGCGGGGGCTGCACCATCGGCCCCAACACCTTCAAGGTCGAGGACCTCGTGAAGGGCAAGAAGATCGCCCTCTTCGGGCTGCCCGGCGCGTACACGCCGACCTGCTCCGCGAAGCACGTGCCGAGCTACCTCGCGAACTTCGACAAGCTGAAGGCCAAAGGCGTGGACGAGATCTGGTGCTTCGCCGTGAACGACGCGTTCGTGATGGGCGCCTGGGCCCGCGACCAGAAGGCGGGCGGCAAGATCCGCTTCATGGCCGACGGCAGCGCCGACTACACGAAGAAGCTCGGCCTCGGGCTCGACCTCACCGCCCGCGGCATGGGGATGCGCTGCCAGCGCTTCTCGATGCTCATCGACGACGGCGTCGTGAAGTCCGTCAACATTGAGGGCCCCGGCAAGTTCGAGGTCTCCGACGGCGAGACCATGCTCAAGCAGCTCTAGGAGAAAATGGGGACAGTCCCCATTTTTTCGTTGTAACAATCCGTTCGCGAGGCGATTGTTACACCGGGAAAATGGGGACTGTCCCCATTTATTTTCCGCCGGCGACGACGAGGAGGAGGAAGAGGACCGCGAGGACGCCGAGGACGAGGAGGGCGATCTTCCACCAGGACTTCGGGCTCTCGCCCGAGACCTCCCCCGTCTGGCCGTTGATGAGGAAACGGTAGACCTTGTCGCGGTACCGGTAGGCCGAGATCCACACCGGCAGCAGCACGTGCTTGAACGTGACGGCGTCGTAGCGCGTGGAGACGGCGTGGACGCGCTGCTGGTCGCCGCCGATGTCGCGCCGCACGAGGGCGTCCACCGTCGCGTCGATCGCGCGCCGGGCGACCGGGAAGGCCTCGCGCAGCCCCAGCTGGTAGGCCTCGGCGCGAAAGCCGCTCACGAAATCCGGCTGGTAGGGCACGAGCCCCTTCAGGTCGAAGCGCGCCGCCGCCCCGAGGATCGCCTCCGGAAGCGACTTCGAGGCCATCACCAGCACGTCGTCGTGGAGGGCGTCGACGTGACCCGAGGCGGGCGACCAGCGCGTGTGCTTCACGCGCCGGGTCTGCGTGACGGTCTCGCCGGCGGAGTTCCTCGTCGTGATGGTCTCGTCCGTGTAGTAGTCGTCGCCGCGCTCGCCGCGATAGTCGCTCGCCGTGCTGCAGTCGAAGGTCCAGTACGGCAGGTACACGCCGTCGAGGCCCGCGTCGCTCTGCGCGTAGCGCTTGAGGTCCCCGGGGGCGAGCCAGAGCCTGCGCACCCAGCGGCGGAACGCCTCCTGCGCGCGCGAGCGGTCCACCTGGAAGGGCACGAGGGACTTGGGCTTGAGGTGCCGGTTCGCGTAGCCCCGGGCGACCACGGGCGCGCGGCAGAAGGCGCAGAAGTTCGCGAACTCGTGGGCGGGAAGCGTCTGCTCCGCGCCGCACTTGCCGCAGCGCACGGTCTCGGCCTCCTCGGTCTCCCCCCGGCCCTCGAGTTCCTTCAGGAAGGTCTCGAAGTCGAGCTCCTCGACCCGGGCGTCGTTCTCCGCGATCTGGTTGGCGGTGCCGCAGTACTCGCAGCGAAGCTCGCGCGTGCCCGGCGCGAAGGCGAGCTTCGCCCCGCAGCCCGCGCAGGGGAAGGTGCGGATGAACTCCGTCTCGGGGCGCGTGGGCTGGAGGCCGGATTGTTCCATGGCGAAGGGCGGTCGTTCGCGCGCCTCGACCGTCATTCCCGCGCAGGCGGGAATCCAGGCGAAGAAACGGCTGGATCCCCGCCTTCGCAGGGATGACGGAGTGGCGCGGGGATGTCCGGATCGAAAGCCGGCGCTCAGGCGGCGGGAGGAACCGGCGGCGGCGCGGCGGCGAAGAGCCCGGCGAGCTCGGGCACCTCGCCCGCCTTCGACCACTGCGCCATGCCCGCCTTCCACACGAGGGTGTTGCGCGTGAGCTGCCCCGAGGCCGCCTGCTGCTGGAGCGCGTCCATCCCGAAGGGGCCCGTCTGTTGCTGGCCCACGGCCACGTGGAAGGCCGCGCCGCCGGGAACCGGGGGCGGCGCGGCGCCGCCCATGGCGCCTGCGGCGGCCCCCATGCTGTTCATCATCTGCGCGCCCATCGCGATGCCCGCGCCCAGGCCCACGCCGGCGCCCGCGGCACCCCCGGGGTTGTTCGCGGCGTCGCGGATCGCGGAGGCCGTCTCGTACTGCGCGTAGGCCTGGAGGTTGCCGATCGCGGCCATGGCGCCGCGCTTGTCGAGCGCCTTCTCCACCTCCTCCGGCAGGCCGATGTCCTGCACCTGGACTTCCACCAGCTCGATGCCCAGGCCCTCGAACTCGGGGGCGAGGCGCTCGCGCAGCTTCGTGCCCAGCTCCGTGACCTTCGCCTCGAGGTCGAGCACCGGGATGCCGAGCTCGGGCATGACCTCCTTGATCCTCAGGCCGATCTTGCCGCGCAGGTTCTCCTGGATCTCCGCGGTGGTGAAGCGGTTGTCCGTGCCCACGAGGTCCTTCACGAAGGTCCCCGGGTCCTTCACGCGGATCGCGTAGATCCCGAAGGCGGTGGCGCGCACGGCGCCGAATTCCTTGTCGCGCATCATCGCCGGCCCCGGCGTGCCCCACTTGAGGTCGGTGAACTTGCGCGTCGAGACGAAGTAGACCTCCGCCTTGAACGGGCTGTTGAAGCCGTACTTCCAGCCCTTGAGCGTCGTGAGGATCGGCAGGTTCTGGGTGGTGAGCTCGTAGGTGCCGGGCTTGAACACGTCGGCGAGCTGGCCTTCGTTGATGAAGGCCGCCATCTGGCCCTCGCGCACCACGAGCTTCGCCCCGTACTTGATCTCGTTCTGGTAGCGCTCGAAGCGGTAGGCGAGCGTGTCGTTCGTGTCGTCGAGCCACTCGACGATGTCGATCAGCTCGCCCATCAACTTGTCCCAGAGAGCCATGGCGTCCCCTTTCAGGAATGGAAGGCTGCCGGAGGTCCCCCGGCCGGGAGCGGCTAAGGTACCCTTACACGCCCCCGAAGACAATCTTCCC
Source organism: Usitatibacteraceae bacterium (assembly GCA_044220635.1). Taxonomy (GTDB): domain Bacteria; phylum Pseudomonadota; class Gammaproteobacteria; order Burkholderiales; family Usitatibacteraceae; genus JBGAQP01. The sequence goes on from JBGAQP010000024.1 coordinate 24,816, forward strand.
CGCTCCCATGACGCTCACCGTCTCGCAGCTCCACATCCACCCCGTCAAGAGCCTCGGCGCGATCGCGCTCGGCAAGGCCGAGCTCACCCCGCGCGGCCTGCGCTTCGACCGGCGCTTCATGGTGGTCGACCGCGCGGGCGACTTCCTCACGCAGCGCGAGCACCCGCGGATGGCGACGGTGTGGACCGAGATCGGCGAAGGGAAGCTGCGCCTCGCCGCGCCCGACGCGGGGGAAGTCGCGTTGAGCGCCGAGCCGTACGAGGGCGAGACGATCCTCGTGCGCGTCTGGAACAGCCGCTGTCGCGCCATCGCCCCCTCGCCCGAGGCCGACCGCTGGCTCTCGCAGGCGCTCGGCATGGACTGCCGGCTCGTCTACATGCCCGAGGAAACGCGGCGCGAAGTGAGCCCCGAGTACGCGGGCGCGGGCCGGATCGTGAGCTTCGCCGACGGCTATCCGGTCCTCGTCACGACCGAGGCCTCGCTCGCGGAGCTCAATTCCCGCCTCGAGCGGCCGATTCCGATGAACCGCTTCCGGCCCAACGTCGTGGTCGCGGGCGGGGAGCCCTGGGCCGAGGACGGGTGGCGGACCATCGCCGTCGGATCCGTGCGGCTCGGCCTCGCGAAGCCCTGCGGGCGCTGCCAGGTGACCACCACGGACCAGGCCACGGGCGAGGTGACCGGCCCCGAGCCGCTCGCGACCCTGGCCACCTACCGCGAGAGCGCGGAGTTCGGCGTGCGCTTCGGCGTCAACGCGCTGCCCGAGGCGCTCGGCACCCTGAGCGTGGGCGATGCGGTGACGGTGCTCGACTAGCGCCGTTCCAGCAGCGCGAAGGCGGCGAGCGCCATCCAGCCCGCGATGAAGGCGAGGCCACCCAGGGGCGCCACGATCCCGAGCGAGCTCGCGGTGAAGGCGAGCGCGTAGAGGGAGCCGCAGAAGAGGACCACGCCCGCGAGCAGCAGCAGGCCAGAGGCCGCGAGCCAGCGGGAGGCGGCGCCGCGGGCGATCGTGCCGATCACGACGATCCCGAGGCCGTGGACGAGCTGGTAGAGCACCGCGGTCTGCAGCAGCCGCACGGCGTCGGGATGCGCGGGGTTGCGCACCGCGTGCGAGGCGATCGCGCCCATCGCCACCGCCGCGGCGAGCACGATCGCGCCCGCCGCGAGGAGGAAGCGCGCCACCGGGCCGCGCTCAGTCCGTCGCCGCCGGGGCTGTCGGAGCCGCCGCCGGCGCCGCCGGGTGGTGGGGTTTCAGCAGGAAGGCGGCGAGCGCGGGCAGCAGGAAGATCGCGCCCAGCATGTTCAGGAAGAACATGAACGCGAGCAGGATCCCCATGTCGGCCTGGAACTTGAGCGCCGAAATCGCCCAGGTGCCCACGCCGAGGGTCATGGTGACGGCGGTGAAGACCATCGCCGTGCCACGCTCCTTCAGCGCCTCGAAGAACGCGATCGCGAGCGGCTTGCCCTCCTCCAGGTGGATCTCGATGCGGTCGTAGAGGTAGATCCCGTAGTCGACGCCCACGCCCACGCCGAGCGCGATCACCGGCAGCGTCGAGACCTTGAGACCGATGCCCAGGGTGGGCATCAGCGCCTCGCACAGCACCGAGACGATCGCGAGCGGGATGAGGATGCAAAGCGTCGCCCGGAGGCTGCGGAACGTGACCATGCACATCACGAGCAGCGCCCCGAAGATCGCGAAGTTCATCTCCCAGCGCGCCTTGTCCACGGCCTCGTTGGTGGCGGCGGCCACGCCCATGTTGCCGGTGGCGAGCTTGAACTCGAGCTTGTCGCTCGGGTGCGCCGCGGCGAAGCGCTTCACCTCGGCGACGAGCCGAGCGAGCGTGGCGCCCTGCTGGTCGGTGGTGTTCACGAGCACCTGCATCGCGCTGCAGTCGGGGTTGAGGAGCCCCGTCGCCGTGTCGATGGGCGTCACGCTCTGCGCCATCACCTGGGGATCGCGGGGGAGCTGGCGCCACTTGAGGTTGCCCTCGTTGAACCCGGCGTTCACGACGCGCGCGAGGCCCGGCAGCGAGATCACCGACTGCGTGCCCGGCACGTTCTGCATGTACCAGTCGAAGCGCTCGATGGCGGTCATCACGTCGTAGTTCGTGCACGCGCCCTGCACGCCCCTGGTCTGAGCGACGACGCCCAGCGTGTTCACGCCGATCGCGAACTTCTCGACGATCTTCGCGTTGTCGAGGTTGTAGCGCGACTCGGGGCGCAGCTCCGGCACGCCGATGCCGTAGTCGCCGACCCGCAGCTGGTGCGCCTGGATGACGCCGAGCGCGAGGATGACCGCCGCCCCCGCGATGATCAGGGTGGCCCGGCGGCGTTCCACGCAGTGGGCGGCGTTGCGCCAGAAGCGGTCCGCGCGGCTCTCGTGGTAGGCCTCCTCGGCGATCGCCTTGCGGGAGATCGTGAGGTGCGAGAGCAGGATCGGCAGCAGCATCTTGTTGGTGACGATCATCCAGCCCACGCCGAGGGAGGCCGTGATCCCGAGCTCGCGCACGATGTCGATCGGGATGAGCATGATCACCGCGAAGCCGAGCACGTTGGTGAGCAGCGCGAGCGTCCCCGGGATGAAGAGCTTCGCGAACGCGCGGCGCGCGGCCGTCAGGCTGTCCGTGCCCGTGCCGACCTCGCGCTCCCAGGTCTTCGACATCTGAACGGCGTGGGAGACGCCGATCGAGAAGATGAGGAAGGGCACGAGGATCGAGAGCGGATCGATCCCGTAGCCGAGGACCGGCAGCGTCCCGAGGAGCCAGAGCACCGGCATCATGGCGACCACGAGCGCGACCAGCGTGAGCTTGAGGTCCTTCACGAACCAGAGCATGAGCGCGAAGGTGATCACGAAGGCGATGCCGAAGAAGGTGATCACGCCGCGCGCGCCGTCGCGGATGTCGCCCACGGCCTTCGCGAAGCCGATGACGTGCACCGTGTGCTTCTCGCTCGCGTACTTCTCGCGCAGGGCCTCGAGCTTCGACGCGAACTCGAAGTAGTTGAGCCGCTGGCCGGTCTGGGGATCGATCTCGAGGAGGGCTGCGCCCACGAGCCCGCCGGAGAAGTCGCTCGCCACCGTGCGGCCGACCTCGCCGGACTTCTGGATGTTGGCGCGCACCGTCTTCAGGTCCTCGTCGGTGCCCTGGAAGGTGGCGGGGATGACGTTGCCCCCGGCGAAGCCCTCCTCGATCACCTCGATGAAGCGGGTGTTGGGCGTGAAGAGCGACTTCACCGAGGGGCGGTCCACGCCGTTCAGCAGGAACACCTCGTCGGTGATCGCCTTGAGCTTGGCCATGTAGGCCTTGTCGAAGATGTCGCCCTCCTTCTGCATCAGGGCGATGACGATGCGGTTGGCGCTGCCGAACTCCTTCTGGTAGTCGCGGTACACCTTCATGTACGGGTGCGTGAGCGGCACCATCTTGCTGAAGCCCGCGTCCACGACGAGCCGCGAGGCGGACGCCGCGAAGAGGACGGTCAGCACGGCGAAGACGGCGAGCCAGGCCCGGCGGTGCTCGAAGACGATCGCCGAGACCTTCTGGATGAGGGCGTTCAGGGTCATGGTCGTCGCCCGCCTAGCGTTTGTGGGACGCGAGGGGCGCGGAGCGCGCGCCCGCCTCGCCGAACAGCAGCACCGCGTTCGGCGCGCCGAGGACCGCCTTCGAGTAGGCCCGCGTGCTCCCGGTGGCGAGCGCGACGAAGGACTGCCCCTGGTCGCGCGACACGAGCACGGTTCCCGCCGCGCCCGCGATCACGAGCGCGCCGTCGGGCAGCCTCGAGCCGCCCATCAGGCTCGCGACCGAGGGGTTGTCGACCTGCGCCCAGCTCTTCCCCCCGTCCTTCGAGCGGTAGATCCGCCCGCGCATGCCGAAGGCGACGACCGCGCCGTCCTCCGCCACGAGCGCCCCGAAGTACGATCCCTTGTAGGGCGCGGCGAGCGGCTTCCAGGTCCTGCCCGCGTCCTCGGAGGCGAGCATCGTCCCCGCCTCGCCGAGAACGAGGAGCGAGGATTCCCCCAGGCGCACGATCGCGTTGAGGTGCTTGTCGTCGGCGATCACGGTGCGGGCGTTCCAGGACTTCCCGCCGTCGGCGGTCTCGTAGTACGCCCCGTAGGCGCCCACCGCGATGGCCGCGTCCTTCGACAGGGCGAGGACGTCGAGCAGCGGGCGCTGCTCGGAGGGCGCCGAGAACTGCTGCGTCCAGGTCTCGCCGCCGTCGGCGGTGCCGAGGATCACCGCGTCGTGGCCCACGGCCCAGCCGTGCCTCGCGTCGGCGAAATCGAGCGCGGTGAGCAGCGGCGCCGCGGGCGACTTCGCGCGCTTCCAGGTCCCGCCGTTGTCGTCGCTGAAGACGACGTAGCCGCGGTCGCCGACGGCGACCACGCGGCTGCCCCGGTGCGTGGCGTCGAGGAGCAGGAGCCGGTCCATGGTGGTCTTCCCGAGCGGTCCCGACTCCGGCAGGACCTCGGGCTCCGGGGCGGCCGCGGCCCCCCAGGCGATGGCCGCGCCGGCGAGCGCCGCGACGAAGTTCCTCTTCATGCTCCCTGCCCTCCTCGTGGCGCGCGCCCGAAATGAAACGGGGGCAGATCCGGCGCGGTCGGCGCGTGCGGAAATGCCCCCGTCCGGCGCGAGCGCGCCGGGTCGTGCCTAGCGGCTTCCCATCCCGCGAAGCGCGGCCGGGGTGTAGTCCGCCGGCGAGCGCTTGATCGGCTCGTAGATCTTCGTCTCCTCGCTCCTCAGGCCCATGGCGATGTAGCGGCCCGACTGCAGGTCGTTGTGGACCTCGACCGTGCCGAAGAGCATCGGGACGTTGTACCAGTTCTCGACGTGCTGCTCGGAATAGCGCCAGAGCTCGCCGCGGCCGTCGTACTTGTCCGAGGCGAGGATCGCCCAGCTGTCCTCGTCGAGGAAGAACACCCGGCGCGAGTAGATGTGGCTCGTGCCGGGCTTGAGCGTCGCCTCGACCACCCACACGCGGTGCAGCTCGTAGCGCGGGATGTCCTGGTTGATGTGGCCGGCCTTCAGGATGTCGGCGTACTTGAGCTTCGGGTCCGAGAGCCGGTAGGAGTTGTAGGGCACGTACATCTCGCGCTTGCCCACGAGCTTCCAGTTGTAGCGGTCGGTCGCCCCGTTGTACATGCCGAAGTCGTCGTTCGTGCGCAGGCCGTCGGCGGCCGTCCCCGGGTTGTCGTAGGCGACGTTGGGCGCGAGGCGCACGCGGCGCTGGCCGGGGTTGTAGGTCCAGGCCGAGCGCGGCTCCTTCGTCTGGTCCACGGTCTCGTGCACGAGCAGGATCTGGCCCGCGAGGCGCGCCGGCGCCGTCGTGTTCTGCACGTAGTTGAGGATCTTGTTGTTCTCGCGCTGCGCGAGCGGCTTGGAGAGGTTGCCGTAGGAGAAGTCGTACTCGTACTCGAACTTCACCAGGGCGTAGTCGCCGGTGCGCGTGACCGCGGCCTGGGACCAGTGCATGGCGAACGTGTCCCCGCGGTACCGGAGCAGCGCGTTCCAGATCGCCTCGTTGCCGTCCTTCGGGATCGGGAAGGGCACGCCGCCCGTGCAGCCGGTGACGCCGTTGCCGCCCGGGGCGAGCTTCGCCTTGGCGGCGCATTCCCTCGTCTCGCGGTAGTGGGCCTCGGGGGCGGCGGCGCTGCGGCGCGTCGGGTACACGACCATCTTGTAGGTCGGATACTTCTTGAGCATCGCCATCTGGCCGGCCGTCAGCTGGTCCTTGTACTTGTCCGCGCTCTTGCCGTCGATGGTGAAGAGCGGCTTGTCCGCGGCGAAGGGATCGGGGTAGTACTGGCCCTCCTTGTAGCCGGGGACCGCCTTGGTGAGGCCGCCGTCCCAGGCCGGGATGGTGCCCGCGGCGTTGCCCGCCTTCTCGGCGCCGAGCGGGGAGAGCGTGGTTCCCAGCTTGGCGAGGTCGGCCGCGGAAAGCTCGGCGGTGGCGGGCGCGGCGAAGGCGGATGCGACGACGAGCGCCGTCCAGCCCTTTCTCGTGATGACTGCCATGGAATTCCTCCTGGTCATTGGTCTTGTCGGCGTCGCGCTCAGAACGAGTAGCTCACGCTGAACGAGTAGAAGTCGCGGTCCTTGAGGGGATAGGCGCTGCCGCACCAGCTCGCGCTCTGGCCCGGCGTGACGATGCTGCCCGGAGGCGGCGTGTCGGTGCCGCAGTAGGTGCGCCCGCCGAAGTAGTTCGTGTACTGCAGGTCCACGAGCCACTGGCGCTGGTACTCCCAGGTCGCGCCGATCGAGGCCGACTTGGTGCCGTGGTTGAACGTCGGGCCCACGCCCTTCACGTCGTGCGAGAACGCGAAGCGCGGCGCGACGTTGCCGCCGAAGAGCAGGTTGTTGTACTCCAGGCGCCCCGCGATGCGGTAGCCCCAGGAGAACTCCGTGAGGAAGCCGTCGGTCTGCACCGAGAACGCGCTCGAGACCACGGCGCCGAACTGCGTGGCCGGCAGGTGCACCGCCGGCCCGTTGAACTTCACGTCGGTCGGCAGGTTGTGGAACCAGCTGAAGCCCGCCTCGCCGAGCAAGACGAGCTGGTCGGCGCCGATCACGGCCGGCCAGGACTTCGTGAGGGTCGTCTGGAACTGGCTGAACTTGTGGCGCTGGTAGCCCTGGATGTAGCTGCCGTCGGGCACGAGCGCGGCGGCGGTCGCCCCCGTGGGCGCCCCGGGGATCTGCGTGTAGCCCGTGATCAGGTTCGGAAGTCCCAGGGCCGCGAGGAGCAGTTCCGGGGTGGCGTACTGCACGGGCAGGTTGGAGCGGTACGAGTACTCGCCCTGGATGGCGATGCCCTCGGGGCCGGCGGTGTTGAAGCTGATGCCGTAGAGCTTGATGTCCTCGGGGTACTCGGCGAAGTAGTTCGCGGTGCCCGTGTGGCACAGCGAGCGCAGCGCCGCCTGGCCGCAGATCGGCGCGATCAGCGGCCCGCCCGTGAGGATCGAGGTCGGCGTGCCCTTGACGCCCGAGAAGAGCGGGATCCGGCTGTGGTAGTTGACGTGGTAGAAGCCGAACTCGGTGTTGTTGAGCTCGGTGGCGAGGTAGCGGAACGCGATGCCGTACTGCCCGTCGTCGTCGGGATCGCGGTCGGCGACGCGCGGCGCCCAGACCGAGGCCGCGGGGTTGAACGGCCCGTAGAGTCCGGCAGCCGCCGCGCCGAGCTGCGGGACCGTCGGCGGCACGGGGTTCGACGGCGGGAAATGCTCGTCCTGGCGGCGCCCGAAGGACAGGATCACCCGGTTCGCGTCGTCGGAGGCGAAGTCGTTGTTCGAGAAGTAGGTCCCGCGCGGGTCGATGCGGATCTTGTCGTGGTTCGTGAGGTAGAAGCCCTCCACGGAAAGGGCCGGAGTGATCTCCTGGTTGCCCCACAGGCCCGTCGTCGGCAGGAACGCTTCCTTGAGCTCGGAGCCCGGGATGCGCAGCTTCGAGAGGTCCACGGGGCTCACGACGTTGATGCCGTTGGGGATGAAGGTGCTCTCGCCCCAGTTGATCACCTGGCGCCCGGCCCTCAGGCGCAGGTTCTTGCCGAAGGGGTCGAAGGCCGCGCTCACGAAGCCGTCGAGGCCCACGACGTTCTTGCCGACGCGGTCCTGGGCGGTGTCGCCCAGCCCGTTCTTGTCGACGTTGGTGAAGTCGTAGAAGCCCATGCCCCGGCCGAAGAAGCCGAAGTTGCCCCACTTGAGCTCGAGGTCCACGGTGGCCTTGGCGACGTTCGCGAAGGGCTTGTTGTTGTCGTAGTTGAGATTGCCGTCGTCCTCGTTCACCGAGCGCGCGGTCCCGCCGTTGGCGATGCCGAAGAGGGAGGCGTCGCGGCTCGAGGCGCGCACCGACACGCCATAGGAAAGCGTCGTGTCGAGGCTGCCGGTGAGGCCGTTGTCCATCTTGAACTGGAAGGCCATCGCCGGGGCTGCGCCGAGCATCGCGAGGGCGAGCGCCAGGGGCTTCAGCGTGCTGCGGGGGGCGGATCTCATGGAGCGGTTCTCCTGGAGGGTGTCGTTATCGTTTCGTCGCCGGGCCGGGGAAGCGCGGACTTTTTTCCCGTGGCTATTGTGGTGAATCGGGGCCGAAAAGGCAACGCCGCACTGCACCAAAAGCGGCCCCAAAACAATGGCTTGCAAAATGCCGTTTCAGTGGATGGCCTCGAAGAGCCCGGCCGCGCCCATTCCGGTGCCGATGCACATCGTCACCATCCCGTAGCGGCCCTTCGTGCGCGCGAGGCCGTGGACCAGGGTCGCCGCGCGGATCGCCCCGGTGGCCCCGAGCGGGTGCCCGAGCGCGATCGCCCCGCCCTGCGGGTTCACCTTGGCCGGGTCGAGCCCCAGGTCGCGGATCACGGCGAGCGCCTGGGCGGCGAAGGCCTCGTTCAGCTCGATCCAGTCGAGGTCCGCCGCCTTGACGCCCGATTGCCTGAGCACCTTCGGGATCGCCTTGATCGGGCCGATGCCCATGATCTCGGGCGGCACGCCCGCCACCGCGAAGCCCAGGAACCGGGCGAGCGGCTTCGCGCCGTGGCGCTTCATCGCCGCCTCGCTCATCAGCACCACCGCCCCGGCGCCGTCGGACATCTGCGAGCTGTTGCCTGCGGTGACCGTGCCCTTCGCGGCGAAGACCGTCTTCAGCTTCGCGAGGCTCTCGAGGCTGGAGTCGGGCCGCGGTCCCTCGTCGGTGTCGGCGAGCCGCTTGCGGCGGACCACCTGGCCCGCGGCGAGGTCAGGCGAGGCGGTCTCGATCTCGTAGGGCAGGATTTCCGCCTTGAAGCCGCCTTCGGCGATCGCCCGCGCGGCCTTCTGGTGGCTCGCGACGGCGAAGGCATCCTGGTCCTCCCGGGAGACCTTCCATTGCCGGGCGACGTTCTCCGCCGTGATGCCCATGCCGTAGGCGATCGCCACGTGCTCGCCGCCCGCGAACACGGCGTCGTTCAGCGCGATCTTGTTGCCCATCATCGGCACCATCGACATCGATTCCGTCCCCGCGGCGATCACCACGTCGTCGTCGCCCGTGCGGATGCGGTCCGCGGCGAGCGCGATGGCCTGCACGCCCGAGGAGCAGAAGCGGTTGATGGTCATCGCGGGCACCCCTTCGGGCAGCCCCGCGAGGAGCGCGCCGATGCGCGCGACGTTCATGCCCTGCTCGGCCTCGGGCATGGCGCAGCCGACGATCACGTCGCCGATCTCGTTCGGGTCGAGGGAGGGCAGCCCCGCGATGGCGCCTTTCAGCACGTGGGCGAGGAGGTCGTCGGGGCGCACGCTGCGGAACATCCCGCGCGGGGCCTTGCCGACGGGCGTGCGCACGGCGGCGACGAGGTAGGCGTCCTGGATCTGTCGGGTCATGGAACCTCCGGTTCGTTCAGTCTTCGTTGGCGGACATCTTCGGATCGGGCACGGCCGGCCTGAGCAGCCCGGGGTCGAGCCCCGCCGCTCGCGCGATGCGCGCCTGGGCGGATTCGGCGAGCTCCTTGCCCTCGAAGCCGGTGCCGATCGTCACGCGCTGGCCGTCGCGCAGCACCGCGTGCAGGGAATAGACCTCGCGCATCGGCCCGGAGCCCCGGCTCACGGAATACGCGTGGGCGGGGGTGAGGGCGGAAATCTCGCCGCGGCGCAGCGTGCGCTCCACCCGGCCGAGGAAGCCGTGGCCCGAGACCTGGATCTCGCCCGCCTTCGCCGTCACGGCGAGGCGCGAGCGCGCCAGGCGCCAGCCGACCGGCACCAGCAGGATGCCGGCGAAGGCCCAGTCGAAATCGGCGCGCAGCCCGAGGTCGCCGAGCAGCCCCGTGCCCAGGATGGCGAGCGCCACGAACAGGGCCCCGAGCACGGCGAGCGCCACGCCGATCGCCCTTCGGCCGCCCCGCAGGTAGTCGAGCCGGAGCGTGCCGTGCGCCTCCTCCACGCGCGCCAGACCCTCCGGGATCGGCAGCTCCGCAGGCGCGGAGGCGAACCCCCCGCGGTCGTGGAACCCGGTGAATGCCGTGGCGGCCGTGGGCGGCTCGAGCCGGTCGAACGCCGGCGCGTGCGCCGCCGGGGCGTGCCCCTCGAGCCCTTCGAAGGACGGGGGGCGAGCGGCGAGGGGCTCGGGCGTCGCGGCCTGCGCCGCGGGGGCCGGGCCGGGCTCGCCGGAGCGCCCGGTGATGAGCGCGATGAACCACTTCCAGGTGGAGACCACCGCGCCCCAGAGCATGAGCAGCCCGATCAGGGGGAAGAGGAGCACGAGCAGGCCCACCCATTCCCCGTCCTCGATGATCTCGGGAACCGCGAGGATCGCGATCGGGAAGGCGATCGCGTTCCAGACGAGGGTGAAGCCCCAGAGTCCGCCCAGGGTCATCTGGTTGGGCCGCCCCCGGGCCGCGCGCGCCGCCCGGCGTCCGGCGGCCGTGCGCTCCGGCCCGTCCTTGCCGCCGCGCCCGACGAAGAACGCGGCGACGAGGGCCGCCACGCCGATGCCGCCGAAGGCGATCGCGAAGGGCGAGAGGAAGACGACCATCGGCCAGCGGATCTCGCGGTCCACCGCCGCCTCCGAGGGATTGGCGGGATTCACCCAGACGGTGATGGGCTTGCCCGAGGCGCGTGCTTCGTCCAGGCGCGCGGCGATTTCCTCCTGCCAATCGCCGACGTTGTCGGACCCGCCCAGCGGCGAGATGCCCAGGCGCTCGCTCGCGTACTCGCGGCCCTCGAAGGTGTACCGGTAGCGGCCTTCGGCCCGGTAGGTCTCGGAGCGCCGGTTCGCGCTCGCGTGCAGGTCGGCGGAGTCGACCTGCGCGCGCACGCGCACCCATTCGCGCGCGCTCCAGCCGTCGCTCAGCATCTTGCCGATCGCCCAGGACGCGAAGACGCCCACGCCCCCGAAGGGGATCGCGAAGAGCAGGCACACGAGAACGCCGCCAAGCCGGTTTCCCACGCTCGCCTCGCCGCGCTCAGTTCCTGAGCGGCTTGCCGGCCTTCAGCATGTGCTCGATCCGCGCCTGCGACTTCTCCGTCTTCGCGAGCTCCACGAAGTGGCGCCGCTCGAGCTCGAGCAGCCACTTCTCGTCGACGAGGCTGCCGGGCTCGACGGGGCCGCCGCAGAGGACCTCGGCGATGCGCGAGCCGATCTCGAAGTCGTGGCCGGAGATGAACCCGCCCTCCTTCATGTTGACGAGCATCATCTTGAGCGTCGCGATGCCGGTGTCGCCCGCGACCGGGATGCGCGCGGGCGCAAGCGGCGCGCGCACGCCCGCCTCGGCCATCGCGCGCGCCTGCTGCTTGGCGACGTGCAGGAGCTCCGCCGGGTGGAAGACGACCACGTCCGAGGGCTTCAGGTAGCCCATCTCGCGCGCGTGCTCCGCGCTCTTCGAGACCTCGCCCATGGCGACCTGCTTGAACACGCGCTGCATCTCCGGGAAGCCGTCGCCGCCCTTCGACCAGGCGGCGACGCGCCCGGCGAGCTCCTTGAGCCCGCCGCCCGCGGGCAGCAGCCCCACGCCAACCTCGACCAGGCCGATGTAGCTCTCGAGCGCGGCGACCACGCGCTGGGCGTGCATCACGAACTCGCAGCCGCCGCCGAGCGCCATGCCCTCGACCGCCGCCACCGTGGGCACGAGCGCGTACTTGAGGCGTTGCGAGGTGTGCTGGAACTTCGCCACCATCGCCTCGAACTCGTCGAAGCGCCCGGCCTTGAGCGACTCGAGCGCCGCCTTGAGGTTGGCGCCCACCGCGAAGGGCGCCTCGTGCCAGATGACGAGCGCGTCGTGGTTCCTCTCGGCCTCGTCGATCGCGCGGTTCAGGCCCTCGAGGACCTCCACGCCGAGCGAGTGCATCTTGCTCTTGAAGGAGACGATCGCGATGCCGTCGCCCTGGTGCCACAGGCGCACGCCCTCGTCCTCGAATACGGTCGTTCCGCGGTCCGCGGGCTTCTCCCCGAGCACGAGCTCGGGGAAGAGCTGGCGCTTGTAGACGGCGAGCGTGGAGCGCGAATGCATCGAGTCGTCCGCGGCCGAGAACGATCCCTGGGGCGTGTGAACGCCGTGGCGCCCGTCCGTGACCCACGCGGGCAGCGGCGCCTTCGCCATGGCCTTGCCGGCGGCGATGTCCTCGGCGATCCACTTCGCGACCGGCTGCCAGCCCGCGGCCTGCCAGAGCTCGAAGGGGCCGAGCTTCCAGCCGAAGCCCCAGCGGATCGCGAGGTCGACGTCGCGCGCGCAATGCGCGATCTCCGCGAGGTGCACCGCGCAGTAGTGGAACACGTCACGGAAGATCGCCCACAGGAACTGCGCCTGCGGGTGCTGCGAGGCGCGCAGCTTCGCGAACTGCTCGGCCGGGCTCCTCGACTTGAGGATCGCCTGCACGTCCTCGGCGATCTCGCCCGCCGCGGGGCGGTAGTCCCCGCGCGCGATGTCGAGGACCTGGATGTCCTTGCCCTTCTTCACGTAGATCCCGGCCTTCGTCTTCTGCCCGAGCGCGCCCTTGGCGATGAGGGCGGAGAGCCACTCCGGGGACCGGTAGTGCGCGTGCCAGGGATCGTTGTGCAGGGTGTCGGCCATCGACTTCACCACGTGCGCCATCGTGTCGAGGCCGACGACGTCCGCCGTGCGGTAGGTCGCGCTCTTGCCGCGGCCGATCGCCGGGCCCGTGAGCGCGTCCACCTCGTCGAAGCCGAGCCTGAAGGCGAGCGTGTGGTGCATCGTCGCGAGCATCGAGAAGACGCCCACGCGGTTGGCGACGAAGTTCGTCGTGTCCCGCGCGCGGATGACGCCCTTGCCGAGGGTCGTCGTGAGGAAGGTCTCCAGGGCGTCGAGCATCGCCGGGTCGGTCGACGCGGCGGGGATCAGCTCCACGAGGCGCATGTAGCGCGGCGGGTTGAAGAAGTGGATCCCGCAGAAGCGCGGGCGCACCGCCTCGGGCAGCTTCCTCGCGAGCTCCGTGATCGACAGGCCCGAGGTGTTGGAGGCGAAGATCGCGTGCGGCGCGAGGTGGGGCGCCACCTTCTCGAAGAGCGACTTCTTCCAGTCCATGCGCTCGCTGATCGCCTCGATCACGAGGTCGCAGCCCCCGAGCAGGGCGAGGTGCTCGTCGTAGTTGGCGGGGACCACCTGGTGCACGACCCCGGCGGTGGCGAGCGGGCTGGGGTTCAACTTCGCGAGGCCGTCGATCGCCTTCCTCGCGGCGGCGCTCTTGTCGCGGCCCTCGGCGGGCAGTTCGAAGAGGAGCACGGGGACGCTGGCGTTGGCGAGGTGCGCGGCGATCTGCGCGCCCATGACGCCGGCGCCGAGGACGGCGGCCTGGCGGACGAGGAATTTCTCCACGGACTTCTCCTGGGACGGAAGGGGAATCAGGCTCGCGTGAGCGTGCCCGGGATCGCGCGGGGGCGGCGCTCGCCGTCGACCGCGACGTAGGTGAGCTGCGCCTCCGTGACCCGCGCCACCTCGCCCGCGGCGCCGCGGCTGCGCTGGGCGAAGACCTCGACGTCGACGGTGACCGAGGTGCGGCCCACCTTCGTCACGCGGGCGTAGAAGCTCACGAGGTCGCCCACGAACACGGGCTCCTTGAAGACGAAGGAATTGACGGCGATGGTGACCACGGCCCCCCGGGCGCGCTCGACGGCGGGCACGCTCCCGGCGAGGTCCACGTGGGACATCACCCAGCCGCCGAAGATGGTGCCGTGGGCGTTCGTGTCCGCGGGCATCGGGATGATGCGCAGGACCGGCTGCTCGTCCTTCGGCAGGTGGGCGTCCATCGAGTCTCGGCCGGGGTCTGGAACGGGCGATTCAAACGAGTGTTTGAACGCTATCCTATCAGAGCCCGGGCGGGCGCGTTCCGCGCCCTCAGCCGCCGTGGCCGCGATAGATCTCCGCGAGGCGCTCGGCGTGGCGCTCGGCGATCGGCGCGCGCCGGAGCTTCATCGTCGGCGTGAGCAGGCCGTTGTCGGGCGTCCACTTCTCGGTCAGGAGCGCGACGCGCCGCACCTGCGCGTAGCCGGGGAAGCCGCGCACCTGCTCGGCGATGCGCGCGAGCACGAGCTTCTCCGCGCGCTCGCGGTCCCTGCCGTTCGGGTCGGCGTCGAGCCCCTGCTCGCGCGCCACGCGCGCCCACTCCTCCGCCGAGAGCACCACGAGCGCCCCGAGGAACGGCTTCGCCTCGCCCACGATCATGACCTGCTCGAGGAGCGGGTCGAGCTGGATGGCGAGCTCCATGTCCACGGGCGGCACCTTCTCGCCGTTGGCGAGGACGATGATCTCCTTGATGCGCCCGGTGATGTAGAGCATGCCGTGCTCGATGCGCGCCTGGTCGCCGGTGTTGAGCCAGCCCGTGGGCCCGAGCACCGCGGCCGTCGCCTCGGGATTGTTCCAGTAGCCCAGCATCACGCCGGGCCCCTTCACCAGCAGCGCGTCGTTCTCGCCGAACGCGACCTCGATGCCCGGCAGCGCCTCGCCGATGCTCGCCGGGTCGTTGCGGTGCAGGCGGTTCACGCTCACCACGGGGGAGGCCTCGGTGAGTCCGTAGCCCTGGCAGATGGGCAGGCCGAGGCCGATGAACGCGTGGGCGATCTGCGGGTTGAGGGCAGCACCCCCGCTGATGCACAGCCGCAGCCTGCCGCCGAGGCGCTCGAGGAGCCGCCGGCCCACCAGCGCCTTGAGGACCGGCCAGAGGAGGAACGCCGGCTTCCAGGGGCCCCGCCCCTGGTGCCATTCGAAGAGGCTCCAGCCGACGTGGTGGGCCGCCGCGAAGAGCCGGCGCTTCGCCGCGCCGGCGTCGCGCAGCTGCCCCTGGATCGCCGCGTGCAATCGCTCGAAGATGCGCGGCACCGCGACGATCACGGTCGGCCGCACGCGCCGGAAGTCCTCGGCGAGCTGCGGGATCGAGCGCGCGAAGGCCACGCTCGCGCCGGCGGCCATCGTGAGGTAGTAGCCCACGGTGCGCTCGAGCATGTGCGACAGCGGCAGGAAGGAGAGGAACAGGTCGTCGGTGTAGACGTCGTAGGCCTCGAGGGCCGCCTTGACGTTCTGCAGGATGTTCTGGTGCGAGAGCATCACGCCCTTGGGGCGCCCCGTGGTTCCCGAGGTGTAGACGATCGTGGCGAGCGAGTGGCCGTCGACCGGCACGGGCGGGTGCGGGGAGGGCTCGGCGGGCAGCCACTCGGCGAGCGACCTTGCGCGCGGCAGCAGCGGCTGCGCCACGGCCTTCACGGTGAGGATGCGCTGCACGCGGGGCAGCTCCTCGAGCACCGCGGCGAGCTTCGTCAGCGGCTCCTCGCCCTCGACGAGCAGCACCCGGGCACCCGAGTCGTTGAGGATGTAGGCGACGTTCTCCGGCCGGTCGTCGACGTAGAGCGGGACGACCACCAGGCCCGCGGCGTAGGCGCCCTGGTCGAAGCACACCCAGTCGACGCCGTTGCGCAGCATGATCGCCACGCGCTCGCCCGGCGCGAGGCCCTCGGCGACGAGCGCGGCGCGCACCCGGCCCGCCCGCCGGGCCACTTCGTCCCACGAATGGGTGCGCCAGAGCTCTTCCCGGGCGTCGTATTCCCGGTAGGCCACGGCCTCGGGCGAGAGCGCGAGGCGCTTGGCGAACGCGGTGGCGATCGAATCGCCGTCGCCGATGCGGATGGTCTGCCGTTCGCTGACGGGCACGGATTCCCCACGCTCGCCCCCTTCGGTCGGAGGGCCGCGATCGATGTTACCAGAGGCCCCGCGGCCCTCAGGGCGGCGTCGCGTCCCCCGCGCCGACCGGGCGCTGCATGAGCACGCTGTCGACCCAGCGGCCGTGCTTGAAGCCGATCGAGCGCAGCGTTCCCGCGGGCTCGAAGCCGTGCGCCGCATGCAGCCGGATGGAAGCCGCGTTTCCGGAATCCCCGATCACCGCGACGAGCTGGCGGCAGCCGGCCGCCTCGCACCGCTCGATCAGCCGCGCGAGGAGCGCGTGGCCCGCGCCGTGGCCGAGTCGCCGCGGGTGAACGTAGATCGAGTCCTCGAGCGTGTGCCGGTAGCCCGGGCGCGTGCGGTACGCTCCCGCGTAGGCGTAGCCCGCGACCTCGCCCTCGATCTCGGCGACGATCCAGGGCAGGCCCTGGGCGCGGATCGCCTCGAAGCGCCGGCGCATCTCGGGCTCGTCGGGCGCCTCGAGCTCGAAGGAGGCGAGCCCGTTGCGCACGTGGTGGGCGTAGATCGCCGTGATGGCCGCGAGGTCGCGCGGCTCGGCGTCGCGAACGCGCGCGCTCATTGCGGGGCCGCGGCCGCGGCGAGCCAGTCGCGCGCGGCCTTCCAGAGCGTCGGGCGGCTCCTCGCGGCGAAGAAGCCGAAGTGGCCCACGCGCCTCTCGCCCAGGTCCCCGGGCGCGAGGTGCACCCGCTCGACCGGGGCGTGGCGGTAGAAGCCGTGCAGGCGGTCCACCGCCGGCCGCGTGACGATGTCGTCGTCGGCGAAGGAATAGCCGCGGATGGGGAAGCGCACGCGGTCGAACCCGGCGCGCAGCGACGGGTCCTCGCCGAGCAGGTAGTCGGGGTGCAGGCACCAGCGCCGCCACTGGGAGGCGACTCCGCGCGGCAGGTCGCCCACCATGCGCAGCGCCTTGCCCGGGAAATAGCCGAAGAGCGGGGTGAGCAGCGGGATCGCGGCGAACCAGAAGAAGCGCACCCGGAGCGGCATGCGGTCGTTGTGGCGGTACCAGCCGCTGCCCGCGGTCACGGTGAGCGCCGCGCGGATCGCGGTGTTGTCCGGCAGCACCCCGAGGATCTGCCCGCCCAGGCTGTGGCCGACGGCAACCACGGGCCGCCCGGGCGCGGCCGCGCGCGCCTCGGCGAGCATCGCGTTCGCGTCCTTCAGCGCCCAGTCGAGCACCGTGGCCTCGAAGCCGCGCAGGCTCGCCTCCTGCGACCAGCCCATGCCGCGGTAATCGAAGGTGAGCGCATGGAAGCCGCCCTCGGCGAGGTAGCGCGCGAAGGGCGCGTAGAAGTCCTGGCGCACGCCCATGGCCCCGAGGACCAGCGCCGCGCCCCGGGCCTCGCCCTCCGCGGGGAAGCGCGTGACCGCGAGCTCCCGCCCGTCCGCGGCGCGGGCGGTGTCGCGCAGCTCCATCTCAGGCCTTCTTCCTCGGCGCGACCCACATCGCGATGACGGCGCGGCACACGAGCTCGCCCGCGCGGTCGCGCAGCTCCACGGCGACCGGCACCTCGCGCGCCTCGCCCTCGCCGATGTCGCCGGCGGTGGCCACCGCCTCGACGTCGGACGAGGCCTTCTTCAGGTATTCGACGTTCATGCCCCTGGGCAGCCAGCGCATCGAATCCGGGATCGTCGCGTCGGTCATCGTGCCGGCGGCGAGCTCGGCGAGGTTGCACATCGCGATCGCGTGCACGGTGCCGATGTGGTTGGTCACGGCGCGGCGCTTGCGCATCGCGACGCGCGCGAATCCGGGCCGCAGCTCCTCGAAGCGCGGGGCGATCGTGGCGAAGTACGGCGCCTTCCAGCACACGAGCCGCGAGAAGAGCGCCTTGCCGAAGGGCTTCGTCTCGAGCCGGCGCCAGGCCGCGAGCGCAGGGCTCACAGGCTGTCCCAGCCGGTGTCGGGCTCGAAGCGCAGGCCGTGGCGGGCCTTCAGCTCGGCCATCGCGGCGAGGAGCTCCGCCTTGCCGCGCGCGCGGATCGTCGCGATGGGTCCCCCGCGGTGGGGCGCGAAGCCGGTGCCGAAGATGACGCCCGCGTCGCAGAGGTCCTCGTCGGCGACGATCCGCTCGCGCACGCAGGCGACCGCCTCGTTGAGCGCCGGGATCACCATGCGCTCGGCGAGCGGCCTCAGGTCCACCGAGCCGCTGCCCGCGGATTTCCGCGCCTTGCCCTTCACCCAGGTGTAGAAGCCCTGGCCGGTCTTCTTGCCGAACTGCTTCGCCTCGATCTTCGCCTGGAGCTTCTTCGGGATCGGGGTTCCGGGCCTCGCGAGCTCGTGGCCGACGGCCCAGCAGATGTCGAGGCCCACCATGTCGGCGAGCTCGATGGGCCCCATGGGCATGCCGAAGTCCCTCGCGGCCGCATCGAGCGTCTCGGGGGCGATCCCCTCGTCGAGCATCAGCATCGCCTCCATCAGGTAGGGCGAGAGCACGCGGTTCACGAGGAAGCCGGGCGCCGACTTGCACGGCAACGGGAGCTTGTCGATCTGGCGGGCGAAGGCCTGCCCCGCCTGCATCACCACGGGCGAGGTCTGCGGGCCCTCGACGATCTCGACGAGCATCATCTGGGCGACGGGATTGAAGAAGTGCAGGCCCACGAGCCGCTCGGGGCGCCGAAGCACCCCGGTGAGTTCCTGCAGCGGGATGCTCGAGGTGTTGGTGGCGAGGATCGCCCCGTCCTTCATCCGCGGCTCGATCGCCGCGAAGAGCTTCCTCTTCACCTCCGCGTTCTCGACGATCGCCTCGATGACGAGGTCGGCCTTCGCCACGCCGTGGCCCGCGACGTCGGGGATCAGGCGGTCGAGCGCGGCCTGCACGAGGTGGGGTTGCTTGAGGCGCTTCGCGTAGAGCTCGGCCGCGCGCCTGACGGCGGGGGCAATGCGCTCGGGCGCGAGGTCCTGCAGCGTCACCGTGATCCCGCGCAGCGCGCTCCAGGCCGCGATGTCCCCGCCCATGGCGCCCGCGCCCACGACGTGCAGGTGGCGCACGGGCTCGGCGTCGGACTTGCCCAGCGCCTTCATCCGGTCCTGCAGCTTGAAGATGCGGATGAGGTTGCGCGCGGTCGGGTGGGCGAAGAGACTCGCCATCGAGGCGGGGTGCCCGGCGGGGACGTTGCGCACGTCGCCGCCGAAGTCCCTCCACAGCTCGATGATCGCGTAGGGCGCCGGGTACTGGTCGCGGCGCACGCGCTTCGCGACCTGCTTCGCGGACATCGCCGCGACGAGCGAGCGCACGCCCGGCCAGTTGCCCGCCGCGGCGGCGAGCGCGGGCTTGTGGGGCGGCGGCGCGGAGAGCAGGAACTGCCGGCCGGCGGCCCGGAAATGGCGCCGGGGTGTGGCGGCATCGACGAGGCCCATGCGCTTCGCCTTGCGGGCGTCGACCCCGCGCCCGGTGAGCATGAGGTCGAGCGCGGCGGCCGCGCCGACGAGCGCCGGCAGGCGCTTGGCGCCCCCCCAGCCCGGGACGATGCCGATCATCACCTCGGGCAGGGCCATGCGCGTCTTCGCCCCGTCGTCGGCCACGCGGTAGCGGCAGGCGAGCGCCAGCTCCGTGCCCCCGCCCATGCAGAAGCCGTGGACGAGCGCCACCGTCGGGAAGGGCAGCGCCGCGACGCGGTCGAAGACCTCGTTGCCGAGCACCGTGAAGCGCATCGCCTCCTCGGCGCTCGCGAGCGCGGTGAACTCGTCGATGTCGGCGCCCGCGGCGAAGCCGTTGTCCTTCGCCGAGTGGATCGCGAGCCCCTTGGGCGGCATCTTCTCCAGGTGCTCGCACAGGGCGCCGAGCTCGCGCAGCGCCTCGCTCGAGAAGGTGTTGGTCGCGCTCCCCGCGCGGTCGAACGCGAGCCAGGCGATGTTCTCCGCGTCCGTCTCGAGCTTCCAGTGCCTCGTTTCCATCGCTCTCCCTCGAAATGGGGACAGTCCCCATTTTCCCCTTGTAACCTGTGTTACGACGCGGAAATGGGGACTGTCCCCATTTCCGGCTTGCGGCGGATGTGCAGGGTCTTCTCGACGCGGGCGACCGCGCGGCCCGACGCGTCCACGACCTCGACCGCGTAGGTCGGCTCGAACTTCGCCCCGTCCGCGGTGCGCCGCACGGCCTCGTCCACCATCTCCTGCGTGAGGACGAAGCGCGCCGTCACGGTGCCGCGCGCGGGCTTGAGGAAGCGCACGCTCCCGGTCTTGTCCCAGACCACGTAGGCGCCGCCGAGGTTGTGCATCATCATGACCATGAAGAACGGGTCGGTCATGGCGAAGAGCGAGCCCCCGAAATGCGAGCCGACGTAGTTGCGGTTGAGCAGCTTCATCCGCAGCTCCACGGTGACCGCGCGGAAGTCGGGCGCGATCTCGCGCACGCGGATGCCCGCGCCGCGGAACGGCGGCCACAGGTTGAAGAGGTGGCGCATCGCGCGCGGCCCGAGGGCGAGGCGCGCGAGCAATCCCTGGCCCGACATGCGCGGCGGCCCGTTGCCGGGGCTCAGGCGCGCTCGAAGAGCATCGCCCCGCCCTGCCCCCCGCCGATGCACAGGGAGGCCACGCCGCGCCGCCCCCCGGTGCGCTCGAGGACCTTGAGGACGTGAAGCGCCACGCGCGCGCCCGAGGCACCGATCGGGTGGCCCAGGGCGATCGCGCCGCCGTCGACGTTGAGCTTCGCGCGGTCGAGGTGGCCGAAGGCGCGCTCCAGCCCGAAATGCTCCTTGCAGTACGCGTCGCTCTCCCAGGCGGCGAGGCATCCCAGCACCTGGGCGGCGAAGGCCTCGTTCACCTCCACCGCGTCCACGTCGTCCCAGCCGAGCCCGTTCCTGCGCATCATCGGCGTGATGGCGTGCACGGGCCCCAGGCCCATCTCCGCGGGGTCGAGCGCGCCCCAGTTCGCGTCCACGATGCGCCCCAGGGGCTCCAGGCCGTACTCGCGCACGACGTCCTCGGAGGCGACGATGAGCATCGCCGCCCCGTCGGTGATCTGCGAGCTGTTGCCCGGCGTGACGCTGCCGTAGGTCCGGTCGAAGGCGGGCTTCAGCTTCGCGAGCTTCTCGACGCTGGAGTCGCGCCGCAGCCCGTCGTCCGCGGCGTACACCGTCCCGTCGGGGCCGTAGACCGGCTCCACCTCCGCGAGGTGGCCGTTGTCCTGCGCGAAGGCGAGGCGGCGGTGCGATTCCACGGCGTACTCGTCCATCATCGCGCGCGTGATGCCGAAGCGCTTCGCGACGATCTCGGCGGTCGAGCCCATCGAGATCCTCACGACGGGATCGGTGAGGCCGCGCAGGATCGAGATGACGGGCGCGAGATGGGCGAGCCGGAAGCGCGCGGCGAGCGCGGCCTTTCGCCCGAGCGACTTCGCCGCGTACCACTCGGCGAGCCAGTTCACCATCGCCGGCCCGAAGAGCAGGGGCGCGTGGCTCATGGCGTCGGTGCCGCCGACGAGAACGAGGCTCGAGCGCCCGGCGAGGATGTTCGTGTAGGCCGAGTCGATCGCCTGCAGCCCGGAGGCGCAGTTGCGCATCACCGTCCACGCGGGCACCTTCTCGCCGCAGCCCAGGCGCAGCGCCACCACGCGCCCGATGTTGGCCTCGTCGGCCGAGGGCATGGCGGCGCCGACGATCACCTCGTCGAAGGCGGTCGCCTCGAAGGGCTGGCGGTTGACGAGCGCGCGGCCCGCGGCCACCGCGAGGTCCGAGCCGGTGAAGGGCCCGAGCCCCTTCTTCGCCTTGAGGAACGGGGTTCGCGCCCCGTCGACTACATAGACGCGGCGGCTCTCAGCGGGGGTTGCCATGCGGCCTCCGGTTTCGCGGCGCGGGAGAGGTCGGTCGGGAAGTCGTCGACGCGGATCACCTCCTGGACGAGGCGGTCGGCGCGCAGGAGCTGCTCGTGCTCGGCCGGGGTGATGACGCCCAGGCCCACCGCGGCCTGGCGGCGCTCGGCGAGCGTGCGCTGCGGGAGCTTTCCTTCCTTCGCGGCCTTGCGGACCTTCGCCTCGAGGGGGTCGGCGGCGATCACCGCTTCCATGGCGAACTCGAGCCGGCCGACCACGTCCTTCTCGTCGCGCGGCACGTAGGCCCCGGCGGTGAGGCGGTCCCTCGCCGCGCCCGGCGCGATCATCAGCGCCGCGACCTTGTGGCTCCACTTGTCGTGCGGCGCGGTGAGCGTGAGCCCCTTCGGGAACACGAGCCGGCGCAGGACCCAGGCCACGGGACGGCTCGGGAAGTTGGCGAGCACGCCGTCCATCGCGACCTGCATCTTGAAGAAGCTGTCGTACATCGCCCAGGTGAGCAGCGGCAGGTCGTCGGCCTGCCGGCCCTCGTCGTGGAAGCGCTTGACGGTGGCCGAGGCCATGTAGAGCTGCGAAAGGATGTCGCCCAGGCGCGCGGAGATCTTCTCGCGGCGCTTGAGCTCGCCGCCGATCACGAACATCGACAGGTCGGCGAGCAGCGCGAAGGCCGAGGAGAAGCGCGTCATGATCTGCAGGTAGCGGCGGGTCTCGGGCGCCCCGGGCACGCTCACGCCCTTGCCGCCGGTGAGCCCGAGCCAGAGCGCGCGCGCGCCGTTCGAGATCGTGAACGCCATGTGGCTCCAGAGGGCGTGGTCGAAGCCCGCGAGGTCGTCGGCGGCCGCCGAGCGGATCTCCTTGAGCACCCAGGGGTGGCAGCGGATGGCGCCCTGGCCGAAGATGATGAGCGAGCGCGTGAGGATGTTGGCACCCTCCACGGTGATCGCGATCGGAACCGTCTGGTAGGCGCGCCCGAGGTAGTTGTTCGGGCCCATGCAGATCCCCTTGCCGCCGTGCACGTCCATGGCGTCGTTGAGGACGGTGCGCATGCGCTCGGTCATGTGGTACTTGCAGATCGCCGAGATCACGCTCGGCTTCTCGCCCATGTCGAGGGCGCCCATCGTCATGCGCCGCATCGCGTCCATCAGGTAGGTCGAGCCGCCGATCCTCGCGAGCGCCTCCTCGATGCCCTCGAACCTGCCGATGGGCGTCTTGAACTGCGAGCGCACGCGCGCGTACGCGCCGGTCACGCGGCTGCCGATCTTGCCCGCCGCCATCGACATCGAGGGCAGCGAGATCGAGCGCCCCGCGGCGAGGCATTCCATGAGCATGCGCCAGCCCGTTCCCGCCTGCGCCCGGCCGCCGATCACCCAGTCGAGTGGGATGAAGACGTCCTTGCCCGTGGTCGGGCCGTTCATGAACGCGCAGCCGAGCGGGTTGTGGCGCCGGCCGTAGACCACCCCGGGGTGCGAGGTCGGCACGAGCGCGAGCGTGATGCCGATGTCCTCCTTGTCGCCGAGGAGCCTGTCGGGATCGTAGAGCTTGAAGGCGAGCCCGAGCAGCGTCGCCACGGGCGCGAGCGTGATGTAGCGCTTGTTCCAGGTGACGCGGATGCCGAGCGTCTCGCGCCCCTCGTGCATCCCCTTGCACACGATGCCGAAGTCCGGGATCGAGGCGGCGTCCGAGCCGGCGTCGGGGTTGGTGAGCGCGAAGCAGGGGATCTCGATGCCCTTCGCGAGTCGCGGCAGGTAGTGGTTCTTCTGCTCCTCGGTGCCGTAGTGGATCAGCAGCTCCGCGGGGCCGAGCGAGTTGGGCACCATGACGGTCACCGCCGCGGCGCCGCTGCGCGTCGAGATCTTGGTGACGATCTCCGAGTGGGCGAACGCCGAGAAGCCGAGGCCGCCGTAGGCCTTCGGGATGATGATCCCGAGGAAGCCCTTGTCGCGGATGAACTTCCAGGCCTCGGGGGAGAGGTCCATGCGCTCGTGGTTGATGTCCCACTCGTCGAGCATCCCGCAGAGCTCCTCGACCGGGCCGTCGACGAAGGCCTGCTCCTCGGCGGTGAGCTTCGCGACCGGGTAGGCGAGCATCTTCGGCCAGTCGGGCCGGCCGGAGAAGAGGTCCGCGTCCCACCAGACGCTGCCCGCGTCGAGCGCCTCCTGCTCGGTCTGCGAGACCTGCGGCAGCACCCGCTTGAAGAGCCCGAAAAGGGGCCCCGTGATCACCGCGCGGCGCACGGGCTTCACGGCCGCGAGCACGGTGAAGAGCGCCACCGCGGCCCAGGCCGCGCCCGCCCAGGCGGGCGGCACGGCCGCGAGCCAGGTGAGCGCGGCGGCGCCCGCGGCGAGGGCGAGCGCCCAGGCGATGGCGTTCGCGCGATGGTAGGCGAGCGCCCAGGCGACGACGAGGACGGCGAGGATCGCGAGGAGGGTGTTGAGCATCGTCTTCTCCTTACCGCCCTCTGCCTTGGGAGAGGGCCGGGGTGAAAGCCACGGTTTTCAGTCGCCCGGGACGAGCTCGAGCTTGCGCGCGTCGCCGAGGGGCGCCTTGAGCCCCGCCATGAGGAAGGGCGCGAGCCGCTGGAGCAGCAGCTCGTCGTTGTCCTTCTCGTGGGGCAGGGCGTGGGCGATGAGCTTGAGCACGTCGGTTCCCGCGAGCGTGTAGGAGAGCGCGCCCATCACGAAGTGCAGCCGCCAGGTGAGCTCCTGGCGCGTGAGGTGCGGCAGCGCCTTCAGGAACGCCTCCTTGTAGCGCCCGATCATCTCCGCGTACTGGGCGGAGAGGAAGTTGCGGATGAAGGGCGCGGGGTCCGCGTAGGCGCGCCCGAGCAGGCGCAGGAAGTTCTTCCCGCCGCGCTTCTCGTCGCGGGCGAGCCTGAGCGCCGGGATCAGCATCGCCGAGAGGATCCTCTCGCAGGCGACGGGGCGCGCGCCCGCCTCGCGCTCGAGACGCGTGAGCAGCGCGATCCGCTCCTGGTTGAGCGCGTCGAGCCGACGCGTGAGCACCGCCTGGAAGAGGTCTTCCTTCGACCCGAAGTGGTAGTTCACCGCGGCGAGGTTCACTCCGGCCCGGGACGTGAGGTGCCTCAGGCTCGTCGCCTCGAAGCCGTGCTCCATGAACAGCTGCTCGGCCGCGTCGAGGATGCGCGACTTCGTGTCCTGCGACAGGACTTCGGGCGGGACCGCCTTTCGGGCGGGCCGTGGGGCAGGCATCGATCGGCCTCCGGGAGCGTCCGGCCGGGATCAAACACCCGATTCAAACGCTCGTTTGAACGGGCATCCTAGGCGCCGCCGGCGCCCCCTGTCAATGGCCCCGGGCGTGCCGCGCGAGCTCGAGCTTCGCGATGTGGTTGCGGTGCACCTCGTCCGGACCGTCGGCGAGCCGCAACGTGCGCGCCTGCGCGTACCAGAAGGCGAGGCCGAAATCGTCGCAGACCCCCGCGGCGCCGTGGGCCTGGATCGCCCAGTCGAGCACCTGGCAGGCCATCGTGGGCGCGGCGACCTTGATCATCGCGATCTCGGCCTGCGCGGCCTTGTTGCCCGCCGTGTCCATCTTCCAGGCGGCGTGCAGCACGAGCCAACGCGCCTGGTCGATGAGGATGCGGGCGTTGGCGATGCGCTCGCGCGTCACCGTCTGGTCGGCGATCGGCCGGCCGAAGGCCACGC
This sequence comes from Usitatibacteraceae bacterium, assembly GCA_044220635.1. Lineage (GTDB taxonomy): Bacteria > Pseudomonadota > Gammaproteobacteria > Burkholderiales > Usitatibacteraceae > JBGAQP01. The sequence continues at coordinate 49,875 of JBGAQP010000024.1, forward strand.
GCGCGGCGCTGCGCCGGCACATCGCCTCGAGCGCGCGCTCCGCGAGCCCGATGACCCGCATGCAGTGGTGGATGCGCCCCGGCCCCAGGCGCCCCTGCGCGATCTCGAAGCCGCGGCCCTCGCCGAGCAGGATGGCGGAGGCGGGCACGCGCACGTCCTCGAAGTCGATCTCCGCGTGCCCGTGGGGCGCGTCGTCGTAGCCGAAGACGGGCAGCGCGCGCCGCACGCTCACGCCCGGCGCTTCCAGGGGCACGAGCACCATCGACTGCTGGCGGTGCCGGTCGGGGTTCGCGGGGTCCGTCTTGCCCATGAAGATCAGGACGCGGCAGCGCGGGTCCGAGGCGCCGCTCGTCCACCACTTGCGGCCGTTGAGGACGTAGTGCCCGCCCTCGCGCACGATGCTCGCGCGGATGTTGGTCGCGTCCGAGGAGGCCACGTCGGGCTCGGTCATCGCGAAGCCCGAGCGGATCCGGCCCTCGAGCAGCGGCACGAGCCACTGCCGCTTCTGCTCCTCGGTCCCGTAGCGCTCGAGGATCTCCATGTTGCCGGTGTCGGGCGCGTTGCAGTTGAAGGCCTCGGGCGCGATCCAGGAGCGGCCCATGATCTCGCAAAGCGGCGCGTACTCGAGGTTCGTGAGCCCCGCGCCGCGCCCCGAGGCGGGCAGGAAGAGGTTCCAGAGGCCCGCCACGCGCGCCTTTTCCTTGAGCCCCTCCATGGTCCTCGTGGCGACCCAGGGGTCGCCCTTCGCCCGGTTGGCCTCGACCTCGGCGGCGAAGGCGCCCTCCGCCGGGTAGACGTTCTCGTCCATGAAGCGCGCGAGGCGCGAGCGAAGCTCCTGCACTTTCGGGGAGAATTCGAAGTCCATGGGTCGCTCCTATCGTCTCTGCGCGAGGTCCCAGGCGATGGCGGCGATGCGCTCGGCCCGCCCGCCCATGTCGAGCGCATCCCGGCTGGCGGCGTTGCCCTGGACCGCGCGCGCGAGCACGCCATGGAGGATCGCCGCGATGCGAAACAGGTTGAACACGAGGTAGACCTCGAGGTCCGGGATGCCCGCGCGCGCGGTTCGCCGGCAGTAGGCGGCGACGTATTGCGCCTCGCCCGGGATGCCGAGCGCGGCGAGGTCGAGCCCCTGGATGCCGCGGAACACGTCGGGGGCGAGGCGCCAGGCCATCACGTTGTACGCGAAATCCGAAAGGGGATCGCCGAGGGTCGAAAGCTCCCAGTCGAGGACCGCGAGGATGCGCGGCTCGGCGGGGTGGAAGATCGCGTTGTCGAGCCGGTAGTCGCCGTGCACGATGCGCGTCTCGCCCTCGGGCGGCAGGTGCCGCGGGAGCCACTCGATGAGCCGGTCCATGGCGGGGATTCGCTGCACCGCGATAGCCGCGAGGTACTGCTGGCTCCAGCGCGCCACCTGGCGCTCGACGTAGCGGCCCTCGCGGCCGTAGCCCTCGAGGCCGCGCGCGCGCCAGTCCACCGCGTGCAGCGCGGCGATCACGCGATTCAGCTCGTCGTAGTGCGCGGCGCGCTCGCCGGGCGTCATGCCGGGCATCGCCGGATCCCAGAGGATGCGGCCCTCGACGTACTCCATGAGGTAGAAGGGCGTGCCGATCACCGCCTCGTCCTCGCACAGGCCGTAGGTCCGCGGGACGGGCACGTCGCTGCCGGCGAGCGCGGTGAGGATGCGGTATTCGCGCTCCACGGCGTGCGCCGAGGGCAGGAGCTTGCCCGGGGGCTTGCGGCGCAGGATGTAGTGCCGGCCTGCGGCGTCCACGCGGTAGGTCGGGTTCGACTGGCCCCCCTGGAACTGCGCGACCTCGAGCGGCCCGCGCAGCGCCCCCATGCGATCGCGCATCCAGCCCTCGAGTCCCGCGAGGTCGAAGCCGTGGATGACGGGGCCGAGCCGGGCCCCGGGATTGGCGGCCGGAGTGCTCATCGCCGGGCCCGCGCCGCGGCCGCCGGGGTGCTCAGGACGGGCACTTCGCGAGCGCCTGGTCGAGATCCCAGAGGATGTCGTCGAGCGTCTCGAGGCCGATGGACAGGCGCACCATGTCCGGGGGCACCCCCGCCTTCACCTGGTCGGCCTCGGAGAGCTGGCGGTGGGTGGTCGAGGCCGGGTGGATCACGAGCGACTTCGCGTCGCCGATGTTGGCGAGGTGGCTCACGAACTGCAGCGACTCGATGAAGCGCACGCCCGCCTCGTAGCCGCCGCGCAGGCCGAAGGAAAGGAGCGCGCCGGCCCCCTTGGGCATGTAGCGCTTCGCGAGGGCGTGGTAGCGGTTGTCGGCGAGCCCCGGGTAGTTCACCCAGGCGACCTTGGGGTGGCCGCGCAGGAACTCCGCCACGCCCATCGTGTTCGCGCAGTGCCGCTCCATCCTCACGGGCAGGGTCTCCAGGCCCTGCAGCAGGAGCCAGGCGTTGAACGGCGCGATCGCCGGCCCGAAGACGCGCAGGATCTCCATGCGCGCCTTCATCGTGTAGCCGAAGTCGCCGAAGGTCTCGAAGAAGCGCACGCCGTGGTAGCCCGCCGAGGGCTCCGTCATCGACGGGAACTTCCCGTTGTCCCAGGCAAACCTCCCCGACTCGATCACCACGCCCCCCATGCTCGTGCCGTGGCCGCCGATGAACTTCGTCGCCGAGTGCACGACCACGTCCGCGCCGTGCTCGAGCGGCCGGCACAGCCACGGCGAGGCCGCGGTGTTGTCGACGATGAAGGGCACGCCCGCCTCGCGGGCGATGGCCCCGACCGCCTCGAGGTCCACGAGGTTGATCGCGGGATTGCCGAGCGTCTCCGAGAAGACCGCCTTCGTGTTGGGGCGGATCGCCCGGCGGAAGTTCTCCGGGTCGTCGGGGTCGACGAGCGTCGCCTCGATGCCGAGCTTCGGGAAGTTCACGGCGAACATCGTGTGCGTGCCGCCGTAGAGCTTCGAGGAGGACACCAGGTGGTCGCCCGCCTGCATGATGTTGAGCAGGGCCACCATTTCCGCGGCCTGCCCCGAGGCCGTGGCGACCGCCGCGCGCCCGCCCTCGATTGCGGCCATGCGCTCCTCGAAGACCGCGGTCGTGGGGTTGGACAGCCGCGTGTAGACGTTGCCGAAGGTCTGGAGGTTGAAGAGGCTCGCCGCGTGGTCCGCGCTGTCGAAGACGAACGAGGTCGTCTGGTACAGCGGCACCGCGCGCGCGCCCGTCTCCCGGTCCGGGATCTGCCCCGCGTGCAGGCAGAGCGTCTCGATGCCGAATTCGCGGTCGGCCATGCCTACTTGGCCGCCGCCTGCCCCACCTTCGTGCGGTCGAGCACCGTCATCGCGCTCGCGACCAGCCCCGCCACGTCGGTGAGGTTGTTGGGCACGATGAGCGTGTTGCCCGTCTTGGCGAGGTTCGCGAAGGCCTCGATGTACTTCTCGGCCACCTTGAGGTTCGCGGCGTTCATGCCGCCCTCGGCGCCGATGGCCGCGGCCACCGCGCGCACGGCGGCGGCGGTCGCGTCCGCGACCGTGGTCACGGCGATCGCCTCGCCCTGGGCGCGGTTGATCGCGGCCTGCTTGTCGCCCTCGGACTCGAGGACCTTCGCCTGCTTCGCGCCGTCGGCGATGTTGATCTCCTGCTGGCGCTGGCCCTCGGACTTCGCGATGAGCGCGCGCTTCTCGCGCTCCGCGGTGATCTGCGCCTGCATCGAGCGCAGGATCGACTCGGGAGGCGTGAGGCTCTTGATCTCGTAGCGCAGCACCTTGATGCCCCAGGTGCGCCCCGCCTCGTCGAGCACGGAGACCACCTTGTGGTTGATCTCGTCGCGGCTCTCGAAGGTCTTGTCGAGCTCCATCTTGCCCACCTCGGAGCGCAGCGCCGTCTGCGCGAGCTGGGTGATCGCGAGCACGTAGTCCGAGGAGCCGTAGGAGGCGAGCTTGGGATCGGACACCTGGTAGTAGATGATCCCGTCGACCGCGAGCTGGGTGTTGTCCTTGGTGATGCACACCTGCTCGGGCACGTCGAGGGGCACTTCCTTGAGCGAGTGGCGGTAGGCCACGCGGTCGATGAAGGGAACGATCACGTTGAAGCCGGGCTGGAGAACGAGGTGGAATTTCCCCAGGCGCTCGACCACCCAGGCGCTCTGCTGGGGAACGACGCGGATGCCCTCGACGATGACCACGATGAACATGGCGAAGAGGAACGTGCCGATGGTCGCGGGCACCGAGTGCGTCACGAAGGCCATGGCGACGGACAGGATGATGGCGATGGCGGTCTTCCAGAACATGGCTGCCTCCCTTGTTGGCGTCTGTTGTCGTTCGTCAGCGGGCCGGCGGCGCGGCGCCCACCAGCAGGGTGTTGCCGTCCTGGCCGTTGATGTAGAGCATCGCGCCGGGCTCGGGGCGCGCCGCCCCTTCCCCCGCCATCCGCGCGTCCCAGGTGGAGCCGCGGTACTTCACGCGCGCGATCGTGCGCCCCTCGTCCACCCAGGCCTCGAGGACCACGGGCTGGCCGAGGTCGAGCAGGTTGTCCTCCAGGGATTCGGGGCGGCGGTGCGCGCCGTGCCAGCGATGCACGGCCCAGGTGCCGGCGAGCGCGACCGCCGAGGCCGAGAGCGTCTGCGCGAAGTAGCCCCCGCCCATCCAGGCGACGAGCGAGCCCGCGAACGCCCCGACCCCGATCACGAGCAGGTAGAACGTGCCCGAGACCAGCTCGACGATGACGAGAACGAATCCCGCGACCAGCCAGACCAGATACGGTTCCATGGAGTCCTCCCGGGCCGAAGCCCGACATTCTACGGTGCCGCGCCGCGCGCCGCGCGGGGACCGGAGCGCTCAGCCGGGCCGGCGCGCCGAGATGACCTTGGTGTTCACGCCCGCCCAGCCGAGCCCCCCGAAGAGGCGACCGTGCTCGATCTTCATGCACCGGTCCTCGACCACCTCGAGCCCGGCGGCTTCCGCGCGCGCCCGCGCCGCGGCATGGCTCACGCCCAGCTGCATCCAGAGCACCCGGGCGCCGATCGCGATGGCCTCTTCGGCGATCGCCGGGATGTCCTCGCTGCGCCGGAAGCAGTCCACGAGGTCGACCTTCTCGGGAATGTCCTTGAGGCTCCGGTAGCACTTTTCCCCGAGGACGCTGTCGTACTGCGGGTTCACCGGGATGATGCGGTAGCCGTGCTCCTGCAGGTACTTGGCCGCGAAGTAGCTGGGCCGGTACCAGTTGGCGGACAGGCCCACCACCGCGACGGTCTTGCAGCCGCGAAGGATGCGGCGGAGCTTGTCGATGTCTTCCATGGTGCGCCGCCAATATAATCGTTTTGCGATTCTACCGCGCCCCCGACCATGGCCCGAACGCCGCTCGCTGCGCTCCTCCTCGCCGCGACCCTCGCCGCGCTGCCCGCGGCCGCGGTCAATCACGACACGCTCGCCGCCCCCATCCCCGCGGGGCCGTTTCGCGTCGCGTGCTCGAACGTCGCGCAGGACGCCGCGCTGATCGCGCAGTCGGGCGTCGCGCCCCAGGACTTCTGGGAAGGCGTCCCGACGAACGACCAGCCGCGCTACCTCACGCAGATCCTCTCGGCGCCGGCGACCGCGGTGCGCTTCACGGTCGCCGTCCCCGACGAGGCGCTCTACGCGCACCAGAGGGGCCAGGGTGTCGAGCACGCGGCGATCGTGTGCCACCCGACGGGCGCCGCGAATCCGGACGCGGACTATGTCCTCCCGGCAACGGGCGACGTCGTGCCGCACATGCAGGCCGCGGGCGCGGCGCCGCGGCTCATCGGCGCGGCCGAGCACGCGGCCACGCTCGGCATCGCCGTGAGCCCCGCGCCACCGCCGGGGCCCGCGCGGCTGCCGCTCGTCGCCTTCTCCCACGGCCTCGGGGGGAGCCCCATCAGCCCGGACTACATCGCGGCGATGGTCGAGCTCGCCACCCACGGCTTCATGGTGGCCGCCGTCTTCCACGGCGACGCGCGCTTCTCGCGCACCCGCCTCGAGGACCTCGGCGACGTCGTCTACGTCCTGCGCGATTTCGACCGCATCGTCGAGATGGAGGCGATGCGCCCGCTCGCGCTGAAGGCGATGGTCGACCACTTGCTCGCCCACCCCGGGTTCGCTCCCGGCATCGACGCCGCGCGCATCGGCGCGTTCGGCACGAGCATGGGCGGCCAGGCCGTCGCGCACCTGGCCGGCGCGCGGATCACGGCGAGCCTCGGCCTCGCCTGCCGCGAGACGGCGCGCGATCCGCGGGTGCGCGCCGCCGTCGGGCTCGTGCCCTACGCAGGCCAGAGCTTCCTGCCCTCCTTCTGCGACGACCAGTCGGGCGCGGACGACGTGGCGCGTCCCTACCTCGCGATCTCCGGCACGGCGGACGCCACCGCCCCGATCGGCCTGGTGGAGCAGGCGCTCAACCGATTCGGGGAGTCGCGCTACCTGGTCGCCCTCGAGGGCGTTCCCCACGAGTACCGTCCGGAATACCGCGGCGACGTGTTCACCTGGGCGGTGACCTTCCTGAACGCCTACCTCGGCGTGGCGAGCGACCCCGGGGCGATGGCACGCCTCATCCGCATGCGCGGGGTCGCGGGCGGTCCCGAGGACGAGCTGCGCGTGGACGTCCACGTCCCCTTCGCGACCGGCGAAGGCGAGGCCCGCGTCATGGAGTTCCACAACACCGTCCTCGACCACTACTTCATCGCGGCGGGCGAGGACGAGATCGCGATCCTCACCGGGCCCGCCGCGAGCCAGGGCTGGCGGCTCACGGGCCAGTCCTTCCGCGCCTTCACGCGCATGCCCGCGGATGCGTTCACGGCCGTCGCGCCCGTGTGCCGCTTCTACGGTGCGCTCGCGGGCGGACCCAACTCGCACTTCTTCACCGCGAGCGCGGAGGAGTGCGAGATCGTGAAGCGCGCGGGCGGCTGGTACTACGAGGGCATCGGCTTCTACATCCGCCCGGTGGACGCGGGCGGGCGCTGCCCCGAGGGCCATCTCGCCGTGAGCCGCGCCTACAACAACGGCTTTCCCCGCAACGATTCGAACCATCGCTACACCACGAGCGACTCCACCTGGCGCGAGATGCAGCGCCACGGCTGGATCCTCGAGGCGACGGTGATGTGCGCGCTGCCCTGATCGAGCGCGCGGCGCTCAGCGCGCGGCCGGCGCGCCGTCGGTGACGATCCCGAGGGCCGCGCCGCGCTCCTCCCACCAGCGGCGCGCTTCCTCCTCGCGCCAGGGCTTGCGGCGGGCGACCTCGGCGAGGACCGCCATCACGTCCTCGATCGACCGCGGCCGGTCCTCGCGGTCCTTCGCGAGGCAGCGCAGGACGAGGGCATCGAGCACCTCGGGCACGTCGGCCGCGCCCGCCGCGGAGGGCGCGACGGCGGGTTCGTTGAGCACGCGGTAGACGAGGTCGTGGTCGCTCTCGGTCTCGAAGAGCCGCCGCCCGGTCAGCAGGAAGAAGGCGACCGCGCCCACGGCGTAGATGTCGGCGCGCGCGTCCGCGTCCGCGGGATTGCGCAGCCGCTCGGGGGCCATGTAGAGGGGCGTGCCGAGGACCTTCGCGAACTGCGTGATGTCGCGCGTGTGCGGATTGCGCGTTTCCTTCACCAGGCCGAAGTCGAGCACCTTGACCACGTCGCACTGGCCGCCGCGCACGCACAGCATCAGGTTGTAGGGCTTCACGTCGCGGTGCACCAGCCCGCGGTCGTGGGCCTCCTTGAGCGAGCCGCAGACCTGCAGGAGCGCGTGCACGGCGCGGGAAACCGGCAGGGGGCCTTCGCGGCGCACGAGATCCTCGAGGGAGATCCCGGTGAGGTATTCCATCGCGTAGTAGAAGGTGCCGTCGCGGGTGCGGCCGTAGTCGTAGATCTCGATGGTGTTCGGGTGCGTGAGCTGGCTGCAGAGCTGCACCTCGCGCTCGAAGCGCGTGACCACCTCGTCGCTCGCCAGGTGCTTCTTCAGCACCTTGAGCGCGGTGGGCCGCTTGAGGTGCTCGTGGCGCGCGAGGTAGACGTGGCTCAGCCCCCCCTCGCCGATCTCGCGCTCGACGGTGTACTGGCCGACCCGCTTCGCCTCGCGCAGCCGCAGCCGGTAGGCCCACAGCGACGAGGCCCCCGCGGCCCCGAGGGAGACGACGAGGAAGCCGAAGAGCAGCCCGAAGGCGACCTGCAGGTAGCTCAAGGGGGCGTAGGCCTCCGCGGCCTCGATCTCCACAACCACCGCCATCTCCTTCTCGGGGATCCAGCGCCATCCGCCGATCACTTCCGCGCCGCGGTAGTTCCGGTAGGGCTCCAGGACGAGGCCCTCGAGGCCCTCGAGGCCGCCGGCCTGGCGTTTCTCGAGCGCGTCCTGCACGAGCCGCGTGAGGGGGCGCTCGGACGGGCCCGGCGGCGGCCGGAAGCCCGCGAGGAGGTCCCCGCCCGGATCGCGAATCGCGAGGCTGAGCAACCCCCGCTCGCCCTGCGCGAGGGCGCCGGCCGCGCGCAGGTCGGAAGCGAAGCGGCTGTTCGTGAGCATCAGCCCCCGGGCATCGAACGCGTAGGCCTCGCGGGTCAGGGGCCCGGTGAGCGTGAGCAGCCCCCCGAAGCGCGCGTCCGCGTAACGCCCGAAGCCGAGGGCCGCGATGACTTCGCCCGATGGCCCGCGGATCGGCGTCTCCACCCACACGAGGGGACGCTTGAGCGGAAGGTCGCCGCCGCCGCCGACCCGGTCCGTCTCGTGGAAGGGGCGCACGAAGACGGTGTGGCCGTCGAACACCGGGGCGATGCGCTGGAGGAACTCCCCGCCGGCCACCGACCGGCCGCAGTATTCCGGGTGCTGCGAGGCGATGATCGCCCCGTTGCGGGCGATCAGGTTGACGGCGACCGTTTCCTCGAGCGTGGCATAGGGCGCGATCTCGGCGAGGAGGTCGCGCTGCGCCGCGGAGGCGCAGATCTCCGCGGGCGCCGTCCCCCGCGAGGCGAGGCGCACGATCTCCGCAGCCGTGCGCTGCACCTCGGGCGAGGAGGCCCAGCGCTCGGCGTCGCGCTTCTTCTCCTCGACCCAGATGAGGAGCCCGCGCCACTCCGATTCGACGAGGGAGCTCAGGCCCGCGGCGCGCACCTCGCGCAGCGAGCGGCTCACCTGCGTGTACGACCAGGCGCCCGCCACGGTCACCGCGATGAGCGCCGTGAGCATGATCGCGATGAGGTTGCCGTAGCGGTCGCTCGCCTCCTCGGCGGGCAGCGCCCCGAGCGGCCGCAGGGTGGCCGGCAGGTTCTCGGGAATCTCCTTCTGGATGCTGGGCGTCATGGGCTCGGCCATGACGCCATGATAGGCGAGGCGCGCTCGCTCAGCGGATCGAGGCGGCGTCGAGGAGCTCGAGGAAGGGCCCGGGGTCGGGCATCTCGTCGTCTTCGCGCGTCATGCGCATCTCGATCCAGTGGCCGTCGCGATAGGCGTTGGCGGAAAACGTGAGCTGGCGCACCTTGACGCCGGCGATGTCGTCGACGCGGAACTGCACGACATGGAAGCCGTTCCTCTCGAACATCCTCATGTCCACGGGATCGCGCACGGTCCGCCCCGGGTTCTTCCAGAAGAGCGCCCGGCAGCTCTCCCCGGAGTTGCAGCGGTCGGTCTTCTGGAGGTTGACGACCATCCAGAGCCCGCGCGTCTGGTCCGCGGCGATCGTCTGGAACGCCCTCCGGCCCTGGAGCTGCTTGTCGCCGAGGATCACCCAGTCCTGCTGCGGGATGCGCAGGCGCCAGGACACGCCCTCGGGAAAGAACTGGAATTCGCCCGGCGCGCGCTCGAGGTAGGCCCCGGCGGGCGGGGCCGCGAGCAGCGCGAAGACCAGGAACTTGCGAAGCCGGCGCATTTCGGACACTCCCGGGGTCGTGCATCGATGACGGTGGTGGGCCCGCCTGGATTCGAACCAGGGACCAAGGGATTATGAGTCCCCTGCTCTGACCACCTGAGCTACAGGCCCCGCAAGCGAGAATGCCCGCGCGAAGCGGGCATTCTAGCAATACCCCCCGGCGGGCCCGGGGGCGGGGAGGCCACTTACTGGGCGAGCACCCAGGCGACGAGCTTCTTGATCTCCTCGTCGGTCGCCTTGGCCTTCGGGTGGGCCTTGCCCGACGACGCCTTGCCTTCGGTGAGGCCGGCAGCGAGCTTCGCGGCCGCATCCTTGTTGCCCTTGTTCTTCGCGGCTACCTCCTTGAACGCCGGACCCATCTTCTTGGTGTCCACGGCATGGCAGGTCAGGCAGCCCTTCGCCTTGGCAAGTTCGGCATCCGCCTGGGCGGCGCCGGCGATCATCAGGCCGCCCACGGCGGCCAGCACGGTCAGAAGCTTCTTCATGGTCTCTCCTGGAAATGGTCCCCGGTCATCCGCCCCGGGACTTGGCCCCGGCGGACTCTCGATCAGTCAAACGCCGGGCCATGCATTCTGGTTGACCCGGCGAGCGGAGCCGATGCTACCACGCCGCGGGGAAACCGCCCTCCCGGCGGCCCCAATGAAAATGAAAAGGGCCGCCCGGGGGCGGCCCTGGAGCCAAGCGCGGCCCTCAGAAGCGGTAGCTCACCACGCCGTAGATGATGTTCGCCTTGTACTGCGGATAGGCGTAGTAGCCGTTGAGGTAGGAGTTCTGGTTGCTCGAGGCCGGGATCGTGTAGCGGTAGCCGTCGTACTGGGCGTCCTTGTAGTCGTACTTCTCGTACGAGTAGCCCGCAGTGAACGTCCACTTCTTGTCGATCTTGTAGGTGCCCTTCAGGTTGAAGGAAGTCCGCTTCGCGTCGTCGTAGGCGCCGATCGGCTGCGGCTGGGAGGCGGCCGCGGGACCCGCCTGGGCGGCGAAGTCCACCGAGCCGTCGGTCTTGTAGTACAGGAACGAGGCGCTGACCGCGAGCCGTTCCGTGGCCGGCCAGTCGAGGGAGATCCCGAAGGCCCAGTTCTCGTCCTTCGCGGTGCCTTCCCAGTTGTAGTTCGAGGCCGTGGGCGGCATGTTCGGGTCGTACGGCCCGGGCGGCGTGGTCGCGGTGGAGCTGCCGACCACCCGGTGGCGCGAGACGTACTTCACGTCCTCCCAGTCCCCGAAGACCGTGAAGCGCGCGGTCTGCGGGTTGCCGTAGGAAAGCGACACGTAGTATTCGCTGCGATCCTCGGAAAGCCGCCCCAGCACCTGGTCCTTGAAGTCGTTCTTCCTGAGGTTGCCCTCGAACGAGATGTCCAGGAACTGCGCCGGGCTGAAGTCGAGATTGATCTTCCAGAGGTCCTGGTCCATGTCGGCCGCGTCGTAGGCCTTCAGGAACCGGTTCCAGTAGGCGACGTCGTTCGCGTTCGCGCCGTCGTTGCCGAGCAGGAAGTCGGACTTGCGGTCGAGGTTCTGGTACTTCACCCGCGCGCCGACGTTCTCGAAGGAGCTGTTCCTCCACTCGAGGAACCACTTGCGGTCCTTCGTGCGGTCGAAGTCGAAGCGCGTGCGCTCCGTGTCGAGGTAGTCCCAGCCCGCGCCGATGCGGTTCTCGCGGTTGAAGCGCCAGTACGCGTCGATCCCGTAGTTGTCCTTGTCGTAGGAGAAGAGCTCGTTCTCGTACGGGGTGCCCGAGGAAGCCGCGCCCGTGAACACGACGTGGGTCGAGCTGTCGTCGCGCTTCGCGTAGTTCCAGTAGATGCGCGTGTCGAGGTTCTTCATCGGCGTCGAGGCGAGCGCGAAGGTGAAGGTCTCGTTCTCGACATTGCCGTTGTAGCCCGCGACGTTCGGACCGGTGGCGAGGATCGCCCCCGCGGTGCTGCCGAGCACGCTCGTGCCGATGGTCGCGTCGCTCTCGAGCTCGTCCTTCGTGTAGCGCAGCGCGAGCGTGGAGCCGAGCGGCAGCTGGCGGAAGGTCGCGTTGGCGGCGATCCGGGTGTACTGGTTGTCGGGACCGAGGTAGGTCGTGTCGGTGCCCTGCCCGTAGTAGCCGTTGGTCCAGGTGATCGTCTCGTTGTCGTTCTCGAACTTGCTGTTCATCCAGGCGAGCGAGAAGTGGACCGTCTTGGTGTTGTAGCCGCCCTCGAAAGTGGCGTTGCGCGTCGTGTACTCGACCGGGAACAGGAGGTCGACGTAGCCGTTGCCCGGGCTCATCCCCTGGGAGGCGGCACCGATCTTGCCGCCGCTCGTGGTCACCTGGTTCGCGTCGGCCCTGAGGTACCAGGGCGCGAGCCCCTGGTACTCGAAGAACCCGCCGTCGTCGCGGCGGTCGTAGCCCGCGTCGTAGCTGTTCCAGGTCGCGGGGTTCAGCGCCGGAAACGTCGCCGTGTTGCTGGTGCTCCCGGCGCCGTTGTACGGCGTGCGGCCGTTGTACAGGAAGTTGTGCCGCAGCGAGTCGCTGTACAGGCGGTACTTGAAGACGTCGTACATCCCGCCGCGCAGGTTGAGGTACATGTCGTCGCGCGCGATGTTCTCGCCGAACGCCTCGAGCCAGTAGCGGGAGCCGCGGCCGCGGATGTCGAAGCCCGCGAGCGCGCCGCTCGACATGTCGCGGTACTCGTTCAGCTTGGAGCCGTCCTGGGGATCGTCGTCGTCGACGTAGATCCCGCCGAGCCCCACCGAGCCCTCGAGCTTGAAGTCGTCGCTCTGCGCGAACGCGGGTGCGGCGGCGAACAGGTTCGCGACCAGAATCGCAATCAGCTTCTTGTTCATAGTCGTCAGTCCCCTAGCGGATCAGGTAACGGCCGCGGTTGCTCGGCGCGTTGGTGCCGTGGATCGCGTTGTGGCAGTTGAGGCACGAGCGCGAGATGAAGCGCGTGCTCGGCGTCGTGACCGGGTTGCCGTTCGCGTCGATCCAGGCCTGGTTCTGGCCGTAAAAGGCGGTCGGGTGGCGTCCCTGGACGTGGCAGTCCTGGCACAGGTTCGGCACCTTCTCGTTGAGGAGCTTGCCGTGGGCGGAGCCGTGCGGCGTGTGGCAGGTCAGGCAGTTCTCCTCGACCACCGGGTGCGAGAAGATGAACGGCCCGCGCTTGTCGGCGTGGCAGGAGAAGCACTGCTGGTTGACCGTCTCGTGCTTGACCATCGCCTGGCTGAGCGCCCCGTGCGGGTTGTGGCAGTCCGAGCACTTGACCTTGCCTTCGATGATCGGGTGGTGCGAGGGCTTGAGGGTGGCGTTGCGCACCTGCTTGTGGCAGTTGCCGCAGGTATCCGCCTCGATCATGCGCGTGGTCGACGTGTACGGGGCGACCTTCGGAGCCTGGATCCGGTTGTGGATGTTGTGGCAGTCGCCGCACGCGACGTCGTTCTTGGCGTGCTTGCCCGATTCCCAGAACGCGAGGTGGCGGTTGCCCGCGTGGCAGGTCATGCACACCGCGCTCTTCTGGTCGGGCGTGACCGACTTCGCGAACTTGTTCGACATCTTGTTCTTCTGCGGATCCTCGACGTGCGCCTTGGCGTCGCCGTGGCAGGCCTGGCACATCTTGCCGGTCGCGTCGTTCTTCGCGCCGTGGGCCGTCGCCGCGATCGAGGTGTGCGATTGCTCGTGGCAGTTCGCGCACACCGGCGTGACGTCGGCGGCGCTGGCCGGAGCAGCCCACAGGAAAGCCAGCGCCAGTGCACCGGCGGTGACCAGTGATGCCGCGAGACGATGTTGCATGGTGCCTCCCAGTTTGCGCGCCGCATTCGGGGCGCGCGGTCGATGGAGATCGAGACGGGAGGTTGCGGCGAGTTGCGCTCCGGCCACCCGGCCCGCGACGGGCGAAATTTGGGAACAGCCTAACGAACGCCCGTGACAGTCAGTTTGATTGGCGTCAAACCGATTGATACAAGCGTTGCGCGCGCGCAACACGGCATGAATGGAAAGGCCCGCGCGAGGCGGGCCTTCGTTGTTGGTGCTGTTGAGTGGACTCGAACCACCGACCTACTGATTACGAATCAGTTGCTCTACCAGCTGAGCTACAACAGCGTTTCGGGGAGCGAAAGCCGCGCGGTGCGGCGTTTGCGCCGGTCGAATCGCGCATTTTAGCCTAGAAGCTCACGGCAGCCAAGCAGATGCCTCCGCCCATGCCCGCGC
>JBGAQP010000025.1:0-54487 GCA_044220635.1 Usitatibacteraceae bacterium
TTGTTGCAGACCGGCTCGGCCCCCTGGGCGCTCACCGGCGCCGACCACAGGAACGCGAGCGACAGTGCGCAGGCCGTAACCAGCTTTGCCGCAAGACGATGGTGCATATTGCCTCCCAATGCGCCCGGATCCGGGGCGCTCTGTTGACCCGGTCCGGCTCCCGGCTTTCGCCGGGGGAGCGTGACCCCCACGGACTCCATCGGGGTCGGCGCTCGCCGGACTACCGATACAACCCTTCCTTGCTGAATTGTCCCTGGCACGGATGACGGCTTTGTTCTCGAGGTGCCGCCGCGGACACACTTCGCGCCAAGTATTTAGCCGGCAGGATACCCCCCGCCTCCCCCCGTCCGGTTTGATGCGGATCAATCGCGGAGGGGGGGTCGGATCAAGATACGGGGGTGGGACGGGGGAGGAATGCGAAGAAGTGGTGGGCCCGGCTGGATTCGAACCAGCGACCAAGGGATTATGAGTCCCCTGCTCTAACCGTCTGAGCTACAGGCCCATCTGAAAGCACAATGCCCGCGCGAAGCGGGCATTGTAATCGGCACCGGGGAGGCGCCGGTGTAACGTGCACCGTTACAGTGCGCGTTCAGCCCTCGCCTTCGAGGAAGCTGCGCAGCTTCTCCGAGCGGGAGGGGTGGCGGAGCTTGCGCAGCGCCTTCGCCTCGATCTGCCGGATGCGCTCGCGCGTCACGTCGAACTGCTTGCCGACCTCCTCCAGCGTGTGGTCGGTGTTCATCTCGATGCCGAAGCGCATGCGCAGGACCTTGGCCTCGCGCGGCGTGAGGGAATCCAGCACGTCCTTGGTGGCCTCCCGCAGGCTCGCGTAGAGCGCCGAGTCCGAGGGGGCGAGCCCGGCCTGGTCCTCGATGAAGTCGCCGAGGTGGGAGTCGTCGTCGTCGCCGATCGGCGTCTCCATGGAGATGGGCTCCTTGGAGATCTTGAGGATCTTGCGGATCTTCTCCTCGGGCATCTCCATCTTCACCGCGAGGGTCGCCGGATCGGGCTCGAGGCCCGTCTCCTGCAGGATCTGGCGCGAGATCCGGTTCATCTTGTTGATCGTCTCGATCATGTGCACCGGGATGCGGATGGTGCGCGCCTGGTCCGCGATCGAGCGGGTGATCGCCTGGCGGATCCACCAGGTCGCGTACGTCGAGAACTTGTAGCCGCGGCGGTATTCGAACTTGTCCACGGCCTTCATCAGGCCGATGTTGCCCTCCTGGATGAGGTCCAGGAACTGCAGTCCGCGGTTCGTGTATTTCTTCGCGATCGAGATCACGAGGCGCAGGTTCGCCTCGATCATCTCGCGCTTGGCCCGGCGCGCCTTGGCCTCGCCCGTCGACATCTGGCGGGCGATCTCCTTCAGGTCGCGGATGGGGATGCCGACTTCCTTCTGCAGCGCGATCAGGGCGTCTTGCTGCTCGACGATCGCGGGCTTGAAGCGGTCGAGCGCCTTCGCGTAGGCCTTGCCCGAGGCGATCTCCTCGTTGACCCACTTGGTGTTGGTCTCGTTGCCCGGGAACACCTTGATGAAGTGCGCTCGCGGCATGGCCGCGTTCTTGGTGCACAGCTCCATGATCTCGCGCTCGTGGCCACGCACGCGCTCCACGAGGTGGCGAAGGCCGTTGCACAGGTGCTCGACCTGCTTCGCGGTGAAGCGCACGGCGAGCAGCTCCGTCGAGATCTGCTCCTGGAGGTCCTTGTAGGCGCGCGAGCGGTAGCCCTTCTCGGAGAGCACCTTCTTCATGCGCTTGTAGAGGCGCTTGATCTTGTTGAAGTGCGCGAGCGCATCGGCCTTCAGCTGCTCGAGGTCCGCGCTCGCGAGGTCGCCGTCCTCGCCCTCCTGCTCCTCTTCCTCGACCTCCTCGAGCTCCTCGTCGTCGGCGACCTCCTCCTCGACGACCTCGTCCTCCTCGGGGTCCACGAGGCCGTCGACGAGCTCGTCGATGCGCATCTCGTCGCGCTCGATGAGATCCGACAGGCGCAGGATCTCCTCGATCGTCGTCGGGCACGACGAGATCGCCTGGATCATGTGCTTGAGGCCGTCCTCGATGCGCTTGGCGATCTCGATCTCGCCCTCGCGCGTGAGCAGCTCCACGGAGCCCATCTCGCGCATGTACATGCGCACCGGGTCCGTCGTGCGGCCAAACTCGGAATCGACCGTGAGCGAAAGCGCCTCCTCGGCCTCCTCGACCACGTCCTCGTCGGGCACGGCCGCAGGGGCCTCCGCCATGAGCAGCGTCTCGGCGTCGGGGGCCTCGTCGTAGACCGCGATCCCCATGTCCGCGAGCATCGTGACCACGCCCTCGATCTGCTCGGCGTCGGTCATGTCGTCGGGCAGGTGGTCGTTGATCTCCGCGTAGGTGAGATAGCCGCGGTCCTTGCCGAGGACGATGAGGTTCTTCAGGCGCTTCTTCTGCGCCTCGACCTCCGCGAGCTTGATCTCGGCCTTGTGCTCCTTGCTGGAGGACTTCGAGGAATGGGAAGGCTTCAAGGGCACTCTCCGCCGGCGGGTTCCGGGAAAACCGGTAATTATATCAAATCTTTGACCCGGCTTCCCGCGAGGAATTCCCGGACTTCGCGGCCGCGAGTCGTGTGTGGAGCTCATGGTACTCGGCTCGCTCCTCGGCGGTGGCGCTGCCGGCGTCGAGCCGCACCATGAGCTCGGCGTGCCGGCGTGCCGTCTGCTCGCCGCGCAGCCGCTCGACGAGGTCGATCACCTCGGCCTCGAGGTCCAGGTCGACGCCCTCGGCCTGCTGAAGCAGCGTCTCGCCGAGGGCCAGGTCGATCGCCCCCTGGTGCTCGCTTCCTTCGAAGTAGGCGCTCACCTGCCCGAGGGATAGCGGACCCGGCCGGGCGGCGGCAAATCCCGAGACGGCCCGCAAGGCGGCGGCCTCGGCGGTGTCGCCGGCCATGGCTTCTGGCGGGATCCGCGCGGCGAGCTCCGGCCTCCAGAGAAGACGCGCAAGGAGCTTCGTTTGCGGAGACCGCGAATGCCGCGGCGATCGCGGGGGCGGGCCGCCGGCCGGCGCGCGGCGCATCGCCGGGCCGGGCAGGAGCCGGTCGAGGTCCCCCGCCCCCAGGCCCGCCATCTCGGCCAGGCGCCGGCGAAGCAGGACCGCCAGCGCCGGCGCGGCGATCTGCGCGACGAGGGGCGCGGCCTGCGCGACGAAACGCGCCCGCCCTTCCTCGGTCTTCATGTCAACCCGCGAGGCGAGCTCCGAGACGAGGAACTGCGACAGGGGCTTCGCCTGCTCGACCGCCTCGAGGAAGGCCGCCTTGCCGCGCGAGCGGATGTAGGTGTCCGGGTCGTCCTCGGGCGGCAGGAAGAGGAAGCTCACGGCCTTCCCGTCGGCGAGCACGGGCAGCGCCACCTCGAGCGCGCGCCAGGCGGCCTTGCGCCCGGCGGCATCGCCGTCGAAGCAGAAGACGATGTTGTCGGCGAGGCGCAGCAGCTTCGAGACGTGCGTGGGCGTGGTCGCCGTGCCGAGCGTGGCCACGGCGTTCTCCACGCCGTGCTGAGCGAGGGCCACCACGTCCATGTAACCCTCCACCACGACCACCCGGTTCGCGTCCCGGATCGCGCGCCGCGCCTGGTACAGGCCGTAGAGCTCGCGTCCCTTCTCGAAGAGCGGCGTCTCCGGCGAATTGAGGTACTTCGGCTCGCCTTCGCCGATCACCCGCCCCCCGAAGCCGATCACGTTGCCGCGGCCGTCGAGGATCGGGAACATGACCCGGCCGCGGAAGCGGTCGTACCGGCGCGAGGGCTTTTCCGGCTCGCCCGGCGCGGAAGGCTCCGAATCGATCACGAGGCCCGTGTCCTTCAGCGCCGCCGACCGGTAGTCGGGAAAGACCGCCTCGAGGTTCTGCCAGCCCTCGGGCGCGTAGCCCAGCCCGTAGCGCGCCGCGATCTCCCCGGAAAGGCCGCGCCCCTTGAGGTAGTCGACCGCCTCGCGCGAATTCTTCAGCTGCGCGCGGTAGTAGTTGAGCGCCTCCATCATCATCGCCCCGAGCCCGGGCGCCTTCGCGCCGGCGCCCGGCCGCTCGCCGCGCTCGCGGGTCTCGGGCACGGCGAGCCCGACGGTCTCGGCGAGCGCGCGGATCGCGTCCGGGTAGGAGAGCCCCGAGTACTCCATGAGGAAGCCGATCGCGTTGCCGTGCGCCCCGCAACCGAAGCAGTGGTAGAACTGCTTCGAGGGGCTCACCGTGAACGACGGCGTCTTCTCGTTGTGGAAGGGGCAGCAGGCGGAGTAGTTGGCGCCGGCCTTGCGCAGCTTCACGTACCGGTCGACCACGTCGACGATGTCGACGCGCCCGAGCAGGTTCTGGATGAAGTCCTGCGGGATCATGCGGGGATTATAGGCCCCCGCCAGGGCTCAGCCGGCGAGCTTCGCCTTGACCATCGAGGACACCGCGCCCATGTCCGCGCGGCCGGCGACGCGGGGCTTCACGAGCCCCATCACCTTGCCCATGTCGGAGGGCGCGCGCGCCCCCGATGTCGCGATCGCCTCGGCGACGATCGCATCGATCTCGGCCGGGGAGAGCGGCTGCGGCAGGTAGCCTTGGAGGACGCCGACCTCGAACTTCTCCTTGTCGGCGAGGTCCTGGCGGCCCGCCTGCTCGAACTGCGCGATCGAGTCCCTGCGCTGCTTGAGCATCTTCTCGACCACCGCGATCACGCCCGCGTCGTCGAGCGTGATGCGCTCGTCGACCTCGCGCTGCTTCACCGCGGCGAGCATCAGGCGCAGGGCCGCGAGGCGCTCGGCCTCGCGCGCCTTCATCGCGACCTTCAGGTCTTCGTTCAGCTTTTCGCGCAGGGCCATGGGCAGTCCCCGAAATGGCCGCGGCGAGCGGGGCTCGGGGCCCGGCTCGCCGCGGGGAATGGACACGTCCGGCCGGTTCTCAGTACAGCTTCGGCGGGAGCATTTGCGCGCGCATGCGCTTGTAGCGGCGCTTCACCGCCGCGGCATGCTTGCGCTTGCGCTCGGCGGTGGGCTTCTCGTAGAACTCGCGCGCGCGCAGTTCCGTGAGGAGCCCCGTCTTCTCGACGGCGCGCTTGAAGCGGCGAAGCGCAACGTCGAAAGGCTCGTTTTCCTTGACTCGGATGGTCGGCATGGGGCGCGTTCTCGAACTCTCGGTTTCCGAAAACCCAGCATAATATCAGCCTTCTGCACTCCGGAAAAGGGCCCGCTCGATCCTCGGGCCAACCCGCGCCTTGCTGATCCTCGGCATCGAGACCTCCTGCGACGAGACCGGCGTGGCGATCTACGACACGCGCGACGGGCTCCTCGGCGAGGCCCTGCACTCCCAGGTCGACCTCCACGCCGTGTATGGCGGGGTCGTGCCCGAGCTCGCCTCGCGCGACCACGTGCGCCGGCTCCTGCCGCTTGCCCGCGACGCCCTCGCGCAGGCCGGCCGCGGCCTGGACGAGGTCGACCTGATCGCGTACACGCAGGGGCCGGGGCTCGCGGGCGCTCTCCTCGTGGGCGCCTCGGTCGCCGCCGGCCTCGGGCTCGCCCTGGGCAAGCCCGTGGCCGGCATCCACCACCTCGAGGGACACCTGCTCTCGCCCCTGCTCGCCGAGCCGCGGCCCGCGTTCCCCTTCGTCGCCCTGCTCGTCTCCGGGGGGCACACCCAGCTCATGCGAGTCGACGGCGTCGGCGACTACGCGCTGCTCGGCGAGACCCAGGACGACGCCGCCGGCGAGGCGTTCGACAAGACCGCGAGCCTGCTCGGCCTCGGCTATCCGGGGGGACCCGCGCTCGCCGCGCTCGCCGCGCGCGGCCGGCCCGGGGCGCACGCCTTTCCTCGTCCCATGATCGCGAGCGGCGACCTCGATTTCAGCTTCAGCGGCCTGAAGACGGCGGCGCTCACCCTCGTGCGGCGCGAAGCGGCGCTCGACGAGGCGGCGCGCGCGGACATCGCGGCCTCCTTCCAGGAAGCGGTCATCGACGTCCTGGTCGCCAAGTGCCTGCAGGCCCTCGACCGCGAGGGCCTGGACCGGCTGGTGGTCGCCGGGGGCGTGGGAGCGAACGCGCGGCTTCGCGAGCGGATTTCGACCGAGGCGACCGAGCGCGGGGCGCGCGTCTACTTCCCGCCGCCGCGCCTTTGCACGGACAACGGGGCGATGATCGCCTTCGCGGCCGCGCTCAAGTACCCGGAAGGTGCGACCGGAGAGGCGGGATTCGAGGTGAGGCCGCGCTGGGACCTGGCGCAGGCTGCCGTTCAGTCCACGCCGCGCCGGTAGGCGTATTCGGCCGCTTCCACTTCCGCTTCGGCGAGGCGGACGGCTTCCTCGAGGGATTTCTGGCGGTCGAAGAAATCGGAGCCCGGCACGCGGGTGGGACAGATCCACACGTCGCGCCCGTCGGTTCCCTTCTGCCGCATGCACGTGGGCCGGGGGCCCGGGGTCCCGGGCTTCGCGCCGCTCGCGTCGAAGCGTTGCTGGATCGTCTGCCACTCCCCGTCGCGCGGCTCGCTGCCTTCGGCGAGCGCCAGCTTCGCCGCGGCGAGTTTCGCTCGCGCGCTCTCGAGCGCCGCGGCGAGCTCCAGGCGGCGGGCTTTGCGCTGCTCGTTGATCTCGCTGCCGGGTGACTGCGCGGACGCACCCGACGCGGGTCCCGCCGGAGCGCCGCCGATCGCGTTGGTCTGCGGGTCGGTATCGATGCGCGTCACTTCGCCGTCGAAACCTTTCGGGACGCGGTCGGCGTACGTGACCTTGCCGTCCTTGCCGACGAGCTTGTAGAGCGCCTGCCCGGCGGCGGGAACGGCGACCAGGCTCGCGAGCGCGAACGCCGCCGCGGCCAGCCGGAGGGCCGTGAGGCTAACGCGCCTCGCGTTCGGCACGATCCACTTCCTCCTCGGCCGCCTTCACGTTCTCCTCGAGCGCCTTCAGCCGCGCCTCGTAGGCCTCGGTGGGCACCGGACGTGCCCCACCGCCCACCTTGCCGAGCCAGGTGATCTCTCCCTCGCGGGGGTTCTCGCGGGCATCGGCGAGTTCCTTGCGCGCCGCCTCGAGCCGCTCGCGAGCGTTCTTCACGCGCTCCTCGGCGCCTTCGCGTTTCACGCGCGCCTCCTCGAGCGTGGGCTTCGCCCCCTCGCCCTTCGCGGGTGCCGCCTTGGGAAACGTGGCGATGTTGGCCTTCGGGTCGATCGTCATCGGGATCACCTGCCCGTCGAAGTCCTTCGGCGGCTTCTCGGCATAGGTGACCTTGCCGTTCTTGTCGATCAGCTTGTACAGCGTCTGTGCCGCCGCGGGCGCAGCGATGATGGCGATCGCCGCGACCGCGAAGGCGGCGGCGACGGCGAGGGAGAGTTTTCGGGGCATCGGGGATTCCTTCAGGCCGCCTCGGCGCGCCGGACGGCGCAGACCGGGCAATGGGGATCGCGCGCGAGCCTCACCTCATGCCAGCGTGCGGCGAGCGCATCGAAGAGCAGCAGCCGACCCGCGAGCGATGTCCCGATGCCGGCGACGAGCTTGATCGCCTCCATCGCCTGCATCGTGCCGACCACGCCCACGAGCGGCGCGAACACACCCAGGGTCGCGCAGCGCTCCTCGGTCGCCTCGCCCGATTCCGGAAAGAGGCAGTGGTAGCACGGGCCGCCGGACTGGCGCAGGTCGAACACCGACACTTGCCCGTCGAAGCGGATCCCGGCGCCGGAGACGAGGGGCCTGCGCCCGGCCACGCAGGCGCGGTTGAGCGCATGCCGGGTCGCGAAATTGTCCGAGCAATCGAGGACGACATCCGCATCGCGCACGAGCCCCATGAGCCGTTCGGGACCGGCACGCTCTTCGAGCGGCGCGATGCGCACGTCGGGATTGAGGGTGGCGAGCGTGGCGGCTGCGGAGGAGGCCTTCGGTCGGCCGATGGCATCGAGCCGGTGCACGATCTGGCGCTGGAGGTTGTTGAGCTCGACGCGGTCGCCGTCGCAGATCGTGATCCGGCCGAGGCCGCTCGAGGCGAGGTAGAGCAGCGCCGGGGAACCCAACCCCCCCGCGCCGACGACGAGCGCGTGGGCGGCGAGCAGGCGCTCCTGCGCGTCCTCGCCGAATTCGTTCAGGAGCAGGTGCCGGCTGTAGCGAAGCCGCTGCTGGTCGTCCACGGGAGCGGGGGCGCCGGCTTCGCGGCCGCCATCACTTCGCGGCCGCGGTCGTGAGCGGCAGGCCCTTCAGGTGGTCGAGCGCGGCCTTGAGCTGGACGTCTTCCTTTTTCGCGTCCTTCGCGTCGGGCTTGGCGCCGGCCTTGGGCGCGGCCTGCGGGGCGGCCGAGGGCGCGGTGGCGCCGACTCCCGCGGCCCCGGCGATCGCCTTGTCCGCCTTCGCAGGCTTCGCGCCGGCCTTGGCCGCGGCCTTGCCCTCGCCTTCGCCGGCGAGGTGGTGCTGGAGGTCGGCCTCGCGCAGCACGAGGCGCGTCTCGGAGGCGTCCTCGACGACGAGGTCGGGGGCGATGCCCTTGGCCTGGATGGAGCGGCCGCCCGGTGTGTAGTAGCGCGCCGTGGTGAGCTTCACCGCCTGGTTGTTGGGCAGCGGCAGGATCGTCTGCACCGAACCCTTGCCGAAGGTCTGCGTGCCGATGATGGTGGCGCGCTTGTGGTCCTGCAGGGCGCCGGCGACGATCTCGGAGGCCGAGGCGGAGGCCCCGTTCACGAGCACCACGAGCGGAACGGACTTGGCCGCGGCGGGCAGCTTCGAGAGGTAGTCTTCCTTGAAGGCGCCGCGGACGTAGTTCTCCTTGCTCGCCGTGAGCCGCATCTTCGCGTCCTCGGTGCGCCCGTCGGTGTAGACGACGAGGGAACCCTTGGGCAGAAACGCGGCGGAGACGGCGACGGCCGAATTGAGGAGCCCGCCGGGGTTGAGGCGCAGGTCGAGCACGAGGCCCTTGAGCTCCCCGCCCGACTGCTTGTAGAGGTCGTTCACGGCCTGGACGAGGTTCTCGCCCGTGTGTTCCTGGAACTGGGTGATGCGCACCACGGCGTAGCCCGGCTCGAGGATGCGCGCCTTCACGCTCTTCACGCGGATCACGTCGCGGCGCAGCGTGAAGTCGAGGGGTTGCGCCTCGCCCTTGCGCAGCACCGTGATCTTCACCTCGGTGTTGGGCTTGCCGCGCATCTTCTTCACCGCGTCGCTCAGGCTGATGCCCTTGAGCGAGACGTCGTCGAGCTTGATGATGAGGTCGCCCGCCTTGACCCCGGCCCGGTAGGCCGGCGTGTCCTCGATCGGCGCCACCACCTTCACGAAGCCGTCCTCGGCGCCCACCTCGATGCCCAGCCCCCCGAATTCGCCCTGGGTGCCGACCTGCAGGTCGCGGTAGGCCTCCTGGTCGAGGAAGGCCGAGTGCGGGTCGAGCCCCGTGAGCATGCCGTTGATGGCTTCCTTGAGGAGCTTCTTGTCCTCGACGGGCTCGACGTAGTCGCTCTTGATGCGGCCGAAGACCTCGCTGAACAACCGCAGGTCGTCCACCGGCAGCTGGAGGGAGGAGGCCTGCCGGTCGGCGACGGCGGAGAAGTGCAGGCTCGCCGCGACACCGAGCGCCGCGCCGAGCACCACGAGACCGGCCTGCTGGAACTTGTTCGCCATCTTCGCCACCCTGCCCCCTGCCGGGGCCGCCTGCCGGGAGGATCTCCCGGGAAGAACCGGGGGCGTTTCAGCGCGCCACCCATCGCATCGGATCGAACGGTTTTCCGTCCTGCCGCAACTCGAAGTATAAACCCGATTCCTCGACCCCACCCGAGGCGCCGACCTGCGCCACGGCATCGCCGCTGCGCACCGCCTCGCCCAACTGACGCAGCAACCCCTCGTTGTTGGCGTAAAGGCTCATGTAGCCCCGCCCGTGATCGAGGATCAGCAGGTTGCCGAAGCCCCGGAGCCAGTCGGCGTAGACCACCCTCCCATCGGCCACCGCGCGCACCGTTTCCCCGGTCTGCGCCCGGATGAAGAGCCCTTTCCACGTGGTCCCGCCCTCTTCCCGTGGACTCCCGAAGCGCCCCACGAGTTCCCCCCGGACCGGCAGCTTGAGGCGCCCCTTGAGCGTGGGGAAAGGCTTCGCCGCGAGCGAGGCGTCGGCGACCTCCTCGACCTTCCGGCCCTCCGCCTTCGCCCGTGGCGGCTCCCTTTTCTTCGCGAGCGCGCGCGAAAGCTCCTCGACCAGCTTCGCGAGCCGCGCCTCGTCGCGCTTCAGTCTGCCGATCTCGCGGCGGCTCTTCGCGATCTCGCCGGCGAGCCTTCCGACGACCGCGGCCCGGGCCGCGCGGTCCTTCTCGAGCCGGCGCGTCTCGCGCGCCTGGGCGAGTTGGTTCTCCGCGAGAGCCTGCCGGGCGGAAACGGCCTCGCGCTCGATCGCGGCGAGCGCGGCGACGTCCCGGCGCAGCCGCACGATCACCTCCGCGCGCGCCTTCTGGATGTAGCCGTAGTACTGGAGGTGGCGCGCCACGCTCGCCGCGTCGCGCCCCTCGAGCACGAGGCGCAGCCGGTCCGGCGCGCCCTGCCGGTGCTGGAGGCGCAGGAGCTTCTCCGCGGCCTCCTCCTGCACGGCGATCGCCGCGCGCTTCTCCCGGGCGCGGGCGGCGACCGCGTCGATCTCCTCCTGGATCGCGCGGGCGCGCTGCGCGAGCGAGAAGAGCTCCCGGTTCGCCTCGCTCACCGCGCGTTCCGCCGCGCGCAGCTCGCCCTGGGCGCCCCCGCGGCTTTCCTCGGCGGCGGCGAGCGCGCGCTCCGCGCGCTCGATCCGGCCGCGCAGCTCGCGAAGCTCGTCCTCGCTGGCCGCGCGCGAGGGCGCGCCCGGGGCGGAAAGCGAAAGGACGAGGGTGGCGGCGAGCGCGGCGAGCCCCGCGGCCCTGGCGGGTCCGGGGATTTCCCGCCCGGGCGGTCGGCGCGTCACCGGCGCTGGACGGGGCCGCGCCGCCTAGCGCGCCTTGCCCTGGCTCGCGACCGAGGCCATCGCCTTCGCGATCGCTTCCGGGTCGCCGAGGTAATGGCGCCGGGTCGCGCGCATCGCGTCGTCGAACTCGTAGACCAGGGGCGCCCCGGTGGGCACGTTCTCCTTCACGATGGCCTCGTCGGACATCGCGTCGAAGTACTTGATGAGCGCGCGCAGGCTGTTGCCGTGGGCGGCGACGAGGACGCGCTCGCCGCGCGCCACGCGCGGCGCGATGTGCTCCGTCCAGTACGGCACCACGCGCGCCACCGTGTCCTTGAGGCACTCGGTGCGCGGCAGCTCCTCGGGCGCGAGGCCCGCGTAACGGCGGTCCCGGGCCGCGTCGCGCTCGTCGCCGGGCTCGAGCGCCGGCGGGCGAATGTCGTAGCTGCGCCGCCACGCGAGGACCTGGTCCTCGCCGAACTTCGCGGCCGTCTCCGACTTGTTGAGCCCCTGGAGCGCCCCGTAGTGGCGCTCGTTGAGGCGCCAGTGCTTCTCGACCGGAAGCCAGAGGCGGTCCATCGCCTCGAGGGCGAGGTGCAGCGTGCGGATCGCGCGCTTGAGCACCGAGGTGAAGGCGAGGTCGAAGTCGTAGCCCTCGGCGGCGAGAAGGCGCCCGGCGGCGCGTCCCTCCTCGACGCCCCTGGGCGTGAGGTCGACGTCGGTCCAGCCGGTGAAGCGGTTTTCCTGGTTCCAGGTGCTCTCGCCGTGGCGGAGCAGCACGAGCTTCTTCATCGGGGAAATGGCGGGGAGGGTCCGCCGCGTATGGTAGCAAACGCCGCCGCGCGTCCTCTCGGCTACACTCGCGCTTTCGCCTCCGCCCAGCGCCTTGCCTTCCGAACGCCCGCACGCGCCGCGCCGGGAACTGCTCGCGGGAGCCCGCGACATCGCTCCCGTGCTGGTCGGCACCATTCCCTTCGGCTTCGTCGCCGGCGTGGCCGCGGTCGCCGCCGGGATGACGCCCCTCGAGGGCGTGGCCCTGTCGTTCGCGGCCTTCTCCGGCATCGCGCAGCTCGTGACCGCGCAGCTCGTCGCGGTCGGCTCGCCCCTCGTGGTGACGCTCGCCGCCGCGCTCGTGGTGAGCCTGCGCTTCCTGATGTACAGCGCGGCGCTCTCGCCGCACCTCGCGCACCTGGACACGCGCTGGCGGGTGCTCCTCGCCTACCTCATGACCGACCAGGGCTTCGCCGTGGGCGTGCGGCATTTCAGCGAGCCCGGCGACCGCCGCCACCGGCACTGGCACTTTCTCGGCGCCGCGGGAACGCTCTACCTCACCTGGCAAGGCGCGGTGATCGCGGGCGTGGCCGCCGGCGCCCAGGTTCCGGCGGGCTGGTCACTCGACTTCGCCGTGGTGCTCTCCTTTCTCGCCCTGCTCGTGCCCGCCGCGCGCTCGCGCGCGGACCTCGCCGCCGCCGTCGTGGCGGGCGCCTGCGCGCTCATCGCCGCGGGCCTGCCCTACAAGCTGGCGCTCGTCGTGGGCTCGCTCGCGGGGATCGCCGCGGGCGTGCTCTTCGAGCGCGCGCGGCGATGAGCGCCTGGCTCGTCATCGTCGGCGTGGGGCTCGTGACCTTCCTCACGCGGGCCTCCTTCATCGTGTTTGCGGACCCCCACCGGTTCCCCCGGGCCTTCCGGGTCGCGCTCGCCTTCGTGCCCCCGGCGGTGCTCGCCGCCATCGTCGTGCCGGGGCTGCTCATGCCACAGGGCACGCTCGACCTCACGCTCGCCAATCCCCGCTGGCTCGCGGGTCTCGCGGCGATCGCGATCGCGGCGCGCACGCGCAGCGCGCTCGCCACCATCGCGGCAGGCATGGCGGCCCTCTGGGCGCTGCAGTGGGCGCTCGGCTGAGGGGCGCCGCGCTCTGGTAAAATCGTCGTCTTTTCGGCTCTTCGCCGGTCCCCAGGGAGAACCGTGGGCGAATTCCTGATGAACAATCTCGCGCTGGTCGCCCTGTTCCTGGCGAGCGGCGTGATGCTGGTCTGGCCGGAGCTCTCGCAGCTGCTCGGCGCCGGCGGCGGCGAGGTCGGCACCCTCGAGGCCACGCGGATCATGAACCAGGGCCCGGCGCTCGTCCTCGACGTGCGCGAGGACGCGGAGTTCGCGGCGGGTCACCTGCCGCGCGCGCGCCACATCCCCGTGCGCCAGCTCTCGGGGCGCCTCGACGAGATCGCGAAATTCAAGGACAAGCCGGTGATCGTCACCTGTCGCAGCGGCGCTCGCGCCGGCGCCGCCTGCCGCCTGCTCAAGCGCTCGGGATTCAGCAAGGTCATGCGCCTCAAGGGCGGCCTCGCCGCGTGGGAGCAGGCGAGCCTGCCCGTCGAGCGATGAGCGCGATGCCCCGGGTGCTGATGTACTCGACGGGCGCGTGCCCCTTCTGCCAGATGGCCGAGCGGCTGCTGCGCGCGAAAGGTGTGGCCGAGATCGAGAAGGTCCGCGTCGACCTCGATCCCGCGCGCCGAGACGAGATGGTCGAGCGCACGGGCCGGCGCACGGTGCCCCAGATCTACATCGGCGAGCGCCACGTCGGCGGCTTCGACGACCTCGCCGCGCTCGACCGCGCGGGCGAGCTCGCCCCCCTCCTCGCCACCCCCTGAAACGGGCGCGGCGCGCCACCCCATTCACCACCCGGAAGGAAGTTCCATGAGCGACGCCCAGAACCAGCCGGTCTTCTCGATCGAGAAGCTCTTCGTGAAGGACCTGTCGCTGGAGATCCCCAACGCCCCGCAGGTGTTCCTCGAGCGAGAGGCTCCGTCGGTCGACATCCAGCTTCACCACAACTCCACCTCGGTCGACGAGGGCGTCTACCAGACGGTGCTCACGGTCACGGTGACCGCGAAGTCGAAGGACAAGACGATGTTCCTCATCGAGGCCGCGCAGGCCGGGATCTTCGTCATCCGCAACATCGCCCAGCCCGAGCTCGACGCCGTGCTCGGCATCGCCTGCCCCAACATCCTCTTCCCCTACGCGCGCGAGGTCGTCTCCGAGCTCGCCGTGCGCGGGGGTTTCCCGCCGGTGCTGCTCAACCCGGTGAACTTCGAGGCCCTGTACCAGGCGCAGCGCGAGGCCCGCCAGCAGGAGCAGCCCGCGGTGCAGATCATCACCCCGAGCGTGGCCCACTGAGCCCATGGGAGCGCGCGCCGCACTCGCCTTCGCGCTCGCCGTCGCCGCCACCGCGGCCGCGGCGGCCGAGTTCCGCTCCGTGGGCGAGCGCGCGGCGATTCTCTACGACGCGCCCTCGAATCGCGCCGACCGCGTGTTCGTCGCGAGCCGCCACTATCCCTTCGAGGTGCTGGTGAAGCTCGACCAGTGGACGAAGGTGCGCGACGCCAACGGCGAGGTCGCCTGGATCGAGAACAAGGCGCTCGGAGAGCGGCGCATGGCGGTCGTCTCGGTGCCGCTCGCCGACGTGCGTGCCACGCCCTCGGTGCAGTCCGCGCTCGTGTTCGAGGCCTACCGGCAGGTCCTCCTCGAGGTCCTCGAGGCCCCGGCCGAGGGCTGGGTCAAGGTGCGCCACCGCGACGGCGCCCAGGGCTTCATCCGCACCGCGCACCTCTGGGGCGTCTAGGGCCCATGCGCCTCGCCGTGGTCGGCGCCGGCGCGTGGGGAACGGCGCTCGCGATCTCCTTCGGCGCGCGCCACGAGGTCGCCCTCTGGGCGCGCAGCCCCACCGACTGCGAGGCCCTCGCGCGCACGCGGGAGAGCCGCTACCTTCCCGGGGCCCGCGTCCCGGACGCCGTGCGCGTCGAGCCCGACCTCGCGCGCGCCGTGCGGGAAGCCGATCTCGTCATCGTCGCGACCGCGACCGCGGGGCTGCGCGATGCGGCCGCGCGCATTGCCGTGGCCGACGCCGACCCCGCCCTCGTCTGGGGGTGCAAGGGCTTCGAGACGCCCACGCGCCTGCTCCCCCACCAGGTCGTCGCGGAAGTCCTTCCCCGCGCGGCCCGCGTGGGCGCGCTTTCCGGCCCCAGCTTCGCCCTCGAGGTCGCGCGGGGCCTGCCCACCGCGCTCGTGCTCGCCTCGCACGAGGCGGCGTTCGCCGCGCAAACCGCCGCGGCGCTCAACAGCGCGACGCTTCGCATCTACTCGAGCTCCGACCTCGCCGGCGTCGAGCTCGGCGGCGCCGTGAAGAACGTGATCGCGATCGCCGCGGGGATCGCCGACGGGCTCGCCCTCGGGCGCAACGCCCGGGCCGCGCTCGTGACCCGCGGCCTCGCGGAGATCGCGCGCCTCGGGGTGGCGATGGGGGGCCAGCCCGAGACTTTCATGGGGCTCGCCGGGCTCGGTGATCTCGTGCTCACGTGCACGGGAGAGCTTTCGCGCAACCGCGCCGTAGGCCTCGCCCTCGCAGAGGGCAAGCCCCTCGAGCGCGTCCTCGGCGAGCTCGGACATGTCGCCGAAGGCGTGCACTCCGCCGCCGCGGTTCTTGCGTACGCGCGCGAGCGCGGCGTCGACATGCCGATTACCGAGGCCGTCTGCGCGATCCTCTTCGAGGGCGCCGCGCCGCGCGCCGCGGTGCAGCGCCTGCTTTCCCGGGAGCCGAAGTCGGAGTAAGGGGCCATTCCCAAGAAATACGTGAAGAATCCCATGCAACATGTTAAATTTTAACCGTTTTTGGGATTTCTTTTCGGGAGGTGAGCAAGCCGGCCGCTCTGGACCGGCCGATGCCCCGATTCATGGCGCGACCCGGACCTCATTGCACGAATCCTTCGCCCTTCCTCGGCGCGAGCCTTCGCGCGCTCCTCGCCGCGGCGGCCCTGTTCGCGGCGAACGCGGCCCTGGCGGAAGTTCCCGGCGCGGCGTCCGACGCCAAGGTTCGTGACGCCCTCGCGCGCGGCCACTGGGTGGTCGCGCAGGGCGAGGGGCTCTTCGCGATCTGCCGCCGCTTCTTTCCGGACGATCCCGTGCGCGTCCGCGCCCTGAGACAGGCGCTGTTCGAACGCAATCCGAATGCGTTCATCAACGGCAATCCGAACCTCATCGTCGTGGGTGCCCGCCTGCGCATTCCCGCGGACCTCGCCAAGTGGGCGCCTGGCGTTCTCCCGTCCCCGGCCCCGCCGGCCATGGTCGCCGCACCCGGACCGACGCGGGCCGCCCCCGACCGGGCGCCCGCCTCGCCAGCCGCCCGCGCCGACGACCCGCCGCCCATCCCGGAACGCCGCGACGGGCCCGCGCAGACCGAAGCGCCCGCCTACGTCGACCGGCTGATCGACGAAAGTGCGGCCGCGCAGGCCCTCGCGGCGCGCGAGGAGGAGCCGGGCGAGGAGCCCTTGGGCCGGCGCTCGGCGGCGATCGACCTGAAGAGCGAATGGCGCGACACCGGATCGCGCCGGCTGCTCGAGCACGGCATCGGCTTGCAGTACCGGCGGGAAACCGCGCAATGGGGCGACCTGGGATTCGAGGCCGACCTGCGCTGGTCGGAGCTCACGGAGCGCGGGGCGACCGAGCGCGATCGCGGTGGCAAGGTGACGCTCTACCAATACCGCTTCCCGGTCGCGGGCGACTGGCTCGCGGACAGCGCCGCCGGCGTCCTGCGCTCGCTTCCTCCCAATCTCGTCAGCACGGGTTTCCGCGTCAACCTTCCCGCGCAGCTGCTCTGGGGCGCAGGCACGAGCTTCTACACCGACACGACGCGCCTCTACGCGCAGGGCGGGCGGGGGGCCCGGCTCGTCGGCTTCTCCACGCAGCAGGTGGAGACCGACGACAGCCGCTCGGGCGTCCTCGGAGCGGAGATCCAGGCCCTGCCCTGGCTGCGCCTCGGGGCGCAGGCCAACGCGTTCCGCCTCGCGGCCGGGTCGCCGGACCAGGCGAGCCTCGCGCTCGTCGCCGAGGCCCGCCCGGGCGCCGACCGCGACCGGGCGCGGCTGGCACTGCTGGGCGACGACGAGCGGCGCAAGGCCTGGTGGATCGAGGGCGACGCCTACCGCGGCTTCTACCACCACCGCTACGGCGGCTACCAGTTCGATCGCGGCGTCGCCTACAACGCGCTCTCCGTGCCGAGCGACGAGCGCCTTGCCTACCTGCGGACCGACTTCCGCACGCAACGCCTCACCTACGCGCTCTCGCTGGACGTCTCCCAGACGAACCTCGATCGCGAACCCGCGCGCGCTGGCCACGACGCGGTCGCGGCCTTCGGCAGCATGAACCTGCGCCTCTCGCGGCTGCTTTCGATCGGCGGCTCGCTCAACGTGCGCCGCGAGGACCCGCGCACCCCGGCCTCCGTGCGCAAGGACGTCGACGCCGAGACCGCCTTCCTGCGCGTCGCGACCGAGCTCGGCGTGGCGAGTTTCGACCTCGGACGCACCTCCCAGCGCAGCCCCGGCCTGCCCGCGGAGCGCTCGGTCGCGCTGGCCTGGAACCACGAGTGGCCGAGCGTGGCGGGGTTCAACCTGAGCACGACGCTCTCCCGCGGCGAGGAGGACGGGCTCGCGGGCGAGGTGAAGCGCACGCTGCTTGGCCTCACGCTGCGCAGCTATCCGCTGACCGGCGTGTACTTCGACCTCAACGTGGTGCGCGCGCGCGTCGACCGCCCCTTCGACCGCGAGGACAACGTGAACGCCTCGCTGGGCGCGACCTGGCAGTTCCATCCGGACTGGCAGGCGCAGCTCTATGCGATCTGGAACACGATCGAGACCTCGCTCGCCGACGCGGCCAATCCCACCTTCCGCGACAAGAGCGTGCAGCTCAATGTCCGCTACCAGCGCTCGGGCGGGCTTCCCATCGTCGCCCTCGGCGCCCGGCAGCCCGGCGCCGCAGGAACCGGGCGAATCGCCGGGCGCGTGTTCTTCGACGAGAACGACGACGGCGTGCGCCAGCCCGGAGAGCGCGCCGCGGCGCGAGTCACGCTCTTCCTCGACGGGCGCTTCCCGGTGACCAGCGACGCCGAGGGCCGCTTCGAGTTCCCGCTCGTGACCGCGGGAACGCATGCGATCCAGGTGGCGGTCGAGACCATCCCCCTGCCTTGGGGGCTCGCGGAGGAACGCTCCGTGCCGGTCGCGGTGCCCCTGCGAGGCGAGGCGCTCGTCGAGATCGCCCTGAAGCGGATCGCCCCGGACTGAGCGGCGCCCTCAGGGCCGCAACACCGTGTCGACCGCGTGGCGGCCGCCGTCCCATTCCACCGTTCCCTTCAGCCGCAGGGGATATCGGAATTCTGGCGTCTTGCCGTCGGGACCGTCGTTGGGCCAGATGGGCAACGTGCGCGTCGTGCCGGGCAGGACCGGCGCGGGAGAGACGGAGAATTCCAGCGATTTGCCGTCCGCATCCCGGGCCTCGAGCGTCCCTTCCGGTCGGCCGTGGGCGCTGCCGGTGTTCGCGACCGTGATCGCGGGGACGGGCCGGCCGTTGGCGGTGACGACCTGCAGCGAGCGCACTTCGAGGCTCGGCCGCGCGCCGCCGACGCTCACGTAGACGATCACGGCGATGCGCCCCTGCATGGGCAGCTGGATGGTCGCGCCTTCGGAGGTCGTGACCTGCTTGCCCTCGACCAGCAGCGCGAAACGGCACTCGCCCCGGGGCGCATCGGCGGGCACGTGGACCTCGAAGCGGAACTTGCGGCGCGAGCGCGGCGCGAGCCGCAGGTCGCGGCGCTCGAGCCGCACCCAGGGCCGGCAACTGCCGGGCGCGAGCGCATCGGCGCCGAAGACGACGCTGCCGTCGGCGGCGAGATCCCAGTCCGCGGTGCGCAGCGCGTAGTCGGAGAACTCGAGGGAGTCGCTCGCGATCTCGAGCGCCTCGCGCAGCACCCCGCCGGGGGCGGCCTTCAGCTCGAAGCGCGGCGGCCCGACGATCCCCGCGAACGCGGCGGGGGCCGCCGCGGGCGCGAGCAGCATCGCGGCGGCATGTGCCGCCGCGAGGCTACGGCAGGGGCTCGATCTCGAAGATCGGCTGGAACTGGAGGCGTCGGTCGAAATGGCGGCCATCGATGCGATAGGTGAAGTCGAAGGTCTCTGCGGTCACCGCGGCCTCGATGCGGCCGCGAAAGACCAGAACGCGCTGGCCGGGGATCGACGCGCCGGCGAGGAAACGGCCCCGCGTGCGCCATTCTATCCGCAGGGCGCCGGGCAGCCGCAGCCCGACGATGTCCTGCGGGAACGCGATGTAGATCTCGGCGTTGCGCCCCGCCCAGGCGGCCGTGTTCAGGCGCACCTCGATGTCGCGCG
The DNA here is from genome assembly GCA_044220635.1 of Usitatibacteraceae bacterium. Classification (GTDB taxonomy): domain Bacteria; phylum Pseudomonadota; class Gammaproteobacteria; order Burkholderiales; family Usitatibacteraceae; genus JBGAQP01. The sequence goes on from JBGAQP010000025.1 coordinate 19,067, forward strand.
CTTCCGCGGTGATCGCGAGCATCTCCTCGCCGCTGCGCGCTTCGTCGGAACCGCCCTCCCACCGGGCTCCCAGCTCGATGCGCTGGCGCGGGGAAAGCGAGTCGTCGAGACGGGTGCCGGCCGTCGCGGGGACCGCCGCGAGCGCGAACGCCAGCGCGAGCCCCGCCGCCTCAAGGCATCGAGAGCGTGTAGGTCGCCGTGCCATTGTAGGTGCCCGAGGGATACACGGTGGCGTTGCTGAACCGGAAGGTATGGTTGTTCTGGACGCGCCGGCAGTTCTGGAACGTGGCGATCGCCTGCGTGCCCGGCGCGAGGTAGGTGCCCGGCGAGATGTCCGCGTCGCTCGTGGTCCAGGAGATCGTGCTGAAGGGAATCGTGTTGCCGCCGCTCGTGAGGTTGGCCGGCGTGGTGACCGTGAGGGTCGCGTTCTTCGCGGCGCAGCCCGCCTCGCGGGCCTCGGCCCGCACCAGGATCGCGCCGCCCGCCTGGTTGATCGGGTTGCCGTTGCCCGCGTTCGCCGCGGTGATGTTGAACTGCACGAGCGTCACGCCGCCCGCGGCCCCCACGCGCAGCCGCACCTCGCTCGGCGGGGGATTGAGGATCGTGGTGACCGCAGCCGCGGGCAGCGCCGCGGCGAGCAGCGCCGGAAACAACCGGAGGGGATACGCGCTCACGGAAGCCATCTTACCGAAAGGCACCGGGGCGTTGCCGGCCCTCAGGGCGAGGAGGCCGTGTAGGTGACGCGCCCGTTGGCGACGTTGACGCCGCCATAGGTGCCGGCGGGATAGACCGTGGTGTTGTCGAAGGTGTAGGTCCAGACCGCGGCGCGGTCCGTGACCACGCCCGCGTTCAGGGCGACGTTGACCGAGGCGCTGGTGCCGCCGGCCGCCGGGAGCACCGGGGATGGGAGGTTCGCGTTGCTCGTCGCCGCCTTGATCTCGCTGTAGGGGATGGAGTTGGCCCCGGACTGCAGCGCCCCCGCGGTCGTGACGGTGAGCCGGATCTGCCCCGCGTTCGATTTCACCTCGACCGTGGAGGCGCCGCCGCCGAGGTTTCCCCCGGCGCAGGCGAGGTCGGTGCCATTGCCGAGGCTCGGTGCCATCGCGTTGAGGTTGCAGTTCACGAGGCTGATGCCGCCTCCCGCCGCGCCCACGCGGAAGCGCAGGAACCGCGGGTAGTTGATCCGGTGGTTGAGCGTCGTCGAGGCGGAATACGGGGCCGAATTGTCGAACGCGGTCGCCGCCTCCGCGGGCGGCGCGATGGCGATCGACGCGAGGAGGACCGCGCTCGCGGCGAGCGCGAGACGGTACTTCCCATGGCGAACGTGCTTCGTCCCTCTCATGCGATCGGCTCCGGTTGCCTCGGTGGCGGGGCGCGGCGCGCCCCGATGCGCGGACCGGCCGGCCCTACGGCGAGCTCGCCGTGTAGGTCACGCGGCCGTTGTTCACCGCCACGCCGCCGTAGGTGCCCGAGGCGTAGATCGCCGTGTTGTCGTAGGTGTAGGTCCACGTCGCCGTGCGGTCGGTCACGTTGCCCGCGTTGGCCACCACGGCCACGCCCGCGCTCGTTCCGCCAGCGGCCGGCAGGCCGGGCGCCGGGACGTTGGCGGTGCTGGTCGCCGTGAGGATCTCGCTGAAGGGCAGCGTGTCGACCCCGTTCGAGAGCGCGCCGAGGGTGGTCGCCGTGAGCGTGATGGCGCCCGCGTTGGAGCGCACCATGACCGTGGAGACGCCGCCGCCGACATCGCCGCCGGCGCAGGCGACGTCGGTGCCGTCACCGAGGATGCCGGCGGAGGCCGAGAGGTCGCAATCCACGAGGCTGATCGCCCCGCCCGCGGCGCCGACGCGGAACTGCAGGAACCGCGGGATGATGACTCGGAAATCCTGGCGCGCGGTGCGCGTGAGGGTGCCGGCGCCCGTGATCGAGGTCTGCTCGGCGAGGACCGGTTCCGGCGCCGCGAAGGCCGCCCCGAGGGCGACCGCCAACATGAGCTTCTTGAAGTTTGACGCTTTCATCGTGTCACTCCTGACTGGGTTCGATGGGTAAGCCCTGCGGACTGGTCGGCTTTCTGTGGCCATCTGGGCCCGGCCAACTCGACTTCCACAGGATCCATTGGACGCCAGGGCACCGGGATTCGATGTGAAGGGCCTCACAGAACCCCCTGTTTTTCATCGGGTTTTGACCAGAATCAGGTTTCAGGAGTAACGCGGCCGTAACATCCGGACCGCTCGTCGGCCGGATCGGGCCGCGCATCCGCGGCCTCAGGCGCCGCCGGCGAACCCGGCCTGGCGCCAGGCCTCGAAGACCACCACGGCGACGGCGTTCGACAGGTTGAGGCTCCGGTTCCCGGGCCGCATGGGCAGCCTCAGGCGCCGGTCCTCGGGGAAGCCCTCCAGGATCCCGGGGGGAAGTCCCGCGGTTTCGGGGCCGAAGACGAAGGCATCGCCTTCGCGGAAGGCGGCGTCGGTGTATCGGGTCGCGGCCCGGGTGGTGATCGCGAAGAGCCTGCGCCCGCCGAGCGCCTCGAGGCACCGCCCCCAGTCCGCATGGACGCGGACCGTGGCGAGCTCGTGGTAGTCGAGGCCCGCGCGGCGCAGCTGCTTGTCGTCCATGGAGAAACCCAGGGGAGCGACGAGATGGAGGCGTGCCCCGGCGTTGGCGCAAAGGCGGATCACGTTGCCCGCGTTGGGCGGGATCTCGGGACGGTAGAGGACGACGTCGAACACGGGTCGTTCAATTCGGCGGGCGGGGCTCCGGCGTGCGGGCCAGGGCCCAGACCACGACCGAGCGGGCACCCGCGGCCGCGAGCGCCTCGGTGAGCGCTTCGGCCGTCGCGCCCGTGGTGACCACGTCGTCGACGATCGCGATCCGGCGCCCGCGCAGGTCGAGCTCGCAGGCGAAGGCCCCGCGCAGGTTTCGCCGCCTCGCCTCCCGCCCGAGCCCGGCCTGGGGCGCGGTATCGCGGATCCGGCGCACGCCCCCGGCCAACACCGGGACGCCCAGGGCCGAAGCGACCCGGCGGGCGAGGACATGGGACTGGTTGAAGCCGCGCGCCCGGAGACGCGCGCTCGATAGCGGCGGCGCCACGAGGCCGTCGGGGGGCGGCTCCCCGCGGACGCGATCCGCGAGGCGCCTGGCGAGCCAGTCGCCGGTCGCGAGATCCCCGGCGCGCTTGAAGCGCAGGACGAGCCGGTCGAGCGGAAATCGATAGGCGTAGGCCGATACCAGCCGTTCGAAGGGCGGGGGTGCCCGGAGGCAGGACCCGCAGGTTCCGCCTCCGGGCAGCGCGACCCCGCAGCGGGAACAGGCCTCGCCGATCACGGTCAGCAAGTCCTCACAGCCTGGGCAGACCAGGTCACCCCCGAGCGCCTCTGCGCACAGGACGCAATCCTGGCCGACGAATCCTTCCAGCCATCGACGGCCGGGACGCGTCGCTATCGATGAAAAAACAGGCATTGGTCAGGATTGGCGCGGGCCCGGATTTGACAACGAACAAAAAAACACGAAATATCAGCGCCTTGGAGGAGACCTTCCCCGTGGATGCCCCGATCCGGTTCCAGCCCCCCGCCCCCGACACCGACCCGCGCCTCGAGGCGCTGCGCGAGGAGGCGCTCGCGCTCCTCGACCTTCCCTTCAACGATCTGCTGTTCCGGGCGCAGACCGTCCACCGGGAGAATTTCGACCCGAACCGCGTCCAGCGCTCGACGCTGCTGTCGATCAAGACCGGCGGTTGCCCCGAGGACTGCGGCTACTGCCCGCAGGCGGCACGCTATCACACGGGTGTCGAGAGCGAGGACCTGATGCCGCTTGGCGAAGTGCTCGCCGCGGCACGCGCGGCCCGCGGCCACGGCGCGACCCGCTTCTGCATGGGCGCGGCTTGGCGCGGCCCGAAGGAGCGCGACCTCGAGCCCGTCCTCGAGATGGTGCGCGAGGTGAAGAAGCTGGGCCTCGAGACCTGCTGCACGCTCGGCATGCTGAAGGACGGCCAGGCCGAGCGCCTGCGCGAGGCGGGACTCGACTACTACAACCACAACCTCGACACCGCGCCCGAGCACTACGGCGCGATCGTCACGACGCGGGAGTACCGGGACCGCCTCGAGACGCTCGAGCGCGTGCGCGGCGCCGGGATCGCGGTGTGCTGCGGCGGGATCGTGGGCCTGGGCGAGTCGCGGCGCGAGCGCGCGGGGCTGCTCGCGCAGCTCGCGAGCCTCTCCCCGCAGCCCGAGTCCGTGCCGATCAACAACCTCGTGCAGGTCGAGGGCACGCCGCTCGCGGGCACTCAGAAGCTGCACTGGACCGAATTCGTGCGCACGATCGCGGTCGCCCGCATCCTCATGCCGCGCAGCATGGTGCGGCTGTCCGCGGGCCGCGCCGATCTCGACGAGTCCGCGCAGGCCCTCGCGTTCCTCGCCGGCGCCAACTCGATCTTCTACGGCGAGAAGCTGCTCACGACCGGCAACCCGGAGGTGGCGCGCGACGACGCGCTCTTCGCGGCCCTGGGCCTCGAGAGCGCCTGAGGCCCGGGATGGCCAACGACCCCGCCGGCCTCGTGGACGGGCTCGCGGAGCTCGACCGCCGCGCGCTTCGCCGCACGCGCCGCGTCCTCGACTCGCCCCAGGGAGCGCGCGTTCGCGAGGGCGGGCGCACGCTCGCCAATTTCTCGAGCAACGACTATCTCGGGCTCGCGAACCATCCGCGGCTCGCCGAGGCGGCGCGCCGCGCCATCGACGAGTTCGGCGTCGGCGCGGGGGCCTCGCCCCTGGTGAGCGGGCAGCTTCGCGTCCACGAGCGCGCCGAGGAGCGCTTCGCCGCCTTCTGCGCGCTGCCCCGCGCGCTGCTCTTCGCGAGCGGCTACGCCGCGAACCTCGCCGTCGTCGCCACGCTGTGCGGGCGCTCGGCCGAGGTCTTCCTCGACCGGCTCGACCACGCGAGCCTCGTCGACGGCGCGGTGCTCTCCCGTGCGAGGCTCGTGCGCTACCCCCACGGAGATTGCGACGCGCTCGCCGCGCGCCTGGCCGCCTCGCGCGCCGCCGTGCGCCTCGTGGCCACGGACACCGTCTTCAGCATGGACGGCGACGTGGCCGACCTGCCGCGCCTGCTGGCACTGTGCGAGCGCCACGACGCCTGGCTGCTGCTCGACGACGCGCACGGCCTCGGCGTGCTGGGCCCGGGAGGGCGCGGCGCGCTCGCGCATTCCGGCCTCTCCTCGCCGCGCATCGTGTACATGGCCACCCTCGGCAAGGCGCTCGGCGGCTACGGCGCGTTCGTCGCGGGCGACTCCCGGCTCGTCGAGTGGCTCGTGCAGCGCGCCCGCCCCTACATCTATTCGACGGCGCTCCCGCCGATGGCCGCCGCGGTCGCGATCGCCGCCCTGGACCTGCTCGAGGCCGAGCCCGCCCTCGTGGCGCGCCTTCACCAGCGCATCGCGCAGTTCCGCGCCGCCTGCGCCGCACGCGCGGTCGACCTTGCGCCTTCGGCGACCGCGATCCAGCCCGTGGTCGTCGGCGAGGCCTCCCGGGCGCTCGAGGCGAGCGCGCGGCTTCGCGAGCGCGGGTTCCTCGTGCCCGCGATCCGTCCCCCGACCGTGCCGGAAGGCCGCTCGCGGCTGCGCGTGTCGCTCAGCGCCGCGCACGAGGACGCGGAAGTCGCCGGCCTCGCGAACGCGCTCGCGGAAAGCCTCGCGCCGTGAGCCTGCACGTCGAGCGCTCCGGGGCCGGGCCCGACCTCGCCCTGCTGCACGGCTGGGGCCTGCACGGCGGCGTGTGGTCCCCCGTGGCGCAGGCGCTCGCCGCGCGCCATCGCGTGCACGCGATCGACCTTCCGGGCCACGGCCATTCCGCCGCCACGGCGTTCGCGGGCCTGGAGTCCGCCGCCGACGCGGTCGCCGAGGCGATCCCCGAGGCGAGCCTCGTCTGCGGCTGGTCCCTCGGCGGGCTCGTGGCGCTCGCCGTCGCGCTGCGCTACCCGGCGCGCGTGCGCGCGCTCGCGCTCGTGAGCACGACGCCGTGCTTCGTCGCTCGCGAGGGCTGGCCGCACGCGATGGCGCCCGCCACGCTCGCGCAGTTCGCCGCGGGGCTGCGCGAGGCGCCCGAGGCCACCATCGCCACCTTCGTGCGCCTGAACGCGCTCGGCGCTCCCGGGGGGCGCGAGGCGGCGCGCGCGCTCGCGCGCGAGGTTTCCTCCCGGGGCGCCCCCGATCCGGCGAGCCTCGCCGCGGGCCTGCGCGCGCTCGGCGAGACCGACCTGCGCGGGGAGCTCGCGCGCGTGCGCGTCCCCGCCGTGGTCGTGCACGGGCGCCGCGACCGGCTCGCTCCCGTCGAGGCGGGGCGGCGGCTCGCCGCCGGGCTCGCGCGCTCGCGCCTCTTCGAGCTCGAGGCCGCGCACCTGCCCTTCGTGAGCCACCCGCGCGAGTTCGTCGCGGCGATCGGAACGCTCGATGGCTGAGCGCGCGCTCCCGGACAAGCGCGAGGTCCGCCGCGCGTTCGACCGTGCCGCCGGCGGCTACGACGAGGCGGCGGTGCTGCAGCGCGAGGTCTGCGCGCGCCTGCTCGAGCACCTGGAGCCGATGCGCCTCGATCCCGCGCGCGTCCTCGACCTCGGGTGCGGGACGGGCTACGCCTTCGCCGCCCTCGCGCGGCGCTTCCCGCGCGCCGCGATCCTCGGGCTCGACATCGCGCCCGCCATGCTCGGCCGCGCCGCCGCCCGCGCCCCGTGGTGGCGCCGCGCGCTCGCCGCCGCCGGCCCCCGGCTCGTGTGCGGGGACGCGGAGCGGTTGCCCTTCGCCGCGGCGAGCGCCGGCCTCGTCGTCTCCAACCTCACGCTGCAGTGGTGCCGCCCCGAGGCGGTCTTCGCGGAGGCCCGGCGCGTGCTCGTCCCCGAGGGGCTCTTCCTCTTCTCCACCTTCGGGCCCGATACTCTGCGGGAGTTGCGCGCGGCCTTCGCCGCCGTCGACGGCCACGACCACGTGAACACCTTCATCGACATGCACGACCTGGGCGACGCGCTGGTCCACGCGGGCCTCGCCGACCCCGTCATGGAGTCGGAGCGCATCACGCTCGAATACGACACCGTCGAGGCCGTGGCCCGGGACCTGAAGGCGATCGGCGCGCACAACGCCCTTCCCGGCCGGCCTCGCGGGCTCTCGGGACGCGGGCGCTGGGCACGCATGGTCGCGCACTACGAGTCGCGGCGCCGCGCCGGGGCGCTGCCGGCCACCTACGAGGTCGTCTACGGCCACGCGTGGAAGGTCCCGTCCCGGCGCCTCGCCGACGGGCGCCAGGTGATCGGCTTCGCGCCGAAGGGGCCGCGATGAGCCGCGGCGTCTTCGTCACGGGCACCGACACCGGGGTCGGCAAGACCGTCGCCGCCTGTGCGCTGCTCGCCGCCCTGCAGGCCCGGCAGGTCCCCTGCCTGCCGATGAAGCCGGTCGCCGCAGGCGCGGTCGCCCTCGACGGGACCTCGGCCAACGAGGACAGCCTCGCGCTCATGCGGGCCGCGGGATGCGAGGCGGGCGATCTCGCGCGGGTGACTCCCGTGCTGCTGCGCGAGGCGCTCGCGCCGCACATCGCCGCCGACCGCGAGGGCGTGACGATCCGCCTCGAGCCCATCCTCGCGGCCTTCGCCGAGCTCGCCGCGCGCGGGAAGTTCCTCGTGGTCGAGGGCGTGGGGGGCTGGCAGGTGCCGCTCGCGCCGGGCCTCGACACGCGGGGCCTCGCGCGCGCCCTCGGCCTGCCCGTGGTGCTGGTGGTCGGGCTGCGCCTGGGCTGCCTCAACCACGCGCTGCTCACGGCGGAATCGGTGGCCGGGAGCGGGCTCGCGCTCGCGGGCTGGATCGCCAACGAGATGGAGCAGCCCATGGCGGCCGCGGACGAGAACGTCGCCGCGCTCCTCGAGCGGCTCGACGCGCCGCTCCTCGCGCGCCTTCCGCGCTTCACGCCGCCGGATCCCGGCGCGCTCGCGCGGCATTTCGATCCCGAGGCGATCGCGGCCCTCACCGCGCGCTGAAGTCCCGCGCACCCGAAGGTGCGTGGCGAGTGTCCTTTCGTGTTCTCCAACCTGGAGACCGGGCAGGGATTGGAGGCGACCATCGGCTCCATCGAGACCGAAGGCCTGGGCGTCACCCGCGGCGCGGGCCGCGCGCCGTCCGGGGCGCAGGAGCGCACGCGCTGCGCACCGCGTTGAACGCCGGAAGGCCGCGCCTGCACCGGGCCGGTGCGGGTTTCGAGGTCCGCGCCCGCCTGCGCCCAGCGCAGGGCCGGTGGCACGCTTGCTGCTAGCGACAAGGCGTATCGAGCCGCCGAGAGGCCACGCCATGAACGCCGCACCGGATTCCGGAATCGCCCGCCCTTCGGCGCGGGAGCGCTTCGCGCTCAACACGGGCTGCGTGGCCGTCGTCGCCGCGCTCGCGGCACTGGCCTCGGTCGTGCTCGTGGCGGGACGCCTGCGCCCGCCGCGCCGTCGCCCCTACGCGAAGGCCGCGCTCCTGAGCGCCACGCCGTGCCCGCCGCGGCGCCTCGCTTCCGCGAGGTCCGCGCGCGTGAGCCCGCCGATGGCGTAGGCGGGCATCGGCAGGCCGCGAACGAGCGCCTCGAAACGCTCCCATCCGAGGGGCGCGGCCTGCGGGTGCGAGGCCGTCGCCTTTACCGGCCCCACGACGACGTAGTCGAGGCCCAGCTCGGCGGCGCGGGCGAGCTCGCGCTCGTCGTGGCAGGAGGCCCCCACGAGCGCTCCCGCCGGACGCCCGCCGGCCGCCATCAGCGCCTTCGCGGTGAGGTGCACGCCGCCCGACTGCGGGAAGCTGCCGCAGTCGCTGTTCACGACGACGCGCGAGCCGAAGGGCTCGGCGCGCGCGAGGACGCGCGAGAGGAAATGCTGCACGCGCAGGCGCTCCACGCCCTTCTCGCGGACCTGCACGAGCAGCTTTTCCTGGGCCGCGCGCGCCGCGAGGGCGAGGACCCAGGCCTCCATGCCGGATTCGGCCGCGCGCGAGACCACCATCACGGCGGGCAGCGCGAGCGCGGCGAGCACCGGCGCGTTGGCCGGCAGCATCGGGCTCACCTCGGGTGCTTCCACGCGCTGCCAGGCGATCGCCTGGTCCTCGAGGGGGCGGGGCTCGCCGTCCCAGGCGGTGACGCGGAAGAAGTGCAGGCGGACGGTGGCGTGCGTGTAGGCATAGACCCGCGTGATCCACGGCGTGGCCTCGCGCACGGCGATGCCGAGTTCCTCGGCAAGCTCGCGCGCGAGCGCCGCGCGCGGCGCCTCGCCGGGCTCGATCTTGCCGCCCGGGAACTCCCAGTAGCCCGCGTAGGGCTTGCCCTCGGGGCGCTGCGCGAGGAGGAACTCGCCGTCGGGGCGCTCGATGACCGCGGCCGCGACGTCCGTGGGGTTCATCGTCCCCGCTTCGGCCGGCGGCCCACGTGGTCCCGGGCGAACTGCCAGGCCACGCGGCCGCTTCGCGATCCGCGCTCGAGCGCCCAGAGGAGCGCGGCCTTGCGCATCGATTCGTCCGCCCGGCCGCCGAGCGCCTCGACCCAGTGGGACGCGATGTCGAGGTACTGCTCCTGGTCGAAGGGATAGAACGAGAGCCAGAGCCCGAAGCGCTCCGAGAGCGAGATCTTCTCCTCGGTGGTCTCGCCCGGGTGGATCTCGCCCTCGACGTGGCGCGCCTCGAGGTTCTCGTGCATGAACTCGGGCATCAGGTGGCGGCGGTTCGAGGTGGCGTAGATGAGCACGTTCGCGGCCGAGCCCGCGATCGAGCCGTCGAGGGCGACCTTCAGCGACTTGTAGCCGCCATCGCTCGCCTCGAAGGAAAGGTCGTCGCAGAAGATCAGGAAGCGCTCGGGGCGCTCGGCGACCTGGTCGACGATGTCGGGCAGGTCCACGAGGTCGGCCTTGTCGACCTCGATGAGCCGCAATCCCTTGCGGGAGAACTCGTTCAGCGCCGCCTTCACGAGCGAGCTCTTGCCCGTGCCGCGTGCGCCCGTGAGCAGCACGTTGTTCGCGGGCCGCCCGGCGACGAACTGCTCGGTGTTCTCCCGCAGCCGCCTCTTCTGGTCGTCGATGTCGCGCAGGCTCTCGAAGGTGATCGCGTGCGGGTGGCGCACCGGGTCGATGAATCCGCGGCCACCGCGCTTGCGCCAGCGAAACGCCGTGGCCGCCCTCCAGTCGGTCTGCGGGACGGCGGGCGGGACCAGGCGCTCGAGGCGCCCGACCAGGGCCTCGAGGCGCGCGGCGAGCCGGTCCCAGGCGGCGGTCATTTCAGGGTGAAGACGAGGAGCCAGTAGTAGGTCACGGTCTCGAGGTGCGCCGAGCGCGCCACGGGCCGCACCGCCTCCGCGAGCTCCCCGGGCGTCGGGAAGTTCTTGAGCACCTCGTGGGTCTCGCCCGAGAGCAGCGTGCGCAGCTGGTAGCTGTTGCCTTCGGCGTCGCGGCGCGAGACCGGCGTGGAGCTGCCCTCCACGTAGCGGTTGTCGAGGATGCCGACCACGGCGCCGGGGGCGAGCTTCGCCGCGAGCGTGGCGACGAAGCGCCGCAGGCCGGAGCGGGGCACGTGCGACCACCAGAATCCCGCGAAGGCGGCGTCGCAGCCCGCGGGCACGCCCTCGAGCGCAAGGGCGTCGCAGCGGTGGAACTCCGCGCGGCCCTTCGGGATCGGCTTCTCGCGCGCGATCTCGAGGACGGGCTCGTTGATGTCGCAGGCGACCACGTGCGCGGCCTTCCGGGCGATGTGCTGCGTCCAGTACCCCGTCCCGCAGGCGATCTCGAGCACGCGCCGGCCGGCGAAGAGCTCGGGGACGCGCCCGCGCAGCCACGCGAGCTCCTCCTGCCGCTCGGCCTTCTCGTAGATGCGCTCGTACTCGCGGGCGCGCTGCGCGTAGTAGCTCTCGAGCTGCGGGGTGTGGCTGCGCGGATCGCTCACGGGCGCGCTCCTCGGTAGACGTCGGGCCGGTGGATCTCGAGATAGCGGCCGGGATCGGCCATGGGGCGGAATCCGAAATCGGCGTAGAGCGAGTGCGCGTCGCGGGTCATGAGCGCGAGGCGGCGCAGGCCCTGCAGGTCCGGGTGCTCGAGCACGCAGCCCACGAGCCAGCGCCCGAGGCCCTCCCCGCGACGCGACTCCTCGATGAACACGTCGCACAGGTAGCCGAAGGTGGCGCGGTCGGTGACCACGCGCGCGAACCCGAGCTGCCGCCCGTCGTGGAACAGCCCGAAGCACAGCGAGTGGTCGATCGCCCGCGCGAGGAGCTCGGCGGGGATGCCCTCGGCCCAGTAGCTGCGCCCGGCGATGAACCGGTGGACCGCCGCGCGGTCGAGGCGCTCCGGATCGTCGGACACGACGTAGGGGCCGCGGCTCCACTCGTTCGCCACGCCTAGCTCCGGTAGTCGGCGTTGATCTTCACGTAGTCGTACGAGAGGTCGCAGGTCCACACCGTGGCCGACTCGACGCCGCGGCCGAGCACGACGCGCACGGCGATCTCGGCGGGGCGCATCACGCGACGGCCCTGGTCCTCGGTGTAGCTGAGCGCGCGGCCGCCCTTCTCGGCGACGAGCACGTCGCCGAGGTACAGGCTCACGCGCTCGGGGTCGAGGTCGGCGATCCCGGCGTTGCCCACCGCGGCGAGGATGCGCCCGAGGTTGGGGTCGGAGGCGAAGAACGCGGTCTTCACGAGGGGCGAGTGGGCGATGGCCTTGCCCACGCGCACGCACTCGGCGCGGCTCGCCCCCCCCTCGACCGTGATCGCGATGAACTTCGTGGCCCCCTCGCCGTCGCGCACGATCGCCTGCGCGAGGAGCTGGGCCACCTCGGTCACCGTCTCGGCGAGGTGCGCGAACTCCGCCGTGCCTTCGCCCACGATCTCGGGATTGCGCGCGTGGCCCGTGGCGACGAGGACGAGGGAATCGTTGGTCGAGGTGTCGCCGTCGACCGTGATCACGTTGAACGAGCGGTCGGCGACGAAGCGCGCCATGTCGCGGAGCGCGTCCTGGCCGACGGCCGCGTCGGTGGCGATGAAGCCGAGCATCGTCGCCATGTCGGGCTGGATCATGCCCGCGCCCTTGGCGATCCCGGTGACGGTGATCGTGCAACCGTCGATCACGACCTGCCGCGAGACGGCCTTGGGCACCGTGTCGGTCGTCATGATCGCCTCGGCCGCCGAGGCCCAGTTGTCGGCACGCAAGTCCGCGATGCACTCCGGCAGCCCCGCCTCGAGGCGCTCGACGGGCAGCGCCTCCATGATGACGCCGGTCGAGAAGGGCAGCACCTGCGCGGGCTTCACGCCGAGGCGCCTGGCGAGCGCCGAGCAGGTCGCGTGCGCGTTCGCGAGCCCCGATTCTCCGGTGCCGGCGTTGGCGATGCCCGTGTTCACGACGAGCGCGCGGATCGCGTGGCGCCCGGTGAGGTGCTCCCGGCAGACGGCGACGGGGGCCGCGGCGTAGCGGTTGCGCGTGAAGACGCCCGCCACGCGCCCGCCTTCGGCGATCTCGACGACGAGCAGGTCCTTCCGGTCGGGTTTGCGGATTCCGGCGCGGGCCACGCCCAGGCGCACGCCGGCGATCGTGAGCAGGGCTTCCGCGCGCGGCGGATCGAGGTTCACGGCCATGGCGGGCGCAATTATCGCACGGGGGCCGGGGGGTCCCCGGGCGCGGGGGGCGCCTTCGGATTGAGCCGCGCCATGGCGAGCGCGTCGACATAGCGGCCGTCGCGCAGCGCGTAGGCGCGATGCGTGCCTTCGATCTCGAAGCCGAAGCGGGTGTAGAGCGCGATCGCGCGCGCATTGTCGGCGTACACGGTGAGCTCGAGCCGGAAGACGTTCAGCCAGCCGTCGGCGAGGCCCACGAGCGCGCCCACGAGCGTGCGGCCCACGCCCCGGCCCTGCCAGGCCGAGGGCACCGCGAGCCCGATGCCCATCGCGTGGGCGCGCCGCGGCGTCTTTCCGGCGCCGTGCAGTCCGGCATGCCCGACGACTTCGTCGCCCGCGCACGCGACGAGGACGTAGTCGGTCTCGGCGGGCTCGGCGAGGCGCTTGCGCCAGGCCTCGCGCGACGGATACGGCAGCTGCAGCGTCCCGCTGTACGCGCTCTCGTCCTGGAAGGTGCGCCAGATCGCCTCGAAATCCTCGGGCTCCGCCCTGCGGATGGTGAGTTCCATCGGCGGAGGATGCCGCCGGCCAAGCGGGGGCGTCAAGGCGACGCCCCGGGGGCGCAGGGGGTCAGCTCAGGCGGCCGTGGCAGTGCTTGAATTTCTTGCCCGAGCCGCAGGGGCAGGGGTCGTTGCGGCCCACCTTCTGCGAGGATCGCACGAAGGGCTGCGCCGGCTCCGCGGAGGGTGCGGCGGCGGCGGCCGCGGCGTCGCCTTCCGCGCCGCCGCCGAGCGCCGCGTCGTAATCCGCGTGGTGGTACTGCACGTTCTTCACCGCCTGGGCGGCGGCCTCGGCCTGGCGCTCGGCCTCCTCGACCTGCTCCTGCGAGCGGATCTGCACCGCCATGAGGTGGCGCGTGACCTCGCGCTTGATGGAGTCGAGCATCGCGCCGAAGAGCTCGAAGGCCTCGCGCTTGTACTCCTGCTTGGGCTGGCGCTGCGCGTAGCCGCGCAGGTGGATGCCCTGGCGCAGGTAGTCGAGCGCGGCCAGGTGCTCGCGCCAGTGCGTGTCGATCGACTGGAGCATCACCGCGCGCTCGTAATGGTGCAGGACCTCGGGCTCGATGGGCGCGAACTTGCCGTCGTAGGCCTGGGCGGCCGCCTCGGTCACGCGCGCCGCGATCGACTCGGAATCGAGCTTGTCGTCGTCCTCCACCCACTTCGCGACCGGGACCTCGAGGAAGAAGTCGGTGGCGAGCCGCCGCTCGAGGCCGGGGAGGTCCCACTGCTCCTCGACGCTGTCGGGCGGCACGAGCTCGGCGACCGCGCCGCGCAGCACGTCGCCGCGGATCGAGCGGATGGTCTCGGAGATGTCCCTGGATTCCAGCAGCTCGTTCCTCTGCTGGTAGATCACCTTGCGCTGGTCGTTGGCGACGTCGTCGTACTCGAGCAGCTGCTTGCGGATGTCGAAGTTGCGCGCCTCGACCTTCCTCTGGGCGTTCTCGATGGAGCGCGACACCATGCGCGCCTCGATCGCCTCGCCCTCGGGGATCTTGAGCGAGCGCATGATCGCCTGCAGCCGCTCGCCCGCGAAGATCTTGAGCAGCGGGTCCTCGAACGAGAGGTAGAAGCGCGAGGAGCCCGGGTCGCCCTGGCGTCCCGCCCGGCCGCGCAGCTGGTTGTCGATGCGCCGCGACTCGTGGCGCTCCGAGCCGATGATGTGCAGCCCTCCGGCGGCGACCACCGCGTCGTGCAGCTTCTGCCAGGACTCGCGGACCTCGGCGATCCGGCGCTCCTTCTCGGAGGGCGCGAGCGCCTCGTCGGCCTTGAGCTTCTGGATCTCGGGATCGGGGTTGCCGCCGAGCACGATGTCCGTGCCCCGGCCGGCCATGTTGGTGGCGATCGTGATCATGCCCGGGCGGCCGGCCTGGGTGACGATCTCGGCCTCGCGCGCGTGCTGCTTCGCGTTGAGCACCTGGTGCGGGAGCTTCTCGCGCTCGAGCATCCCGGAGATGAGCTCCGAGCTCTCGATGGAGGTCGTGCCGAGCAGGACCGGCTGGCCGCGGGCGTGGCAGTCGCGCACGTCCGCGATGATCGCCGCGTACTTCTCCTTCGCGGTGATGAACACCTGGTCGTTGCGGTCCTCGCGGATCATCTTCCGGTGCGTCGGGATCAGCACCGTCTCGAGGTTGTAGATGTGCGAGAACTCGAACGCCTCGGTATCCGCCGTGCCGGTCATGCCGGCGAGCTTGCCGTAGAGGCGGAAGTAGTTCTGGAAGGTGATCGAGGCGAGCGTCTGGCTCTCGTTCTTGATCGACACGCCCTCCTTCGCCTCGACCGCCTGGTGCAGGCCGTCGGACCAGCGCCGGCCCGCCATCATCCGCCCGGTGAACTCGTCGACGATGATCACCTCGTCGTTCTGCACCACGTAGTGCTGGTCGCGGTGGTAGAGGGCGTGGGCGCGGATGCCCGCGTAGAGGTGGTGCATCAGCTGGATGTTGGCCGGGTCGTAGAGGCTCGCCCCCTCGGGAAGCAGGCCCGCCTTCGTCATGAGCTCCTCGGCGTGCTCGTGGCCCTCCTCGGAGAGCGTCGCCGTGTGCTGCTTGAGGTCCACCCAGTAGTCGCCGGGCGACTTCTCCTCCTCCTGCTTGCTGAGCGAGGGGATGAGCGTGTTGATGCGCCGGTAGAGCTCGGTGGAGTCCTCCGCCTGGCCCGAGATGATGAGCGGCGTCCTCGCCTCGTCGATGAGGATGGAGTCGACCTCGTCGACGATCGCGTAGCTGAGGCCGCGCTGGAAGCGCTCCGAGACCTGCGTGGCCATGTTGTCGCGCAGGTAGTCGAAGCCGAACTCGTTGTTGGTCCCGTAGGTGATGTCGGAGGCGTAGGCGGCCTGCTTCTCCGCGGGGTCCATCTGCGGGACGACCACGCCGACCGAGAGCCCGAGGAAGCGGTGGATGCGCCCCATCCACTCGGCGTCGCGCCGCGCGAGGTAGTCGTTCACCGTCACGATGTGCACGCCCTTGCCGGTGAGGGCGTTCAGGTACGAGGGCAGCGTCGCCACCAGCGTCTTGCCCTCGCCGGTGCGCATCTCCGCGATCTTGCCCTCGTGCAGGGCGAGCCCGCCCACGAGCTGCACGTCGAAGTGGCGCATGCCGAGCACGCGCTTCGAGGCCTCGCGCACGACGGCGAACGCCTCGGGCAGCACCTCGTCGAGCGCCGCGCCGCCGGAGACCTTCGCGCGCAGCTCCGGGGTCTTCGCCGCGAGGGCCTCGTCGGAAAGCTTCTCGAGCGCGGGCTCGAGCGCGTTGATCGCGTCGACCTTCTTGCGGTACTGCTTGAGCAGGCGTTCGTTGCGGCTGCCGAAGATGGCCTTGAGGAAGGAGTTGAGCACGGGGAAAGGGCGTCGGAAATGCGAAAACCGGCCCAAACGGGCCGGCAAGAGGGGCAATTATACGGGCAAATGGGGGCGGCCCGCGCGGGGCGCGCCAGCGCCCCGGGGGCCTCAGCGCCTCGCCGTCGTCGCGAACGGCGCGTCGTTCTTGCCGAGGGAAAGGAACTTGTTGGGATTCAACGGGATGCCCTTTTCGCGCACTTCGAAGTGCAGGTGCGGCCCGGTGGTGCGACCGGTGGTGCCGACCTGGGCGATGAGCTGGCCCTTCATCACCACGTCGCCGACCTTCACCATGCTCTTCGACAGGTGCGCATAGCGCGAGGTGAGGCCGTTGTCGTGGTCGACGTCGACGATGTTGCCGTACTCGGGATGGAACTCGACCGCGGAGACCACGCCCCCGGCCGCCGCCATCACCGGCGTTCCGACCCCGGCGATGATGTCCACGCCCGTGTGATAGGACGAGCGGCCGCTGATCGGGTCGATGCGATAGCCGTAGTTCGAGGAGTAGTAGCCCTGCGAGACCGGCATCGTGGTGGGAACGGTCTTGCGCGCCAGGCGGTCGTCCATCAGGAAGGAGTCGAGCACGCCCAGCTTGTCGCTGCGGTCGTCGAGGATGCGCGAGATCTCGGAGAGCATCTGCTGGAACTCGGGGACCGAGAGCTCGCGCCCCGCGAGCGGCGAGGGCCCGCCCTGGCCGGGTTTCTCGTCGAAGCGGAATTCCTCGCGCTTGATCCCCGCGGCCTTCGCCAGGCGCTCGCCGAAGGCGTCGAGCCGCAGGATCCGCGCCTGGAGCTCGCCCACCTTGACGGCGAGCGTGCCGAGGTTCTCCTTCATCTCGGCCTCGCTGCGCTTGAGCTCGTCCTCGTGCAACGCGGTGAGGAGGGTCCGCAGGTAGGGGTTGCGCATGTCGACGGCGAACTTCATCGTGACCACGTAGGTCGCCATCGCGAGGACGAAGCCCGAGACCAGGATGCCCAGGGCGATCAGGATCACCTGGGACTGGGACAGCGAGACCGAACGGCTCTTCGCCAGGCTGTCCGAAACGAGAATAATGTTCAAATCTGCCTCCCTGCCCTTCCCCGATGGCCTCCGAAACCGTCGCCCGCATCCTGGGCGAATGCCCCGACCTCAAGCCGCTCTCCGAGCGGCTGGGGGTCATCAAGCGTCTGCAGCGTCGTTACCGGACCGTTGCGCCCGAAAAGCTCGCGGAAGCAAGCCGGGTGTGCGCCATCGATGGAACCACCATCGTGATCTGCGCGGCCAGCGGGCCTGTTGCGGCGGCCCTGAGGCAAATCGCGCCCCGGCTGCTGGCCGACCTGCGGGGCACGGCCCGAAGCGGCGCAAAACGAAAACCGGATCAAGACTTTACCGCAATCCGGGTGGAGGTTCAAGTTGAGACGCCGCCGCCCCGGCGCCGGGTTTTCGCGCGCGAGGACCTCCCGCGGGAGAAGCTCGCGCGCCTCGCCGAGGGCCTTTCGGATTCCCCGTTGAAGGAAACCCTCGAGCGCCTCGGCCGCGCCTCTCAGAGCAACAGGACGCGCTCGAAGACGTAGAAGAGGGCGAAGGCGACCACCAGGAGCAGCAGCACCTGGGCAGTCCGTCCCGCGAGCCGCAGGTATTTCCGGTCGCGGGTGGCGACGAAGGCGATCCCGAGTCCGACCAGGAACAGCAGCCCGATCAGGGCGACGAAGCGGATGACCAGCATCGGGGTTCCCGGCGGGCGATGGCCGGGCTCAGGCCCCGGCCATTTCAGGAGGGCTGGAGCAGGAGGTTCGCGAAGCCCCGCGGCAGGGCTTCGATCGCCTCGAAGCGGACTTCCTCCCAGGCGGCGCGGTCCGCGAGGAGCGCGCGAACGAGCTGGTTGTTGAGCGCGTGCCCCGACTTGTGGCCGTGGAAGGCGCCGATCAGAGGGTGCCCGGCAAGGTAGAGGTCGCCCACGGCGTCGAGCGCCTTGTGCTTCACGAACTCGTCGTCGAAGCGCAGGCCCTCGCTGTTGAGCACGCGGAAGTCGTCGATGACGATGGCGTTGTCGAGCGAGCCGCCAAGGCTCAGGCCCTGGGAGCGCATCGCCTCCACGTCCTGGGTGAAGCCGAAGGTGCGCGCGCGCGAGATCTCCTTCACGAACGACACCTCGCCGAAATCGACTTCGACCTCGGAGCGCGTGGCCTCGAAGACCGGGTGCTTGAACTCGATCGAGAAGCCGACCTTGAACCCGTCGAAGGGCTCGAGGCGCACGCGGCGGTCGCCCTGCTCGATCTGCACCTTCTTCAGCACGCGCAGGTATTTCTTCGGCGCGGCCTGCTCCTCGACGCCCGCCGACTGGATCAGGTAGACGAAGGTGCCCGCGCTGCCGTCCATGATCGGCACTTCCTCCGCGGAGACGTCCACGTAGGCGTTGTCCACGCCCAGGCCCGCGAAGGCCGACATCAGGTGCTCGACCGTGGAGACGCGCGCTCCGTCCTTCTCGAGGACGGTCGCGAGTCGCGTGTCGGTCACGTTGAGGGCGTGGGCGGGGATCGCCGGGTTGCCGGGCAGGTCCGAGCGGCAGAAAACGATGCCGGTTTCGGGCGCCGCGGGACGCAGCACGAGCTCGACCTTGCGGCCCGTGTGAAGGCCCACGCCGGTGGCGCGGATGCGGGATTTGAGGGTGCGCTGGAGGATCATTTTGCCAATTCTATCATGACTTTACCTCGGCCGACGGGGTTCGGCGCCCGGGGCGAGGACGCGAAGGAACGAATCGGCAGCGTGTCCGTCACGTCCCCAACCTACAATGCAGCGTCATCGCCCGGCCTTCGTCCTCAATCCACGGACAGGAGATTCCATTGAAGAAGACAATGCGCCGTATCTCTGCCGCCTTCTCGATCGCCATCGCCGCGGCTCTGCCCACGTTCGCCGATTCCCCGCGGGATCCGGTGATCATCGAGGCCCGCGCCAACGCCGCCCTGACGATTCTCCAGGTCTTCGGCACCAACCTCGGGGAGAGCAACCCGAAGCTCAGGCTCGGCGCCATCCCCACGCCCTTGCAGGTGATCACGTCGAACCCCAACCTGGTGGAGGCTCTGCTTCCGCCGGGCATCGCTCCGGGTACTTACCTTCTCACGCTGACCTTCAACAACGGCCGCAACAACGGCCGCAAGGACGGCCGCGACGACGAGGGCGTGCACGGCGACGTCTTCTGGATGACGATCGGCGCGGCCGGCCCCCCCGGTCCCGCGGGAGTCCCGGGGCCTGCCGGGGTGGCCGGTCCCGCTGGAGTTGCGGGTCCTGCCGGGGCGCCCGGCCCTGTCGGGGCTACCGGTCCTCAGGGCCCGGCCGGGCCGCAAGGTCCTCAGGGCCCGACGGGTCCTCAGGGTCCGGCGGGACCTGGATCGAATCTGCACTTCGCCCGGATCTCTGCCGGAGCCATCGTGTTGCGCAGTTCGCCAGGAATCGTCGGTGTCACCAAGGAACCGGACCCCGGTCTCTACACGGTGTACACCACGGACGATCTCCGGACATGCTCCATCGTCGCCACGGTCAACTCCAGCGGAGGAGGTTTCGCCTCGAATACCTCCAGTATTGCGGTCGCCCCGTTCGCACTCATCTTCAGCACCTACGACGTGAATGGCCTCCCGACCGACCGGGGCTTCTCGCTGATGATCGTCTGCTGAAGCGAGGGGGAGGCGGTTGGACAGCGGCATGCCGATCGGCTAGCTTCGGGGAAGGATGCCACCTTCCCCCCCGACGAGCGAACTCGCCGACGCCCTGAAGGACGTCGAGCGCCGGGACGTCTCCGATCTGGACCGCGCCTTCGCCGACTACTATCCGGAGCTCAAGAAGATCGCCCACGCCAGGCTGCGGGGCAGCGGGCTCGGCGGCAGCCTGCAGACGACCGCCCTCGTCCACGACAGCTACCTCAAGCTCGCTTCCGGTCCCGACCGCTCCTTCGCGAATCGATTGCAGTTCTTCGCCTATTCTTCGCGCGTGTTGCGCAGCATCGTCGTCGACCTGGTGCGAGAGCAGCGCGCCCAGCGCCGGGGAGGCGACGCCGAAATCGTCACGCTCGACACGGCGGCCGGCGAGGGCGTCCCCCCCTCGGTGGACATCGAGACCGTGAACGACGCGCTGGAGGACCTGGCGAAGCTCGACCCGCCGCTCGCGCGGCTGGTGGAGATGCGTTTCTTCGGCGGCATGACCGAGGAGGAGATCGCCGAGGCGCTCGGCGTCTCGGCGCGCACGGTCTCGCGCGAGTGGCAGAAGGCCCGGGCGCTGCTGCTCACCCTCGTCGGCGACTGACCGGACCGCGGATGGCGTGATTGCGGGCCGGATCGCGTTTGTCCCGGCAAAGCCCCCCGAATGTCCGACTCCCGACCCCAGGCCCGAACTTGAAGCTTTCCCGCGAACTCTGGTTGAAGGTCGAGCCCCTGTTCGCCACGGCCCTCGAAATGGAGGCCCCGGCACGCGACGCCTGGCTCGCGGGCCTCGACGCCACGCAGCCCGAGGCCGCGCCCATCCTGCGCCGGATGCTGGAAACGCACGAACGCGCCGAACGCTCCCGGGAGATGGAAACGGTGCCGCGGCTGGCCGCGTCGCCGGGGTGGTCCAGCGCGCATGCGCCGGGAGCGAGGATCGGCCCGTTCGAGCTCGTGCGCCCGCTCGGCCACGGCGGGATGGGCGAGGTGTGGCTCGCCCGGCAGGCGGACGGCCGCATCGAGCGCGAGGTGGCGCTGAAGCTGCCCGCGCTCCACCAGCAGGGCGAGGTCTGGCGGGAACGCTTCCGGCGCGAGCGCGACATCCTCGCGAGCCTCGAGCATCCGAACATTGCGAGGCTCTACGACGCGGGCGTGACCGAGTCGGGTCAGCCGTGGCTCGCGATGGAATTCGTCGCGGGCCTGTCGCTCTCCGACCACTTGTCCTCCCGGTCGCTCTCCCTTCCCGGGCGCCTCGCGCTCTTCCGCCAGGTCCTCGCCGCCGTCGCCCATGCCCACCGCCACCTGGTGGTGCATCGCGACCTCAAGCCCGCCAACATCCTGATCGACGGCTCCGGCCAGGTGAAGCTCCTCGATTTCGGCATCGCGAAGCTGGTGGACGAGGCCGGGGCCCCGGACGCCTCGGGCGAGCTCACGCGGCTCGGCGGGCGGGTGATGACGCTGCGCTACGCCGCGCCCGAGCAGGTGGCCGCCGGCGCGATCACCACGGCGACCGACATCTATTCGCTCGGCGTGATCCTGCACGAGATGGTCACGGGCCTCGCGCCGTACCGCGCGGTGCGCGAGGGCAGGCCGCTCACCGACGCGATGCTGCTCGCGGAAGGCGCGACGATGCCCTCGCGGCTCGCGCTCACCGAGGACGCCGCGCGGCAATGCGGCCTCGCCTCGCCCCGGCAGCTCGCGCGCCTGGTCTCCGGCGACCTCGACGCGATCGTCCTCAAGGCGATGCGGCGCGAGCCGACCGACCGCTACGCTTCCGTCGAGCTCTTCGACGAGGACATCCGGCGCCACCTCGAGCGCCGCCCGGTCAAGGCGCGCGCGGGCACCTGGCGCTATCTCGCCGGGCGCTTCGCCGCGCGCCACAAGCTGCCGCTCGCGACGGCCGCGGCGGTGCTCGTGACGCTCCTCGCGGGTCTCGTGATGGCGGAACGCGAGCGGCGCGTGGCCGTGGCCGAGAAGGCGCGCGCCGAGCGGCATTTCGCGAGCGTGAGGAAGCTCGCCAACACCTTCATCTTCGAGGTGCACGCGAAGATCGAGAGCCTCCCCGGCTCGCTCGAGGCGCGCGAGATGCTCGTCAGGACCTCGCTCGAGTACCTCGACGCCCTCGCCGCCGAAGCGGGGCGCGATCCGGCGCTGACCTACGAAATCGCGGCCGCGTACCGCAACATCGGCAACATCCAGGGCCAGGCGGGCGCCGCGAACAAGGGCGACCTCGCCGCCTCGATCCGCAATTTCGAGAAATCCAAGGGGCTCTTCGCCGAGCTGGCGCGTGCGAACCCGGACGGGCTCGCCGTCGCGCGGGAACACCGCAAGCTGAGCTACGCGCTCGCGCGGGGGTACTACCTGACGATGGACCCGCGCTGGCAGGCGGAAATCGACGAGACCATCCGATTGTCGGCGCGGATCGCCGCCTCGCCCGGCGCGACCCCGGAGGATCGCTCCCTGCTGCCGCTCGCGCGACTCGAGAAGGCGAACCTCGCGAGCATCGCGACCGGACGCAACCCCGGGAACGAGGACGAGATGAAGCGGGCCGTCGCCGAACTCGAGGCGATCGGGCGGGAGGCGCCGGGCCAGGCCGACCTGCGCGAGAACTTGGCCGGGGCCTACCTCAGGATCGGGAAGCTGCTCTACCATGCCGGCCGCACGCCGCAGAGCGTCCAGGAAGCGCTGCTGTACCTGCGAAAGGCCCGTGCGATCCGCATGGAGTTGCGCGCGGAGGCGCCGGGGGACGGCCGCCGGCAGGCCGCGGAGTTCGAGGCGGTGCTGGAGCTGGGACGTGCGCAAGGCGTGGCAGGCGATCTGCGCGGGGCGGACCGGACGATGGGCGAAGCCGTGGCGCTCAGCCGGGAAATCGCCGCCCGCGATCCGTCGAACGCGAACCTCGCCGCCGACCTGGTCGACGTCCTGGGCGCCGCGGCCGAGATCGCGATCCAGGTCGACGACCAGCCGCGGGCCATTCGCCTCTGCCGCGAGGCCTTGGCGCTCGCCGCGAGGCTCCCCGAGGAAGCGCGCAAGTCCTGGGACGTCCGGATCTTCGTCTCCAACGCGAAGGCCGCCCTCGGCTATGCGCTGGTCGCGACCGCGGAGCGCCCCGCCGGGAGCCCGGACCGGCGGCTCGCGATGCTCCTCGAAGCGCGCGCGCTGCTGGCCGATGCGGCCGCGTTCATCGCCGCGGCGCGCGCGGAGAATCGCGGCGCGGTTCCCGAGAGCTACATGAAACTGTTCGAGGCGACGGTGAAGCGCTGCGACGAGGCGATCGCGCGGCTCGGGGCGGCGTAGCGGGCCTTCGCCGCTTTCGCGGGGTGGCGTCATTTCCGGCGGGATTGCGTTTGGGTGGGTGGAGCCCCCCGGAGACCGCCATGAACGGACGCCGCCCCGCCACCCCTGTCGCCATTGCCCCGTCGGTGGGCGGCACATCCCACGCCTCCGGGGTCTTCGCGCCTCCCCGCTCCAGGGACACGCTCGGCGTCGACTACCTCTACGAGTCCGCCGGCAGGCAGCGCGGCGAGGGTGGAAAGCTCACCGTGCGCCGGCGCTTCGCGGTGCAATGACGATGGCGCGCCCGGGAACGTCCACGCTGCGCTGGCCGGCCATTGCGCTGGCCGTTTCCCTGCTGTTCGCGGCGTGCGGCGAGCGCGGGTCGGCCCCACCGAAGAGCGCGGCGGCGACCGATCCGGGCACGAAGACCGTGCGGATCGCCGTGCCGGCGATCGACCCGAAAGCCCCGTTCCCGGCCATGAGCGCGGGCGTCCTCGACGCACTGGGCGCCGACGTGCCGCAGCTGGCCAGGCACCGCGACGCGATCCTCGCCGCGGAGCGCGCCGCCATCCAGGGCGCGTTCGACGACATGCGGCGCAAGCCTGCGGGCGCGAGGAAGAAGTCGGGCGCCGCGGCGCTCGACCGGTTCGCCGCTCTGGTCGCCGGAATCCTCGATGCCCTGGTCCCGGTGGCATGGAGCGCGGGCGACGGCTCCCTGTTCGGTTTCGAGCAATACGGCCTCGGCCACCAGGTCGCGGCGATGATCGGCGGGGGCACCGCGAACGTGGACGCTTCCAAGGGCGGCGGCACCAAGGTGGTCGCCGTGCCGGGAACCGACGGGAAGGTCATGGTTTCCCTCACCGTGTCCGCCGAGGCCGGCAAGCCGGTGAGCGGCACGATCGAAACCGCGCTGGCCTTTCCGGTGTTCCTCCTCGAGGCGAATTCGAAGGCCTCCATCGTCGGCGGCATCTGTCCGGCGCCCGACGGCAAGGTCGATTTCACCGTCAAGGTCGGCTCCAAGGGCCGCGCCGGCAGCGGCGGATCGGCGATCTACGACCAGAATCTCGAAGTCAGGGTCACCGCCCTGGTCGGCGCGGACGCCAACGTGGTCCATGCCGACTTCGACGCGAAGCAGGCCACGCGCTCCACCACCGGCGGCCGGCAGGCGTATCTGGAAAGCAGCGCGTCGGCGCGGGCGCCGGGCGGGAGATTCGGCGACCAGGGGATTCAGCTGACCGATGCGAAGTGGCTCAGGACCTCCTCGCAGGCTACCAACGCGGAGGTTCCGCTTGCGAACGAGAATCTCGCCCGCGCCGTGATGCTGGGGTACGGCGCGCTCGAAGGTGCCCGGGAACACTGGCAGGAGGGCAACTGCATCAAGATCAGGGCCTCCTCGCCCGGACGCGTGTCGCCCGGCGCGACTTCGAGAATCCCGGTCGCCGTGAATCACGCGAAGGAGGGATCGAGCGTGCCGGCCAAGGTCACCGTGGAGCTCGCGGGCGGCAAGTCGGTCGCACCCGCGGTGATCCCGAAGGCGCCCGGCGAGGTCACCCACGTGGCGCAGGACGCGCGGCGGGGGAAGATGACCATCACGCTCACGGCGACCTCCCGCCGCGGGAAGGACACCGCGAAACTGGAGATCAGCACCGGCCAGGCCTTCTCCATCGAAGGCGGGCTCGACGACTTCCACGGCAAGGGGACCATCTGCGATCTCGCCGCGCCCTTCACCGTGGAGGGCGGCGGCAACGTGGTGAAGTTCGCGCCGACCTCGGAGAAGGGCGGCACCTACACCTACTCCGGCAACATGAGCGGCTTCGGCGTGTTCGGCAACGGCACCTACACCGTGCTCTATCGGGGCGATGTGCCGGTGGGCATCACCGCGACCGGCCCGGGGTCCGTCAGGACGCCGATGGGCACGCACACCAAGGTGGACACCGAGAAGTACACGCTTTCTGCCTACAGCGGCGGAAACTGCCCGTAGGCAGCGGCCGGGCGGCCCTTGGCGGGATTTCCGGCGCAATCGCGTTTGGGTGGGTGGAGCCCAACCGGAGACCGCCATGACCTTTCGCCATTCCTCGCTGTCCGCCCCGATCGCCCTCGCGCTGTGCGTGGCCGGCACCACGCTCGCCGCTTCGCTGCCGAGCTTTGCCGACTCCTGGCGCCAACCCGCGATCACCGAGGCGCACGCCGATGGCGCCGTCCTCCGTGTTCTCGGACTCAACCTGGCCGGCGGGAAACCGAGGGTCACGCTCGGCACGCAGCCGCTCACCGTCGTCTCGATGACGTCGACCCAGATCGATGCGCTGATCCCGGCGAGTGTCGTGCCCGGCAGCTACCTGCTCACGGTCAAGCTCGACAAGGGCAAGGGCGGCGGCGGCGACCGCGACGACGACGGCAAGTACGACGAGTTCTGGGTGACGATCGGCGCTGCCGGTCCGCAGGGACCCGCCGGCGCCATCGGTCCGGCCGGCCCCGCGGGTCCTCCGGGATCTCCGGGACCCGCCGGCGCGGCCGGAGGGCAAGGCCCGGCGGGCGCACCGGGGCAGGATGGTGCGGCGGGTCCCCAGGGACCGGCGGGTCCCACGGGTCCCCAAGGCGCGCAAGGGCCCCAAGGTCCTGCGGGCCCGGGCTCCAGCATCATCTACGCGCGCATCAATGTGGACGGGACGCTGCCGCGTGCCTATCCGGGTTTCGTCGCCGTCGAGAAGTCCTCCCCGGGGATCTACAGGGTCACGACGAACCGCAACCTCGAGCAGTGCGCGATCGTGGGAATGACCGTCGTTCCCGATGGCATCGTGCGGGCGGGCAGCCTTGCCTATGGCGATCCCACGACGATCACGATCAGCATCATCAATCCCAGCGGGCAAGGCGTGAACACGAACTTCTCGCTGATGATCGGCTGCTGACGGGAGAGCGCGCCATCGGGGGCGGGCACGCTCGGGGAACGCGATCCGGCCCGCCGGATACGCGGGCCCGTGAAGGAAGACCGCGCGGCCGCCGGGAGACGGCGGCGGCCGCGCGGTTCGCGGGACCCGATCCCCGACGGCTCGGGGATGACGACGCCTCAGGCGACGGCAATCGCCTGCGGCATCGTCAGTCCGCCTGCTTCCTCAGGAACGCGGGGATGTCGAGCATCTCGATCCCCGACTGGCGCATCGCGTCGATCGTGAGGTCGCGCCGGCGGCGGATCGCGGTGGGCTGGTCGAGCTCCTCGTAGTTCACCCCGCCGTGGGCGTCGTCCGTGCCGGTGCGCGTGACCACCTGCATCACGGGCTGGCGCTGGGCGGCCGCGCCCCCGAGCCCCGTGGCGACGATCGTCACCCGCAGGGCGTCGCCGATCGACTCCTCGATGACGCTGCCGTAGATCACGGTCGCGTCCTCGGCGGTGAACGAGCGGATCGTGTTCATCACCTCGTGCACCTCCTTGAGCTTCATCGAGTGGCTGGCGGTGATGTTCACGAGGACGCCCCTCGCGCCCGCGAGGTGGATGTCCTCGAGCAGCGGCGAGTGCACCGCCTGCTCCGCGGCCATCTGCGCGCGCTCCGGCCCCGAGGCGGTCGCCGAGCCCATCATCGCCACGCCGTTCTCGCTCATGACCGTGCGCACGTCGGCGAAGTCCACGTTCACCAGGCCCGGGCAGTTGATCACCTCGGCGATGCCCGCGACCGCCCCGTTCAGCACGTCGTTCGAGGCGCGGAACGCGTCTTCGTAGGTCACGTCCTCCCCGAGAACCTGCATGAGGCGGTCGTTGGGGATGATGATGAGGGAATCGACGTGCTGCTTGAGCTGGTCGATGCCCACCGCCGCGACCTTCTGGCGCTTGCCCTCGAAGGCGAAGGGCTTGGTCACCACCGCTACCGTGAGGATGCCCATCTCCCGCGCGAGCTCCGCGACCACGGGCGCGGCCCCGGTGCCGGTGCCCCCGCCCATGCCGGCGGTCACGAAGAGCATGTCCGCCCCGTGGATCAGCTCCTGGATGCGCTCGCGGTCCTCGTCGGCGGCCTGGCGGCCCACCTCGGGGTTGGCGCCCGCCCCGAGCCCCTTGGTGACCGTCGCGCCCAGCTGCAGCGTGGTGCGCGCGAGCGTGCGCTTGAGGGCCTGGGCGTCGGTGTTCATGGAGATGAACTCCACGCCCTGCACCCCGTTGTTGATCATGTGGTCGACCGCGTTGCCGCCGCAGCCGCCCACGCCCACCACCTTGATCACCGCCTCGACCGAGGCGCTCTCCAGCAGTTCAATCATCGTCGTCTCCTTATGGTGCTGCGTTCGTTGCCTGTCGCGAATCCAACTCCCGGGCCCCGGCCCTAGAAGTTCCCTTTGAACCAGTTCTTCATCCGGTCGAGCACGTCCTTGAAGCCCGCGCCCTGCATGCGCGCGTGGTGCTCGCGCTTCACCTGGTCGAGGCCGGCCATGAGCAGCCCCATCCCCGTGGCGTAGCGGGGGTTCCTCACCACCTCCGCGAGCGGCCCCGAGTAGTGCGGCACGCCCACGCGCACCGGCATGTGGAAGACTTCCTCGCCGAGCTCGACCATGCCCTTCATGACCGCCGAGCCGCCGGTGATCACGATCCCCGAGGAGAGCAGCTCCTCCAGGCCCGTGGACCTGAGCTCGCGCTGGATGAGCGAATAGAGCTCCTCGACCCGCGGCTCGATCACCTCGGCGAGCGTCTGGCGCGAGAGCTCGCGCGGGCCGCGCTCGCCCACGCCCGGCACCTCGATCATCTCGGAGGCGCTCGCGAGCTGCCGCAGCGCCACGCCGTGCGCGACCTTGAGCTCCTCGGCGTCCTTGGTGGGGGTCCTGAGCGCCATCGCGATGTCGTTGGTGATCTGGTCGCCCGCGATCGGGATGACGGAGGTGTGCTTGATCGCCCCCTCGGTGAAGACCGCGAGGTCCGTGGTCCCGCCGCCGATGTCGACGAGGCACACGCCGAGCTCGCGCTCGTCGTCGAGGAGGACCGCGTCGGCCGAGGCGAGCGGCTGCAGCATGAGGTCGCGCACCTCGAGCCCGCAGCGGCGCACGCACTTCATGATGTTCTGCGCCGCGGACACCGCCCCCGTGACGATGTGGACCTTCACCTCCAGGCGCATGCCGCTCATGCCGAGCGGCTGGCGCACGCCCCCCTGCCCGTCGATGATGAATTCCTGCTCGAGGATGTGCAGCACCTGCTGCTCCATCGGGATGTTCACCGCGCGGGCGGTCTCGATCACGCGGTCGATGTCGTACTGCGACACCTCCTTGTCCTTGATCGCCACCATCCCGTGGGAGTTGAAGCTCTTGATGTGGCTGCCGGCGATCCCGGTGATGACCTCGCGGATCTTGGCGTCGGCCATGAGCTCCGCCTCCTCGAGGGAGCGCTGGATCGCGTTCACCGTGGACTCGATGTTGACCACGACGCCCTTCTTGAGCCCGCGCGAGGCGTGGCTGCCCATGCCGATGAGGGCGAGCGTGTTCTCGGGCGTGATCTCGGCCACGAGCGTCACGATCTTCGAGGTGCCGATGTCGAGGGCGACCAGCAGGTTCCGGCTTTCGCGATTGCGGTTCACGATCATGGCGATGCGTCCGTCATCAGGCTTTCTTCCGTGCGGCCGCGCTCCGGGCGCCCGCCTCGCCCGCGGGGCGGCGCAGCGCGAAGCCGTTGCCGTAGCGCAGGTCCGCGTGCGCGATCGCCGCCCGGTCGGCGAGCGAGGGCCAGGCGGTGGCGAAGCGCGCGAGGCGCGATTCGATGTCGTGGCGGCCGAGCTCGAGCACGAGGCCCGATTCGAGGGCGACTTGCCAGGCGCCGCGCGCCGACAGCCGCAGCTCCGCGACGCGCGCACCCAGGGGCGCGGCGGCGCGCTCGAGCCCGGGGTAGCGCCGGGCCATTTCCGCGGCCGAGCCCTCGGGGCCCGCGAAACGCGGCAGCCACCCCTCGTGGTCCGCCGCGAAGACTTCGCCGCGGCGGCTCACGAGCGCGGTCGCGCCCCAGCGGGCGAGCGGCTCGTGCGCCTCGAGCGTGACCACCACCGTGTCGGGGAAGCGCCGGCGCACGCTCGCCTCGCGCACGCGGGGAATGCCGCGCGCGGCCTCGCGCACGGCCTCGAGCGAGGCGCCCGCCGCGGCGAGCCCGCGGACGCCCTCGGCGAAGCGCTCCAGGTCCTCGGGCGCGATGCGCTCCGCCTCGCCCGCGAACACGACCTGCCGGATCGGCTGCGCGGCGACGCTGGCGTAGCCGGTCCAGGCGCCGAGCGCGAGGGCGCAGAGCACGAGGGCGCCGAGCCCGGCGCGCAGCAGCCGCCCCGCCACGGGCGCCTTGCCATGCGCGTTCGCCGGGCGGGTCGCGCGCGCCTTCACGGTCGCGCTCCGTCGAGCGTGGCGCCCGCGAGGATCGCGAGGCACAGCTCGGGGTAGTCCATTCCCGCGGCCTTCGCGGCGATGGGCACGAGGCTGTGCCCGGTCATGCCGGGCGAGGTGTTCATCTCGAGGAAGGAGAAGCTGCCGTCGGGGCGCAGCATCACGTCGGAGCGCCCCCAGCCGCGGCAGCCGAGCACGCGGAAGCCCTTGAGCGCGGCCTCGCGGATCTCGCGCTCGACGCCCGCGTCGATGCCCGAGGGGCAGAAGTACTTCGTGTCGTCGGTGAAGTACTTGTTCTGGTAGTCGTAGTTGCCCTCGGGGGCGACGATGCGCACGAGGGGCAGCGCCCGTTCGCCCTCGGCCCCGGCGAGGATCGAGCAGGTGAGCTCCTCGCCGGCGACGAACTCCTCGGCGATCACCAGCGGATCGTATCGCGCCGCGTGCGCGAAGGCCTCGGCGAAGCCGGCGACCGTCGTCACCTTCGTGAGGCCGAGCGTCGAGCCTTCGCGCGCGGGCTTCACGATCGCCGGCAGCCCCAGGCTCGCGACGACCGGCTCCCAGTCCATGCCGGGCCTGGCGATCGCGAAGCGCGGCGTCGGGATCCCCGAGGCCTGCCAGACGAGCTTCGTGCGCCACTTGTCCATGGCGAGCGCCGAGGCCATGACGCCGCTGCCCGTGTAGGGGATCTTCATCACCTCGAGGGCGCCCTGGACCGTGCCGTCCTCGCCGAAGCGCCCGTGCAGCGCGATGAACACGCGGTCGAAGCCCTTCGCGCGCAGCTCCCAGAGCTCGCGCTCGGCGGGGTCGAAGGCGTGCGCGTCGACCTTGCACGAGCGCAGCGCCGCGAGCACGGCCTTGCCGGAGATGAGCGAGATCTCGCGCTCGGCGGACGGCCCGCCCATGAGCACCGCGACCTTGCCGAAGTCGCGCGGCTTCACGCGGCCCTCCCGACGATCCGGACTTCGGGCACCAGGTCGACTCCGGTGCGCCGGAGGACCTCGGCGTGCACGCGCTCGATCACGGCCTCGATGTCGGCGGCCGTCGCGCCGCCGGCGTTGACGATGAAGTTCGCGTGGCGGGGCGAGACGCGCGCGCCGCCGACGGCGAAGCCCTTGAGGCCGCACGACTCGATGAGGCGCGCCGCATGGTCGCCCGGCGGGTTGCGGAAGACGCTGCCCGCGTTGGGCTCGTTCAGCGGCTGGGAGGCCACGCGCCTCGAGAGCAGCGCCTTCATGCGCGCCATCGCCGCCGCCTCGTCGCCGCGCGGGAAGGCGAATGTCGCACCGAGGAACCACTCCTCGCCGCCCGCCGCGAGCGCCACGTGGCGGTAGCCCACGTCGTAGTCGGCGGGCGGCCGGACGCGCCGGCGCCCCGCGCGGTCCACCGTCTCGCAGGAGACGACGTGGTTCCAGGTCTCGCCGCCGTAGCAGCCGGCGTTCATCGCGAGCGCCCCGCCCACGGTGCCCGGCACGCCCGCGAGCCACTCCGCGCCGCCGCCGCCGTGGCGCGCGACGAAGCGCGCGAGGTGCGGCGAGGGCACGCCCGCCCCCGCGACGAACACGAGGCGCTCGCCGAGTCCCGCGCCCGCACGGATGCCGCCGAGCGCGTGGTGGGTCAGCACGACGGTTCCGTCGAAGCCCCCGTCGCGCACGAGCAGGTTGCTGCCCAGCCCGACGAAGAGGAGCGGTTCCCCGGCGGGCAGGCGGGCGAGGAACGCGCACAGGTCGTCCACGCCCGCCGGCTGGTAGAAGGCCTTCGCGCGGCCGCCCGCGCGCCAGCTGACGTGCTTCGCCATGGGCTCGCCCGGGCGCAGCGTCCCGGCGAGTCCGGCGGTGTCGAGGGCGAGGGCTTCGCTCATGTCCATGTCCTTCAGGCCCTCGCCGCGGCGAGGTCCGGGGCGAGGCTCGCGATCGAGCCCGCGCCCATGGTCACCACCACGTCGCCGTCGCGCACGCGGGAGAGCACCGCGTCTTTCATGTCCGCCGCGCGCTCCACGTAGACCGGCTCGACGCGGCCCGCGACGCGCAGGGCGCGGGCGAGCGAGCGCGAGTCCGCCGCCACGATCGGCGCCTCGCCCGCCGGGTAGACCTCGGCGAGCACCAGCTCCTCGACGGTCGAGAGCACCTTCACGAAATCCTCGAAGAGGTCGCGCGTGCGCGTGAAGCGGTGCGGCTGGAACGCGAGCAGCAGGCGGCGGCCGGGGAAGCTGCCGCGCGCCGCGGCGATGGTCGCGGCCATCTCGACGGGGTGGTGGCCGTAGTCGTCGACGAGCGCGAAGCGCGCCCCGGAAGGCGCGCGCACCTCGCCGTAGCGCTGGAAGCGCCGCCCGACGCCGGTGAATTCCCCGAGGGCCCTGGCGATCGCCGCCTCGGGCGCGCCCACCTCGCGCCCGACGGCGCTCGCCGCGAGCGCGTTGAGCACGTTGTGCTCGCCGGGGAGGTTCACCGTCACCGCGAGCGGCGCGAAGCCGTTCACGTGCGACACCGCGCGGAAACGCATGCGGCCCTCGTCCCAGGCCACGTCCTCGGCGCGCAGGTCCGCCTCGGAGCGGATGCCGTAGGTGAGCATCGGCCGCGCGACGTCCTTCATGATCGCGCGGGCGTGGGGATCGTCCTTGCACACGACGGCGAGCCCGTAGAAGGGCAGGTGCCCGAGGAACTCGACGAACGCGCCCTTCAGGCGCTCGAAGTCCTGCCCGTAGGTCTCCATGTGGTCGGCGTCGATGTTGGTGACCACCGAGACCACGGGCTGCAGGAAGAGGAAGGAGGCGTCGGACTCGTCGGCCTCGGCGACGAGGAACTCGCCCTTGCCCAGGCGCGCGTTGGTGCCGATGGAGTTGAGCCGCCCGCCGATCACGCAGGTCGGGTCGAGCCCCGCCTCGCCGAGCACCGCGGCGATGAGCGAGGTGGTGGTCGTCTTGCCGTGCGTGCCCGCGACCGCGATCCCCTGCTTGAAGCGCATCAGCTCGGCGAGCATCTGCGCGCGCGGCACCACGGGCACGTGGGCCTCGCGCGCGGCCACGACCTCGGGGTTGTCCGGGCGCACCGCCGAGGAGACCACCACCGCGTCGGCGCCGCGGATGTGCTCCGCGAGGTGGCCGATCTTCACCGGGATGCCGAGCGCGCGCAGCCGCTGGACCGCCGCGCCCTCGGAGACGTCGGTGCCGCTCACCGCGTAGCCCTGGTCGAAGAGAACCTCCGCGATGCCCGACATGCCCGAGCCGCCGATGCCCACGAAGTGCACGCGCTTCACCTTATGCCGCATGGGCGAGCTCCTCGCATGCGGTGGCGCAGCGCGCGGTGGCGTCGGGCTTTCCCAGCGTTCGCGCCTTGCGCGCCATCTCCGCCAGGCGCTCGCGCGTGAGGCCGCGCAGGATGTCGGCGAGCGCCGCGGGCGTGGTCTGCAGCTGCGCGAGCGCCATGCCCGCGCCGCGCGCGGAGAGGAAGCGCGCGTTCTCGCCCTGCTCGTCGGCGACGAACCAGGGCAGCGGGAAGAGCACCGCGGCGACACCCGCCGCCGTGATCTCCGCCACGGTGATCGCGCCCGCGCGGCACACGAGCAGGTCGCACCAGGCGTAGCGCGCGGCCATGTCGTCGATGAAGGCGACGACCTCGGCCTCGACCGCCGCTTCCCGGTACAGGCCGAGCAGCCCCTCGTGGAGCTTCTCGCCCGACTGGTGCACGACCTCGGGGCGCTCCTCGGGCGCGAGCGCGGCGAGCGCGGCGACCACCAGCTCGTTGAGGGTCTGCGCACCGAGGCTTCCTCCCACCACGAGCAACCGGAGCCTGCCGCGGCGACCCGCGTAGCGCTCCTCGGGCGGGGGGAGGGCCGCGATCGCCTCGCGCACCGGCGTTCCGAGCCACTCGACGCGCTTCGGGCGCGGCAGGCGGTTGGCGAGCGCGTGGGCCACCGGGCGCTCGTAGGCGCCCTCCATGCCCACGAGGACGCGGTCGGCGACGACGGCGAGCGCGCGGTTCGTGAGCCCCGCGACGGCCCCGGGCTCGTGCACGACGAGGGGACGGCCCCAGAGCACCGCCATCATCCCGCCGGGAAAGGCCACGTAGCCGCCCATCGAGAGGACCACGTCGGGGCGCACGCGGAAGATCGCGACGCTCGACTGCCAGAACGCCGCGAGCAGCCTGAGGGGCAGCAGCAGCCAGGCGAGCGGCCCCTTGCCGCGCACGCCGCTCATGCTCACCGTCACCATCGGATAGCCCGCCTCGGCGACGAGGCGCCGCTCCATCCCCGCGCTCGTGCCCATCCACACGACCTTCCAGCCGCGCCGGACGAGCTCCTTCGCGATCGCGAGCCCGGGAAAAATGTGGCCGCCCGTGCCCGCCGCCATGATGAGGATGGTCCGGCTCGCGAGCGCCGTCACAGCCCGCCTCCCCTCATGAGATACCGGTTCTCCCAGTCGATCCTCAGCAGGATCGCCACGGCGACGCAGTTGACGACGATGCCCGTGCCGCCGAAGGACAGCAGCGGGAGCGTGAGGCCCTTGGTGGGCAGCAGCCCCATGTTCACGCCCATGTTGATGAAGGCCTGGGCGCCCAGCCACACGCCCACGCCCTGCGCGAGCAGCGCCGCGTAGTAGCGCTCGAGGCTCGCGGCCTGCCGCCCCACGGCGAAGGCGCGGTGCACGAGGAAGAGGAAGAGCGTGATCACCGCGGCGACGCCCGCGAAGCCCAGTTCCTCGGCGATCACGGCGAGGAGGAAGTCGGTGTGCGCCTCCGGCAGGTAGAAGAGCTTCTCGACCGAGGCGCCCAGGCCCACGCCCAGCCACTCCCCGCGCCCGAACGCGATGAGCGAGTGCGAGAGCTGGTAGCCCTTGCCGTAGGCGTCCGCCCACGGGTCCATGAAGCCGAGGATGCGCTGCAGGCGGTAGGGCGAGGAGACGATCAGCACGACGAAGGCGACCGCGAGCCCCGCGACGAGCCCCGCGAACAGCTTCCAGTTGAGGCCGCCGAGGAACAGGATCGCCATGGCGATCGTGGTCACCACGACGAGCGCGCCGAAGTCGGGCTCGCGCAGCAGGAGCGCGGCGATGAAGGTCATCACCGCGAACATCGGCAGGAACCCCTTGCGCACGTCGTCCATGAACGCGGCCTTGCGCACCGTGTAGTCGGCCGCGTAGAGCACGACGAAGAGCTTCATCAGCTCCGAGGGCTGGAAGGTCGCGAAGCCCAGGCCGATCCAGCGCCGGCTGCCGTTCACCTCGCGCCCGATGCCCGGGATGAGGACCGCGACGAGCAGCGCCGTGCCGAGGATGAAGAGCCAGGGGGAGGCCTTCTGCCAGAGCCACAGCGGCACGCGGAAGGCGGCGGCCGCGGCGGCGAGCCCGACGGCGAGGTAGAGCGCGTGGCGCGCGAGGAAGTAGCCCGGCCGGAAGCCCGTGAAGCGCTCGGCCTCGGCCATGGCGATCGAGGCCGAATAGACCATGACCAGCCCGAAGGCGGCGAGCAGCAGCGCCGCCCAGACGAGCGCCAGGTCGATCGCGGTGTCGCGCCGGGCCGGGTTGTAGAGCATCAGCGCCCTTCCCGCGCGGCGAGCGCGCGCGCGGCGGCGGCGAACACCTCGCCCCGGTGGCCGTAGTTGCGGAACATGTCGAAGCTCGCGCAGGCGGGCGAGAGCAGCACCGCGTCGCCGGATCGCGCGAGGTCGAAGGCGGCCTCCACCGCGGCCTCGAGGCTCGGCGCGCGCGTGACCGGCACGCCCGTGCCCGCGAGCGCGGCGGCGATCGCCGGGGCGTCGCGTCCGATGAGCACGGCCGCGCGGGCGCGCTCGCGCACCGCGGGAGCGAGCGGGGCGAAATCCTGCCCCTTGCCGTCGCCGCCGGCGATCAGCACCACGGTCTCGCGCGAGCCCCGGAGGGCCGCCACGGCCGCGCCGACGTTGGTGCCCTTGGAATCGTCGTAGAAGCGCACGCCGCGCGCCTCGGCGACGAGCTCGACGCGGTGCGGCAGGCCCCGGAACTCGCGCATCGCCCGCGCGAGAGGCTCGCGCCCGAGGCCGGCCGCGCGCGCGAGCGCGTGCGCGGCGAGCGCGTCTCCGGCGGTGAGCTGCACCGCCACCTGGCGCGCCAGCGGCTCGTCGAGGCCGCGCTCGACGTAGATCGCGGTGAGCTCGGCCAGCTCCCGCTCGGGCTCGCTCTCGAGCTCGCCGCGTTCCTTGGCCAT
>JBGAQP010000026.1:0-48265 GCA_044220635.1 Usitatibacteraceae bacterium
GCAGTTCGACATGCTCGCCCTGGTCAACGCGAACCGCGAGCGGCGCCGCGCGGCCGAGGCCGCGGCCCGGCCACGCGGGGAGCCCGCCGCGCCGCCGGCCCCGGCGCCCGAGGCCGACCAGGGGATCGCCAGCCTCAACCGCAACCTGCAGACACTCACGCGCGGCTTCCAGGGCACGAGCGGCGTCTTCCAGATCCTGCGCATGGGGCCGCGGACGGCGGAGTTCTCGTTCAACGGCTGGCGGCCCGAGGCGAACCGGCGCTGGCGCGAGGTGATCGAGGTGGACGCGGGTCCCGGGGGCGACGTGGAGCTCGCGGTGATCCGCCGGATGATCGAGCTGATCCGCGGCCACTACAGCGGCGACTTCAACTGGGAATCGCACCGCCTGGGGCGCGTCGTGGTGCTCTCGGCGCGGCCCGCCGACAGCGAGGCGCTCGAGGACTTCCTCGCCCGCGAGTTCTTCGGCACCCCGATCCTCAACCGGCGCGACGCGGGGGCCGCGCGGCGCTGAGCGCTCAGGCGGGAACGCGCGCCTCGATGTCGCGCACGAAGCGCGCGAAGCTCGCCGCGTCGAGCGCGCTGGAGATGTGGTAGCCCTGCAGCTCGTCGCACTTGAGTTCGCGCAGCAGCGCCACCTGCGCGGGGGTCTCCACCCCCTCGGCCACCACGGACTTGCCGAGCGCGTGGGACATGGCGATGATCGCCGCGACGATCGCGCGCGAGTCCGCGCTCGCCTCGAGCCCCTCGACGAACACGCGGTCGATCTTGATCGTGTCCACCGGGAAGCGCTTGAGGTAGGCCATGGAGGAGAACCCGGTGCCGAAATCGTCGAGCGCGATCGACACCCCCATCTTGTCGATCTCCGCGAGCAGCCCCTCGACCGACTGCGCGTGGGACACGAGCAGGCCCTCGGTGATCTCGATCTCGAGCCAGGAGCCGCGCACGCCGGTCTCGTTGAGGCAGCGGGCGAGGTAGTCGACGGGCTCGCGTCCCCGGAACTGGCGCGGCGAGACGTTGACCGAGAGGCGCTCGAGCGGCAGGCCCGCGTCCTTCCAGGCCTTCATCTGGACGCAGGCCTCGCGCAGGATCCACTGGCCCAGGGGCTCGATGAAGCCCGATTCCTCCGCGATGGGGATGAAGCGCGCCGGCGGGACCCAGCCCTGCTTGGGGTGGCGCCAGCGCAGCAGCGCCTCGGCGCCGTAGATGCGCCCGGTGCGCAGGTCGGAGCGCGGCTGGTAGTGCAGCTGCAGCTCGCCGTTTTCGATGGCGAGGCGCAGGTCCCGGTCGAGCGTGAAGCGCGCCACCGTCTCCGCGTTCATCCGCTCCTCGAAGTAGACGGCCTGCGCCCGCCCGCCCGCCTTCGCCTTGTACATCGCGGTGTCGGCGTTCTTGAGCAGCTCCTCGGCGCTGCGGCCGTCGTTCGGATAGAAGGCGATGCCGACGCTCGCGCTCAGGAAGGAGCGCTGGTCGCCGACGTCGAACTCGCGCGAGAGCGCCTGCACGATCTCGTTGGCGACCCTCACCGCGTCGTGCGGCCGCTGGACGTGGGTGAGCATGACCGTGAACTCGTCGCCGCCCAGGCGCGAGACCGTGTCGGCCTCGCGCACGCACGCCGAGATGCGCCGCGCCGATTCGCGCAGGACCGCGTCGCCCGAGGTGTGCCCGAAGGTGTCGTTCACGTTCTTGAAGTGGTCGAGGTCGATGAAGAGCAGGGCGAAGCGGCCCTCCTCGCGCTGGCAGCGCACGATCTCGCGCGCGAGCCGGTCCTTGAACAGCAGCCGGTTCGGAAGGCCCGTCACCGGGTCGAAGTGCGCCTGGTTGTAGAGCTGCTCGTCGCGCCAGACCGAGGAGACGGCGACCGCCACGCGGTCGGCGAAGTCGCGCGCCTGCTTCATCTCCTCGTCGCTGAGCGTCGAGGCCGCCCGGTAGCCGAGCGCCAGCACGCCGCAGACCGCCTCGCGCCAGACGATCGGCTGCACGAACACGGTGTGCGCGCCCTGCTCGCGCTGGTGCGCGAGCCAGGTGGGCGCGGGGTCCGCGAGCGGCTTCCACGCGCCCAGCGGCTCGGCCTCGAGCCGGACGCGGTCGGACGCGGGGATCTCGTGGCGCACGATGGACATGCCGTCCTTCGGGTCCGTCTCGCGGAAGTAGGTGCGCGCGTGCTCCGGGTTGTCGTGGTCGAAGAGCGTGAGGCTGAAGCAGTCCGCCGGGACCGACTCGCCGATCCTCTCGAGCACCGTGCCGATCACCTGCTCGGTCTTGGGCGTGGACAGGATGAGGCGGTCGATCTCCGAGAGCGCGGTGAGCGCGGCGAACTGCCGCCCGAGCTTCGACGACATCTGGTTGAAGGCGGTGGCGAGCTCCCCGAACTCGTCGTCGCGCTCGACCTTCACCCGCGAGGAGAAGTCGTTCTGCGCCACGCCCCGGGCCCGGTCGGCGAGCTGCTCGACGGGGCCCAGCACGCTTCGCACCTGGCGCACGGTGAGCCAGATGACCACGAGCACCGCGAGGGCGACGACGGGCAGGTAGAGCCGCCGGAACTCGGCCACGGGGGCGAGCACGTGGCTCTCGGGCTGGCGCGCGACGACCAGCCAGTCCGAGGTCCCGAATCCCGCGCGCATGAACTGGCCCCAGACGACCGCGCGCCACCTCTCGCCGTACTGCTCGGACTGGATGGACTTCAGGGTCGTCTGCGTGGGGCGGGCATCGACCGCCTGGAACACCATCTCCGCCATCGTGCCCGGGCATTCGAGGATGCGCCGCGTGTCCTCCTCGATCACGCAGAACTCCGTGGCCGCGGGCATCTGCTCGGGCAGGCCCCACAGGTATTCCGGGACGGGCTCGCCGAAGACGAAGGACCCCGGCGCGAGGCCCGGGGGGGCCACGGCGATCATCACGCGGGGGCGGCCCTCGCGGGTCTCGGTGAACGCGACGGGCTTGCCCTGCGCGAGGCGCTCCCGGTTCTCCGGGGACAGCGCGGGGAGCCCGGGGGTGCCGAGGACCGTGCGCAGCCGCCCCTCCCCGTCGACGAGGCCGAGGGAGAGGAAATTCTGGTTCGCGAAGGACTCGCCGCCCGACAGCCGCCCGGCGCGCCCGACGGTGGCGGCGGCGTCCGTGGCGAGGAGCAGGCGCTCGAAGAGCGCCATCCCCTGCGCCTTCGCGGTCGCGGCGAGGCGCTGGTCGCCCTGCTGGAGCAGGAGCTCGCGGACCTGCGTGAGGGAGAGCACCGCCATCGTCGCGAGCGGCACGAAGGCCGACAGGACGAACAGCAGGAATACGCGGCGGGCGACGCGCCCCTTGAGGAAGCGGCGCGCCGTGTGGTTCAAGGATCGAAATCCGTCGCGAGCCCGATGAACCGGCCATCGCGCGCGCGCACGATGTCGTCGCGGCTGTTCTTGGCGGTGAGCGGGGTCTGCGACTTGCCGTCCTTGCCCATGCTGTAGAGGTCGAAGTCCGAGTTGAGGGGATTGAGCTTCTTGTCCTTCCTCACCATCCCCTTGCCCTTCATGTTAGCGAGATTCAGGTACTGGTAGGGATTTCCCCAGGGGTCGAGCTTGGTGCCGGCGCCCACGGCGTCGAGCGAGTCGGGATAGGCCAGGTTGTCCGTCTCGAAGTGCTTGAGCGAGACGGCGATCCCGCCGAGGTCGGCGACCGCCTGGGAGACGCGCACGCGCTCGCGATGCCGCTCGTAGGAAGGCAGCGCGATCGAGGCGAGCACGCCCACGATCGCCACCCCGATGAGGAGCTCGGTGAGCGTGAAGCCGCGCTCGCCGCGGGCGTGCGCCGGGTGCCGCGCTGCGTTCCGGGCCTGCGTGAAGTCGATGTTCATGTCTGCCTCCGGGATCCCGGTGGGGTCAGCCGCGCCTCGAGGCCGCGCGCTGGCCGCCCGCACCTCTCCAACGTGCCGACAGGCTATCACCGCGCCCCGGCATGCCTTGTGCCGTGTTTCACAGGGACCCCGGCCGGGAGGTTTCAACCGTAATGGCCGCCCCCGCCATGGTGCCCGTGGACCAGGGCGTGCCCCCGTCCCCGCGCCAGCAGGTAGCGGTTCACGGGGTAGGCGGCCACTCCCGCCGCCGCGAGGGCGAGCGCCATCGAACCCCAGAAGAGGCCCGAATCGAGCGGGGCCTGCATCGCGCCGGGGATCAGGAGCATCAGGGCGTTGTCGACCAGTTCCATGATCGCGACCGAGGCGGTATCGGCGGCCAGCGCGAGGCGCAGCGCCGGGCCCCAGCCCATCCCGGAGCGCCGCAGCGGGATCATCGTCGCCAGGTAGCCGGTGGCGAAGGCGAGCGTCACCGCGAGCGCGATGGTCGCCGCGTCGCCCCAGCCCAGCGCGGTGCCCACGACGAGGCCGAGGACCTCGCCGATCGCGCAGCCGGCCAGGCAATGCAGCGTGGCGCTGAGCGCGAGCCGGTCCAGTCCCCGACGTCCGGCGGGGGAGGGGGCGTGGGGGTGCGGGTGGTGGGCGTGTCCTTCAGGGGCCTGCGAATGCATGGGGTCCTCCCGTCGAGTTGGCGTGCGGGAGCACCTTGGACCCTCCCATGATGGGAAGGTCAAGCGCGGGATTCGGCGGGGGAGCGGGGCCGGTCGGCGCCGTCCTCGGCCAGCCAGCCGAGGATCCGCTCGGCCACCTCCGGGCGGCCGAGGAGGTCCAGGTGGTTCATCCCGACGCCGATCCACCGGCGCGATTCGGGAAAGAGCGGATCCCGGCCCTTGCCCGGGTGGCGCCCGAGCGCGCTCGCGAGCGGCACGAGGCCGTCGCCGAGCAGCCGGTCGCCGAGGCTGCCGACGCGCTTGCCGGTCGTCGCGGCGATCGCGTAGCAGTCGACGCCCTGCGGCAGGGGCGGCGGGCGCCGGGGGACCGTGCGGCGCGCGAACGGGTCGCGCCCGGCCCAATCCTCGTCGAGGAGCGAGCCGTGGCGAAGGTCGGTGATGCCGGCGCTCCGGATCCTGCCCAGCCGGGCGAAGGGCGCGGTGTAGGCGCTCGAATCGAGGACGAGATCCACCCAGTTTCCGCCCCGCTCGAGGGGCGCGCCGTGGTGCGGCGTGCCGAGGAAGAAGAGTTTGGTGAGCCGTTTCCTCCAGGCGTGGCCCGCCTCCTCGGCGTAGTGGCAGGCGCTGCGCGCCACGAGCCCGCCCATGCTGTGGCCGACGATCACGAGTTCCTCGACGGGGACCGGCCACTCCCGCACGAGCGTCTCGAGCAGCCCCGCGAGCTCCCGGCCGTTGGTGGAAACGTGCAGGCCGCTGTTGTAGTGCAGGTAGAGGGCCGTGAAGCCCGCGGCGTCCGCGAGCGCCCGTCCGTGGTCGCGGCCCTGCCGGTTCCACTGCAGGTCGTTCATGCACAGGCCGTGGATGAGCACCAGGACGCGGGGCCCCGGCCCGGCGATCGCCGCCTGAAGCGCGGCACGCTCCAGCGCGAGGGCAACGCCTTCGCGCCGAAGGCGCATCGGGATCGCCAGCGGATTGCCGGTCGCGGCGAGGTGGTCGCCGAGCACGCCGTTCAGGGCGGCGAGCACCGCCTCGCGCTCGGCGGAAGAGCGCTTCTCGGCGAGGACCTTCTCGAGCTGCCGGAGGAGGGCCTCGAGGCTGCCCCCGACGAGCCGCGTGACGCCGCGCACGATCCGGTAGACGAGCCCCGTGATGCCCTTCGTGCGGCCACCCCCGGGCCTGGCGAGGGGGCGCGGCGCGCGCGCGATCGTGTGGTGCAGGGACTCGACGAGGTCGGCGAGTCCGAGGGTCGCGTCGATCGCGAGCCGGCTGTATCCGCGAAGGTCGGAGGGGCGCAGGTGGGTCGGGTCGCTCACGGCGGCCGCGGGCCCTCCGGCGGCCTTCGCAGCAGCGCGAGCGCCAGGCGCGTCACTCTCGCGATCGCGAGGGCGCGCAGGGCGAAGGCGAGCCAGCGCGCCGTCCGCTCGCGGCCCAGGCCTTCCGATGCGAGGAGGAAGGCGGCCGTCCGCTCGGGCGATGCGGCGGCATCGGCGAGAAGCGCCGGGCGCGTGTGAAGGCCCTCGCGGAGGGCGTGGACCTCGCGCCGGATCCTCAGCCGGCAGAGCGACGAGCGTGCGCGCAGCACGTCCTTGCGCAGGGCCAGGACTTCGCCGGACCTAGCCATCGCGGCCCCGGATCATGTCGAGGTCGTTGCGGAATTCGCTCCGCGTGGCGCCAAACGGCGGCGGGCGTTCGCGAACGATCCGGCGCAGCCGAAGCAAGGCCCAGGCGCCGACGCCGGAATAGGCGAGCGTGACGCCCGCGATGGCGGCCAGCCGATGGGTTTCCCAGAACAGCACGACGACGAGGAACGCGAAGAGCACGAGGCCCGCGCCGAGAAAGAACGCTGCGACGACCGCCAGGACGACGAGGCGCTTGCCGTGCTCGGCCTCCTCCGCGAGCTCGACGCCGGCCAGCTCGACGCGCGCCTGGAGCAGCGCCAGCAGCGACGCACCCAGCGCCCGCGCCGAGTCGAGCGGCCCCTCCGGGCGGGGCTGGGGACCGTCCAGGCCGGCCATCCGGCTACTTGCGGTTGAGGAGCAGGCCGAGCGTGATGCCGACGAGCACGCTCACTCCGGCGGTGATGCCGATCGCCTGCCAGGGTTTTTCGTGAACGTAGCTGTCGGTGGCCCGGGCGGCCGCCTTTGACCTCTCGACCGCGGCCTGTTCCAGGTGGACCAGCTTGTCCTTCGCGGCCTTGAGGTTCTGCTCGACGTTGGCGCGCCACACGTGCGCCTTGTCCCCACCGGCGGCGGCCGCGGACTTCAGCAGCTCCTCGGTTTCCGCGATCACCATGTTGAAATCCTGGAGCAGCTTCTCCCTCGTGACTTCTGCGGTTGCTTGTGTCATGGCCCTCTCCTGCGAGACTGGCGAGCCGGAGGCCGGCCCTCCAAAAAAAGACTGTGGGGCGACGCGCTCGCCCATGCCCAGCATCCCCCGGGCCGGCCCGGCGCGTGTTGACTCGAATCAAGACCCGGGGGAACAGCGCGCATCGCGCGGCATCGCGCGAGCGGGGGCTTCACCGGCGTCGTGCGGGCGATGCGGCCGCTAGCCTGCGGGCGAAGGGATGCGCCGCTCCTCCACCGCGTGGCAGGCGACCTGGGTGCCGTTCACGGGGCGCAGCTCCGGGCGCTCGGCGCGGCAGCGGTCGTTGGCGTGCGGGCAGCGCGGGTTGAACGCGCATCCCGGCGGCGGATCGAGGGGATTGGGGACCTCGCCCGCCACGGGCGTGCGCGCCTTGCCCGACATCGTGATGTCCGGGATCGCGCTCTGGAGCATCTGGGTGTAGGGGTGCAGGGGGCGGCCGAAGAGCGTCTTCGTGTCGGCGATCTCGACGATGCGCCCCAGGTACATGACTCCCACGCGCGTGGAGATGTGCGAGACCACCGCGAGGTTGTGCGAGATGAAGAGGTAGGTGAGGCCGTGCTCTCGCTGCAGGTCCTTCATGAGGTTGAGGATCTGCGCCTGCACCGAGACGTCGAGCGCGCTCGTGGGCTCGTCGCAGACGAGGAACTCCGGGTTCGAGGAAAGCGCCCGGGCGATCGAGATCCGCTGGCGCTGGCCGCCGGAGAATTCGTGCGGGAACTTCTCGCCGTCGTGCGGGGAGAGCCCGACGTCGGCGAGGAGCTCGCCCACGCGCCGGTGCAGGGCGGCGCGGTCGGCGATCAGGCGGTGGGAGCGGATCGGCTCGGCGACGATGTCCTCGACGCGCCAGCGCGGGTTGAGGCTCGCGTAGGGGTCCTGGAAGATCATCTGGAAGCGCCGGCGCATCGCGAGCATGTCCTCGCGCCGCGCGATGGTCGCGAGGTCCACCCCGTCGAAGACGACCGAGCCGCGCGTGGGCGCGTAGAGCCCGCAGATGAGGCGCGCCACGGTGGACTTGCCGCACCCCGACTCGCCCACGAGCGAGAGCGTCTCGCCGCGGTTGATCGTGAAGGTAACGCCGTCGACCGCCTTGAGGTGGACGCGCGGCGCGCCCTCGAGGACGCGATCGAGCCAGGGCGGCGAGACGTCGAAGTCGCGCGCGAGGTCGCGCACCTCCAGGAGCGGTTTCAGGGCGACGGCGGCATCAGGCATGCACGCGGGCCTCGCCCCGGCCCTCTCCCGGGGCAGAGGGGGCAGGGGAGTGCAGCCAGCACGCGGCCCGCGTGCGGCCCGCGGGAAGGAGGTCGGGGCGCTCGGCGCGGCAGCGATCGAAGGCCTTCGGGCAGCGCGGGTTGAACGCGCAACCCCGCGGGATGGCGTTGAGCCGCGGCATCGAGCCCTCGATCTGCGGCAGGCGCTCCACGTCCTGGCCGATCGCCGGGATCGAGCCCATGAGCCCGGCGGTGTAGGGATGCTGGGGATGGTGGATCACCTCCTGCACCGGCCCGATCTCGACGATGCGCCCTGCGTACATCACCGCCACGCGGTCCGCGGTTTCCGCGATGACGCCCATGTCGTGCGTCACCAGCATCACCGCGGTCCCGTGCTCCCGGCCCAGGCGCTTGAGCAGCTGGATGATCTGCGCCTGGATCGAGACGTCGAGCGCCGTGGTGGGCTCGTCGGCGATGATGAGGCGCGGGTTCGCGCACAGGGCGAGCGCGATCACCACGCGCTGGCGCATCCCGCCGGAGAACTGGTGCGGGTAGTGGTCGATCCGGCGCTCCGGGGCGGGGATGCCCACCTCGCCCAGCAATTCGATCGCCCGCGCCCGCGCCGAGGCGGCCGGCTGCGGCAGGTGCGTCTGGATCGTCTCGACGATCTGCTCGCCCACCGTGAACAGCGGGTTGAGCGAGGTG
Organism: Usitatibacteraceae bacterium; assembly: GCA_044220635.1. Taxonomy (GTDB): domain Bacteria; phylum Pseudomonadota; class Gammaproteobacteria; order Burkholderiales; family Usitatibacteraceae; genus JBGAQP01. Next base: position 8,775 of record JBGAQP010000026.1, read on the forward strand.
AGCGGATCCTGGAAGATCGCCCCGATCCTGCGCCCGCGGATCCTGCGCATCGCCTCCGCGGGCAGGTTGTCGATCCGGGCTCCCTCGAGCAGCACCTCGCCCGCGGCGATGCGCCCCGGGGGCTCGAGCAGCCCGATGATCGCGGTGCCCGTGATCGACTTGCCGGCCCCCGACTCCCCGACCACCCCGAGCACCTCGCCCGGGGCGATGTCGAAGCTCACGTCGTCGACCGCGACGAGGGTCCCGCGCCGGGTGTTGAACTCGACGCGCAGGTTCCGGACCGAGAGCAGGGGCCCGGGGGCGCTCACTTCGGCGCCGCTTCCTTCTTCTTGAACTTGCCCACGCACTCGCCGATCGGCTCGGAGTAGATCTTCGGCTTCCATTCCGGCCCGGTCTTCGACTCGTACTCGGCGACGATGCGGTAGCGCGTGCAGCCCTCGAGGTCGATCTGCAGGTCGCGGAAATTGTCGGAAACCACGCCGCGGGCGGTCTCGAAATGCACCGTGATGACGTGCTTGCCCGGCTCGATCGGGTCGGACTTGCGGGGGTTGCGCGTGCTCTTGCCGTCGACCTTGCTGATCGCGAGGCGCGCTTCCTTGCGCACCTCGGAGGAACTCCCGGTCTCGACGATCGCCCAGGGCTTGTCGTAGGGGCCGGCGACGGCGGCGAGCGCGGCGAAGGCGGGAAGGGCGCAGAGAAGGTGCATCTTTTTCATGGCTGGACTCCTGAGTGGGTGGATTGCACGAATGCGTCGGCCTCGATCTCGACGAGCATGTCGGGGTCGACGAGTCCTTTCACCTCCACCATCGTGCAGGCGGGGCGGATGGCTCCGAACACCTCGCCGTGGGCGCGGCCTACGGCCTCCCACTGCGCGATGTCGGTGACGAAGATGCGGGTGCGCACGACGTCCGCGAGGCGCGCTCCGGCGCGCTCGAGGGCGGCGGCGACGTTGGCGAGCGCCTGGCGGGCCTGGGCGCCCGGGTCCCCGGCGCCGACAAGGCGCCCGGAAGCGTCGGTGGCGGTCGTGCCGGCGACCCAGACGTGGGGTCCCAGGCGCACCGCGCGCGAATAGCCGACCACGGGCTCCCAGGGGGCGCCGCTCGCGATGTTCCGGCGCCGGGCGCTCACTTCGCCGCTCCCGCGAGCCGGAACTTCGCGCGGCATTCCCCGATCGGCTCGGAGGAGCGCAGCACCGGCGTCCACTGCTGCGTGACGGTCGTGTCGAGCTTCGCGGCGACGTAATAGCGCATGCAGGCCTCGGTCTCGAGGTCGAAGGTGACCTGGGTCGCCTGCCGGAAGCCCTTGCGCGGGGGGAGGTCCACCGTGACCGCGTGCTTCCCCGGGGCCACCACCGACTCGTTGTCCATCGAATTAACGCCGTCGACCCGGTTCACGATGACCGGTCGCAGCAAGGGGTCGGCGGAGGCCCGGCGGTCCGTCGTGACCACCGACCAGGGCTGGTCGTAGGGGCCCGCAGCCGCGGCGCCGGCCGCGGCGAGGGCGGCGAAGAGGAGCAAGCGCGCGCTCATCGCCGCGGACCTCATCGCACCGGGGCGGCCTTGAGGCCGAAGCGCGTCTCGCAATCGCCCAGGGCGTCCTCGCTCACGACGACGGTTTCCCAGGGCTTGCCCGGGGCGGTCGGGCGGCGCGCGCCGAGCCAGTAGCGCACGCACGGCTGGGCGTCGAGGTCGAGCACGCTCGTGGCCCCGCCCTCCGTGCCGCGCGAGGCGATCTCGACCGTGACCTTGCGCCGGCCCGGGGCGATGACGGCGCGGTCCTCCTCGACCTTCCTGCCGTCGACGGTGGCGAGCAGGACGTTGCGCACCTTGGCGTCCGCGGTGAGCGCGTTGCCGGTGGCGAGCATGGCCCAGGGCGCGGAGTACTCCGGCGAGCCGGCGCAGCCGGCGGCGAGGGCGGTGAGGGCGGTGAGGGCGGCGAGGACGATGGGCGTTCTCATGGGGCCTCCTAGCGCAGCTTGGGGTTGAGGGCGTCGCGCAGCCAGTCGCCCAGGACGTTGATCGCGAGGACGAGCGTGACGAGCGCCGCCCCGGGAAACACGGTGATCCACCACTCTCCCGAGAAGAGGAAGTCGTTGCCGATGCGGATCAGCGTGCCGAGCGAGGGCTGCGTGGGCGGCACGCCCACGCCCAGGAAGGAAAGCGTGGCTTCCGTGATGATGGCCTCCCCGATGTGCAGCGTCACGAGCACGAGGACGGGCCCGAGCGCGTTGGGCAGCACATGGGTGAACATGATCGCGGCCGGATGCCTTCCGATCACGCGCGCGGCCTGGACGTATTCCTTGTTGCGCTCGACGAGGGTCGAGCCGCGCACGGTGCGCGCGTAGCGCACCCAGCCCGAGGCGGCGATCGCGACCACGAGCACGTAGAGGGCGAGCTGGTCGTGCATCTCCCGCGGGAGCGCCACGCGGGCCACGCCGTCGACCAGCAGCGCGATGAGGATCGCGGGGAAGGAGAGCTGGATGTCGGCCACCCGCATGATGAAGGCGTCGACCTTGCCCCCGGCGTAGCCGCTCACGAGCCCGAGGGTGACGCCGATCGCCATCGCGAGGAGCGTGGCGAGCAGCCCCACGAGCAGCGACATGCGCGAGCCGTAGACGATGGTCGAGAGCACGTCGCGGCCCTGGTCGTCGGTGCCGAGGAAATAGGCGGGATTGCCGCGCTCGGTCCACGCGGGCGGCGTGAAGGCGTCGAGGAGGTTGAGGGTCCTCAGGTCGAAGGGGTTGTGGGGCGCCACCCAGGGCGCGAGCAGGGCCGCGAAGATGCACACCGCCGTGATCGCCGCGGCGACGACGACCACCGGCGAGCGCCGGAAGCTGTGCAGGACGTCGCCGTCGAGGAAGCCGCGCCAGCCGCCGGAGGGCGGCGCCTGCGTCGCGCCGCCCGCGACGATGCCGTACTTGTCCATCAGTGCGCCCCCGCCGCGCCGCCCTCGATGCGCAGGCGCGGATCCACCACGTAGTAGAGGATGTCCACCACGAGGTTGATCACCACGAAGATGAAGCCGATGAGGCAGAGGTAGGCGGCCATCACCGGGATGTCGGCGAACTGCACCGCCTGGATGAAGAGCAGCCCCATGCCCGGCCACTGGAACACGGTCTCGGTGATGATCGCGAAGGCGATGATGCCGCCGAGCTGCAGGCCCGTGATCGTGATCACCGGGACGAGCGTGTTCTTGAGCGCGTGCCCGAAGTTCACCGCCCGGTCCGACAGTCCCCGGGCGCGCGCGAAGCGGATGTAGTCGGTGCGCAGCACCTCGAGCATCTCGGAGCGCACCAGCCGCATGATGAGCGTGACCGGGAAGAGGCCGAGCGTGATCGCCGGCAGGACCAGCGCCTTCAGACCCGAGGCGGTGAGCAGGCCCGTGGACCAGAAGCCGACCATCACCGTGTCGCCCCGGCCGAAGGAGGGAAGCCACCCCAGCCACACGGCGAAGATGAGGATCAGGAAGATGCCGATGAGGAAGTTGGGCAGCGACACGCCGACGAGCGAGGTGGTGAGCAGCGCCCGCGAGGTCCAGCTGTCGCGCCGCAGCGCCGTGTAGACCCCGAGCGGGATGCCCGCGGCGAGCCCGATCAGCGCCGCGGTGATCGCGAGCTCGAGCGTGGCGGGAAGGCGCTCGACGAGCAGCGCCGAGACGGGGCGCCCGAGCCGCAGCGAGATCCCGAAGTTGCCCTGGACGGCGTTGGCGATGAAGGTGGCGAACTGGACGTAGAAGGGCTGGTCGAGGCCGAGGACCTTGCGCATCGCCTCGCGGTCGGCCGCGGTCGCCTCCGGCGGCAGCATCAGCGACACCGGGTCGCCCACGAAGTTGAACAGCGAGAAGGCGATGAAGCCCACCACGAGCATGACGATGACGCCCTGGAGCAGGCGGCGCAGGACGAAGGCGATCATCGGGGGGGAGACGGGCGGGCGGTCATGGTCGGTCGATCCGGACGCGATAGAAATATACCGTGTTCACGGGCGAGAACCATGCCGAGACGTTACGCCTCATGGCCCAGGGGATGAGCGGCTGGTGGATCGCCACGGCCGGCAGCTCCCGGGCGGCGAGCACCAGCGCCTGGCGGATCGCCTCGGCGCGCCGGGCGGGGTCGCCCTCGACCTTGATGCGGGCGATGAGCCGGTCCATCTCCGCGTTCGACCAGCGGCCGAGGTTGAAGTCGCCCTCCCCCTTGGGCCCGGGGGTCGCGAGCAGGGCGTTGAGCGAGTAGAGCGCGTCCGAGGTGACGCCCCCGCCCCAGGAGAGCAGGTAGAAGCTCGTGTCGAGCTTCTCGATCTTGGGGAAGAACGAGCCGAAGGGCACGATGTTGGGCCGCGTGCGGATGCCCACCTGCGAGAGCATCGCCGCGAGGGCCTGGCAGATGTCCGCGGGAGGCTGGTTCGAGCCGCAGTCGAGCGTGACCTCGAACCCCTCGGGGTAGCCCGCCTCGGCGAGCAGCCGGCGGGCCTTCGCGCGGTCGAAGGCGAGGCGCCGGTCCCCGTCGGGATGCCAGCCCTCCACCAGGGGCGTGATGAGCGAGCCGATGGGCCGCGCGTGGCCGCGCATGACCTTCTGCCCGATCGCCGCGACGTCGATCGCGTGCGCCACGGCCTGGCGCACGCGCAGGTCCTTGAACGGGTTCTTCCCGTCCTTCGCCGAGCCGTAGAGGAGCGAGTCGCGGTGCAGGTCGAAGGCGAGGTATTGCACGCGCATCTCGGCGCCCTCGACCACCTTCAGCGCGGGGTTCGCGGCCAGGCGCTTCACGTCCTGCGTGGGCGGGTCGATCACGAGGTCGACCTCGCCCGAGAGCAGCGCCGCGAGGCGCGTGGCCGCCGACTTGATCGGCAGCATCACCACCTCCTCGAGGTTGCCCTCGTTCACGCCCGCCTTCCGGCCCCACCACGCCGGGTGGGCGGCGAGCACCGTGCGCACGTCGGGCTCGCGCAGCTTCAGGCGGAAGGGGCCGGTGCCGTTCGCGTGGCGCGATGCCCAGCTGTCCTCCCGGTTCTTGTAGTCCTGGGGCCGCTCGGCCCTGTGCTTCGCGCACCAGGCCCGGCTCATGATGCGGAAGTTCGTGAGGTGGTGCAGCAGCGCCGGGTTGGGCTCGGCGAGCGCGAGCTCCACCGTGTGCGCGTCGATCGAGCGCGCGGAGGCCACGCCCTGGATCGCCGTGCGCATCTGGGACAGCGGGTCGAGGGCGCGCGCCACGGAGAACACGACGTCGTCGGCCGTGAAGGGCGTGCCGTCGTGGAAGGTGACGCCCTCGCGCAGCCGGAAGCGCCAGAGCTTCTCCGAGGGCTGCGTCCAGGAAGTCGCGAGCCAGGGGATCGGCTTCCAGTCCTTGTCGCGCCACACGAGCGGCTCGTAGAGCTGCGCGGTGACGCGCGAGGTGGCGAGCAGGTTCGCCGCGTGCGGGTCGAGCGTCTGCGGGTCGTCCTGGCTCGCGTAGCGCAGGGTCTGCGCGCAGGCGAGCGCCGGGAGCAGCCCCGCGAGGAGCGCGGGGGCGAGGGCCTTCATGGGCGGGTGAGGCGGGGGGCGCTCGCGCGGGCGCCCCCGCCGGCCTACTGGACGCGGACCCAGTTCACCGTCAGGCGGTTGTCCGCGCGGTGCACGACGCTCACGTTGGCGCGCATGGCCCAGGGGATCACCTGGAAGTGCAGCGGGATGTGGCCCACGTCGGCCATGTGGATCGCGGTCACCTCGCGGGCGAGGGCGGCGCGCTTCTTCGCGTCGGTCTCGGTCTTGAGCCGGTCGATGGCGGCGTCGACCTTCGCGTTGGAGTACTTGCCGAGGTTGTAGTCGCCGTCGGCGGTCTTGGGCACGAGGGTGCGCAGGAGGCTTTGCAGCGCGTACTGCGAGTCGAAGGTCGGCACGCCCCAGCCGAGCATGTAGAAGCTCGTGTCGAAGTTCTGGATCTTCGGGAAGTACTGCGCGCGCGGCATCGCGTTCACCTTCACCCGGACGTCGACCTGCGCGAGCATGCCGGCCACCGCCACGCAGATCTTCTCGTCGGCGACGTAGCGGTTGTTCGGGCAGTCGAGGGTGACCTCGAAGCCCTGGGGATAGCCCGCCTCGGCGAGCAGCTTCCTCGCCTTGGCGCGGTCCGGGGCCCGGGGCTTGTCGAGGTCCTTCGGGTAGCCGTCGACCTGCGGGGCGAACATCACCGCGGTGGGAATCCCGAGCCCGCGCAGGACCTGCGACTTGATGGCGTTCAGGTCGATGGCGAGCTGCACGGCCTCGCGCACGCGCCGGTCCTTGAACGGGTTCTTCCCCTTCACGCTCGAGTAGAGCAGCTCGTCGCGCCACTGGTCCATGCCGAAGAAGATCGTGCGGTTCTCGTTGCCCTCGACGACCTTGATCTTCGCGTCCTGCTTGAGGCGCGGGATGTCCTGCGGCGGGGGGTCGAGCACGAAGTCGATCTCGCCCGAGATGAGCGCGGCGAGCCGCGTGGCGTCGCTCTTGATCGGCTGGTAGACGATCTCGTCGACGTTGCCCTCGCGCTTGCCCCACCAGTTGGAGTTGAGCACGGCGACCGTCTTCACGTCGGCCTGGCGGCTCTTCAGCACGAAGGGGCCGGTGCCGTTGGCGTTGCGCGAGGCGTAGGTCTCCTCCTTGTTCTTGTAATCCTGGGGCTTGAGCACGTTGTGCTTGGTCGACCAGGCCTTGCTCATGATCCGCACCTCGGTGAGCTGCGGGATGAGCACCGGCGCCGGGCCCTCGGTGATCACGTCGACCGTCAGGTCGTCGATCTTGCGCGCCTCCTTCACGCCCGCGAGGTAGGGCTTGAAGTTGGAGGTGTCGGAAAGCGCGCGCTGGAAGGAGAAGACCACGTCGTCGGCGGTGAACGGGCTCGCGTCGTGGAACTTCACGTTCGCCCGCAGCTTGAAGCGCGTGGTCGTCGGGTTCACGAGCTGCCAGGAGACCGCGAGGCAGGGCACGACCTTCAGGTCCCTGCCGCGCGTGACGAGCGTCTCGTAGATGTTGTCGAGATAGGCGTTGGTGAAGCCCTCGTTGTTGCCGTGCGGGTCCATCGTCGTGATGTCGCCCTGGCTCGAGTAGCGCAGGGTCTTCGCGTGCGCCGTCATGCCGACGGCGAGCAGGATCGCCAGGGCGGCCGCGCGAAGGGCGGGGGCGGTTCTCATGGGGGGTCTCCGGGAATTGAGGCGTGGAATCAAGGGCCGGCGGGGCGGGGTCGCGCGCTAGTGGTGTTTTTTCAATGCCTTAGCGCGCGCCATGGGTGTGGCGGCATGATGCCGGAACGCCCGCGCGCAAGTCAACGACGCGCGCCGCTGTGCTAGCTTACGGCCAGCATGTCCCGCGACCGATTCCCGACCGCCCTCGCGCTTGCCGCGGCCCTCGTCCTCGCCGCCGCCTGCGGCCGCGAGAGCGCGCCGCCCCCGCCGCCCGCCCGGGACGCCGGCACGAAGATGGCGGAAGCCTCGCGCAGGATGGGGGAAGCGGCCCGCCAGGGCGACGTGCAGGGCATGGGCGAGGCCGCGAAGAGCATGGGGGAAGCCTTCGTCGGCGGCGTCCAGGTCGAGCCGGTCGACTTCCGCGAGCTGAAGGCCGTGCTGCCCGAGAAGCTCGCGGGGCTGGGCCGGACCTCGTCCGAGGGCTCGCGCACCAATTTCATGGGCATCGCCACCGCGCGCGCGCTCGCCACCTACGAGGACGGCAAGGGCGCGCGCCTCGAGGCGGAGATCCTCGACGCGGGGACCCTCACCGGGATCGCCTCCGCCGCCTTCGCCTGGATCCACGTCGACATCGACCGCGAGGGCGACGACGGCTACGAGCGCACGATCACCCTCGGCGGGCGCAAGGGCTACGAGAGCTATTCCCGGCGCACCCGCACCGGCGAGCTCGACGTGGTGGTCGCCGGGCGCTTCATCGTCTCGCTGCGCGGCACGGGCGTGGAGATGAAGGACTTCCGCGCCGCCATCGCGGGCCTCGCGCTCGAGCGCCTCGACGCGCTCAAGGACCGCGGCGCCCCGGGCGCGCCGGTCGCCTCGAAGTGAGGGCGCCGGCGTGGGCGTCGAGGACCTGCTGAGTCCCCAGGGGGCGCGCGCGAGGATCGCCGAGGTGGAGCTCGCGCGGCCGTTCGCCTGGGTGGCCCGCGGCTGGGCCGACTTCCGCGCCGCCCCGCTCGCGAGCGCCTTCTACGGCGCGGCGTTCGCGGCGATGGGCTGGGCGCTGCTCGCCCTGTTCGACTTCGCGCACCAGTACGTCCCGACGCTCGCCTGCTCGTTCCTGCTCGCGGGACCCTTCCTCGCCACCGGGCTCTACGCCCTGTCGCGCGACCGCGAGCTCGGGCGGCGCCCGGCGCTCGCGCGCTCGCTCCTCGCCTGGCGCGAGAACCCGGGCGCGCTCGGGATCTACGTCCTGGTCCTCACCGTGATCGTCCTCGTCTGGGCGCGCGCCTCGCTCGTGGTCTTCGCGCTCTTCCACACCGGCTCGATGCCCGACCTGCGCGGGTTCCTCGGCCAGGCCTTCTCGCTCGCCAACCTCGAGTTCGTCCTCGCCTGGTTCGCCTCGGGGTCGGTGTTCGCCGCGATCGTCTTCGCCGCGAGCGTGGTCTCGGTGCCGATGATGCTCGACCGGCGCAACGACGCGGTGAGCGCGGCCCTGCTGAGCGCGGCCTGCCTCGCGCGAAACCTCCCCGCGATGCTCCTGTGGGCGGCGATCATCGTCGCGTTCACGGCGGCGGGGCTCGCGACGGCCTTCGTCGGGCTCGTGCTCACCATGCCCGTCATCGGCCACGCGACCTGGCACGCCTACCGCGACTGCATCGGCTGGTCGGACGATCCGGCCGCGGCCGGCACGCCCTGAGGGCGCGAAGCCCGGCTTCGCCTAGCGGCGGAATTCCACCTCGGTCTCGACCACGCGCCCTCCGGGGCCCTCGTCGAACTTCCACTGCGAGAGGGCGCGCACGACCGCGCGGTCGAAGTGCCGCCTCGGCTGCGCCTCCACCACGTCGACGCGCGTCACGTTGCCGCCGGCGTCGAGCGTCATGCGCGCCTTCACGAGGCCCCGGTCCGAGCCGGCCTGGATGGCCTCGCGGGGGAATCCGGGATCGACCCGGTTGAGCAGGCGCGCGGGCGGCGCCGCGGCCGGCGGGGGCGGGGCCTTCGCGGCCGCGAGCTCGACCTTGGGCGCGGCGCGCGCCGGCGGGGGCGGCGCACTCGCCGGCGGGGGCGCAGGCTGTGGCGCGGGTTTCGCGGCCTGGGGCGCCGCGGGTGCAACGGGCGTGGCCGCCTTCTTCACCGGTTCCGCGGCCTTGGCGGCGGGCGCGTCGGCCTTGGCGGGGAGAGCATCGGCCTTCTCCATGAGGCCCCCGGCCCTGGGGGCGCCGGGGGCGGGCGGGGCGTCGGGCTTGCCCTTGTCGAAGAGCCTGGCCGCGGCTTCCTGCCGCGCGAGGCGCTCCTTCAGCGCTTCATTGACGTCCGCGGGCGGCGCGGCGGGGGCGGGGGCATTGGCCGTGGCCGGGGCGGCAGGCCGGGGCCTGGCGGCGGTCTCTTCCCTGGAGCAGGCGGCGAGCGCGATGGCGACGACGGCCGCTGCGGCCAGCGCGGGCCTCGTGGGCCCTGCGCGGCGGTGCTGGCAACGCATGCGTTGACCCTCCCTGGATCGAACGCCGCGCAGTATAGATTCCCGGCGCCGCGCGTGGAACGGGGGCGCGGTGTTACGGATGAAACGCGCGCCGGAGCGCGCCTAGCGCCGGAAGGAGACCTCGGTCTCGACGGCGCGCCCATCGGGCCCGCCGCTGAAGCGCCAGCGCGAAAGGGACCGGATCACGGCCCGGTCGAACACCCGCCGGGGCGAGGCCTCGAGGATCTCGACGCGGGTCACGAGGCCGCTGCCGTCGAGGACCATGCGGGCCTTGACGAGGCCCCGGTCGGCGCCCGCCTGGATCGCCTCGCGGGGGAATTCGGGCTCGACGCGCTCGAGGAGCTTCGCCTCGGGCGCGGCGCCGGCATCGACGGCGAGCGCGAGCGCGGCGGCGCCCAGGGCCGCGCGTGCGGCATTGCGGAGATTCGTTCGCATATCGGGGTGTCCCTGGAATCGATGCCCCGAAGTGTATGCAAGCCGGGCGCGCCCGGGCAGCCCCGCGCCGGTTGCGGATGAAACGCGCGCCGGGCGGGCGGCGGGCTCAGTAGCGCGAGCCGAAGCGGCTCGGCAGCTGGAAGCGCTCCTCGTAGCGGATCTGGTGCACGTACACCTCCTGGAGGTAGTCGAGCACCGCGAGCGAGACGCCGGCCTCGTGGAGCTTGACGAACTCGCTCGCCGTCAGCGGGAAGTAGGCGGTCGCCTGCTGGAGCTTGCCGATGATGCGCTCGGGCGACTGGCCTTCCCGGGACCATTGGATGACCTCTTCCAGCGTGTACTTGCTGTAGGCCGGGGTGGCGGCATATTCCGTGGGGGTGGCGCAGCCGGCGGCGAGGAGCGCGGCGGCCGCGGCGAGGGCGATCTTCATCTGGCGGTTCTCCTGGGTTGATGCCCGTGTGACGCTTTGTCCAGGCACGCGGTTCCGTCGCGCCTTCAGGCCGCGGCGAGCGGCAGCGCCGTGGTCTCCTTCACCTCCTGCAGGACGAAGCTCGACTTCACGTCCAGGACGCCGGGGTGCTTGAGCAGGCTGTCCATGACGAAGCGCGAGAAGTGGTCGAGCCCCTCCACGTGCACGCGCAGCAGGTAGTCCATTTCCCCGGTCATCGAGTGGCAGCCGACCACCTCGGGCCAGTCGCGCACCGCCCGGGCGAAGGCGTCGGTGGGCATGCGCCCGCGCTTCTCGAGCTTCACCGTGACGAAGGCGAGCAGGCCGAGCCCGACCCGCGCGGGATCGAGCAGCGCCACGTAGCCGCGGATCACGCCCGCCTCCTCGAGGGCGCGCACCCGCCGCAGGCAGGCGCTCGGCGAGAGGTTCACGCGCCCGGCGAGCTCCAGGTTGCTGAGCCGCCCCTCGCGCTGGAGGATCTCGAGGATGCGGCGGTCCGTGCGGCCGAGGGCGGGCGTGGGCATTCGTGCGGTGTTTCGCCTGATTCGTGCAATATTGTTGCGCCATGCTGCCCGTTCCCGGACAACTTGGCAATCCCATTGCGGGGCCCCGGGCGTAGAATCTCTCGCTTCCCGAGGCCCGCCGCGAGAGGACCGCGCCATGAACGCCAGCGACAACCCGATGGGCACCGACGGGTTCGAGTTCGTCGAGTACACCGCGCCCAACCCGGAGCTCCTCGGCTCGCTCTTCGAGCAGCTGGGCTTCGCGGCGGTGGCCCGCCACCGCTCGAAGGACGTGGTCCTCTACCGCCAGGGCCGGGTCAATTTCATCGTCAACCGCGAGCCCGACAGCTTCGCGCAGTCCTTCGCGCGCGTGCACGGCCCCTCGGCCTGCGCCTTCGCGATCCGCGTGAAGAACGCCGCCAAGGCCTACCAGCGCGCGCTCGACCTGGGGGCGAAGCCCTTCCACGGCCCCGTGGGGCCGATGGAGCTCAACATCCCGGCGATCAAGGGCATCGGCGAGAGCCTCATCTACCTCGTCGACCGCTACCCCGGCAACGGCGGCAACCTCTCGATCTACGACGTGGACTTCGTCCCCCTCGAGGCGGCCGATCCCGAGCCGCGAGGCGCGGGGCTGCTCGAGATCGACCACCTCACCCACAACGTCTACCCGAACCGCATGGACGTGTGGGCGCGGTTCTACGAGAAGCTCTTCGGCTTCCGCGAGATCCGCTACTTCGACATCAAGGGCCGCAAGACCGGCCTCACCTCGCGCGCGCTCACGAGCCCCTGCGGCAAGATCCGCATCCCGATCAACGAGCCCGCGGACCGCAAGTCCCAGATCCAGGAGTACCTCGACGCCTATCACGGCGAGGGCATCCAGCACATCGCGCTGTCGACCGCGGACATCTACGCGACCGTCGAGGCGCTGCGCGCGAAGCCGGTGCGCTTCCTCGACACGCCCGACGCGTACTACGACCGGGTGGACGCGCGCGTGCCCGGCCACGGCGAGGACCTCGCGCGGCTGCGCGCGAACCGCATCCTGATCGACGGCGAGGGCCTCGACAAGGAGCGGCGCGAGGACAAGCTGCTGCAGATCTTCACCGAGACGGTGATCGGGCCGATCTTCTTCGAGATCATCCAGAGGAAGGGCAACGAGGGCTTCGGCGAGGGCAACTTCCAGGCACTGTTCGAATCGATCGAGGCGGACCAGATCGCCCGCGGGGTGATCTAGCCGTGAACGACCGTCGCGCCGCCACGACCGCGCTTCGCTACCACGCGGGCCTCGGCTCGCACCACGAGAGCGAGGCCGTCGCGGGCGCCCTTCCCGTGGGACGCAATTCGCCCCAGCGCGCGCCCTTCGGGCTCTACGCCGAGCAGCTCTCCGGCTCCGCCTTCACGATGCCGCGGGCCGCGAACCTGCGCTCCTGGCTCTACCGCCTGCGCCCCTCGGCGATGCACGGGGCCTTCGCGCGCGCCGGCGACGTGCTGCTGCGCACGGCGCCGTGCGCCGAGGCGGAGTGCTCCCCCGACCGCCTGCGCTGGCAGCCGCTCGCGCCGCCGGCCGCGCCCACGGATTTCCTCGCCGGGCTCGCGACCCTCGCCACCGCGGGCGAGGCGCGCGGCCAGCGCGGCGTCGGTGTGCACGTCTATTGCGCGAACCGCTCGATGGAGCGTGTCTTCTTCGATGCCGACGGGGAGCTGCTGATCGTGCCGCAGGAAGGCGCGCTCGAGCTCGCCACCGAGTTCGGCCGCCTCGACGTGGCTCCCGGCGAGATCGCCGTCGTGCCGCGCGGCGTGAAGTTCCGCGTGGCGCTCGCCGGCCCCTTCGCGCGCGGCTACGCCTGCGAGAACTACGGCGCGCCCTTCCGGCTGCCCGAGCTCGGGCCCATCGGCGCGAACGGGCTCGCCAGCCCGCGCGACTTCCTCGCCCCGGCCGCGGCCTTCGAGGATCGCGACGGGCCCGTCGAGGCGGTCGCGAAGTTCGCCGGCCACCTCTGGCGGACGCAGTTCGCCCATTCGCCGCTCGACGTCGTCGCCTGGCACGGCAACTACCACCCGTACAAGTACGACCTCGCGCGCTTCAACGCGATCAACACGGTGAGCTTCGACCACCCGGACCCGTCGATCTTCACGGTGCTCACCTCGCCCTCGGACACGCCGGGCATGGCCAACTGCGACTTCGTGATCTTCCCGCCGCGCTGGATGGTGGCCGAGGACACCTTCCGGCCGCCCTACTTCCACCGCAACCTCATGAGCGAGTTCATGGGCCTCGTGAGGGGCGAGTACGACGCGAAGCAGGGCGGCTTCGTGCCCGGGGGCGCGAGCCTGCACAACGCCATGAGCGCCCACGGCCCCGACCGGGCCTCCTTCGAGAAGGCCTCGGCGGCGAAGCTCGCGCCGCAGCGCCTCGAGGCCACGCTCGCCTTCATGTTCGAGAGCCGCCACGTCCTCGAGCCCACGGCTTTCGCGCTCTCGACGCCGACCCTCGATCGCGACTACGACAGGGCCTGGGAGGGGTTCGCCAAGGCCTCGCTTCCCCCGGGGAGCGCGACGGGGAGAGGTTCGGAATGAAGCTCGCCTCGCTCAAGGGGCCCGGCCGGGACGGCACGCTCCTCGTCGTGAGCGGCGACCTCGCGACGGCGGTGCGCGTCGAGGCGATCGCGCCCACGCTGCAGCGCGCGCTCGAGGACTGGGACGCGCTCGCCCCGCGGCTGCGGGACGTGTCCGAGAGCCTCGCGGGCGGCCACGAGCGCCACGCGTTCTCCTTCGCGGAGGCCCTCGCCGGGGGGCGCGTCGCCGCCCCCCTGCCGAGGGCCTACGAATGGCTCGACGGCTCGGCCTACCTCCCGCACGTCGAGCGCGTGCGGCGCGCCCGGGGCGACAAGGTCCCCGAGAGCTTCCGCACCGATCCCCTCATGTACCAGGGCGGTGCCGGCGACATGATGGGCCCCCGCGACCCGATCCGCGCGATCTCCGAGGACTGGGGCATCGACCTCGAGGGCGAGGTGGCGGCGATCACGGGCGACGTGCCGATGGGCGCGAGTGCGGCCGAGGCCGGGGAGCGGATCCGGCTCCTCACCCTCGTGAACGACGTCTCGTTCCGCCGCCTCATTCCCGCGGAGCTCGCCAAGGGCTTCGGCTTCGTGAACGGCAAGGGCGCGAACGCGCTCGCGCCGGTGGCGGTCACGCCCGACGAGCTGGGGACGGCCTGGGATGGTGGGAGGGTGCGCCTGAGACTGCTGTGCGAGGTGCGCGGCGAGCGCTTCGGGCACCCCGACGCGGGCGTGGACGCGACCTTCGGCCTGCCCGAGCTCATCGCCCACGCCGCGAGGACGCGCGAGCTTCGCGCCGGCACGCTCGTGGGCACGGGGACCGTCTCCAACCACGACCCGGCGGCGGGCTACGCCTGCATCCTGGAGGCGCGGCTCGTCGAGCAGGTGGAGCGCGGCGCCGCGGCGACCCCGTTCCTCGCCTTCGGCGACTCGGTGCGCATCGAGATGCGCGACGCGGGCGGGGCGTCGGTCTTCGGCGCGATCGAGCAGCGCGTCGAGAGATACGCCCGCCCGTCCTGAGCCCGTCGAGGGACGACGCCCCGATGACCGGCGAAACCGTCCACGGCCTGCGCGGCGACTACTCGCGCATGCGGCCCGACCACACCGTCGAGCAGGACTGGGACGCCTACTCGGAGGCCGAGCACGCCCTGTGGCGCCGCCTCTACGCGCGCCAGGCCTCGCTCGTGCCGCGCTACGCCTGCGACGAGTTCAACGCGACGCTCGCCACCCTCGATTTCGGCGTGGGCATCCCGCGCTTCGACCGCGTGAACGCGCGCCTCGGCCCCGCGACGAACTGGCGGCTGGTGGCGGTGCCGGGGCTGCTGCCCGACCTCGTGTTCTTCGAGCACCTCGCCCACCGCCGCTTCCCGGTGACCGTGTGGCTGCGCACGCCCGCGGAGTTCGACTACATCGTCGAGCCCGACGTCTTCCACGATTTCTTCGGCCACGTGCCGCTGCTCTTCGACCCGGTGTTCGCCGACTACCTCCAGGCCTACGGCCGCGGGGGGCTGAAGGCCCACGGCCTCGGGGCGATCGAGATGCTCGCGCGCCTGTACTGGTACACGGTGGAATTCGGGCTGGTCGAGACCCCGAAGGGGCTCAGGTCCTACGGGGCGGGGATCCTCTCCTCGGGCGGGGAGCTGCCCCATTGCATCGACAGCCCGGAACCCAACCGGGTCGGCTTCGACCTGCTGCGCATCATGCGCACGCGCTACAAGATCGACACGTTCCAGGAAACCTACTTCGTGATCCGAGACTTCCGCGAGCTCTTCGAGGCGACGGAGCCGGACTTCGCGCCCCACTACGCCGCGCTCGCGGGGCGCGAGCCCCACGGCCCCGGCGAAGTGCTCCCCACCGACCGCCTCTACCCCCCCGGAAAATAGGGACAGTCCCCATTTATTCGTTGTAACAATCGGGACCCGCCGCGATTGTTACAACGAATAAATGGGGACTGTCCCTATTTAATGGTGACCCAGAGCGGCTCGACGACGTTGTCGGCGCGGTGGACGACGGAGACGTTGGCGCGCGCGGCCCAGGGGATCATCTGGCGGTGGAGCGGGATCTTGTAGACGTTGTGCCGCACGCGCTGCAGGGCGGAGAGCATGAGCCCGGAGCGCTTCGCCGCATCCTGCTCGACTTCCGCCGCCTCGATCATCCGGTCGAGCTCGGCGTCGACGTACCGGCCGGAATTGAAGTCGCCCCGGCCCTGCCCGTCGCGGCTGTGCAGCACGGGCGTCAGCGTGAAGCCGGGGTCCGTCGCGGCACCGCCCCAGCCGTAGAGGTGCATGTCGAAGTCGAAGTTGTCCACCTTCTGGAAGAACTGCGCCCGCGGCAGCGAGGTGAGCCGCACGCGCACGCCCACGCGCGCGAGCATCGCGGTGAGCGCGACGCAGATCCGCTCGTCGTTCACGTAGCGGTTGTTCGGGCACAGCAGCCCGATCTCGAAGCCGTCGGGATAGCCCGCCTCCTTCAGCAGGGCGCGGGCGCGTGCGGGGTCGTGGGGCAGCAGCCGCGGTTCGAGCGCGGGGAAGCTCCGCGCGGCCGTGGGCACCATGGAGCCCGTCGGGCGCGCCTGCCCGCGCATCACCTGCGCGCGCAGCGCCTCGACGTCGATCGCGTGGTAGAGCGCCTGGCGCACGCGCAGGTCCTTCAGGGGGTTCCGGCCCTTCACGCTCGCGTACTTGAGCTCCTCGCTCGCCTGGTCGAGGACGAGGAAGATCACGCGATTTTCCGGGCCCTCGACGATGCGGATGCCGCGGTCGTTCCTCAGGCGCGGCACGTCCTGCAGCGGGGGGTCGAGGACGAAATCGAGCTCGCCCGAGAGGAGCGCGGCCATGCGCGTCGCGTCCGACTTGATCGGCCGGTAGATGATCGCGTCGACGTTGCCCTCGAAGAGGCCCGCGGCGAGGCCCCACCAGGCGGGGTTCTTCCGATGGGTCGTGGCGACCTCGGCCTCGCGCCTCACGAGGACATAGGGACCCGTGCCGTTCGCGTGGCGCGAGGCGTAGGTCTCCTCGCCGGTCTTGAAGTCCTGCGGCTTCACGACGCCGTGCTTCTCGCACCACGCCTTGCTCACGATGCGCACCGTGTTCAGGTTCTCCATCAGCACCGCCTCGGGCATCGGACGCGGGGTCTCCAGCTCCACCGTGAGCGCGTCGACCTTCCGGAAGCGCCCCAGGGGCACTGCGAACACCTTGAAGTTGGAGCTCGGCGATTGCGCCCGCTCGAGGGAGAACACCACGTCGTCGGAGGAGAAGGGCGTGCCGTCGTGGAACTTCACGCCGGCGCGCAGCCGGAAGCGCCAGGTCCGCTCGTTCACGCGCTCCCAGGAGGTCGCGAGCGCGGGCACGAGCTCGAGGTTCTTGCCGCGCCCCGTGAGCCGCTCGTAGACGAGGTCGTTCACCTGGTTGTTGATGCCCTCGTTCTGGGCGTGGGGATCCGCGGTGAGGAAGTCTCCCTGGGAGGACCAGCGGAAGTTCGCCGCCGGCGCCGCGAGCGCGAGCGCCGCGAGGACGGCGAAGAGAAGGGCAGCGCGCATCGCGCCGTCCGCGCGGCTAGCGCATCTTCACCCAGGTCGCCTGCAGCCAGTTGTCGGCGCGGTGGATCACCTCGACGTTCGCGCGCGAGGCCCAGGGGATCACCTGCAGGTGCAGCGGGATGTGGTAGACCATGTCGTGGTGGCGCTTCATCGCCTTGACGATGGTCTCCTGGCGGCGCTTCGGGTCGGTGTCGCCCTTGGCGTCGTCGATCAGCGCGTCGAACTCCGGGTCCTTGTAGTTGCCCCAGTTGAAGTCGCCGCCGCCCTTGGTGTCGCGGCTGTGCAGCACCGGCACCAGCGTGAAGTACGCGTCCGTGGTCGCACCCCCCCAGCCGAGCATGTACATGCTCGTGTCGAGCTTCTGCACCTTGGGGAAGTACTGGGCGCGCGGCATCGCGTTCACCTTCACCGTGACGCCGATCTTGGCGAGCATCCCGGCCGCCGCCACGCAGATCTTCTCGTCGTTGATGTAGCGGTTGTTCGGGCAGTCGAGGGTCACCTCGAAGCCGTTCGGGTAGCCCGCCTCGGCGAGCAGCCTCTTCGCCGCGGCGATGTCGTGTGGGTAGCGCTTGTCCATCTCCTTCGGGATGCCGGCGCGCACGGGGTTGGGCAGGTTGATCGCCGTGGGCACGGAGAGCCCGCGCATCACCGCCTTGTTGATCGCGTTCACGTCGATCGCGCGGTAGAAGGCCTCGCGCACGCGGCGGTCCTTGAACGGGTTCTTCCCCTTCACGTTCGAGTAGAGCAGCTCGTCGCGCGCCTGGTCCATGCCGAAGAACACGACGCGATTCTCGCGCCCCTCGTACACCCTGATGCTTTTGTCCTGCTTGAGGCGCTCGATGTCCTGCACCGGCGGGTCGAGGATGAAGTCGAGGTTGTTGGCGAGCAGCGCCGCCATGCGCGTGCCCTCGCTCTTCACCGGGGTGTAGACGATGTCGGTGACGTTGCCGTCGAAGTAGCCCTTCTCCTTGAGGCCCCACCAGTTCGGGTTCTTCCGGAAGACGCTCTTCACGTCGGGCTCGCGGGAGACCAGGATGAAGGGTCCCGTGCCCATGGCGTTCCTCGCCGTGTAGGTCTCCTCCTTGTTGGTGAAGTCCTGGCTCTTCTCGGCCTTGTTCTTCTCGCACCAGGCCTTGCTCATGATGAACATGCTGTTGGCGAGCATCTCGAGCATCACGGGGTTGGGCACGGGCGTGGTGAACTCCACCGTGTGGTCGTCGATCTTTCTCGGCTCGCCGAGGTCGTTGCCGTAGACGCGGAAGTTCGAGGTAGGCCCCTGCAGCCGCTTGATCGAGAACACGACGTCGTCGGCGGTGAAATCCGAGCCGTCGTGCCACTTCACGCCCTTCCGGAGGCTGAAGACCCACACCCGCGGGCTCGTCTGCTTCCAGCTCTCGGCGAGCGAGGGGAGGATCTCGAGCTGCTTGCCGCGCATGACGAGCGACTCGTAGACGTGGCCGTTGATCGAGTTGGTGAGCAGCTCGTTCTGGGCGTGCGGGTCGGCGGTGAGGTAGTCGCCCTGGCTCGACCAGCGCAGCGTCTTCGCGTCGGCGAGGGGAGCGGCGGCGGCCAGTGCGACGGCGGCGATTGCGATCATCCTGCGCATGGGAGCCTCCTCGGAAAGGAAGCGGCGATGATACGCGCGGCGGCGGAGCTATACTAGCCGCGTCACCGCCCTCGCCACACCCCCATCCGGAGCCTCCCATGAACGCCGTCGTCCAGGACCGCATTCCCATCCCCGCCCTCAAGGACCCCGCGCTCTTCCGAGACCGCTGCTTCCTCGACGGCCAGTGGGTCGAGGCCGATTCCGGCAAGCGCTTCCCCGTGGACAATCCCGCCGACGGCTCCCTCGTCGGGAGCGTGCCCGACATGGGCGCCGCGGAGGCCGCGCGGGCGATCGCCGCCGCCGAGGCGGCGCTGCCCGCCTGGCGCGCGCTCCCCGCGAAGGAGCGCTCGCGCCTGCTGCGCCGCTGGTTCGACCTGATCGTGGCGAACGCCGACGACCTGGCGCTGCTGCTCACCACCGAGCAGGGCAAGCCGCTCGCCGAGGCGAAGGGCGAGATCGCCTATGGAGCCTCCTTCGTCGAGTGGTTCGCGGAGGAAGCCAAGCGCGTCTACGGCGACACGATCCCCAGCCCCATGACCGACCGCCGGCTCCTCGTCATCAAGCAGCCCATCGGCGTCTTCGCCGCGATCACGCCGTGGAACTTCCCCACGGCGATGATCACGCGCAAGGTCGCCCCGGGGCTCGCCGCGGGCTGCACCGCCGTGCTCAAGCCCGCCGAGCAGACGCCGTTCTCCGCGCTGGCGCTCGCCGAGCTCGCCGCGCGCGCGGGCATCCCGAAGGGCGTCTTCAACGTGATCACGGGCGACGCGGTGGCGATCGGCAAGGAGTTCTGCGCGAACCCGGTGGTGCGCAAGGTCACCTTCACGGGCTCCACGGAGGTCGGCCGCATCCTCATGCGCCAGAGCGCGGACACGGTGAAGAAGCTCTCGCTCGAGCTCGGGGGCAACGCGCCCTTCCTCGTCTTCGACGACGCGGACCTCGACGCCGCGGCCGAGGGCGCGATGGCGTCGAAGTACCGCAACGCGGGCCAGACCTGCGTGTGCGCCAACCGCATCTACGTGCAGGACGGCGTCTACGACGCCTTCGCGGCGAAGCTCGCCGAGAAGCTGAAGTCGCTCAAGGTCGGCCCCGGCGTGGAGGCGGGGGTCACCATCGGCCCGCTGATCGACGAGCAGGGCATGGCGAAGGTCGAGGAGCACGTGGCCGATGCCGTCGCCAAGGGCGCGAAGGTCGTCGCCGGCGGGCGGCGCCACCCGGCGGGCGCGCGGTTCTACGAGCCCACGCTCCTCACGGGCGTGACGCCTGCGATGAAGGTGTCGAACGAGGAGACCTTCGGCCCCGTGGCGCCGCTCTTCCGGTTCAAGACGGAGGAGGAGGCGCTCCGGCTCGCGAACGCCACGGAGTTCGGCCTCGCGGCGTACTTCTACGCGCGCGACCTGGGGCGGGTCTTCCGCGTCGCCGAGGGCCTCGAGACGGGCATGGTCGGCGTCAACACCGGGATCATCTCGAACGAGGTCTCGCCCTTCGGGGGCGTGAAGCAGTCGGGGCTCGGCCGCGAGGGCTCGAAATACGGGATCGAGGAATTCCTCGAGATCAAGTACCTGTGCCTGGCCGGGATCCAGTGATGCGCTCGCTCGCCGCGGTCGCGGCGGTCGCGCTCCTCGCGGCGTGGCCCGCGCAGGCCCAGCTGCGTCCCTCGCAGCCCGAGCCGCCGGCCTGCGCATGCTCGACCGGGGCGGAAGCGCGGTCGACGCGATGATCGCGACCCAGCTCGTGCTGACGCTCGTGGAGCCCCACGCCTCGGGGCTCGGCGGCGGCGCGTTCCTCCTCGTGAACGACGCGCGGGCGAAGCGGATCCTCGCCTACGACGCGCGCGAGACGGCACCCGGCGCCGCCACCGCCACGATGTTCCTCGGTCCCGAGGGCAAGCCCATGGCGTTCCAGGCCGCGGTCGTGGGCGGGCGATCCGTGGGCGTCCCGGGCACGCCGCGCCTGCTCGAGGTCGCCCACGCGCGCCACGGAAAGCTCCCCTGGCCGGAGCTCTTCCAGCCCGCGATCGCCCTCGCGGAAAAGGGCTTCCCGATATCCCGGCGGCTGCACACGCTGCTCGGCAAGGATTCGGGGCTTCTCGACCAGCCCGTGGCGCGCGCGTATTTCTTCGGCGAGGACGGCAAGCCCCGGGCCGAGGGCTCGATCCTGAAGAACCCCGAGCTCGCGAAGACGCTGCGCTCGATGGCGGCGAAAGGCGCGGACGCCTTCTACACCGGCGAGGTGGCGGCGGACATCGTCGCGGCCGTGCGCTCGCATCCGAAGAACCCGGGGTCGATGAGCCTCGAGGACCTCTCGGGCTATCGCGTGCGCACCGTGGAGCCCGTGTGCGGAGACTATCGCGCGTGGCGCCTTTGCGGCATGCCGCCGTCGTCCTCGGGGGGCATCGCGGTGCTGCAGATGCTCGGCATCCTCTCGCACTTCGACCTCGCCTCGGTCCGGCCGGGATCGTCGCAGGCGGTGCACCTCTTCTCGGAGGCCGGCCGCCTCGCCTTCGCGGACCGCAATCGTTACGTGGGCGACGACCGCTTCGCCGAAGTCCCCGTCGCCGGGCTCGTCGATCCCGCCTACCTCGCCGGGCGCGCGAAGCTCGTGCGTGCGGAGAAGTCGATGGGCCGCGCGGAGCCGGGCACGCCGCCGGGCCTCAAGGTCGCCTTCGCCGACGACGCCGCGGACGATCCCGCGGGCACGAGCCACATCGCCATCGTCGACCGCGAGGGCAACGCCGTCTCGATGACCACGACCATCGAGGCGTTCTTCGGCAGCCGCCAGATGGTGCGCGGCTTCCTCCTCAACAACGAGCTCACGGACTTCGACTTCGTGCCGGTCCGCGAGGGGCGCACGGTGGCCAACGCCGTGGCCCCGGGCAAGCGCTCGCGCAGCTCCATGGCGCCGTTCCTCGTTCACGACGCGCGCACCGGCGCCCTCGAGATGGTCGTCGGCAGCCCGGGCGGCAGCCTCATCATCGGCTACGTCGCCAAGGCGCTCGTGGCCTGCCTCGACTGGAAGCTCGACCTGCAGGCGGCCATCGATCTCGCGAACTTCGGCAGCCGCAACGGCCCCACGGAAATCGAGAAGGGCACGGAACTCGAGGGGGTCCAGGCGGCTCTGAAGGCGATGGGCCACGAGGTGCGCGCGATCGACATGACGAGCGGCCTCGCGGCCGTCCGGCGCGCGCCGGGCGGCTGGCAGGCCGCGGCCGACCCCCGGCGCGAAGGCGCGGCCCTCGGCCGATGAACCCATTCACCACCACTCCCAGGAACGGAAGGAAGAACTTGAAACCCGCACTCGCCCTGGCGGCGCTCGCCGCCGCCGTCGCATTCTCCGCATCGGCCCAGGACATGAAGGCCGCTCCCAAGCCCGCGTGCGAATCGCCCAAGGCTCCGCCCGCGGAGCTCGTCGTGAAGGACCTCGTGCCGGGAACGGGCCGCGAGGTCGTGTTCCGCAACCCCGTGCTCGTGAGCTACACGGG
Source organism: Usitatibacteraceae bacterium (assembly GCA_044220635.1). Taxonomy (GTDB): domain Bacteria; phylum Pseudomonadota; class Gammaproteobacteria; order Burkholderiales; family Usitatibacteraceae; genus JBGAQP01. The sequence continues at coordinate 30,941 of JBGAQP010000026.1, forward strand.
CTGGCTCTACGACGGCTGCGCCGCCGACCTCAAGGGGGCGAAGTTCGACACCTCGGAAGGCCGGGCCACGCCCTTCGGCTTCGTCGTCGGGGCGGGGCGCGTCATCAAGGGCTGGGACGAGGGCGTGATCGGCATGAAGGAGAAGGGCAAGCGACTGCTCGTGATCCCGCCCGCGAAGGGCTACGGCGAGCGCGGCGCGGGCGACAAGATCCCGCCGAATTCGACGCTGGTGTTCGAGGTCGAGCTGATCACGATCATCGGCGGCGGGGAGCCGAAGAAGTGAGGCTCGCGAGCGCGAGCTTCGCAGACGGCGCGCCGATCCCGGCGCAGTTCGCGTTCTGCGCGCCGGACGCGAGGACGCACGTGACGCTCTCGGAGAACCGCAATCCCCAGCTCGCCTGGTCCGAGGTGCCCGAGGGCGCGAAGTCCTTCGCCATCATCTGCCACGACCCCGACGTGCCGAGCCGGGGCGACGACGTGAACGTCGAGGGCCGGGTGGTGAGCGCCGCGCTCGCGCGCGTCGACTTCTTCCACTGGGTGCTCGTCGACCTGCCCTCCTCGATCCGGTCCGTGGCCGCGGGGGAGTTCGCCTCGGGCGTCACCGCGAAGGGCAAGCCCGGGCCGGTCGCGCCCCACGGCGCGCGCCAGGGCGTGAACGACTACACCGGCTGGTTCGCCGCCGACCCCGAGATGGCGGGCAACTACTTCGGCTACGACGGCCCCTGCCCCCCGTGGAACGACGCGATCGTCCACCGCTACGTCTTCACGGTGTTCGCGCTCGACATCGCGCGCCTCGCGGTCCAGGGCGCCTTCAGCGGCACGGACGCGCGCCAGGCGATGCAGGGCCACATCCTCGCGCAGGCCTCGATCACCGGCCGCTACACCCTCAACCCCGCCATCGCGCCCTAGAAAATGGGGACAGTCCCCATTTAATCTCTGTAACAATCGCCGTACGAGCTGATTGTTACAGACCTTAAATGGGGACTGTCCCCATTTTTCCATTGCTTTCTTGGCCATCGGCATCCTGATCATCGGCGACGAGATCCTCTCGGGGAAGCGGGCGGACGGGCATTTCGCCGCGGCGGTGCGCATCCTCGGCGAGCGGGGCCTCGAGCTCGGGTGGGCGCAGTTGCTCGGAGACGACCGCGACCGCATCACGGCCGCCCTCGCGCGAAGCTTCGCCTCGACCGACATCGTCTTCTCCTTCGGCGGCATCGGCGCCACGCCCGACGACCACACGCGCCAGGCGGCCGCCGCGGCGCTCGGCCGGGCGCTCGTCCGCCATCCCGGCGCGGTCGCCGAGATCGAGGCGCGCTTCGGCGCCGCGGCCTGGCCCCGGCGCGTGATCATGGCCGACTTCCCCGAGGGCGCGGTGCCGATCCCCAATCCCGTCAACCGGGTCCCCGGCTTCAGCGTGAACGACCACCATTTCCTGCCCGGCTTTCCAGAGATGGCCTGGCCGATGATGGCCGCGGTGCTCGATGCGCGCTACGCGTCGCTGCGTCGCGCGGCGCCGGCCTGCGAGGCGGCCCTCGTGGTGAGCGGCGCGGGCGAATCCGACCTGCTGCCCCTCATGCAGGCGGTGGTGCGCGACTATCCCGACCTGAAGCTCGCGAGCCTGCCGCGTTTCGCGGCCGACGTCCCCGAGATCGAGCTCGCCGTGCGCGGCGACGCCGCGCGGGCGGACGCGGCGCGCGAGTTCCTGCGCGCGGAGATCGCGAAGCTCGGCTACGATGTCCGCGATGCTCCCGCCCCGCGGCACGCCGTTCCCGATGCCGACCCGGCCCATGGACCCGCCCGAGCCCCTTCCCGGTAGCTTCGCGCGCCGCCGCTTCCTGGGGCTCGCCCTCGCGGCGTCCCTCGCGCCGCGCGTGCCCGCCGCCGAGGGCGACCTCTGGCCGCGGCTGCGCGAAGGCGGCCTGGTGCTGCTCATCCGCCACGCGGCCACCGTCGCGGGGCTGGGCGATCCCCCCGGCTTCCGGCTCGACGACTGCGCCACCCAGCGCAATCTCTCGGAGGAAGGGCGCGCGCAATCCCGGCGCCTGGGCGATCGGCTGCGCGCCGAGGGCGTGCCCATCGCGCGCGTCTACACGAGCCCCTGGTGCCGGTGCCGGGAAACGGCGCGTCTCGCCTTCGGCTCCGCCGAGGACTGGGAGGCGCTCTCCTCGTTCTTCGACTTTCCCCACCGCGAGAGCGAGTTCACCGAGCGCGTGAAGAAGCGCATCGGCTCCTATTCGACGCGCAAGCCCGGGGGCAACGTGGCGATGGTCACGCACAACGTGAACATCGCCGCGCTCACGAAGCTCTCGGTGACCACCGGCGAGATCGTCGCGGTGCGCCCCGACGGCTGCTGCGGCCTGCGCGTGCAGGGCCGACTCGACCTCGCGCGGAGCTGAGGATGGAGTGGCTGCGGATCGTCGCACCCATCGCCGTGTTCACGACGATGCTCGCCCTGGGCCTGCTCGTCGGCCGGGAGCAGGCGAGGGCGGCCCTCGAGCGCAGGATGGTCCTCGCGGCGATCGTCTTCGGCGTCGTCGTCCCGCTGCCCGCGCTCGCCGTCGCCCTGGTGAAGCTCGCGGGATGGAAGGGCGCGGTCGCCGCGGGGGTGATCCTCATGGCGATCTGCCCCGGGGCGCCGGTAGCGCTGCGTCGCGCGATCGAGGCCGGCGGCCCCCCGGAGTTCGCCCCGGCCCTGCACCTCGCGGTGATCCTCACCGCGGTGTTCACGATCCCCGCCTGCGTGGCGATCATGGACTGGATCTTCCGCGCGGACTTCCAGGTCACGCCGCTGCACATCGCGAAGCAGGTCTTCCTCGTCCAGATCCTGCCGCTCGCGATCGGGGCGGGGCTGCGGGCGTGGAAGCCCGCGTTCGTCGCGCGGATCGAGCCGGGACTCGCGCGGGCCTCGAACCTCCTGCTGCTCGGGCTGCTGGGCCTCTGCTTCGTCGTGCTCGGCCCCGGGCTCGTGGAGATCGGGTGGGCGCCGGTGCTCGCCGGCGCCGTCCTCACCGTCGCCGCGCTCGCGATCGGCGCCGCCTTCGCCGGCCGCGATTCCCCGGTGCGCCCCGCGGGCGCGGTGGCCGCGGCGATGCGCAATCCGGGGCTCGCGATCCTCATCGCCACCGTGAACCGGGCGCCGGAGTCCGTGACCGCCGCGATCTTCGGCTACACCCTCGGCCTCGTCGCCGTGGTGGCCGCCTTCCTCGCCGTGCAGAAGCGCCGCGCGGCTCAGAAGTAGGCGAGCAGCCGCCCGCAGGAGACGACGCCGACCCAGGCGAGCAGCGAGAACGCCACGGAAAGGCGTGCGGCGAGCGGCGCGGGAGCGTCGAGGTCCCAGTCCTTCACCGTCTGGTAGGGCCCGGTGTGGAACCAGGCCGCGTTCATGCCCGCGGCGAGCAGCAATGCCATCTTCAGCTGGAAGGCGCGGTTGCCGAGGAAGTCGGCGGCGTGCGCCGAGAACATCGCGAGCCCCGTGGGCACGATCACGACCAGGGCCCCCCAGCTCCAGGGCAGGAGGTGCCGGGCGAGCGCGCGCACCGGGATGCGGCGCGAAAGGCCCAGCACGCGCAGGTCGAACATCACGACGCTGCCCACGAGCACGATGAAGCCGAGGATGTGGGCGACCTCGACGGCGGGGTAGAGCCAGAGCCACTCGCGCATCGCGCGCGCGAAGGGCAGCGCCTCGATGGGGTTCTGCGGCGTCATGCGCGGCGGGGCCCGCGCTCAGCGCAGCTCGATGGTCTTGCCGCCGGCCGTGATGCGCTCGGCGCGCATCTCCTCGGCCTTCTCGCGGTTCGCGTAGCCGACCACGGTCACGGTGCCGCCGGGCTTGAGGTCCGAGGGCGGCAGCCCCCGGCGCTCCATGCGCGAGGGGGGCGCGAGGATCACCGTCCAGGTCTTTCCGGGCGTCTCCAGCCGGACGTGGCCGTGGGGATGCTCGTAGCCCGACTCGACGATCTTCCCCGTGAGCGTAAGGGGCTTCGAGGCGTCGTACTCGCTCCAGCCGTGGTGGGCGGCGGCGGGCGGGGCGGCGAACGCCAGGGCGGCGGCGGCCACGACGATGTTCGCGATCTTCGGCATTTCATTCCTCCTCGCGCAACCAGCGCAGGTAGTCCTCGTAGCTCCGGCGGTCCTTCTTCGTCGGCCGGCCCTTGAAGACGGGCGGCGGCAGGGTCCGCATCTCCGCCGCGAGGGCCTCGCGCCGCTCGCGGCTCTCGGCGGGCTCTTCGTAGAGCGATTGCGCCAACGTGGCGGGGCCGCGGCGGTCGGAGACCGCGCGCACGACGATCGCGTGCTCGAAGGGGGGGCGCCGGATCGCGAGGCGGTCGCCGGGGCGGACACTCCGCGAGGCCTTCGCGCGGTCGCCGTTCACCGTGACGCGTCCCGCGGCGATCGCCTCGACCGCCGCGGTGCGCGTCTTGAAGAAGCGCGCGGCCCACAGCCACTTGTCGAGGCGCACCTCGGCCGTGGCCGTCATCGGGCGATGCGCACCTTGTGCAGGCTCACGGGCAGCGCCGTGCCCGTGTCGAACTCCGCGCCCGCGTGGATCGCCGCGCGCGCGACCGCCTCGGCCGAGCGCGAGCGCGCGTAGAGCGAGTACATCGCCCCGAGGGCGAAGTCGCGCCCCGAGCCGATCGCCCAGAAGCGCGTGAACTCGAAGACCTCGCGCATCGAGTACACCGCGTGGATGCCCGAGGGATTGGCGATCATCACCGTCATCTGGCTCGACTCGTAGGGGTCGTCCTCCTCTTCCTTGGGGTTGAGGTAGGCCTCCTCCTTGAGCAGGGGATGGAGCTTGCGGAAGCTCTCGTAGATCGCGGCCCTGCCGTGGAGGTCGAGGTCGGGGTTGCGCGCGAGCAGGTTCTCGAGCACGAGCTGGTGGGCGGCGCTGCCCGCCACGCCGACCCAGGAATCGCGGTAGGCGAGGATCTTCTGCGGGCGCGGGTCGTAGTGCGGCGCGAGCCGCGTGGTCCCGAAGGTGGTGAGGGCGTCGGCGGCGATCACCGCCTCGTCGGCCTTGCGCACGACGACGATCGTGGTCATGGCCGCCATTCTATCCGCGACCGGCGGATTCCGGGGTCCGGCCCCCCGGGGCGGCTAGCGGCCCAGCGAGGCGAGGAAGTCGCGGCGCTCGTCCTCGGCGTCGATGTGCGCGGCGAGCTGCGCGTAGAGCTCCCGGAGGTTGCCGGACTTCCCGGCCGCCTCCTTGATGAGCACGCGGGCCAGCGGCCCCACGTAGCTCGCGAGGCGCTTCTCCGCGGTCGCGAGGACCTCGGGGGTGAAGGCCATGCGCGGGGCGGCCGTGGCCGCGGCCTGCGGCGCCGGAGCCTGCGGCGCGGGCGCGGGACCCGCCGCGCGCACGGCGGCGATCTTGCCGAGGAAGGCCCGGCGCTCCTCCTCGGTCGGGATGTTCTCGGCGAGCAGGGCGAAGAAGTCCTCGAGGCTCGTGGCCTTCTTGCGGCCCTCGCGGACGAGCACGCCGGCGAGCGGCCCCACGTGGCGCGAGAGCGAGCGCTCGACCTCCGCGATCGCCTCCGCGGAACGGCGCACGCCGGGGGCGCGGCGCGCGGCCGTAGCCGTGCGCGAGGCCTCGGTGCGCGCGGCCTCCCCGGGGGAGAGGGTCTGCTCCGGGTCCGCGCGGCGCGCCGCGGCGGGCGCCTTGCCCTGCAGCGCCTGCAGGAGCGCCACCTGGAACTCCTTCGCGCTCTGGAAGCGATCCTCGGGGCGCTTGGCGAGCGCGCGCTCGATCACCGCGTCGAAGGCCGGGGGGAGCTCGCCATTGAGCGCCGTGGGCTTCTCGGGCGCGACCTGGAGCACGCGGTGCATCACCGCGGCGGGGGTCTCCGCGAGGAAGGGGTTCACGCCGGTGAGCAGCTCGTAGAGGATCACGCCCGAGGACCAGATGTCGGCGCGGCCGTCGGCGGGAAGGCCCGTGAGCTGCTCGGGCGACATGTGCGTGGGCGTGCCCACCACGGTGCCCACCTGCGTGAGCGAGGACGACTCGAGCCGCGCGATGCCGAAATCCATCACCTTCACCTTCGGCCCGGGCAGGATCATCAGGTTCGCGGGCTTCACGTCGCGGTGCACCACGCCCTGCTTGTGCGAGTAGTCGAGCGCGCCGAGCAGCTGCTTCATGATCTCGAAGACGTCGATCAGGGCGAAGCGCTCGCCGCCGCGCAGGCAATCGCGCAGCTCCCGCCCGTCGACGAACTCCATGACGATGAAGGCCATGCCCGCGTCCTCGCCGTACTCGTAGACGGCGACGATGCCGGGGTGCTGCAGCCGCCCGCCGGCCTGGGCCTCGCGCTTGAAGCGCGCGACCGCCTCCTGCATCTCGGCCGCCTCGAGGTATTCGGCGAGGATCGTCTTGATCGCGACCCGGCGCTCGATCACCGGGTCGAAGCCCTCGTAGACCATCCCCATGGCGCCCTTGCCGAGCGCCCGGGTGACGCGGTACTTGCCGATGGACTCGGGGATCTCGGCCATGGGGGCGGGCGGGGCCTAGCGCTCGATGAGCTTGAGCGCCTTCTGCAGGCTCCGGCGCATGCGGTTGAAGGAGGTGCCGAGCACGCCGATCTCGTCCTTGCGGCCGGCGAACTCCGGCACGTCGAAGTCGCCCGTGGAGATGCGGTCGGCTGACTCCGACATGCGCGCGATCGGCCGGATGATCATGACCGAGAGCATGATGTTCAGCACCACGAAGGCGACCGCGAAGATCGCGGCGAGCGAGCCCATGAAGGTGACGAAGGCGTTGTTCGCGTTCTTCACCGGCAGGGCCATCGGCACGGAGACGATCTGCGCGCCGATGATCTCCATGTGCTTCCAGCCGAAGCCGTTGTTCTCGCCGTAGAGCGCGACCATCGGGGCGGGCGCGGCCGCGGGCGTGGTATGGCAGGCGAGGCAGGCCGGGTCCTTGATCTGGATGGGGCGCGCGAAGTAGAGCATGCGCCCCGTGGGCGTGTCGCGCTCGCCCGTGAGCTCGCCGAGGCTCGCGGTGTTGCGGAAGGCGTTGACCACGTCCGCCTCCCACTCGACCGCGCGGTCGCGCGGGTTCGTGGGGTTGAGCGTGGCCTCCTTGTAGGAGAAGTCGGGGTACTTCTTGCGCAGCGCGTTGAAGATCTCGGTGGCGGAGTAGGCGGGCACCGACTGCGGCAGGAAGGTCACCTTGAGCTTGTCCTCGAGGTGGGGCTTCACCTGCTGGACGGTGTAGCCGCGGATCGAGAGCGCGGCCTCCATCATGAGGCCGGCGTTCCGGATCACCTCCTGCTTGGCGTTCGCCTGCAGCAGCTCGTGGGAGACGAAGGCGGAGACCGCCATGCCGGCGGCGAAGACGAGCGCCAGCACGATGTTGAACTTGAGCCTGAGACCCATGGATCCTCCGGGAAGCGCGGTTTTCCCGGGGCGGCGGCCTCGGGCAGAATCGAGTTACGGCGGATGTTACGCCGTGGATTCACCCCTTCCAATCCGAATTTTCGGCACCCCCGGCGTGAACCTCGCCCTCTGGCTCGAGCGCACCGCCCGCCTGGACCCCGGCGGGACGGCGCTTTTCCTGGGCGAGCGCCCCTGGGCCACCCGGGGAGCCCTCGCCGGCCGGGCCGCGCGCCTCGCGGGGGGGCTGCGCGCCCGCCTGGGGCTCGCCGAGGGCGACCGCGTCGCCTTCGCGATGCGCAACGTACCCGAGTACCTCGAGGCCCTCTACGCCTGCTGGTGGGCGGGGCTCGCCGCGGTGCCCGTGAACGCGAAGCTGCACCCGAGGGAGCTCGGCTTCATCCTCGGCGATTCCGGCGCGCGGGCGCTCTTCGTCACATCCGACTGGCGGGAGGGCGTGGCCGAGGCGCTCTCCGGGATCCACCCCGCGCCCGAGGTGGTCGAGGCGGGCAGCGCCGACTACGCCCGGCTCGCCGCGGGCGAGCCGCGGCCCGTGGCGGCCCTCGATCCCGCGGCGCTCGCCTGGCTCTTCTACACGAGCGGCACGACGGGCCGGCCCAAGGGGGCCATGCTCTCGCACCGCAACCTCGCGCAGATGACCTTCTCGTACCTCGCGAGCGTGGACGAGGTCCACCCCGACGGAAGGCTGCTGCACGCCGCACCCCTCTCGCACGGCTCGGGGCTCTACAACTTCCACCATCTCCTCAAGGGCGCGGCGCAGGTGCTCCCGGAATCCGGCGGCTTCGACGCGGACGAGGCGCTTTCGCTCCTCGCGGCGCACGAGCGCGTCTCGCTCTTCGCGGCGCCCACGATCGTGCGCCGGCTCACCGAGGCGGCCGCGCGAACGGGCGCGCGCGCCCCCGGCCTGCAGACGCTCGTCTACGGCGGCGGGCCCATGTACCTCGCCGATCTCGACGCGGCGATCGAGGTCTTCGGAAACCGCTTCGCCCAGATCTACGGGCAGGGGGAGAGCCCCATGACGATCACGGCGCTCACGAAGGCGCACCACGGCGACGCGGCCCACCCGCGCCACCGCGAGCGCCTCGCCTCCGTCGGCGTGGCGCAGGCGGGCGTGGAGGTCGAGGTGCGCGACGCCGAGGGTCGCGCGGTCGCGCCGGGGGAGACGGGCGAGATCTGCGTGCGCGGCGACGTGGTGATGGCGGGCTACTGGGGAAACCCCGCGGCCACGGCGAAGGCGCTTCGCGACGGGTGGCTGTGGACCGGCGACCTCGGGGCGCTGGACGCCGACGGCTTCCTCACGCTCAAGGACCGCAGCAAGGACCTCATCATCAGCGGGGGCTCGAACATCTACCCGCGCGAGGTCGAGGAGGTCCTGCTCTCGCACCCGGGCGTGGCCGAGGCCTCCGTGGTGGGCCGCCCCGATCCCGAGTGGGGCGAGGCGGTGGTCGCCTTCGTGGTGGCGCGCGGCGCGGCGCCCGCGGCCGAGGAGCTTGACCGGCTCTGCCTCGCCAATCTCGCGCGCTTCAAGAGGCCGAAGGAGTACCGCTTCGTGTCCGAGCTGCCGAAGAACAACTACGGCAAGGTGCTGAAGACGGAGCTGCGTGCCCGGCTGGCGGGGGAGGGAATGGAACCAGGAGGCCGTTGAAACCGGCGAGTAGGCTCAGGCGGCCGCTCTCGATTCGCCTTCGGTCTCGAAACGGCCTTTCCAGCCGCGCCCTGTCTCCCTGACGACGAGTTTCGAAGTCACGAGGCGCTCCACGACGTTCAGTCTTTCCAGGGCACGGGCCAGGGGCTCGTTGCCGTCCTCGTGGGCGATGACCAGGAGTCGCATGTGCTTGTCGGCCCACAGGGGAATGCGACCCTTCTTCTCCCAGAGCGCGACGGCCTGCTCGGTGTTTCCGAACATCCCGGCCAGCGACTTCTGCGAGAGCTCGAGATGCAGGCGCAGGTAGCGGAACTCCGAGCCCGTCAGCCTTCCCGGCTTGTTCGCCAGGGCCCGGCAGATGGCGCGGGTGAGCCCCTCCACGTTCTCGATCGCCACGGCCTTCCCGTAGGCCGTCTTGCGGACCCGGTAGCCGTTGACGAGCCACACGTTGCGCAGGCCCGCGTCGTCGTACTTGTACATGGTCAGTTCCCTGTCGTCATTGCGGTGATGACCACGAGGCCGGGGTCATCGTCGGATACGGCCACGACCACACCCACGTCGCTTCCCGCGACATGGCGCTCCATCCGGCACTCCAGGCTGCCCTTCGAGGGGTTCGGTTCCGCCGGCCACCTCAGGCGGCCTTCGCGGAGCACGGACTGCACGATCTCGCGGGTGAGGTGACGTTGCTTCATCCGGGCCAGCGCGTGCCGGGTGTAGTAAACGCGCCCACTGTCGGCGGCCACGGACCGGATGTGGGCCTCCAGGAGGGCCCGCGACATTCCGCTTGGAGGCAGGGTGGCCATGACCTATAAAAATTATAGGTCCACGGCCTGCCGATGGCAAGGCTCGCGTTGCCCTCGCGGATCTCGTTCCAGGACGGGACATGGCGCCCGAGCCTCGGGGCGCCACGAAGTGGCTGCGACCCGGGAAGGCCTAGCCCGTGCTCCCGCTCCCCCGCGGCATCACGTTGATGCGCACCTGCACGTCCTTCGAGCCCGGCACGCCCTGGGCGGCCACGCGCAGGGCCTCGCGCTCCTCGTTCGAGTACGCCATGCCCCAGAGGTGCACCACGCCCTCGGAGACCACGACGTTCACGTAGAGCGTGCGCGCGCCCGTGGAGCGCAGCGCCTGCATCACCGCCTCGCGCAGCGCCCGGTCGTCGGCGGCGACTGGCCCGGACTGGGGCCGGGCGACGAGCGCGCGCAGCAGGTTCGCGCGGCTCACGATCCCCACGACCTTGCCGTCCTTCAGCACCGGCACGCGCTTGATGCCGTGCTTCTCGAGCTGGTCGGCGATCTGGTCGAGGGGCGTGTCCTCGGCGACGGTCACGACGCGCAGGCTCATCACGTCCTTCGCCTGCAGGCCGTGGCTCTTGAGGTACTCGCGGGCGTCTCGCCGCGGGTCGCTCATCAGCATCAGCCACCAGGAGGCGTGGCGCTCCGTGCCGGTCTCGGGCCGGCGCATGAGGTCGCCCTCGCTCACGATGCCCACCATCCGCCCGTTCTCGTCCTCCACGGGCGCCGCGCTGATGCGGTGCTCGAGCAGGAAGGCCGCGACCTCCGCGACCGGCGTCTCCGCCTTCACCGTGAGCACCGGGCTCGTCATGACGTCTCTCGCCTGCATGGTTCAGTCTCCTTGGGATCGTGCGGGCGCGGCCCCCGCGGCCGCCTCTTCCAGAATCATATCCGCTGCGCGCTCGGCGATCATCGCCACCGGCGCGTTGGTGTTGCCCGAGACGAGGGTGGGCATGATCGAGCAGTCGACCACGCGCAGCCCTCCCACCCCGTGCACCCGGAGGCGCGGGTCGACCACGGCGAGCGCCCCCTCGCCCATGCGGCAGGTCCCCGAGGGGTGGAAGATGGTCGCGCCGTTCGCCCGGCACCAGGCGAGGAGGTCCGCGTCCGTCGCCGCCCCCGGCCCCGGGCGGTATTCCTCGCGCACGTAGGGCGCCACGGCGCGGGTGGCCGCGAGCCGGCGGGCGAACTTCACCGCCTCCACGGCGACCTGCCGGTCCTCCTCCGCCGAGAGGTAGTTCGCGGTGATCGCGGGCGCGGCGAGCGGGTCCGCCGAGCGGATGCGCACGTGCCCCCGCGAGGCGGGCCGGAGCTGGCACACGCTCAGCGTGAACCCCGAGAACGGGTGCGGCTTCGCGCCCGCGAGGTCCGCCGAGAGCGTGGCGATGTGGAACTGGATGTCGGGCCGCGCCGCACCCGGCATGACGCGCGTGAAGAGCCCGCCCTGGTTGATGCCGATGGCGAGCGCCCCGGAGCGGAAGAGGAGCCACTCGAGGCCCAGCTTCGCCGAGCGCCACCACGAGGCGAGGTCGTCATTGGTCGTGATCGGCTTCGTGCACTTGTAGACGAGGCGCAGCTGCAGGTGGTCCTGCAGGTTCTCGCCCACGCCCGGGCGGTCGGAGACGACCTCGATGCCGTGGGCGCGGAGGAGCTCCCCGGGCCCCACGCCCGAGAGCTGCAGGAGCTGCGGGCTCTGGATGGCGCCGGCGGCGAGGATCACCTCGCGGCGCGCGCGGGCCACGAGCGAGCGGCCGCCCTGCCGGTAGCGCACGCCCGTCGCGCGCCGGCCCTCGAAGAGCACGCGCTCGGCCTGCGCCCCGGTCTCGACCCGCAGGTTCGGGCGGCGCCGCGCGGGCTTGAGGTAGGCGACCGAGGTGCTCGAGCGCCAGCCGTTCCGGGTGAAGAGCTGGTAGTAGCCCACGCCCTCCTGGCGCTCGCCGTTGAAGTCGTCGTTGCGGGGCACACCCAGCTCGCCCGCGCCCGCGATGATCGCCTCGATCAGCTCGTGGCGGCCGGGGATGTCGGAGCAGGCGATCGGCCCGTCGGCGCCGTGGAACGCCGAGGCCCCGCGGGAATTCGCCTCGAGCTTGCGGAAGTACGGCAGCACGTCCTTCCAGCCCCAGCCGGCGTTGCCGAGCGCGGCCCAGTGGTCGTAGTCCCCGGGCTGGCCGCGGATGTAGATGAGGCCGTTGATCGACGACGACCCCCCGAGGCAGCGCCCGCGGGGCCAGTAGATCCTACGGCCGTCCATCCCCGGGTCGGGCTCGGTCTCGAAGCGCCAGTTGTAGACCGGGTGGAACATGGTCTTGCCGTAGCCGATGGGGATGTGGATCCAGAGGTAGTCGTCCTTCGGGCCCGCCTCGAGGAGCAGCACCGAGTGCTTCCCGTTCTCGGAGAGGCGCGCGGCGAGCACGCAGCCCGCGGTGCCCGCGCCGACGACGACGAAATCGTGGGTGGTGGCCTCTTCCATCCGCGCCTCAGGGCCGCAGCAGGATCTTGGCCGCCGCCGTGCGGCCGTGGTGCAGGTCCTCGAAGGCGCGCGGGCCCTCGGAGAGCGCTCGCTCCTCGACCCAGCCGAGCGCGCCGAAGGCACCCTCGTGCAACGCGCGCGCCGCGGCGCGCAGGTCCGCCGTCGAGTAGGTGTAGGTGCCGAGCAGCGAGATCTCCGCGAGCGTGAGCTTGCGCATGTCGATCTCGGAAGCCCAGTCCTGCAAGCCGATGTGCAGCACCACGCCGCCGGGCTTCACCGCGGCGAGCGCGGCCTTGCGCGTGGCGGCCGCGCCCACGGCGTCGATCACGAGCTCGACGGAGGATTCGCCGGGGCCGGAGCCGGCGAGCGGGTCGAAGGCCTCGACCCCGGCCTCGCGCGCGGCCGCCTCGCGGCGCAGGCGGTTCGTCTCCGCGAGCCACACGCGGCGCGCGCCCCAGGTGCGAAGGAGGAGCGAGGCGAGGAGCCCGATCGCCCCGCCCCCGAGCACCAGCACGCGGCACTCGGGAACCGGGCGGGCGAGGGCGCGGGAGGCGACGTTCAGCGCGTGAAGCGCCGTGGCGGCGGGCTCGGTGAGCGCGGCCGCGCGGGGATCCATCCCTTCGGGAATCTCGATCACCGCGCTCGCCGCGGTGACCACGCGCTCGGCGAAGCCGCCGGGGCGCTGCATGCCGATCATGGTGCGGTTCGCGCAGAGGTTGTCGCGCCCCTGCACGCAGTATTCGCAGTGCCCGCAGGCGATGATCGGGTTCACCGTGACGGTGCGCCCGCGCCCCGGTCCCTCGAGGATCTCGCCCGCGAGCTCGTGGCCGAGGATGAGCGGGGGCACGCGCCGCGGGTCGTGCCCGTGCCAGGCGTGCATGTCGGAGCCGCAGATGCCCACGGCCGCCACGCGGATCAGCACCTCGCCCGCGCCCGCGCGCGGGTCGGGCTCGTCGCGAAAGACGGTCTCGCAGGGGGCGGTGTAGACGAGCGCCTTCACGCCTTCAGCCCGCGGAGAAGCCGCCGTCGACGAAGATCGTCTGGCCGGTCACGTAGTCGGAGGCGCGGCTCGCGAGGTAGACCGCGGTGCCGCGCAAGTCCGCGAGCTCGCCGTTTCGCTTCGCGAAGGTGTTCTCCGCCATGCGCTGCCAGCGCTCGGGGTCGCTTTGCACGGGCATCGTGAGGGGCGTCGGGAAGAATCCCGGCGCGATCGCGTTCGCCGTGACGCCATCCTTCGACCACTCCTGGGCCTGCGCGCGCGTGAGCTGCTCGAGGCCGCCCTTCGAGGCGCCGTAGGCCGCGCTCATCGGGAAAGCGCGCCGCGACTGGAGCGAGAGGATGTTGACGATCCGCCCCCAGCCGCGCGCGGCCATCGCGGGGGCGAGCGCCTGCGCGAGGAAGAAGGGCGCGGCGAGGTTGATCGCGATCGTCGCGTCCCAGTCGCTTTCGCTTACCTCGGCCATGGGCTTCCGGATGTTGATGCCGGCGGCGTTCACGAGGATGTCGGGCGCGCCGAAGAAGGCGGGGGCGCGCGCGGTGGCGGCGCGGAGCGCAGAGCGGTCGGCGAGGTCCGTGGAGATCGTCGCCGCGCTCCCGCCGGCGGACTCGATCGCCGCACGGGCTTCCGCCAGGTCCCCGGCGCGGCGCGCGACGAGCACGACCTTCGCGCCGGCTTCGGCGAGCGCCAGCGCGATCTCGCGCCCGATCCCCGAGCTCGCGCCGGTGACGAGGGCGACGCGCCCCGCGAGGTCGAAGAGGGCGGGCGCGGCCAAGTCGTCAGCGCTCGACCGGGGCGCCCCGCTCGAAGCGCTCCCCGGGGAAGTACTTCGCGAGGCGGTCGTCGGCGGTGCGCGCGTGGGCCTCCATCCCCTCGAGGCGCGAGATGCGCGCGGTGACTTCCGCGATCTCGCGGCTCGCCTCGCGCGTGAGGCGCTGCCAGGTGACGGTCTTGATGAACTTGTGCACCGAGAGCCCGCCGGAATAGCGCGCGGCGGCCTTGGTCGGCAGCACGTGGTTCGGCCCCGAGGCCTTGTCGTCGAAGGCGACGGTGGTCTCCTCGCCGAGGAAGAGCGAGCCGTAGCAGGTGAGGTTCGCGAGCCACCAGTCGAGGTCCTTCGCGTGCACCTCGAGGTGCTCGGAGGCGTAGCGGTCGGAGACCTGCGCGACCTCCTCGCGCGTCGCGCCCACGATCACCTCGCCGTAGTCGCGCCAGGCCGAGCCCGCCGCGTCCTTCGCCGTGGGGGGAAGCTTGTCGATGAGCTGCGGGACGAGGCGCATCACCGCCTCGGCGAGTGGCTTCGAGGTGGTGAAGAGCCACGCCGGCGACTCGTGCCCGTGCTCGGCCTGCCCCACGAGGTCGGAGGCGACGATCGCGGGGTCGGCGGAATCGTCCGCGATCACCGCGACCTCCGAGGGACCGGCGAAGACGTCGATCCCCACACGCCCGAAGAGGATGCGTTTGGCTTCCGCCACGTACTTGTTCCCGGGCCCGACGACGATGTCCGCGGGCTTGCCCGTGAAGAGGCCGAAGGCGAGGGTGGCGATCGCCTGCACGCCGCCCAGCGTCATGATCGCGTCCGCTCCCGCCACCTTCATCGCGTAGAGCACCTGCGGGTGGATGCCCTCGCCGCGATAAGGCGTGGAGCACGCGACCACGGTGGGAACGCCCGCGGCCTTGGCGGTGGCGATGGTCATGTAGGCCGAGGCGATGTGCGCGTAGCGCCCCGTGGGCACGTAGCAGCCCGCGACGTTCACGGGGATGAGGCGCTGGCCGGCGACGAGCCCGGGACGCAGCTCCTCGGAGAACTCCCGCATCGAGGCGCGCTGCGCGAGCGCGAAGCGGCGCACCTGGTCGGTCGCGAACTCGATGTCGCGCTTCACCTTGGGGTCGATCGCCGCCGTGCGCCGCTCGATCTCGGAAGTGCTCACCAGGATCTCGCCCGTCCAGCCGTCGAGCTTCTGCGCGTACTCGCGCACCGCCGATTCGCCGCGCCGCTCGATGTCGGCGAGCATGCGCTCGGCGACTTCCCGCGCGGCTCCCGATTCCGTCTCCGGCGTCTTCGCCGCCTTCTTCAGGTATTCGATCGCCATCGTCGTCACTTCCCGTAGATGAGTTGCGGCAGCCACAGCGCGATCTGCGGGAAGGTGATGATCAGCACGAGGCCGAAGAGCTGCAGGCCCATGAACTGCATCATTCCCTTGTAGATGTCCGTGAGCTCCCACTGGGGCACGACGCCCTTGAGGAAATAGGCGGAGAGCGCCACGGGCGGCGAGAGCCACGCCGTCTGCAGGTTCACCGCCACGAGGATCCCGAACCACGCGAGGTCGAAGCCCAGCTTCTGCACGAGCGGCAGCAGGAACGGCACCACGATCAGCACGATCGGCACCCACTCGAGCGGCCAGCCGAGCAGGAAGATGAGCGCCATGATGATGAAGAGCGTCACGTAGGGATTGAGGTCCATCCCCAGCAGCCAGTCCGTGAGCATCGTGGGCGTGCCCAGGCGCGCGAACACCGCCCCGAAGAAGTTCGACGCCGCCACGAGGAAGAGGATCAGCACCGAGATCTCGAGCGTGCGGATGAGCGCGTCCTTGAGGTTCGTGCGCGTGAGCCGCCCGTAGGCCGCGGTGAGGGCGAGCGAGCCCAGCGCCCCGCAGGCCGCGCCTTCCGTGGGAGTGGCGAGCCCGAAGACGATGCTGCCGAGCGCGGCCAGAACCAGCACCGCGGGCGGCACCAGCCCCTGGATGAACTGCAGCCACACCTCGCCCATGTTCGCCGGGTGCTCTTCGAGGGGCAGGGCGGGCCCGAGCGCCGGGTTGATGAGGCAGCGGACCATCGCGTAGCCGGTGAAGAGGAGAGCGAGCATGATCCCCGGCAGGATCGCCGCGGCGAAGAGCGTGGTGACCGGCACTTCGAGCACCGGCCCCATCACCACGAGCATGATCGAGGGGGGGATCAGGATGCCGAGCGTGCCGCCCGCGGCGATGAGCCCCGAGGAGAGCTTCACGTCGTAGCCCGAGCGGGTCATCGACTTCCCGGCCATGATCCCGAGGATCGTGACGGAAGCCCCGACGATGCCCGTGGCCGCGGCGAAGATGGTGGCGACGAACATCACCGCGAGGTAGAGCGAGCCCCGGACGCGCGCGAGCATCTTCTGCACCGCGTCGAAGAGCCGCTCCATGAGGTTCGCCTGCTCCATCATGATGCCCATGAAGACGAAGAGCGGCACCGCGGCGAGCGTCTGCTCCATCATCGAGGCGTTGAACTGCAGCGTCATCAGGTAGAAGACGAGCTCGCCGAACCCCCAGTACCCGAAGACGAGCCCGAGGAAGATGAGGGTGAAGGAGATGGGGAAGCCGACGAAGATCCCCACGAGCATCGCGACGATCATCGCGAGGCCGATCATCTCGGGGCTCATTCGGGCCACCGCCCTTTCCGGGCCGCGTGCAGGCTCTTCAGGAGCTCCGAGACGCCCTGGACGATGAGGAAGGCGATGCCGATGGGCAGGCACGACTTGATGGGGCCCAGGAGCGGCATCCACGAGGTGTCCATGCCGCGCTCGGCGCGCGAGACCGAGGTCCAGGCCCACTGGGAGGCCACCCACAGGAAGACGATCATCGCCGGGAAGTAGAAGACGATGTAGAGCGCGGTGTCCACGCGCCCCTGGGTCTTCACCGACCACTTGCGGTAGAGGAAATCGGAGCGGATGTGCACGCCCTTCGAGAGGGCGTAGCCCGCGCCGAGCACGAAGAGCGCGCCGTAGATCATGCGGCTGATGTCGTAGGCCCACATGGTCGGCGCCGTGAACGCGTAGCGCGCGACGACCTCGTAGACCATCGCGAGCATGAGGGGAATCGTGAGCCAGCTCACGATCCGCCCGACCCACAGGCTGAAGGTGTCGATGGCCGCGATCGTGCGCGCCATCCACGGCGGCATGTCGTCGGGCAGCCCCGCGCCGGGATCGGCACGGCGCCCGGCGATCATCTCGTCGGTGAGGTTCGGGGTATCCGCCATGGTCGGGCGTCCTCCT
>JBGAQP010000027.1:0-42303 GCA_044220635.1 Usitatibacteraceae bacterium
GCTCGCCTACGTTCGCTCCGCCGGCCTGTAGCCCCCTTCCCCACCCACCCCGCGACCTGATGCCAAACGACACGCTGAGAGACTCCCCGCGCCATCACGGGGAGGAGTCGTCCCCGCTCGCCTCGGAATCCGTGGAGGGCCCCATGCATCGCAAGAAGGAATCCGGATCCCGGGCGTCGCGCACGGCGGCCTCGGTCAAGCTCTTCGTGCTCGACACCAACGTGCTCATGCACGACCCCACGAGCCTCTTCCGGTTCGAGGAGCACGACATCTACCTGCCGATGGTCACGCTCGAGGAGCTCGACGACAACAAGAAGGGCATGAGCGAGGTCGCCCGCAATGCCCGCCAGGCGAGCCGGTTCCTCGACGACATCGTCTCCCACGGCGAGGGCGACATCGAGTCGGGCTTCTCGCTGAAGGGCCGCAACACCGGGGAGGCCACGGGGCGTCTCTTCCTGCAGACCCACGCCGTGCAGGCGGAGATCCCGGAATCGGTCGCCTCGCAGAAGGCCGACAACGTGATCCTCGCCGTCGCGGTGCACCTGCAGAGGAAGCTCGCGAAGCGCGACGTCGTGCTGGTGTCCAAGGACATCAACATGCGCATCAAGGCGCATGCGATCGGGGTCGCCGCGGAGGACTACTTCAACGACAAGGTCCTCGAGGACACCGACCTCCTCTACACCGGGATGCTGGCGCTGCCCGAGGACTTCTGGGACCGCCACGGCAAGGACGTCGAGAGCTGGCAGGAGCACGGCCGCACGCTCTACCGGGTCAAGGGGCCGCTGTGCCCCTCGCTCCTCGTCAACCAGTTCGTGTTCCACGAGGGCGACCGCCCCTTCTACGCGATCGTGAAGGAGGTGCGCGGCAGGACCGCGGTCCTGCAGACGCTTCGCGACTACACGCACCACAAGAACAACGTCTGGGGCATCACCGCGAGGAACCGCGAGCAGAACTTCGCCCTGAACCTCCTGATGGACCCGGAGATCGACTTCATCACGCTGCTGGGCCAGGCGGGCACCGGGAAGACGCTTCTCACCCTCGCGTCAGGCCTCATGCAGACGCTCGAGTACAAGGTCTACAGCGAGATCATCATGACGCGGGTCACGGTGCCCGTGGGCGAGGACATCGGGTTCCTGCCCGGCACCGAGGAGGAGAAGATGACGCCGTGGATGGGCGCGCTCGAGGACAACCTCGACGTGCTCATGAAGACCGACGACGAGGCGGGCGACTGGGGGCGCGCAGCGACGGCGGACCTCATCCGCAGCCGCATCAAGGTGAAGAGCCTCAACTTCATGCGCGGGCGGACCTTCATCAACAAGTACCTCATCATCGACGAGGCGCAGAACCTCACGCCCAAGCAGATGAAGACGCTCATCACCCGCGCGGGCCCCGGGACCAAGGTGGTGTGCCTGGGCAACATCGCGCAGATCGACACGCCCTACCTCACCGAGGGCTCCTCGGGCCTCACCTACGTGGTGGACCGCTTCAAGGGCTGGGTGCACGGCGGGCACATGACGCTCACGCGCGGGGAGCGCTCGCGGCTCGCGGACCACGCGGCCGAAGTCCTCTGAGGGGCCGGTTCAGTCCGCCGCGGCCTGGCGCCTGAAGAACGCCGCAAAGGCCGCGATCGCGGCGTCGATGCCCGCGGCGTCGACATCCAGGTGCGTGACGAGCCGCATGCGCGGCGAGGCGATGGCCACCACGCCGCTTCGCTTCAGGTGCTCCTGGAGCGCGGCGCTGGCATCGCCCGGGACTTTCGCGAACACCATGTTGGTCTGCACGGGCTCGACCTCGAGGCCGAGGGCCGCGAGCCCTTGCGCGAGGCGCTCGGCGTTGCCGTGGTCCTCGGCGAGGCGCTCGACGTTGTGCTCGAGCGCGTACAGGCCCGCGGCGGCGAGGATTCCGACCTGGCGCATCGTCCCGCCGAGCATCTTGCGGATGCGCCGCGCCCGCTCGATGAAGTCGCGCCGGCCCAAGAGCACCGTGCCCGCAGGGGTCCCCAACCCCTTCGACAGGCACACGGAGACGCTGTCGAAGCCCTCGCAGAGCGTGGCGACCGGCGTGCCGAGCTTCACCGCCGCGTTGAAGATGCGGGCCCCGTCGAGGTGCGTCGAAAGCCCCCGGCGGCGTGCGAGCGCGACGGCCTCGGAGAGGTAGGCGCGCGCGAGCACCTTTCCGCCGATCGTGTTCTCGAGCGCGAGCAGCCGCGTGATCGCGAAGTGCGGGTCGTCGGGCTTGATCGCCGCCTCGACCTCCGCGAGGTCGAGGGTGCCGTCGGGACGGTTGGCGAGGGGCTGGGGCTGGATGGAGCCCAGGACCGCGGCGCCGCCCGCCTCGTAGCGGTAGGTATGCGCCTCCTGCCCGACGATCACCTCCTCGCCACGCTGGCAATGCGCCATGAGCGCGGCGCAGTTCGACTGGGTCCCCGACGGGAAGAACAGGCCCGCTTCCATCCCGAAGCGGCGCGCGGCCGCTTCCTGGAGCGTGTTGACCGTGGGATCGTCGCCGAAGACGTCGTCGCCCACCACGGCGCGGGCCATCGCCTCGCGCATGGCAGGGGACGGACGGGTCACGGTGTCGCTGCGAAGATCGACGGCTTCCATGGGGGCATACTACAATTTCCGCCCGCCACGTGAACGACAAAGGGAGACAAACTTGAAGAGCCGTTCGATCCTCGCGATCGCCGTGATCGTCGCCTGCACCGCGGTCCACGCCGACTACGACGCCAAGCTCGAGGCCGAAGAGGCCGCGAAGCGCAAGGCCGCCGCGGCGGAGCAGGCCAGGCGCAACGCCGCCGCCCAGGCGCAGAAGGCCGCCGCCGAGCAGAAGATGATGCGCGGCGCCCTGGGCAAGGAGGCCCAGGGCAAGTCCGACGCCGAGGTGAAGAAGCTCTACGACGCGAAGATGGGCGGGTACATGGACCAGGCGAAGAAGGCCCAGGCCGGCGCGCCGGCGCCGGTTCCCAAGGGCGACATGGCCAAGGCCGATGCGCAGATGAAGGGCATGACGGGCAAGTCCATGCAGGACATCCAGAGGATGTCGCCCGCCGAGCAGGAGGCCTTCGCCAAGCAGATGGAGAAGCAGTACGGCGGCGCGAAGTAGCGCCTAACGCAGGCCCTGGTTGAACTTCTCGAGGACCGCGGAGCCCGGGCAGAGCTCGCGCTCGCCCAGGGTGTTGAGGGGCGCGGCCACGGTGCCCAGCGCCTCGTGGAGGTCCCTCGCCCCGGCCTCGATGTAGAGCAGGCCCGTGGCGATCTCCCCGGCGGCGTAGCGCGACTGCACGTGGTTCATCGCCGCGATCCGGTCCGTGGGGTCGTAGTCCTCGGCGAGCTTGCGGAGCCGCAGCACCGAGCCGTCGTGCTGCCTCACCTCCTGGAGCGAGCCCGGGGGGTATTCCGCGGTGATCTCGCGATGGACCGTGATGACGTCGAGGGCGTTCACCGCCTCGTTGTGGTGGCGCACGTAGTCGTAGCTGCGCGTCGACCCCTCGTGGTTGTTGAACGCGACGCACGGCGAGATCACGTCGATCATCGCCGCGCCCGGGTGCAGCAGCGCGCCCTTGACGAGCGGCACGAGCTGGGCCTTGTCGCCCGAGAAGCTGCGCGCGACGTAGGTCGCCCCCAGCTGCAGGGCGAGCAGCGCGAGGTCGATCCCCTCGTCGGTGTTCACCGCACCGCGCTTGGACTTCGAGCCGCGGTCGGCAGTGGCCGAGAACTGCCCCTTGGTGAGGCCGTAGACGCCGTTGTTCTCGACGATGTAGGTCATGTTCACGCCGCGGCGCATGACGTGCGCGAACTGCCCGACGCCGATCGAGGCGGAGTCCCCGTCGCCGGAGATGCCGAGGTAGATGAGGTCGCGGTTCGCGAGGTTCGCGCCGGTGAGCACCGAGGGCATGCGCCCGTGCACGCTGTTGAATCCGTGGGCGCCTTCGAGGAAGTAGGTCGGGGTCTTCGACGAGCAGCCGATGCCCGAGAGCTTGGCCACGCGGTGGGGCTGGATCGCGAGCTCGAAGCAGGCCTGGATGATCGCCGCACTGATGGAATCGTGCCCGCAGCCCGCGCACAGCGTCGAGATCGGGCCCTCGTAGTCGCGCCGCGTGAGGCCGATCGCGTTCCGGGGCAGGTCGGGATGGTGGAGCCGGGGCTTGGCGAGGTAGGTCATCTCACTCTCCGCTCGCGAGGTTGCGCGCGAGCGGGGTCACGCGCAGGTTCGTCAGCCGGCTCTCGATCTCCAGGCGGATGGCGCGCGCCGTGACCGGCGTGCCGTCGTAGTGGAGCACCGGGATGAGCTTCGCGGGGTCGAGGTCCGCCTCGGCCACGAGGAGCGTGCGCAGCTGCGCGTCGCGGTTCTGCTCCACGACGAACACCTGGTCGTGGGCGCGCACGAACTCGGCGACGGCCTCCGCGAACGGGAACGAGCGGATGCGCAGCGCGTCGACGTGGATGCCCTTCGCCGCGAGCTCCACGAGCGTCTCGTCCATCGCCGGGGCGGTCGAGCCGTAGTAGATCACGCCGTGGCGCGCGGGGCGCTCGGCGCGGCGCAGGACGGGCGCGGGCACCAGGGCCTTGGCCGTCTCGAACTTCTTGAGCAGGCGCTGCATGTTGTCGACGTAGGCGCTGCCCTCTTCCGTATAGCGGGCGTAGCGGTCGCGGCTCGTGCCGCGGGTGAAGAAGGAGCCGCGCTTCGGGTGCGTCCCGGGGTAGGTGCGGTAGGTGATCCCGTCGGCGTCGAGGTCGAGGTAGCGGCCGAAGCGCGTGCCCGCCTCGAGCTGGTCGTGGTCGAGGACCTTCCCGCGGTCGTAGCGCCGGGCGTCGTCCCAGGCGAGCGGCTCGCACAGGCGCTCGTTCATGCCGATGTCGAGGTCGAGCATCACGAAGACCGGCGACTGCAGCCGGTCCGCGAGGTCGAGCGCGAGCGCCGAGAACTCGAAGGCCTCGCGGGGATCCTCGGGGAAGAGCAGCACGTGCTTCGTGTCGCCGTGGGAGGCATACGCGCAGCACAGAACGTCCGCCTGCTGCGTGCGCGTGGGCATGCCCGTCGAGGGCCCGGCGCGCTGCACGTTGATGATCACGGCCGGGATCTCGGCGAAGTACGCGAGGCCGATGAACTCCTGCATCAGCGAGACCCCGGGGCCCGAGGTGCAGGTGAAGGCGCGCGCGCCGTTCCACGCCGCGCCGATCACCATGCCGATCGAGGCGAGCTCGTCCTCGGCCTGCACGACGGCGTAGCGCGCCTTGCCGGAGTCGGGGTCCGTGCGCAGCTTCCGGCAGTGCCGGGCGAAGGCCTCGGCGAGCGAGGACGAGGGCGTGATCGGATACCAGGCGCACACCGTCGCCCCGCCGTACACGGCGCCCAGCGCCGCGGCGTTGTTGCCCTCGAGGAAGACGCGCTCGCCCACGCGGTCCGAGCGCCGGACCTGCAGGCCGAGGGGGCACGGCAGGTGGCTGCGCGCGTACTCGATGCCGAGCCGCAGGGCCTTCACGTTGGAGTCGAGGAGCTTCTCCTTGCCGCGGTATTGCTCGCCGATCAGGCGCTCCACCTCGTCCGCGTCGATGCCGAGCATCGCGGCGAGCGCTCCCACGTAGATGATGTTCTTGAACAGCTGGCGCTGGCGGGGGTCGGTGTAGGTCGCGTTGCAGATCTCGGTGAGCGGCATCCCGATCACGTGGATGCCCTCGCGGAACTTCGAGGCGGGCAGCGCGCGCGTCGAGTCGTAGAAGAGGTAGCCCCCCGGCTCGATCTCGGCGAGGTCCTTGTCCCAGGTCTGGGGATTCATGGCGACCATGAGGTCCACGCCGCCGCGGCGCCCGAGCCAGCCCGACTCGCTCACGCGCACCTCGTACCAGGTGGGCAGTCCCTGGATGTTCGACGGGAAGATGTTGCGCGGGCTCACCGGCACGCCCATGCGCAGGATCGACTTCGCGAAGAGCGTGTTGGCCGAGGCCGAGCCCGAGCCGTTCACGTTGGCGAACTTGACGACGAAATCGTTGACCGCTTCCAGCGCTTTCATCCCTTCCTCCGAGGCGCCATTCTCGCCTTATCGACGCAGGGCGTCCACCACGCGCCGGGCGATGCCTTCCACGTTGTCCACGGCCCCGGCGTGCCCCGCCTCGATCGCCGCCCGGGGCATGCCGAAGACCACGCAGCTCGCCCGGTCCTGCGCGAAGGTGGCCGCCCCGGCCCGCGCGAGTGCCCCGAGGCCCTCGGCCCCGTCGCGCCCCATCCCGGTGAGGATCACCCCGGCGGCCTTGGCCCCCGCGGCCCGGGCCGCCGAGTGGAAGAGCACGTCCACCGAGGGGCGGTGCCGGTTCACCGGCGCCTCGCGGTCGATCCGCGCGACGTAGCCCGCCGCAGCCGCCTCCACGCGCAGGTGCCGGTCGCCGGGCGCCACGTAGGCGTGGCCCGCAAGCAGCGGTTCGCCCTCCTCGGCCTCGGTCACCTTGAGAGCGCAGTGCTCGTCGAGGCGCCGCGCGAACATCCGCGTGAACATCTCCGGCATGTGCTGCACGATCGCCACCGGCGGCGCGTTGGCCGGAAGACGCGCGAGGAACTCGCGGATCGCCTCGGTCGCGCCGGTCGAGCCGCCCACGGCCACGAGGCTTCCGGGGCGGAACGCGGCGGCGTGAGCCGTCGTCCCGCCGGCGGTCTCCCCGAACGGGCGCGGCTCCGCCGCCGCGGCCCCGCGCAGCTTCTCGGCGAGCTCCGCGCCGAAGCGCTCGACCTCGGCCGGATCGTCGCCGCGCGGCTTCGCGACGAAATCGACCGCCCCGAGCTCCAGGGCGCGCAGCGTGACCTCGGCGTTCGCCTCGGTGAGCGCGGAGACCATCACCACGGGCATCGGCCGCAGCCGCATGAGCCGCTCGAGGAAGGTGATCCCGTCCATGCGCGGCATCTCGACGTCGAGCGTGATCGCATCGGGGCGCAGGGCCTTGATCTTCTCGCGCGCGTCGATCGGGTCCGCGGCGATGCCCGCGACCTTCAGGTCGTCGTGCGCGCCGATCAGCGCCGCGAGCAGGCGCTGCATGAGCGGCGAGTCCTCGACGATCAGCACCCGGGTCGCCACGCGCGCGCCCTAGACGAAGAGGTCCGCGGAGCCCGAGGACGCGATCCGCTCGAGGCGCTCGGCGTAGTCGCGCTCGCGCACGATGAGCGTGTCGTTGCGCAGCGACTTCAGGCGCTTGACGAGGACGCGCCCCGTGCGCGGGAAGAAGTACACCTTGCTCGCCTCGCCCCGCCCGAGGTCGCGCGCGACGACCGGGATCTTCTCGCGCTCGAGGTACTCGACGGCGAAGCGCGCGTTGCGGCTGCCGATGTCCGACATGCCCGGGACGATCCGCCCCGCCCCGAAGAGCTTCGCCTCGAGGCGGTCGCGCCGCGCACCCAGCGCGAGAAGGTGGTTGACGAGCACTTCCATCGCGTAGGCGCCGTAGCGGGCCGACTCCGAAACCGGCCCTTCGGCCTCGGCCTCGCGGTGCGGCAGCATGAAGTGGTTCATGCCGCCCACGCGGGAGTCGGGGTCGCGAAGGCAGGCGGAGACGCAGGAGCCGAGCACGGTGACGATCAGCATGTCGCGCTGCGTCGCGTAGACCTCGCCCGGGCCGATCTTGGCCGCGGGCAGGCCGAACTGGCGGTCGATGTAGTGGGCGGGGCGCGAGACGCCGCTCGAGGCGTCGCGTCCCTCGCCGGCGGCGGCGCGCTCAGCCACGGGCCCGGGCTCCCGCCGGCCCGGCGCGCCGGTAGACGGTCCGCCCGCAGGGCGCGAGCAGGTCGGAGGCGTGCAGGAGGCTCTCGGAATGCCCGGCGAAATAGAGCCCCTCGGGGGCGAGGCGCGCCACGAGCCGCTCGAGCACGGCGCGCTGCGTGGGCTTGTCGAAGTAGATGAGGACGTTGCGGCAGAAGATCGCGTCGAAGCTGCCCTCGATCTCCCACCCGGTCTCGCGCAGGTTGAGCCAGCGGAAATCCACCAGCGCGCGCACCTCGGGGCGCACGCGGACCTGGCCCTCGCGCGCGCCCTTCCCCTTGAGGAAGAAGCGCTTGAGGCGCCCGGGCTCGACGCTCGCGACCCGCTCGAGTGCGTACACCCCCTCGCGCGCCTTCTCGAGCACCGCGGTATCGAGGTCGGTCGCGAGGATGCGCACCGGGGGCTCGAGGCTCGCGAATGCCTCGCACAGGGCGACCGCGATGGAGTAAGGCTCCTCTCCCGTCGCCGCGGCCGCGCTCCAGACCTGGAGGGGCCGGCGCCCCGAGCGCCGCGCGTGCTCCGCGAGGACCGGGAAGTGGTGCGCTTCGCGGAAGAACTCGGTCTGGTTCGTCGTGAGCGCGTTCACGAAGTGTTCCCACTCGGGGTGCGAGGGATCGTCGAGCCGCGCGAGATAGGGCGCGAAGGCCTCGAGGCCCAGGCTGCGAAGGCGCCGCGCGAGGCGGCAATAGACCATCTCGGTCTTGCCCTCGGCGAGCGCGATGCCCGCGCGCTCGTGGATCAGGCGCCGCGCGTGCTCGAAGTCCTGGCGTGTGTAGGCGAACTCCCGCGGCTCCGTCGTCGGAGGCGCCGCTCGGGGCGTGCGCTCGGCGCGCATCGCGCCTCAGCGCCGCCCGAGCCGCGGCGGCGGCTTGGCCCCCGGCACCCGGCGCGGCGCCGTCCCGGCCTCGGGCGAAACGCCGCCCGCCAGCCGGAAGGCGCCCACCGCGGCCGCGAGCCGTTCGGTCTGCCGCTCGAGGGCCTCGGTGGCCGCGAGGACCTCCTCCACCATCGCCGCGTTCTGCTGGGTCATGCGTTCCATCTGCGTGATGGTCTGGCTCACCTGCTCGATTCCGCTCGCCTGCTCGGTGCTCGCGCCCACCACCCCGTTCATCAGTTCGCCCACCTGCTTGACGCGCCCGTTGATCTCGCCGATCGCCTCGGCCACCTCGTCGACGAGCTTCTCGCCTTCGCCCGCCTGCTCGGAGGAGGCGGCCACCAGCCCCTTGATCTCGCGGGCCGATTCCGCGCAGCGCCGGGCGAGGCTGCGCACCTCGGCGGCCACCACCGCGAAGCCGCGCCCGTGCTCGCCCGCGCGCGCCGCCTCGACCGCGGCGTTGAGCGCGAGGATGTTGGTCTGGAAAGCGATCGAATCGATCATGCCGACGATCTCGCCCACGCGCCGCGTGCCCTCGCGGATCGATTCCATGTGGCCGACCGCGCGCGAGGCGGCCTCGATGCCGCGCGCCGTCGCTTCGCTGGCGCTGACCGTGAGCCGGGTCGTCTCCCGGGCGCTGTCCATGTTCTGGCGCACGCTCGCGGTGAGCTCCTCCATGCTGGAGGCGGCCTCCTCGATCGCGCTCGCCTGGGACTCGGTGCGCTCCGAGAGGTCGCGGTTGCCCCCCGCGAGGTTGCGCGCCTCGAGGCCCACCGAGTCGGCCACGGCGCGGACCTCGCCCACCATGCGCGCGAGCGCCTGGTTCATCGTGCCCAGCGAACGCAGCAGCCGCGCCGTCTCGTCCTGTCCGTCGGCCTCGACCACCTGGCTGAGGTCCCCCGAGGCCACGCGGTCGGCGACGGCGAGCGCCCCGCCGATGCCGCGCTTGACCGAGCGCATCAGCATGAGCCCGAAGAGGGCCGCGATCCCGACGACGCCGAGGGCGAGCGCGAGCAGGAGGTTGCGGCGCTCGACGAGCTCGGCCCGGCGGTCGGCGAGGCGACCGGAGAACGCGCGGCGCGCGCGCTCGTAGGCCTCGTGCGCCTTCTCGACGGGAGCGGCGACGGAGCGCACGGCGGCCCAATCCGCCCGGCCCGCGCGCGCGACGCCGATCGAGTTCTCGGCGGTGCGCAGGAATCGGTTTCCCGCCTGGTCGAGCTCGGCGAAGGGCACCTTCAGCTCCCCGAGCGAGGGCGCGATGCGCAGCAGGTCCTTCGCGTCGGCGTCGATCGCGTCGAGGTCAGCCTGCGCGAGCGCCACGCCCACCTGCAGCTTGTCGAGTCCGGCGGAGGCCGCCGCGGGAACGGATGCGACCACGTCGACCAGCGAGCGCGCCTCGCCCAGCCGGTGGGCCAGCTGGGGCAGGCGCTCGATCGCGATGCGCGCCAGGTAGTAACCGACCGGGTCGGCGTCGCCGTAGAGCCCCGAGCGGCGCCCGGTTTCCGAGAGCCGCGGCAGGAGGTTGAGGGTGGCGAGCTCGCCGTGCTCCGTCCAGGTCTCCTCCGCGGTGCGGTTGCCGAGGCCGCGGCGCACGACATCCCAGGCGACCGCTGACTCGGAGATCTGCGCGGCGATCTCGCGCGCCCAGTCCACGGCTGCCGCCGCCTCTCCCGCCGCGGCGAGCCCGCGCTGCACCTCGGCCGCCGCGGCGTCGGCCGCCTCGCCCGAGGCGGCGCCCCGAAGGCGCAGGCCCACCGCCGCGTCGCGGTGCCGCAGGACGGCCACGAGCGCGTGCTCGATGGCGCCGTGCAGGGCGAGCCCCTCGCGCTCGCGGTCGAGCTGGGCCGTGCGCTCGCCGATCTCGACGAGCCACAGCGTGAGCGTGAAGGCGAGCGGCAGCAGGCTCACCAGCGCGATCAGCCCGAACTTCGCGCTGATCGACAGGCGCGATCCTTTCATGCCCCCTCCACGGTCTCGTCGACGAGCGCCATGTCGCGGCTGCCCATCAGGCGCTCGATGTCGATCACGATGAGCAGGCCCGCCTCGACCGAGGCGAGCCCGAGGATGAAGCGGGTGTCGAGCGCGGAGCCGAATTCCGGCGCCGGCCGGATCGCATCCGCGGGCAGCGAGACCACGTCGGAGACGCCGTCGACCACGACGCCGACCACCCGCCCGAGGACGTTGAGGATGATCACGACCGTGGTCGCGTCGAGGCGCGCCTCGGCGAGCCCGAGCTTCAGGCGCAGGTCGATCACCGGCACGATATGCCCGCGCAGGTTGATCACGCCGCGGATGAACTCGGGGGCGGCGGCGATGCGCGTGGGCGGCTCGTAGCCGCGGATCTCCTGGACCTTCAGGATGTCGAGCCCGTATTGCTCGGCGCCCAGCGTGAAGGTGAGGAGCTCGCGCGAGGCGGCCGGGACCGGGGGGGCGCTCGCGCTCATCTCAGAACTCCTGCCATTCCTCGTCGTCGCCCGCGCGGGGCGCCGCCTTGCGGTAGGCGAGGCCGCGCTCGGGCGGCGCGTTCCTCGGCAGCGCCGGGGAGCGCGGGGCGGACGGGGCGGGGCTCGCGCCGCCCGCACCGGGCTCCTCGTCGAGCCGGAACTGGTTCACGAGGTCGGAGAGGTTGCCCGCCTCCTCCTTGAACGTGAGCGCCGAGGCCGCGGCTTCCTCGACCATCGCCGCGTTCTGCTGGGTCACGCCCTCGAGCTGCACGAGCGCCTTGTTCATCTCCTCCACGCCCGAGCTCTGCTCGCGCGAGGCGACCGCGATCTCGCGGATGAGCTCGGCGACCTGCTGCACGCTCACCACGACGTCGTTGATGATGTGGCCCGCGTCCTGCACGAGCTTCGCGCCCTGGTCGACGTTCGAGACGGAGTCGCCGATCAGGCCCTTGATCTCCTTGGCGGCCTCCGCGCTCCTCTGCGCGAGGCTGCGGACCTCGCCCGCCACCACCGCGAAGCCGCGGCCCTGCTCGCCCGCGCGCGCCGCCTCGACCGCGGCGTTGAGCGCGAGGATGTTGGTCTGGAAGGCGATCGACTCGATCACGCCGATGATGTCGACGATCTTCTTCGAGCTGCGGTCGATCATCTCCATGGTCGTGACGATGCGGTGGACGAGGTCGGCACCCTTCTGCGCCACGCTGTTCGCGTTGCCGGCGAGCTCGCTCGCGAGCTTGCAGTTCTCCGCGTTCTGCCGGACGGTGGCCGCGAGCTCCTCCATGCCCGAGGCGGTCTCCTCGAGCGTGCTCGCCTGCTGCTCGGTGCGCTGCGAGAGGTTCACGTTGCCCGAGGCGAGCTCGTCGGCGGCCGCCCGCGCCGCATCCGCGCTGTGGCGCGCCTGGGCGACGAGCTCCGCGAGCCGCTCGTGCGAGTCGGCGAGCGCGTTGTAGAGGAAGCCGAACTGGCCGCGCCCCAGGCGCGCCGAGTCGACCTTCGTGCGCGCCTCCGCGAGCCCCTCGCTGCGCAGGTCGTGGGCGGCGAGGCGCTGGGCGAGCGTGTTGAGGATTCCCCAGGAGGCGTCCGAGGAGAAGTAGAGCGCCGCGAGGTAGTAGCACGCGACGAGCCAGGACAAGACGATCGCGATCGCGCTGCCCGAGTCCCAGAGCGGGGGCCGGTTGAAGATGGCGATCGCGAGCGGCACCGTGAAGAGCAGCCCCGCGAGCGGCATCTTCACGTGGTTTCGCAGCGGCAGCAGCAGCTTGATCGCGGGCGAGAGGATCCATCTCATGGTGCGCTCCTTGGTCTTGTCTGCGGGCCCGCGCTCTCACTCGCGCGCGGCGCGCACGAGGCTCGCCACGTCGAGGATGAGGACCACGCGGCCTTCGCCGAGGATGGTGGCCCCGGCGACGTATCCCACTTTCCGGTAATTGCGTTCCAGGCTCTTGATGACGACCTGCTCCTGGCCCACGAGGGCGTCGACGAGGAGCGCCACCTTCGCGCCCTCCGCCTCGAGCACGAGCACGATCCCCTTCTCGAAGGCGAGCGCGCCCTCGCTGCCGGTGAGGCGCCCGAGCTCGAGCAGCGGCAGGTAGTCGCCGCGCAGCTCCACGAGCATGCCGCGGCCCGCGATGCTCTTCAGCGCGGCCGGGTCGGGGCGCAGGCACTCGACCACCGAGGTCATGGGCACGATGTAGGCGTCGGGGCCCACCGTGACGAGCATGCCGTCGATGATCGCGAGGGTGAGCGGCAGCCGGATGACGATCTCGGTGCCCCGACCCGGCTCGGAGTCGAGGAAGAGGCTCCCCGAGAGGGCGATGATGTTGCGGCGCACGACGTCGAGCCCCACCCCGCGGCCCGAAAGCTCGTTCACCGCGCCCGCCGTGGAGAATCCGGGCTCGAAGACGAGCTCGCGCGCGCGCGCCGCGTCCACCACCTCGTCGGCGCCGACGAGTCCCGACTCGCGCGCCTTCGCGCCGACCCGCGCCGGATCGATCCCGCGCCCGTCGTCGCGCACGCGGATCTCGATGTGGCCGCCCCGGTGCTCGGCGTGCAGCGCGAGACTCGCCGTCTCGGGCTTGCCCAGCGCGCGGCGCTCCTCCGGGGTCTCGATCCCGTGGTCGAGGGCATTGCGCACGAGGTGCGTCAGCGGGTCGACGAGCTTGTCGATCACCGACTTGTCGAGCTCGGCCTGCTCTCCCGTCACCACCAGCCGGACCTGCTTGCCGGTGCGGCTCGAGACGTCGCGCACGAGCCGCGCGAAGCGGCCGAAGGCGTGGCTCATCGGCAGCATCCGGATCGACATCACGCGGTCCTGGAGGTCGCGGGTATTGCGCTCGAGCTGCGCGAGGACCGCCTCGAGGCGCCCGGCGGCGCCGTTCTCGAGCGTTCCGACGACCTGCTTGAGCATGGTCTTGGTGATCACCAGCTCGCCCACGAGATTGATCAGCTCGTCGACGCGGTCGCGGCTCACGTGCAGGCGGTCGGTGCGCAGGTCCGCGTCGAGGCCCGCGTCCTCGTCGCGGCGCCCGCCGCGGCGGCGCTCTGCGCCCTGGCGCCGGTCGGCGCCGCGGCGCTCCGGGAAGGCCGCCGCCTCGATCGCCACGCGGCTCTCCCCGCCCGCCCAGGCGAACACGTCCTCGATCGCCTCGCGGGGCGAGGCGGTCGCAAGCTCGACGTCGAAGGCGAGGTAGCAGGTCTCGGGATCGAAGGCCTCGCCGGCGGGGATGCCCCGCAGGTCCGTCGTCACCCGCATCGCCCCCAGCCCCTCGAGCACGCGCAGCATCCGCAGCGGATCGTTGCCGGAGCGGAAGAAATCGGTCCCGGGCTCGAAGCGGATGCGGTAGCGCGCCTGCGGGCCCGGGGTTGGAGCGGGGTCGGCCGCGGGGGCCGCGGTGACCGCCGTCGGGGCGATCCGCCCGAGGGCCTCGACGAGCGCCGCCGAGCGCTCCGTGTCGGCGGGGGCGCCCTTGCGCGCCGCGTGCAGCAGGCCCCGCGCGTGATCCACGCAGGCGAGCAGGGCGTCGACCGCGGGTCCCTTGATCCCCAACGCGCCCTTGCGCGCGAGGTCGAGAAATCCCTCGACGTGGTGCGCGAAATCCGCGACCGGACCGAAGCCGAGGCTTCCCGCCGCGCCCTTGACCGAGTGCACCGCGCGGAAGATCGCCTGCAGCCGCTCCTCGGAGCCGCCGTCGGCCTCGAGCGCGAGGACGTGCACCTCGGTGGCGTCCATCGCCTCGAGGCTCTCGGTGAAGAAACTCTCGTGGAACCGGGTGAGGTCGATCGTCATGCGGCCCGCGGTGCTCAGTCGAGGACCTTCCGGAGCGTCTGGATGAGCACCTCCGGGCTGAAGGGCTTGACGATCCAGCCCGTGGCGCCGGCCTCGCGCCCGCGGCTCTTCGCCTCGGGCCCCGATTCGGTGGTCAGCATGAGGATCGGCGTGAACTTGCACTCCGGGACCTCGCGCAGGCATTTCACGAGGTCGATGCCGTTCATGCCGGGCATGTTGACGTCGGTGATGACGAGGTCGAAGCGCCGCGCCTTCGCCTCCTGCAGCGCCTTGGCGCCGTCGGCGGCCTCGACCACCTCGTGGCCCGCCTCCGTCAGCGTGAAGCTCACCATCTGCCGCATGGTGGTGGAATCGTCGACGACCAGGATGCGTGCCACGGCTGCCCTCCGGATTCAGAAGATCTCGACCGACTCGTCGCCCTTGCGCCGGCCGTGGACGCCCGCCGGCGCCGCCCCGCCCCCGGCGGACTGCGCCTCGCGCCCCGGCCCGCCCTCGACCAGACCCGTGCCCTCGAGCTTGCTCGACAGCGAGCGCGTCTCGTCGAAGATCGCGCGCAGCGAGTTCATCAGGTCGGAGAGCAGCGGGTTCTTGAGCCGCTGCAGCTTCTGCTGCGTGATGTCCTGGAACTGCAGCGCGACGATGATCTCGTTGATGTCCTTCTGGATCTCGTTGCCCAGGCCCCCGATCTGCGCGAGCGCCTCGGCGACCTCCTGGCCGTTGAAGAGCATCTCGCGCGCGAGCTTGCCGCTCTCGGACTCGGCGAACTGGGCGGCCTCCCGGGCCAGGGCGACGGCGTTGCGCACCGCGCCGTGCATGTTCTGGGCCTGGCCGCGCACCTGCTCGAGGGTGCGCCGGATGTCGCGCGTGAGCGCCTTGGATTCCAGGCTCAGGGTGCGGATCTGGTCGCTCACCGACACCACGTCGCTGCCCTTGGTCCCCGCCGCGACCGAGGTGTTGAGCGCGAGCACCCCGATCTGGCTGTCGTGCGCGGAGAGCTGGTCGAGGAGCGTGTCGATGTGCGCGAAGTCCTTGCGCACCGCCTCCTGGCGCCGCTCGATCTGCTCGGCGGCATCGGCGACCTTCGAGAGGTTCGCCGAGACCTTCGCGGCGAGCTCCTCGTAGGCCGCGGCGAGCTCGGGCAGGGGCCGGCTTTCGCGCCGCGCGCCCCCGGAGCGCGTCTTCTCGAGCAGGCCCAAGGCGAATTCCACCTGCTGGCGGGTCTTGCGGGTCACCGCCACGAAGCGCTTGCCGATCTCGATCACCGCGCCTTCCGAGTAGGCGATGACCTCGTCGACGTGGCTTTGCACCTCCTCGATGTGGCTGCGGGAGCGGTCGGAGACGGTCGACCAGCGCGAGAGCAGGTTGTGGACCCCGGAGGACATCTTGCGCATCTTGCGGATCTGGGCGTCGGGCACCGCGGCCGGGTCGTCGCTCTCGCGGCGGGGCTCGGGAGGCGGAGGGAGCACGCGGAAGATCAGCAGCGCGCCCGCCACGGGCACCATCAGCAGGCACATCAGGTTCACCCACCAGGGCACCCAGAAGGCCGCCCACGCCCAGGGCATCGCGACGATCAGCGCGATCAGCAGGAGCTTGTCGCGGTAGATGCGCAGCAGGGCGATGAGGTCGCGGATCATGAGAGTCCCAGCGTTTCTTCGAGCGCGGCGAGGCGCGCGGCCGCGCGCAAGGCTTCCGCGGGCCGCTCCCATCGCCAGGCGCGCCCTTGCGCGCGCCACTGCGCCGCACAGGCGGCGAGCAGCTGCAATCCTGCCGCATCCACCTTGCGTACGGGTGACGCGTCGATTACGAGTGTAACGGGGCCCCCGGGGGGCGAGAGCGAGGCGAGGATCGCGCGCGCGTTCGCCACCACGAGCTCGGGCGCGAGCGCGACGCGCCTTTCGCGGGGGGCCTTGGCCTTCCGGGCGGCCATCTCTGCCCTCCCCTTCAGGCGACCCGGCGCTCGTCCGGGCGGCCGCGGTCGCGGCACCCCGGACCCGCGTGGGTCATCTCGAGCAGGAACTTCTGCATGTCCCAGGCTCCCGTCGGACAGCGCTCCGCGCACAGCCCGCAGTGCAGGCACACGTCCTCGTCCTTCGCCATGATGCGGCCGGTCTTCAGGGGACCGGAGACGTAGAGCGCCTGCGCGAGGTCGGGGGCCGGGGCGTTCAGCCGCGCGCGTAGCTCGCCTTCCTCGCCGTCGGCGGTGAACGTGATGCAGTCCATCGGGCAGACGTCGACGCAGGCGTCGCATTCGATGCACAGCCGCGCGGTGAACACCGTCTGCACGTCGCAGTTGAGGCAGCGCTGCGCCTCCTTCCAGGCGAGCTCCGGGTCGAAGCCGAGCTCGACCTCGGTGCGGATGTCCTTGAGCGCGATCCTGAGATCCTTCAGCGGCACCCGGTAGCGGGCATCGGCGGTGATCTGGTTGTCGTAGCTCCACTCGTGGATGCCCATCTTCTGCGACAGCAGGTTCACCCGGGGCGCGGGACGCGAGCCGATGTCCTCGCCGTTGCAGTGCCGGTCGATGGACACCGCCGCGTCGTGGCCGTGGGCGACCGCCCAGATGATGTTCTTCGGCCCGAGCGCCGCGTCGCCGCCGAAGAAGACGCCGGGGCGCGTGGCCGCGAGCGTCGCCGGATCGAGCACCGGCATTCCCCAGCGGTCGAACTCGATGCCGAGGTCGCGCTCGATCCACGGGAAGGCGTTCTCCTGCCCGACGGCGATCAGCACCTCGTCGCACTCGAAGCGCTCCTCGGGCTCGCCCGTGGGCACGAGCGAGCGCCGGCCGGCGGCATCGTGGACGGCCTTCACCTTCTCGAAGCTCATGCCCGTGAGGCGGCCGCCCTCGTGGAGGAAGGCCTTGGGCACGAGGAAGTTGAGGATCGGGATGCCCTCGTGGATCGCGTCCTCCTTTTCCCAGGGGCTCGCCTTCATCTCCTCGAAGCCCGAGCGCACGATGACCTTCACGTCCTCGCCGCCCAGGCGCCTCGAGGACCGGCAGCAGTCCATCGCCGTGTTGCCCCCGCCCAGGACGATCACGCGCTTGCCCACCTTCGTCACGTGACCGAACGACACGCTCGCGAGCCAGTCGATGCCGATGTGGATGTGGGCCCCGGCCTCCCGGCGCCCGGGAATGTCGAGGTCGCGCCCGCGGGGCGCGCCGCATCCCACGAACACCGCGTCCCAGCCCTCGGCGAGCAGGGCTTTCAGGGAATCGATGCGTTGCCCGGGGCGGAACTCCACGCCCAGGTCGAGGACGTAGCCGACCTCCTCGTCGATCACCGACTCCGGCAGCCGGAAGCGCGGGATCTGGGTGCGGATCATCCCGCCGGCGCGGGGATCGGCCTCGAAGACCGTCACCTCGTAGCCGAGGGGCGCCAGGTCCCGGGCCACGGTGAGCGAGGCCGGGCCCGCCCCGATGCAGGCCACGCGCCGGCCGTTCCTGCGCGCGGCGGGCTTGGGCAGGCGCCCGCGGATGTCCTCCTTGTAGTCGGCGGCGACCCGCTTCAGGCGGCAGATCGCGACCGGCTCGGGCTTGGGCGGGGGCTTGTCGCCCCCCGGGGCGCCCTCCTCGACCCGCCCGCGGCGGCAGGCGGGCTCGCAGGGCCGGTCGCAGGTCCGCCCGAGGATTCCCGGGAAGACGTTCGAGATCCAGTTGACGAGGTAGGCATCGCCGTAACGGCCCTGGGCGATGAGGCGGATGTACTCCGGGACGGGGGTGTGGGCCGGGCAGGCCCACTGGCAATCGACGACCTTGTGAAAGTAGTCCGGGTTCCCGATGTCGGTCGGGTTCAAGTCTCGGCACCTCCGTGGCCCGTTTTGTCGTTCTCCCGTGGCGGCGAGGCGATTTCCTCGCCGCACCGCAATGACCGGGGCGATGGGTCAGTGCGGGCAGTTTACACGGGGGGGCAGCGGGTGGGGAGGCGCCCGGGGCCGGCGCCTCAGGCCAGCCCGCGGCGGCGAAGGTCCGCGATCCGCTCGGCGGGAAGCCCGAGCAGCGCGGAGAGAACCTCCTCGGTATGCTCGCCGAGGCGCGGCGGCGCGAGCTCGCAGGCGACCGGGGTGGCGGAGAAGCGCATCGGGCTCGCGACCATCCGGACATCGCCCGCGTCGGAGCGCGGCGCCGTGACGACGAGCCCGCGATGGCGCACCTGGGGGTCGGCGAACACGCCCGCGAGGTCGTTGATCGGGCCGCAGGGAACGCCTGCCCCCTCGAGCGCCACGAGCCACTCGGAAGCGGGCCGGGCCTTCAGGCGCCGGGCGATCTCCGCGACCAGCGCCTCGCGGTGGGCGACCCGCCCGGGATTGGTCGCGAAGCGCGCATCGCGCCCGAGCTCGGGCGCGCCGATCGCCGTGCAGAACCGCTCGTACTGCGCATCGTTGCCCACGGCAACGATGAGGAAGCCGTCGGAAGCCCGGAAGACCTGGTAGGGGACGATCACCTGGTGCGCGTTGCCCAGGCGGCCCGGTGAAGCGCCCGAGGCGAGGTAGGCCGCGCCGAGGTTGGCGAGCATCGCCACCTGGACGTCGAGGAGCGCGAGGTCGATGAACTGGCCTTCGCCGGTGCGGCTGCGGTGCAGGAGCGCGGCGAGGATCGCGCTCGCCGCGTACATCCCCGTGAACAGGTCCGCCACCGCCACGCCGACCTTCTGGGGCCCGCCGCCCGGCTGGTCGTCGCGCTCGCCGGTCACGCTCATGAGGCCCCCGAGGCCCTGGATCATGAAGTCGTAACCGGGCCGGTCGCGATAGGGGCCGTCCTGCCCGAATCCCGTGATCGAGCAGTAGACGAGATCGGGGCGAAGCGCCGCGAGCGCCGCGTAGTCGAGGCCGTAGCGCTCGAGGTCTCCCGCCTTGAAGTTCTCGACCACCACGTCGGACTTCGCCGCGAGGTCCCGGGCGATCGCCTGTCCCTCGGGACGCGACAGGTCGAGCGTGACGGACTTCTTCCCGCGGTTCGCCGCGAGGAAATACGCGGCATCGGCGGTGTCGCGCCCCTCGCGATCCTTCAGGAAGGGCGGCCCCCACTTGCGCGTGTCGTCGCCCTGGCCGGGACGCTCGATCTTGATCACCTCGGCGCCGAGATCGGCGAGCGTCTGGGTGGCCCAGGGCCCGGCGAGCACGCGGGAAAGGTCGAGGACGCGGTAGCCTTCGAGGATTCGGCGCATGGGCGTTGGACGGGAATTATAGCGGCGGGCCGCACCGGCCCGCCTCGCGCGGTCCCGGCGGGGGCATTTCCCTTAAAATGCGTGGACCCGAGGCGTGCCGACGTCCCGGCCGGAAGAAGGCCCCGGCCCTGGCGTCGCACCACGGGAACGACAAGACACCCGAGCCCGCGAGATGCCGAGCAAGGTCTTCACCCAGGAGTTGCGGGTCGGGATGTTCGTCTCCGACCTCGATCGCCCCTGGATCGACACGCCCTTCCTCATCCAGGGCTTCCTGATCGAGGACGAAGACCAGATCCGCGAGCTCCAGGCGCATTGCGAGTTCGTGATCGTCGATCGCGAGCGCTCGATCGGCGGGGAGTACGAGGCGGCGCCGGGCACCGCGCCCGCGGCCCGGCCCGAGGCGGGGCCGGTTCCCCCGGGCACGCCCGAGGCTCCGGCCTCGGCCGCCGCGGAGCCGGCCGGGGAACCCCCGCCCCTCGCGAGCAAGTCGCGCACCGCGGACGAAGGGCGGGTGGTCCGCCTCGAGACGATCGTGGCGCAGCGCCCCGGCGCGGAGGAAGGCGCGGACTATCCCGGCCTTCTCGGCCGCGTCCTGGGCCGCTGGAAGGGACTCTGGGGCAAGCGGCAGGCCGAGGCCGGTCCCGGGGCCGCGCCCGGGATCGCGCCCGAGCCCACGGAGACGGCGGAGGAATTCGAGGCGCGCGCCGCCCTGCTTCCCGCGGGAATCGAGGTCCAGACCTACCGCAACCAGGTCGACGTCGAGACCGAGGTGCCCCGCGCCCGCGAGGTCTACAACCAGATTTCCGGCGCGCTCGACAAGCTCGTCTCGGACCTGCGTGCGGGGGCCCCGCTCGAGATCGCGCAGATCGAGGAAGTCGTCCACGACATGGTCGAAAGCGTCGTGCGCAACCCCGACGCACTGATGTGGGTGGCGCGCCTTCGCGAGGCCGACATCACCACCTACGGGCACGGGCTGCAGGTCGCGGTCTACCTCACGGCCTTCGGCCGGCACCTCGGCTTTCCCAAGCCGCAGCTCGCGGTGCTCGGCCAGGTGGGGCTGCTCCTCGACATCGGCAAGCTGCGGTTGCCGCGCGAGCTCCTGGAGAAGCACGGCCGTCTCACCGCCGAGGAGTTCGCCGCAGCGAAGGAGCATGTGCGCCACGGCCTCGCGATGCTCTCGCAGACGCCGAACTTCCAGCCCGAGGTTCTCGAGGGAATCGCGCAGCACCACGAGCGCATGAACGGCAGCGGCTATCCCGCGGGGCTCGCGGAAGAGGCGATCGGCATCTACGGGCGCATGGCGGGCATCGCCGACTGCTTCGCCGCGCTCACGCGGATCCGGCCCTACGCGAACGCGGTTTCGCCCTACGAGGCCCTGCGATCGCTCACCGGCTGGACGAACGAGTACTTCCACGACGCCCTCGTGCAGCAGTTCATCTCGTCGATGGGGGTCTTCCCGGTCGGCTCGATGATCGAGCTGTCGACCGGCGAAGTCGCCATCGTGGTCGCGCACAACAAGGTGCGCCGCCTCAAGCCGCGCGTGCTCGTCGTGACCGGGCCCGACAAGGCACCGGCGAAATTCCCGTCCCTGCTCGACCTGCTCTACGAGCCCCAGTCCGGGCGCGAGGAGGCCGTGTACATCCGGCGCGGCCTCGCGGAAGGCGCCTACGGGCTCGACCTGCGCGACTTCTACCTCGCCTGACTCCCCCCGCCATGAGTGCCACGCACCCTCCCGCAGGATCTCCGGCGCCCGAAGACGGCGCCGGCGAGGCCTCGCGCGAGGAGCTCCTGCGCTTCCTCGACCGCGAGACGGCGATCGCCCGGGCGACCGACGGGCGCCTCGCGGTGCTCATCGTCGAGCTGCGGCGGGTCGACCGGGTGCAGGCCCTGCTCAAGGGGCCCGCGGCCGCGACGACGATGGCGCTCGTGCTCGAGCGACTGCGCAAGGCCCTGCGGGCCGAGGATCGCTTCGCGCCGATCGCGGAGGAGCAGATCTGCATCGTGCTCCCCCGCCTCGCCCATCCGAGCCAGGCCGTGCTCGCCGCCGTGAAGGTCCTGCGCGCCCTCGACCGGCCCATCGCCCACGAGGGCGGCTCCGCGGTGCTGCGTCCCTGCGTGGGCATCGCGACGCAGCCCGAGCACGGATTCGACCCGGCGGCGCTCCTCATGGCGGCCGACGTCGCCCGGCGCATCGCGACCAACCGCGAGGAGGGCTATCACGTCTTCCAGGCCGAGGACAGCGTCGAGACCGAGGTCTACCGCGGGCTCGACCTCGACCTCGAGCGCGCGATCCGCGCCAACGAGCTGCACCTCGCCTACCAGCCCCAGATCGAGGTCGCCACGGGCCGGCCGGTCGCCGCCGAGGCGCTGATCCGCTGGCGGCACGCCCAGGCGGGCGACGTCCCGGCGCAGACGATCGTCGGCATCGCCGAGCGCACCGGGCTCATCGGCACGCTCACCCACTGGACCCTGAACGCCGTCCTGCGCCATGCGGCGGAGCTTCGCCGCGAGGGGTTCTCGCCGCGCTTCGCGGTCAACCTCTCGACCCGCACGCTC
The DNA here is from genome assembly GCA_044220635.1 of Usitatibacteraceae bacterium. Classification (GTDB taxonomy): domain Bacteria; phylum Pseudomonadota; class Gammaproteobacteria; order Burkholderiales; family Usitatibacteraceae; genus JBGAQP01. The sequence continues at coordinate 22,061 of JBGAQP010000027.1, forward strand.
ACCGACGTGGAGCTGCCCTCCGTGGTCGAGCAGGCCCTGGGGACCTGGAACGCGCCGCCCGGGAGCCTCACGCTCGAGATCACCGAGAGCTCGATGATCGGCGATGCCGAGCGCTCCATGGCGATGCTCACCCGCCTGAAGGGCGTGGGCGTGCAGCTCTCCATCGACGACTTCGGCACGGGCTACTCCTCGCTCGCCTACCTCAAGCGCTTCCCGCTCGACGAATTGAAGATCGACCGCCAGTTCGTCGCCGGGCTGCTGCGCGACCGCGGCGACCATCGGATCGTGCGCTCCGTGATCGACCTCGCGCACAATTTCGACCTGCGCGCGGTGGCCGAGGGCGTGGAGGAGGCGCGCACCCTCGAGGAGCTCGACATCCTCGGCTGCGACTTCGCCCAGGGTTTCCTCGTGAGCCAGCCGTTGCCGGAGAAGGCCTTCCGCGACTGGTGGGCGGCGCGCCCGGCGCCCGCCTGAGCGGCGCGCGTGGTATAAAGCACCGGCCATGAAGCGCGGCTTCTACACGATCATGGCGGCACAGTTCTTCTCGTCCCTCGCGGACAACGCACTGCTCATCGCCGCCATCGCATTGCTCCTGAGCCTCCATGGCCCCGCCTGGCTCACCCCGCTGCTCAAGTTCTTCTTCACGGTGAGCTACGTCGTGCTCGCCGCCTTCGTCGGCGCCTTCGCCGACTCGATGCCCAAGGGCCGGGTGATGTTCGTCACCAACCTGGTGAAGATCGCGGGCTGCGTGCTGATCTTCCTCTCGGCGACGGTCTCCCTGCCCGGGATCGAGCCCCACCTGTTCGTCCTGCTCGCCTACGCCGTCGTGGGCCTGGGCGCGGCGGCCTACTCCCCGGCGAAGTACGGCATCCTCACCGAGCTGCTTCCGCCCGAGCAGCTCGTGGTCGCCAACGGCTGGATCGAGGGCCTCACCGTCGCCTCGATCGTGCTGGGCACGGTGCTCGGCGGCATCCTCATCGGCCCCAGGGTCTCGGGCCTGCTCCTCGGGATCGACTTCCCGTTCATCGACACCGGGATCGACACGCCCGCGGAGGCCGCGATCGTGGTGATCATGGCGGTCTACGTCGTCGCCGCGATCTTCAACCTCGCGATCCCCGACACCGGGGCGCGCTACCCGCACCAGGAGCGCCGTCCCCTCAAGCTCCTCGTCGACTTCTCCCACTGCTTCCGCACGCTCTGGTCCGACAAGCTCGGGCAGATCTCGCTCGCGGTCACCACGCTCTTCTGGGGCGCCGGGGCGACGCTGCAGTTCATCGTGCTCAAGTGGGCCGAGCAGCACCTGGGGCTCGCGCTCAGCCAGGGGGCCCTCCTGCAGGGGGTGTCGGCGCTCGGCATCGCGCTCGGCGCGGTCGCCGCCGCCCGCCTGGTGCCGCTCAAGCGCGCGCTCTCGGTGCTGCCCGCGGGGATCGTGATGGGCTTCCTCGTCGTCGCGATGATCTTCCTCAGCTGGATGCCCGCGGTCTACCTGATGCTCGTCGCCGTGGGCGCCATGGCCGGGTTCTTCGTCGTGCCGATGAACGCCCTGCTCCAGCACCGCGGGCACGTCCTGCTCTCCGCGGGGCACTCGATCGCGGTCCAGAACTTCAACGAGAACGTGAGCATCCTCGTGATGCTCGCGATCTACGCGCTGATGATCCGCCTCGACCTGCACATCAACACGATCATCGTGATCTTCGGCCTGTTCGTGGCGGGCACGATGTACCTGGTGATGCGCTGGAACGCGGCCAACCACCGCCGCGACCCCGCCCTCGACCGCCTCATCGGCGAGGCGAAGCACTGAGCGAGCGCGAGGCTAGTCCTCGGTGGCCGCGTAGCCGAGGAACTGCTCCGGGCTCACCCGGATGGCCGCCCCCGTGGGGCAGGCCCGCACGCACGCCGCTCCCCCCGGCAGGTCCTTGCACATGTCGCACTTCACGGCCTTCTTGGGGATCTCCTTCGACCGGGGCCTCGGCTCGAGGCCCGGCTCGGGGCCCACGCCGAAGGCGAGCCAGGTCCACAGCGAGGGCCGCCGCCGCGCGGGGTCCACGGGCGCGAGCTGGATCACGCCGTAGGGGCAGTTCTTCTCGCAGTTGCCGCAGCCGATGCAGGAGTCGTTGATGAAGACCTCGCCCTCGGCCGAGCGGTGGATCGCGTCCGGCGGGCAATCCTTCATGCAGTGCGGATGTTCGCAGTGCCGGCAGGAGGTAGGCACGTGGATCTGCGCGAAGGTCGGGCCCGCCTCCCGGTCGAGGCGCGAGGTCCCGTCGTGCACGTCCGCGCAGGCCTTCTCGCAGTTGTCGCAGCGCACGCACAGCGACTCGTCGATGAGCAGCACGTCGGTCGCCTCGCCCACGCCCTGCTGCAGCAGGAAGGCGATGACGTTGCCCGGGTCGGGCTGCGCCTCCATGGCGGCGTTCACGCGCAGGCGGTCGAGGAAGCGCGCCTCCATCTCCTCGCGCCACTTCGGGTTGCGGGAGAGCACCTTCTTGAAGGTCGCCGCGTCGAGCACCACGGCTTCCGAGGTCACCGCGGCCTTGACCGTCGCCGAACGCGGGCTGTCGGTGAGCAGCGCCATCTCGCCCACGTAGTTGCCCGCCGAGAGGTAGGAGAGCACCACTTCGCGTCCGGCGATCGTGCGCGAGACCATCACCGAGCCGCGGCGCAGGAGGTAGACGCCGTCGGGCGCGTCGCCTTCCGTGAAGAGGACCTCGCCCCCCGCGTACTTGCGCACCTGCACGCCGCCGGCGATGAGCTCGTCGAGCTCGGCCTCGGGCAGCATCGGCGCGAGGTAGGTGCGCACGGCGCGCTTCATGAACACCTCGTCGATGCGCGCGCGGATCGGCTCGACGGAGGCGACGAGCTTGAGCATCGGCCGGCGCGGCGCCTCGATGAGCACGCAGTCGCGCCCCGCGCGCACCGTGCTCGAGCGCCGCCGGCCCGAGATGAGGCCCAGCTCGCCGAAGAAGTCCCCCGGCCCCATGGCGAACCAGCCGGCGCTGCGCCCGTCGCGCAGCACCTCGACCTCCGCCTCCCCGGCGACGATCATGAAGAACGAGTTGGTGTAGTCGTTGCGGCGGAAGACGGTCTCCCCGGGCCGCGGCGTGAGCAGCTCGCTCTCGAGCATGAACTCGCGCAGCTGCAGGCGGTTCAGGCCCGAGAGCAGGGGCACGCTCCGCTGGATGACGTCGAGCACCTGGGAGACCTTCTTCGTGCGCGAGAAGCCCGCGAACTTCCTCGCGAGCAGGGGCTCGTCGGCGGGCTCGATGGTCCGGCCCAGCGCGTACTCCACGGCCTCGTAGCCCTGGTTCATCGCCTGCTTGATGAGCGGGTAGCCGCCCAGCGCCCCGATGATGTACAGGCCCTTCACGTTCGACTCGTAGGTGTCGGAGAGCTCGGGCACCGCGGTCGCGTCCGCGCGCGGGAACTTCACCCCGAAGCTCTCGACGAGCTTGCGCGGCGGGTTCGCCCCCAGGCGGGCGATGATCCGGTGGCACTCGATCGTCTCGGGGCCCTCGGGCGTCTTCAGGTGGAACCGGAGCGCGGGCTCGCCCCCCGAGGCCTCGACCTTCGCCGCGGAGGTGCCGTAGCGGATCTCGATCCTCCCCTCCTTGATCGCGTTGAGGACGAGGGTGAGGTTGCCCTCCTTGCAGCGCGCGAATTCCTCGTTGCGGTTGATGAGGACGACGCGGTTCCTCTCGGCGAGCGCGAGCGCGTTCTCGATCGCGGCGTCCCCCGCTCCCACGACGACGATGGTCTCGTCCTCGAAGGCCTGCGGGTCGTCGAGCTGGTACTCGACCTGCGGCAGGTCCTCGCCCTCGACGCCGAGCTTGCGCAGGTTTCCCTGCAGACCGATGGCGAGGATCACCTTGCGGCAGTAGAAGACCTCCCCGGCGCGCGTGCGCACCTCGAAGCCCCGGTCTCCTCCGCCGATGGAGACCACCTCGGCCCCGTAGCGGATGTTGACCCGGTGCTGGTCGATCTCCCGGTTCCAGGCCTCGAGCACCGCCTCGCGTTTGCCCGCCGCGAAGCTCATGGGGCTCCTGAGCGGCAGGATCTGGGGCTCGGCCATCACGTGCTTGCCCTTCTGGTACTTGTAGATCGTGTTCGAGGCGTGGTCCTCGGCCTCGAGCAGGACGTGGCTCACGCCCAGCTCGGCGGCGTGGGCGGCGGCCGACAGCCCCGCCGGGCCCGAGCCGACGATGCCCACCTGGTGCCACCGGAACTCGGTTCTCTGGTCGAATGCGCTCGCCATGGCCTCGCTCCTCCCTCCTAGGGGCGCTTCCCGGCGGCGGCGACCGCGCCCACGTCCGCCAGGGCGGCCCGGAAGGTCTCGGGCCGGTACTTCTCGTCGTCGCGCACCGCCTGGTGCAGGCGATCGAGCGCGGCGTTCGCCGCGCGCACGTCGCCCAGCTCGCCGCGGCGCGCGAGGAAGTTGAGCACGCTCGCGATCGCCATCGTCGCCTGCTCGGCGCCCGCGTAGTCGCTGTACTGGCCCGCGAGCCCGTCGGCGACGAGGCCCGAGAGGATCGCGCGCAGGTCGGCGGCGGCGAATTCCCGCGCGGCGAGCTTCGCCACCACGAGGTCGAGCCCGGAGCGCAGCTTGCGCGCGGCGTCGAGCGCGTCGCCCCCCTCCCCGGCCACCGCCCGGTGCAGCGCCCCCACGAGGTCGTTGTAGTTCTTCTCGTCGCCGGGGAAGGTCCGCCGGACGATCTGGCGCAGCATCAGCAGGTTCGCGTCGTTCAGGCGGATGCGCCCCGGGCCCGTCCCCTGCCGCGGCGTCCAGCGAACGTCCGACATCGGGTGGTGGCAGGCGTGGCAGTCGAAGACCACGAGCTCGGGGAAGAGTCCGTCGCGGCTGCGCTTCGGGTCGAGGAGCACGTCGATCAGCTCGCGCGCGGCGAGCGCCTGGCCGATCGCCCAGACGCGCACGCCGTCCCAGGTGCGCTTGCGCCGTTGCCAGTCGGCGTCGATCACGAAATGCGCCGGGGCGGTCTGGGTGAAGGTGTCGAGCTCGAAGCTCATGCGCGGGTGCCCCGCGCCCATCATCCGGTGGGTGACGAACTTCACCTGGTTCCCGAAATGGCAGGACAGGCACAGGCGCGCCTGCTGGACCGGATCGCTCGTGGGGAACAGGCCCTGGGCGAGGTTCTCCGCGTGCGTCGCGTTCGGGGCGACGTGGGACTTGATCCATTTCTCGGCCGGGCCGTGGCAGGCCTCGCAGCTCACGCCGTCGGCGACCTTGAAGCGCTCGCCGCGGTATTGCGGCGGCGGGTTGTGCGCGTGGCAGTCGAGGCAGAGCTTCGCCTGGTGCGCGGGCTCCCGGAGGCCGAGATTTCGCGCGATGCGCTTCGAGCGGTCGTTGAAGAGCACCGGGTAGGCCTTCGAGGCGTGCTTGTCGACCCGCGACCAGGTGACGTACTCGCTTTGCAGGATGTTGGCGTCCTTCCAGCTCGTGATCGAGCCGTGGCAGAGGCTGTTGGCGCAGTTGACCACGCCCAGGTTGAGCGCCTTCGCCTGGTCGGGCAGCGGCGGCTCGGCGCCGCCCGCGCCGAGGGCGAGGAGCATCGCCAGCGTCGCAAGGATGGGTCTCATCGGTCCTCCGCCGTCTTCGCATCGCGACCGCGGCCCGCCGGGCGCTGGTCGCGGAAATCCCCGTTCCGGCCGGTGTCGCTCACCGTCCAGGGCAGGCCGTCGGGACCGAGGTAGAGCTTGCGCTGCTCCTCGCGGTTGAACGGGCGCGAGCCGATGCGCCCGAACACCGCGATCTGGCCCCCGGTCTCGTCGACCGCGCGGTCGCGGTCGAGGCCCTTGGCGAGCGAGACCGCGGGCGAGGCCGTCTCCCGCCAGGCGATCACGCGGGGCCTGGGCTCGGGGCTGAAGCCGTAGAACTTCGGCTGGATCTCCGGCGAGGTGAGCTGCAGCACCTTGAGCCCGTTCGCGCCGTCCGCGACGTAGGCGAACGCCGAGGCGTTGGTGCTGCCGACCACGACGTCGCGCGCGTCGTTGAGCTGCCCGCCGTCGTCGAAGCGCTGGTGCAGCCGCGGATGCGCGGGCTTCTCGATGTCGACGATCGCGAGGCCCTCGCGTCCCGCCGCGACGTAGGCATAGGTGCGCGCGAGGTAGACGCGCCGGGCGTCGGCGAGCGGCACCGCCGCGCCCTGCACGAGGCGCGCCTTCTCGGGCACGGTCACGTCGACCACCTTCAGCCCTCCGGCGTCGAGGACGAAGAGGTACCGGAACTGGAGCGCGGAAGCCCGCGCCCCCTCGAGCGGCACGACCGCGACCATCCGGGGCTTGAGCGGATCGTCGAGGTCGAGGACCACGAGGCCGGCCTCGGCCGCGACGTAGACGTAGCGCCCGCCGATCGTCAGGTGCCGCGCGCCGCGCAGGATCCCGCCCTCGTTCCAGGTGAGCGCCCGGACGAGGAAGTTGTTGCGCGGCTCGCCGTCGGCGAGCGTGTTCACGTCGACGAGGATCAGGCCCTCCTCGGCGTCGGTCACGAGCGCGTAGTTGTAGATCGGGTGGAAGGGCTGCTCCTGGTTCACGGTGCGCATCAGCTCGCCCTGGTTCCGCAGCGGCGCGATGGGCTGGTTCGTCGCGAGCGCCACGCAGGTCGCGTTCTTCGCGGGGATGTGCGTGTCCTGGCCCAGCGGCGAGAAAGGCGCCGTGACGATGCGCTGAGACACCCCTTTGTTGGCGATCGAGGCCACGTCGTAGACGCGCATGCCGCCCGGGCCCTCGGCGGAGTAGAAGTATTCCCCGCGCAGCATCACGCAGCCCGCGGGCCCGCGCGCCGCGTGGCCGTGGGCCTCGGGAAGGCGCCGTCCGCGCTTCTCGTGTTCGGCATGCCAGTCGGGATAGGCGTAGCGGTGCAGGTAGCTGCCGATCACCGCCTGCGGCTCGTCCCATTCCGTGACCTGCACCGCCTCGATGTGGCGCTCCTCTCCGAGCCAGGCGTTGAAGCCCACGAAGTTCACGAAGTTGGTGCCGTGCAGCAGCGTCTGCGCCATGATCGCGTTGTTGTCGCCCTGCTCCGACACGTGGCAATCCGAGCAGCCCTTGGTCTCGGTCTTCCTCTCGGTGTGCGGGTAATGCGGCGCGAAGGCCTGCGAGGAGAACCCGCTCGCCGCCACCGGCGGCTGCTGGATGTAGATGCGCTCGCGGTTGATGTTGGTCGAGGAGAGCACGAGCGCCGAGGACGAGCGCACCGGGGCGATCCGCGAGCCCTTGACCGGCCCGTGCCGCCCGAGCTGGAACATCTCGTCGCGGGCGACCTGCGGGTTGTAGGTGGCGTAGTTGCGCGTCTCGCCGCCCTCGTAGTGATGCCGCTCGGTCTTCCAGTTGGCCTGGATGGGCAGGTGGCATCCGCCGCAGCTCGTGGTCCACGACAAGTGGCAGCTGAAGCAGGTCATCTTCTCGTCGGCATGCGCGTAGTCCTTGCCGCCCGGGCCCCAGCGGCCCTCGCGCCCTGCCGGCCCCGCGTGCATGAGCTTCGCCCGCGCCGCCTTCTCGTTGTAGTGGCGGTTGCCCGGCGTGACGCTGTCCTTCACGAGGCTCACCTCCCACTCCAGGTCCGGGTAGATCGCCGAGCGCTGGAAGAGCTTGCCCTCGCGCCACTCGAAGCGCCGGCGCCCGTCCTGGGTCCTGAGCAGCGCCATGTCCATGCCGCCCGGGCGCGCCGCGGGCCCCGAGGTGCGCAGCGTCGGGTAACGGTCCGCGGTGCCGTGGCAGTCGCGGCAGTCGACCTCGATCGCGGCGGCCACCTCGCCGTAGATATGCCCGTTGCCGTGGGCGTCCTGGGAGAAATGGCAGTCCACGCAGTGAAATCCCACGTCGAGGTGGATCGAGGTGAGGTGCACGGCCTTCTTGAACTTCTGCGGGTCGTCGTCCGAGACGGCCTTCCCGTCCTTGTCGAGGAGCGCGCCCTTGCGGTCGCGCTTGAAGACGGCGCGGAAGTTCCAGCCGTGGCCGTGGTAGTCGGCGAACTGCGTGTCCTTGAGCTTCGGGTTGAGCCCGGAGACCTCCTTCAGGAACTCGGGGTCGCCCCATTTGCCGCGGATCGCCGCCTCCTCCGGGTTGCGCTCGAGGATGCGGCGTGCCTCCTCGTGGCTCGGGTACTTCTGCTTCTCCGGCCACATGAAGGGGGCATCGGACTCGTAGTCCCACATGATCGTGCCGTAATAGGTGTTCACGAACACGTTGGGCTGGTGCATGTGGCAGACCATGCATTGCGAGGACGGGATCGCGCGCGTGAACTCGTGCCGGATCGGGTGCCCCGAGCGGTCCTTGGGGATGGTCGGGTCGCTCGTGGCGCTGCGGCCCGTGTGGCCGTACTTCGCGTAGACGCCCGAGTGCTTCGCGTCGCGGTCGTTCGCGTACACCGCGTGGCAGGCGCTGCACCCCGAGGACCGGTAGTCGCCGGGTTGCTCGTTCGTGCCGAGGAACCACAGGTGCGGGTCGTTGAGCCGCGTCTTGGTGATGTTGATGACGGGCACCGCGATCCGGCTGCCGGTGCCGGGCCCGCGGTTCGACTGCCGGAAGTCGGGGCGGCCGGGCTCGTCGAGCTTCTGCAGCGCCCCGGTGTTGTTCGGCAGGCCGATCTCGGGGAACTGGCTCGAGATCACGCGCCCGCCGCGCTCGAAGACGCGGAAGACGTCGGCGGGGGGAATCGTCTCCCAGGACGGCAGCGCCGTGAGGCTCGCGAGGATGCCCTTCGCGGTGAGGAAGTCGTCGGGCTTCACGGGATTGACGACGGTGGCGCCCACGCCCTCGCGCGTGTAGGCCTCGCCGAGGATGTAGCGCTTGAAGGGCAGGATCCCGTTGTTGTAGGCCGCTCCCCCCCAGAGCATCGCCGAGGTCGCCATGAGGCTCCTCTCGGAGGCCTGCACGATCGGCAGGTGGCAGGCCCCGCAGGCCTCGCGGGCGGCGCGCAGGTCCCCGGGGTTCACGAACCGGACGTATTCCGGGCTCTCGCGGTTGAGGAGCGTGTAGCTGCCCTCGGGGTTCGCGCTCGCCGGCCACTTCCAGGCGGCCGGGAAACGCGGCCGCACGTGGGCGCGGCCGAGCGCCTCGGCGTAGGCGGCGTCGGCGGGCGCCGTTCCCGGCGGGCGCAGGACCGCGGCATCGCCCCCGTGGCAATCGGTGCAGCCGAGGACCACGCCCGGGTTCTGGTGCATCGTGTGGCGGTCGGTGGCCGTGTGGCAGCTCACGCAGCCGCGCGCCTTCGCATCGGCCTCGGCGACGCTCTGCTTCTCGGGCGCCGGCGGCGCGGCGAGGACCGCGCCGGCGAGCGCGGCGGCGGTGAAGAGGAAGGAAAGGCGCCGGACCATGTCAGAACGAGAGGATCAGGTTCGCGAGGATCGAGTACTGCGGCCCGCGCCGGTCCTCGTCGTAGAGCTGCTCGAGGCCCTTGCCGGGCCACAGCACCGCGGCCGAGGCGTTGAGGACCAGGTTCTGGCTCATGAAGGGGCGCCACTGCACCGCCCCCGAGAGATCCCATCCGATCTCGCGCGAGGGCGGCGATTGCGCGCGCAGCACGCCGAGCACCGTCGTGTCCTGGAAGCGCAGGTAGGAGACATTGGCGGTGGCGCGCAGCTCCGGCAGCAGGTCCGCGTCCGCGCCCACGCCCAGGAGCAGCAGCCCCGGATTCACGAAGTTCGACTGGCCCTGGTCCTTCGAGGAGCGCAGGCTCGCGAGCACGCCGTTCCTGCCCGAGAGCGCCACGCCGCCACCGCCGACGAGGGGAACCGCCTGCCGCACCCAGAAGCTCGTGTCGGCGCCCGCGAACTGCGGGTTCTCGAGGATCGCGTCGAAACCCGTCGCCTTGCCGTCGAACGGATCGCGGTCGCCCGACTGCACGAGCGCGTTCAGGCGCAGGCGCACCCAGCTGAAGTCGCGCGAGAGCTCGGCGGCGGCCAATCCCGCGCGGATGTCCTGGGCGCGGCCGGCGAGCGGATGGCGCTCGTCGCGGCCGATCGCGGCGTACACCGAGGCCGTGAGGTTCCAGCGCCCGAGGTGGCCGTCGCCGCTGTAGCCGAGGTAGGCGACGCGGTAGTCGTGCCCGCGGGCGTCGCCGAGGATCGCCGGCCGCTCGAGGAAGCCGTTGTTGTTGAAGTACGCCTCGCCCCCTTCGCGGTTGACGTTGAGCATCACCGTGGCCTGCGAGGTGAAGCCGAGGACCGGGAAGTCCTGCCGGTAGGCGTTGGCGACGAAGGTGTCGTCCTTGCGCAGGCTCGTCCACGGATCGTTGAGCCCCGAGTTGGTGTCCTTCTCCAGGCGGCGGAACCACGCGAGGTTGTACTGCCAGAGGTTGTTGTCGCGCGTGCCGAAGAGCCTCGCCCCGAACGGCAGGTCCTGGAAGACGAAGCCGCGGAAGTCGGAGATGAAGGGCTGGATGCCGACTCGCACGGAATCGAAGTCGTAGCGGGGCGAGACGTTTCGCAGGTGGACGTCGGCGAACGCCTCCTGCAGCCCCACGTGGTTGTCGGTCCGCGTGCGGCCCTGTCGCGGGTCGATCCTGAGCGCCCGGTTCTCCTCGACCTGCGAGCGGTTCGCGTTGAACGCGGGCACCACCCGGAACTCGTAGTCGGGCGGCTTGAACGTGGTGTCGCCCTTGATGAGCGCGAGCGAGACGATGAGCGTCTCGGCAAGCGTCGATTGGCGGCCTTCGCCGAACACGTCGTGGCTCGCCGGGCGCACCGAGGTCTGGGGCGCGACGGGCGTGGGAAGCCGCCTCGCCTCCACCAGCGTGTCCGAGATCACGCCGACGTTCACGAACCAGTCGGGAGAAAGGCTGCGCGCGAGGTTCGGGAAGTTCTCGCCGAGCCACGCCTCCTGCCCGATCGGCAGGTCGCCCTTGAGCACGTTCTGGTTGTACGGGTCGTGCCAGGGATGCTTGAAGCCCAGGGCCTGCATGATCCGCCAGCGGTCGGGCACGGGCAGCGTTTCGCGGCGTGCCGCGGGCGTGGGACCGGGCACCTGCCTCGGGTCCGCGATCGGCGGCACGAAGCGCAATGGCTCTCCCGGCCCGGGGCGGCGCGGCACGATCTCCTCGTCGGGGCGGGGCTCGGGCGGCAGCGCCCGGTCCTCGTTGGTGCGCGGCTTCAGGCCCTCCTGCCCGAAGGCGAAGGGCGGCACGCCGGCCGCGAGCGCGCAGAGCGTCATGGCCGCGAGGGCCAAGGCCGCGGCGCGCCGGGCGTGGCTAGATTCCCGCGCAGGCATTCTGCTCGGTCGAGCCGATGAAGGGCGACTGGGGACATTGCACGTAGCGCAGCCGCGTGCCGAGCGGCTCGAGGGTGTCGGGACGCATCGCGGACGGCGCGTGCCCGATGCCGTTGGCGAGTGCGGCGCCGGCGTTGGCGAGCCCGAGGGCCGCGATCATGTCGTCCTGGTCCACGCCGTCGCCCGAGATCCCGATCGCGCCGACGAGCTGCGCGCCCCGGTAGATCGGAACGCCGCCGGGAAAGATCTGCACGCCGTTCGCCGCGAGCGGCACGCCCGCGTCGGGCGTGCCCGCCCCCGCGCCCGCCGACGCCCGCCCCGCGCACCCCGTCTCGACGCTGCCCAGCACGCCCTTCACGAGCTGGTTGTGGACGAGGTCGAGCTGGAATCCGACGTTGAACGGGCTCCACGCGGCATAGCTCTTGGAAAGCGGGCCCGCGGGCGTGTCGGCGATCCCGTCGGGAAACGTCGGGCGGTGCAGGTTGCCGATCGCGCGCGTGGACCAGGCCACGCCCCCGGTGAGCGAGCCCGCGCTTGCGCCGACGAAATCGCGCATCGCGGCCACGTAGGCGGCGAGGCTCGCGCCCCCTCCCGGCGGGTCGAGGTACACCACGGGCGCGGCCGCGGCGAGTTGCGCGGCCGCATCGGGGTGCGAGAACAAGAGCGCGCCGCGCGCCTTCTGCGCGGAAACATCGATTCCGAAGACCGGCGCGTCCGCAGTCTGCGCGAGGCCGAGGATCGTGCCCTCGCGATCGACGACCGCGACCGTCACCTGGGCGGGGCTGCCGAGCGGGCGGCGGATCTGCCCCCGGGCGCGCGCCGCGACCTTGAGCGCCTCGCCGATGATCGCCTCCACGTCGCGGGCGGCGAGGCCTGCGCTCGCCGACGCCGTGGGCGGGAAGCGGTTCGCGTCCGAGGCGTTCACGAGCACCTTGGCGCCCAGCGGGGCGAAAGCGCCGGTATCGGCGCGCACGCCCGATGCGGCCGTGCCGAAGGCCGTGCCGGCGTGCACGGCGGCATCCACATAGCCGGCCACCGGGATCAAGGCGCCCGGGAGCGCCCCGAAGGCCGGCGCGGCGGCCGGGTTGGAGGCGATCGCCTCGGAATCGACGTAGCGGAAAGTGCGTCCGTCCGCGGTGATGCGATCCGCGCGCCGGTCGTCCGGCGGCGAAAATCCGCTGCCGCCCGCGACGGCCACGAGTTCCTCGGGGTGCTCGTCCCGGTCGGTGATCACCCGGTCGAGCGTGTAGAGGCCGTCGGCCTCGACGCCGATCGCGCCGACCACCGTCCCGTTCCGGTAGAGCGGAATGCCTCCCGGGTCGGCGGCGAGCCCGAGCGGCGAGCGCTTCGGGCCGACGCTGCCATGCGCGAAGTTGCGGTTCACGTCGGAGCACGAGAGCTGCGAGAACTGCACGCCGAAGAGCGGACCGGAGGGCTGCTGCGATTCGCCCGGATAGAAGTTCTCCTGGACGATCTGGCCCGCCGTGCGCGTGGTGAACGCGTGTCCCTCCGTCGACAGGTAGGCCCCGGTGATCGCCTTGGCGATGGCCGCGAGCGAGGCGGGCACGGTTCCGGCGGCGATCCCGTCGAGCCCGCCCGAGCCCCCGCGCCCTCCGGTGATCGCGATCGTCGCGGGCGCTCCCGTCATCTCGAACACGGCGAGCACGTTGCCCACGCGATCGACCACCGCGACCGTGGCGCGCACGCCCCGGGCCTGGGCCTCGCCCACCGCCTGGGCGAGCACGCGCCGGACGTCGTCCTGCGTCAGGAAATTCTGCGCGGACTGGCAGCTGCCCACGCAGGCGTTCGAGCCCGCGCTGCCCGTGGAGCCCGAGCAACCCGCGAGCACCGCGGCGGCGAGCCCCGCGGCGAGGAGCGCCGCCCGCGGGCCGGGCTCAGCGGCCACCGGCGGCCCCTTCGGCCACGCGGGTCGTGCCGCGCGGCTTGAACGACGGGTCCCAGGCGTGCTTCGTGGCGTGGAAGCCGTGGCACAGCAGGCAGTTCGACGTGAGCTTCTTCTCCACGGGCCGGCCGCCCCCGTGGCACTCGCGGCAGGTCGCGATCGCGGGCATGGCGACGTCGCTCGAGCGCTTCGAGCGCGCCACGTCGTGGCAGTCGGCGCACTTCGCGGACGAGTGGCTCGCGTGGTCGAACCGCGCCTGGGGCATCCAGCGGTGATGGGGCCGGACCGCGGCCACGCTCCATTCGGGCGCGCCGTCGCGCTCGCCGCGAGCTACCTCGTGGCAGGTCTTGCAGACTCGCACCTCGAACAGCTCGGCCGAGACGCGCTCGGCCTTGCGGCTCGCGAGCTCGAGGGCGACGCGCCGCTCGGCCTGCGAGGGCTCGCCCGCGCGCCGCAGCAGCCCTTCGCCCGGAACCCCGAAAGCTTTCTCGAAGCTATCCCGCACGCCGTTCAGCGCGAGGTTCGCATAGAACTCCCGGACCACCGTGGTCGCCTCGCGCGGCGCTCCGTGCGGGACTTCGCGCGCGGTCACCGCCGGCTCGAACTCCAGCCGGTGGCACTCCTGGCAGTGCCGACGCATCGACACCGGCTCGAAGCTGCGGCGCGAAGCGTCGGGCTGGTGGCAGCTCGCGCAGGCGAGCTTCATGCGCCCCTGGAGCGGGGAACGCACGCCCTTCGCATCGAGGTGCAGGTCGTGGGGGAAGACGAGGTTCGACTTCTCGGCGAGCGGCCCCGCCCCCTGGCGCACGCGCCGCAGCGTCGCGCCCTCGGGGAGCGTGACGCGGAACGCCGGGTGGTCGAGCGCGAAATCGGCGACGTTGTGCGAGCTTGCGCCCCCGGCCTTCGCCCGGATGTCGCGGTGGCAGTCGACGCAGAATCGGTCGTCGTCGCGGTGCGTCGGCTTCACCCCCTTGTGGTCCCGGTGGCAGCTCGTGCACCGCGATCCCTCGAAGAGCGCGGCCGGCTGCAGCGCGGGATCGACGTGCCGGCCGATGACCGCGTGGCACTCGAGGCAGGCGCGGTCCTTCACGTGCTCGAAGGCCACCTCGTGGCAGGCCTCGCACTTCGCCTCGATCGGCTGGTGGGCGAGCAGCACGGGGCCGGGATTCCAGAAACGGTCGCTCGCGAACACCCCTTGGCCCGCGGCGTCCTTCCAGGGCAGGTCGAGGACGCGCCCGGCCGGCACGAGGAAGAAGACCACCGCGAGCGCCACGAGCAGTCCCCAGGACGCCCAGCGCTTGGGCAGGCCCGAGGCGGCGAGCGTGAGGCGCGTGGCGCGCGTGGCGATCCCGCTCGCCACCTCCGGCGCGGGGCGCACGAGTTCCACCGCGATCGCCCCGTCGAAGCCCTCCGGCGTCTCGAGCGCGGTGAAGCGATAGGGGCCGACGTCGACCGAGGTCCCGGGCCGGAGGCGCACCGATTTCACGGCCTTGCGGGTGGTGCTCGAGCGGCCGACCACGCCGGCCTCGCCCTCGCTGTAGACCGGCCCGTCGCGATTCACGATGAGGCCCTGGCTGAGGGCCACGCGCGGGTCCGGGAGGTGGATCTCGCAGTTCGCGGCGCGGCCGACCCGGATCCAGTCGGCGCGGATCTCGCGCTTCGCCTGCAGCGCGCGGCCGCTTCGGCCGCGGGTCTGGGTGACGAGGAGGAGTCTCACGGGGATCGCGCCGGGGGCGTCACCAGTAGATGAACACCGAGAGGACGTGCGCCGAGAGCGCGGCCAGCAGCGCGAGGGCGAGCGGCACGTGGATGTAGAGCCAGAGATCGAGGACCGCCTTGTGGCGCAGGTCGCGCCGCGCGCGCTGAAGGAGCTCGTTCTTCTGCAGGAGCAGCGTGTAGACCTCCTTGTTAAGCGTCGCGGACTCCGCTGGCAACCCGCGCGCGAGCTCCGGGAGCTCGCGCACCGCCGCCGCCGTCGGGCAGCCGGGGTCGCGCCCGGAGAGCAGGCGCAGGAACCCGCCGCCCAGGCTCGTTCCCGCGATCGAGCGATCGACCAGTGCGAGGATGCGGTCGGGCAGCGAGAGCGCCTTTTCGCGCACCTCCCGGTCGATGTCGGCGATCGCGAGCAGGATCGAGGCGACCGTCTCCTCGCCGAGGTTCTCGGTCATCGCGCGCGGCACGCGCAGGTAGACGAAGACGCCCCAGAAGCCGCTCGCGACCACCGCGAGCATCAGGACATAGGCGAGCGTGTGGACGTTCCAGCCGAGCTCGAACCCCGTGTGCAGCGTGGCGACCACCACGAGCGCGGTGCCGAGGTACACGTGCGCCGAAAGCCAGCCCTGCACGGTGCCCGCGTTCGAGCGATAGCGGCGCTTGCGGACGCCGAAATAGAGAAGCCAGAGGATCAGGGCCGCGCCGAGCGTTCCCAGCGCGTAGCCCAGCCAGGTCCCGCCGTAGGGCTTGAGAGGCGGCTCGTGCCAGAGATAGACCGCGGCGCAGATCGCGGCGAGGACGAGACCCGCCTTGAACCAGCGGAAGCCCGCGTACTCGAGGATCGACTGGTGCCTCATCGCGGGGGGTCCCTTCGCGGGGAGGTCGTGAACGCCGGTTCGTGGAGCTTCATGCGCGGTTGGGGCCTCCCGACCCTCGCTGGACCGAGGGATGCCCGCCATCGTCGGCGCGTGACACGAGCGCCGATCGCGATGCCTCCCCCGGGCGTTCGTCGACGCCTTCTTGGTGGCGCATTGTAGCTTTCCGGCGAGTCGGCGCAAGCGGCACCGTCCGCGGCGCCTTTGCGCAATCTCAAAGGGGAAAGATGGGGGGCTCTCCGGTATAATCCCTGCGACTTTTCCCTCCGCGCCGCGCTCCCCGAATGCTCGTCTTCTGGATCCTTGCCGCCCTCATGATCGTGGTGGCGCTGGCCTTCGTGCTCGTGCCCCTGCTTCGCGCGCGCGCGGCCGCCGGCCCGACGGAACACGAGGCGAACCTCGCGGTGCTGCGCGGGCAACGCGCCGAGATCGAAGCCGACGTCGCGAGCGGCGTGCTGCCGCGCGAGGCCCGCGAGGAAGCGCTCGCCGAGCTCGTCACCCGCGCGCAGACCGATCTCGCGGCGCAGGCGACGGCCACCGCCACCAGGCCCTTGCCGCGGCCGACGATCGCCGCGGCCATCGTCGCCCTCGCGCTGCCGGCCGCCGCGATCGCGCTCTACGTCTCGCTGGGCACGCCGGGCGCGCTCGACGCCGCCCTCGCCGCCAAGGGCGGCGATCCCCACGCGAGCGACCAGGAAATGGCCGCGATGGTCGACGCGCTCGCCGTCAAGGTCCGCGAGCGCCCGGACGACCCGAACGGCTGGGCGCTGCTCGCCCGCTCCTCAGGGGCCCTGGGCCGGTTTCGCGAGTCGGCCGAGGCCTACGAGAGGCTCGCGCAGCTCGTCCCGGGCGATCCGGACGTGCTCGCCGACTACGCGGACGCGCTCGCCATGGCGCAGGGTCAGTCCCTCGCGGGCAAGCCCTACGAGCTGGTCAAGGAAGCGCTGAAGATCGATCCGGGGCACCGCAAGTCCCTCGCGCTCGCGGGAACGGCGTCGCTCAACGCGGGCGACTTCCCCGTGTCCCTCGGCTACTGGGAGCGCCTCGCGGCCCAGCTGCCCCCGGGGTCCGAGGACCTGTCGCGCACCCGCTCGATCATCGCGGAGGTTCGCGAGCGCTCTGCCGCCGCGGGCAAGCCCCTTCCCGCATCCCCTGCCGCTTCGGCACCTCCGGCCGCCATGGCGAAGGCGGCGCCCCCGAAGCCCGAAGCCGCCGCGCCCAAGGCACCTGCCGCGGGACCGGTCGCCTCGGGCGCGCAGGTCGTCACGGGCACGGTCAGCGTGGACGCGGACATGGCCGGCAGGATCACCGGCAGCGAGGCGCTCTACATCTTCGCCCGGGCCGAAGGCGGGCCGCGCATCCCGCTCGCCGTCGTGCGCGCGACGGCGAAGGAACTGCCGCGTGCTTTCCGGCTCGACGACAGCATGGCCATGTCGCCGGGCATGACGCTTTCCTCCACGCCCGAGATCCGCATCGAGGCGCGCGTCTCGCGCTCGGGCAACGCGCAGGCCCAGTCCGGAGACCTGGTCGGCACGAGCGACGTGGTCAAGCCGGGCGCCCGCGACGTGAAGATCGTGATCAATCGCGTGCTGCCGTGAACGCCGGCCCGCCGACCGCCACCCCCCGCCTCGAGATCCGCTCGCTCGCCTGCTCGCGGGGTCCCGCGCGGCTGTTCAAGGACGTTTCCTTCGCGATCGCTCCCGGGGAGCTGGTCGCCCTGCGCGGCCCCAACGGAAGCGGCAAGACCACGATGCTGCGCTGCGTCGCGGGGCTCACGCGGCCCGATTCCGGCGAGGTCGTCTGGGACGGCGTCCCCGCGCGCGCATCCTCCCAGCCCTTCCACGGCGAGCTGCTCTACATGGGCCACCTGCCGGGCCTCAAGGACGACCTGAGCGCCGAGGAGAACCTGGAGTTCGCCCTCAAGCTGCGCGGCCAGGCGGCGCCCCCCGGGGCGATCCGCGAGGCGCTCGCCGAAGTGGGGCTCGAGAAGCGCCGCCTGCTGCCCGCGCGGCGGCTTTCGGCCGGGCAGCGCCGGCGCATCGGCCTCGCCCGCCTCGCGCTCGACGGGGCCGCGCTGTGGCTGCTCGACGAGCCGCTCACGGCCCTCGACGACGCGGGCCAGCACCAGCTCGCCGGGCTCCTCGGCCGGCACGTCGCGCGTGGCGGGCTCGCGTTGGTGGCGACACACCACGACCTTCCCGCGGGAGCGGGCGCGGTGCGCGAATGGCGCATGGGCGAATGAGCGCCGCCGCCACGCCCCTCGCCGAGACGCCGGCCCGCGGCTCCTTCGGCTCGGGATTCGCCTGGGCCTTCAGCCGCGACCTCACGCTCGCCTGGCGCCATCCCGACGAGACCATGCTCACGGTGGCGTTCTTCGTCCTCGTCGCCTCGCTCTTTCCCCTCGGCGTGGGCGCCGAGCCGCAGCTGCTGCAGCGCATCGGGCCCGGCGTGATCTGGGTGTGCGCCCTGCTCGCGGCGTTCCTGTCTCTGCCCTCGCTCTTCTCCGCGGATTTCGTCGATGGGTCCCTCGAGCAGATGGCCCTTTCTCCGCACCCCATGGCCGGTTGGGCCTGCGGCAAGATGGCCGCGCACTGGACGATGTCGGGGCTGCCACTCACGCTCCTGTCGCCCCTCATCGGGCTGCAGTACGGGCTCGCGACGGACACGCTCGGCGCGCTCGCCGCCGCGCTCGCCATCGGCACGCCCGTGCTCTCGCTCCTGGGCGCGGCCTGCGCGGCGCTGGCCCTCGGGGCGCGCGGCGGCGGCATGCTCCTCGCGCTTCTCGCCCTGCCCCTCTTCGTCCCCGTCCTCGTCTTCGGCGCGGGCGCGGCGGAAGCCCAGGCCTCCGGCGTATCTGCCGCGCCGCACCTCTCCCTGCTCGGCGCCGGGCTCATTCTCGCCGCCATGGGCCTGC
Source organism: Usitatibacteraceae bacterium (assembly GCA_044220635.1). GTDB lineage: Bacteria > Pseudomonadota > Gammaproteobacteria > Burkholderiales > Usitatibacteraceae > JBGAQP01. The sequence goes on from JBGAQP010000027.1 coordinate 40,686, forward strand.
CCGCGGCGGTGTGCGCCGCGGTGCGCATCGCGATCGACTGACCATGAACCTGTTCTATTTCTCCTCGCCCGCCACCTTCTACCACCTCGCCGGCCGCATGGCGCCCTGGTTCTTCGTGCTCGCCGCGATCCTCGCGGTCACCGGGCTCTACATCGGCTTCTTCGAGGCGCCCACGGACTTCCAGCAGGGCGAGGTCTACCGCGTGATCTTCCTGCACGTCCCCGCGGCGTGGATGTCGATGTTCCTGTACTTCATCATGGCCTGCTACGGGGCCCTGACGCTCACGTTCAACACGCGCCTTTCGGCGATGATGGCGCGGGCGATCGCCCCGACCGGCGCGATCTTCACCTTCGTCGCCCTGTGGACCGGCGCGTTCTGGGGAAGGCCCACCTGGGGCGCGTACTGGGTGTGGGATGCCCGCCTCACCTCGGAGCTCGTCCTGCTGTTCCTCTACTTCGGGTTCATCGCGCTCGCCAATGCCTTCGAGGACCCGCGCCGTGGCGACCGCGCGGCCTCGCTCCTCGCCCTCATCGGCGTGGTGAACCTGCCGATCATCTATTTCTCGGTGCAGTGGTGGAATACCCTGCACCAGGGCTCCAGCGTGAGCTTCAAGGGCACCTCGATGCACGTGGCGATGCTCACCGGCATGCTCCTGATGGCCTTCGCCGCCTGGATGTACGCCGCGGGGGCCACGCTCGTGCGGGTGCGCGCCATCATCCTCGAGCGAGAGTGCCGGGCCCAGTGGGTCCGCGACCTGAAAGGGGCGTGAACCATGAGCTGGTCGAGCTGGTCAGAGTTCTGGGCGATGGGCGGCCAGGGGTTCTTCGTCTGGATGTCCTACGGGGCGATGGCCCTCGCGGTCGTCGCGGAAATCGTCGCGCTGCGCCTGAGGCGCACGCGGGCATTGCGGAAAATCGAGGAGGAGCGGGATCTTGAAGCCCAGGACTAAGCGCGCCATCTGGATCGTCGGGGGGCTCGGAGCGCTCGGGGTGGCGGCGAGCCTGGTGCTCAACGCGTTCCAATCGAACCTCGTCTTCTTCTTCACGCCCACGCAGGTCGCCGCCAACGAAGCCCCCAAGGACCGGGCGTTCCGCGTCGGCGGGCTGGTCGAGGACGGCAGCCTCGTGCGCGAGAAGGACGCCCTGACGGTGCGCTTCCGGGTGACCGACGGCGCGAAGACCATTCCCGTGGTCTACTCGGGAATCCTTCCCGACCTCTTCAAGGAGGGCAAGGGCGTGGTCGCGCAGGGCCGGCTCGGCGAGGGCGGCGTCTTCCGCGCCTCCGAGGTGCTCGCCAAGCACGACGAGAACTACATGCCGCCGGAGGCGGCCCATGCGCTGGAGAAGGCCGGGGTCCACATGGACAAGGCGGCCTTCGCCGGGCAGAAAGCGGAGCGCAAGTAAATGATCCCGGAACTCGGCCACTTCGCCCTCGTCATCGCGCTGACCCTCGCCCTCGCGCAGGCGGTCCTGCCGCTCGCGGGAGCGGCCACCCGGCGCGCGGCGCTGGTCTCCACGGCGCGGCCGATCGCCATCGGCCAGTTCCTGTTCGTGGCGGGCGCCTTCGCGGCGCTCGCGGCCTCCTTCGTGGGCAACGACTTCTCGGTCACCAACGTCGC
>JBGAQP010000028.1:0-41971 GCA_044220635.1 Usitatibacteraceae bacterium
TGTTTCCCTATGGCTACGTGGCGCAGGTGTGCCGCATCGCCGGCATGAAGCGGCCGCGCGCCTGGAGCACGGGCTGAGCCGCCTCACCCCTTGAGGCAGGCGCTCATGAAGGAGCGGCGCTCGTCGCCGTGCAGCTCCTTCCTGCGCGCCTCCGCGTTGCAGGTCTTCATCTTCTCCTGCTGGCTCGACGGCCTCGCCGCGCTCGCGGCGAGCGTGCCGAGGTCCTCGACGCACTGGTCCACGTAGCGCGACCGCGCCGCGCCCGCGAGGGCCTTCGTGTCCGCCTCCTGGGCGCAGACGATCGCCTTGTCGGCGCGCTCCGGCATCTTGCCGGGTCTTTCCGCCGCGAGGGCGGGCAGGGAGAGGAAGGTCGTCAGGACTGCGAGCGCGAGCGCGCGGGAATTGCGGGTATTCACGGGGAACCTCGTCGTGGAAGTTGTCGGGTCCGCGCGGCGGGAACACCCAGGGCGCCCCGCGCCGCGCGCACCGACATGAGACTGCGGGACGCGCACGCGCGCGAGCCGAAATCGCCATGCGTCGCGACGCGATTTCCCGCGACCCCGGGCAGGGTCCCGGCCGAGCCGCTATTCGAGCTGGCGCTTGGCCGCGTCGAAGGCGTCGCGCACCGCCACGTAGACGTCCTCGTCCTGGTGGCTCGCGAAGATCTCCGTGCCGCCGGGCACGCGCAGGTCGATGCGCACCTCGAATTGCCGGCCCTGACTCTGGTGCCGGTGCGATTCCTCGACGGTCACGCGGAAGCTCGTGATGCGAGGCGTGAGCCGCTCGAGCTTCGCCGCGCTTTCGCGGATGCGGGTCTCGAGGGCATCGGAGTGGGGAAGGTTGCGGATGGTGATCTGCAGGGGAGTTTGCATGGAGGCCTTTCCTGCCTGATCGGCGGATCAATCAGCACCGCCTGATTCCACGGTATCCCCCCGCCGCCGGCGCCGATTGATCCCGGTCAATCATCGCGCCGCGCGCTCGAGCTCCGGGTAGTGGCGGAAGACGTCCTGCTCGTTGAAGGGCACTCGACGCTTCGAGGCGAGGTAGGCGGCGATGCGGGGGCGCGCGCGCACGCGCCGGCACAACGCCTCGAGCCGCGGGTGGGCTGGCGCGAGCCGGGCCATGGCCTTCGGGAACGCGTAATGCAGGCCGGCCATGGCCTGGAACATCGAGAGGTCCGCGTAGGAGTGCCGGGCGCCGACGAGGTGCCCGCGACCCGCGGGATCGGCGGCGAGGACCTTTTCGAAATGGCCGAGGTACTTGGGGATGCGATCGCGGACGAAATACCGTGCGCGCCTGCGCGCCTCGGGCTTCTGCTCCTCGTAGTAGAGGCCGCCCGCGATCGGATGGTGCGTGTCGTGCGCCTCCGCGACGAGGTCCGCTATGGTGAGCTGCAGCTGGTGCGCCCACAGGCGGCTCGCCTCGTCGCGGGGCACGAGGCCGAGGCGGGGCCCCAGGAACTGCAGGATGTTGGCCGTCTGCGCGACGAGCACATCGCCCACCTTCAGGAACGGCGGCGCGAACGGCGGGTGCGCCAGGCGCGGGTCGCCCATCAGGCGAAGCATCGCCTCCACGCCGCGGCCCTTCCCCCGGGAGCGGGCCACGTCGAGGTAATCGGCGCCGGCGTCCTCGAGCGCCAGCCGGACGAATTCGCCGCGCCCCTGGATCCCGGGCCAGTAGAAGAGCTCGTATCTCATTCGCGATCCTCCCGGACGAACGTTTTCCACCATGGGTTCATGAGACGCCAGGCGGCGGGATCGCCGCAATCCGCTCCCTCATCCCGCGTCGGGCCTTGCTTCATCTCGGAGCCCCGGCGCACCACGACAGGGCGCGCCGCCGCTCGGCGTCCCTGACCGAACCGCCGCAAAAGTGAAATGGCGCACAGCGAAAATGCCGAAAAGTCGGCACCGTGGCACCCGGATAGGCCGTATTCGGGAATGCCGCCCGGAAGGTAGGTTTCCGGAGCCCGGGGCGATCCCGGTGGCCCGCCTTTCGCTTTGACTCTCGAGAGGGCGCATCGTAGTATCACAAGTTCCACCTTGCGCACGGTGGTGCAGTCGCAGGCCCAGAGAACCCGGAGACAACTATGACTACAAAGCTCGACGCGTTCCAGTTCGGCAATCCGCGATTCCTCTTCATGTACTCGGCCCTGCAGTTCGGGCCCGAGGAGATGGCCAAGCCCGACGGCTCTCTCAGCCTGCCCTACCTCGCCGGCGCCGTCCGCGAGGCGGGATACGACGTGAAGATCCTCGACGTCTCCGTCGGCGACAAGGACGAGCCGATGAAGGACAGCTTCTTCAACACGAAGCTGCTTCCGAGCGGCCTCATCCGCTGCGGCATGCCGCCCGAGCAGATCGTGAGGAAGATGGCCGATTTCGACGTGCTCGGCGTCTCGTCGATCTTCACGACCCAGACGACGATGGTGCTCGACCTCATCCGCCTCGCCAAGCAGAACTTCCCCGAGAAGCTGGTGATCGCGGGCGGCGTGAACGCCCGCAACATGCGCGACCGGTTCTTCAAGGCGGGTGTGGACATCATCGTCCTCTCCGAGGCCGAGCGCATCATCGTGCAGATCGCCGAGGCCGTGCGCGGCAAGCGCCCCCTCTCGGAAGTCGGCGGCATCGCATTCCTCGACGAGTCGGGCAAGGAAGTGGTCAACCGGACCCCGCCGCCGATCGAGAACCTGGACGAGCTGCCCATGCCCGCCTGGGACCTCCTGCCGCTGCAGAAGTACTGGGATCTCTCGCGGCCCCACGGCGGACAGTTCCCCGAGGGCGCGCGCATCCAGTACGCGTCGCTGCAGACCTCGCGGGGCTGCCCGTTCCAGTGCCTCTACTGCCACATCTCCAAGGAGGTGGACGGCGAGGTCGCCGGCTCCGTGGGCAACTTCCGGATGAAGTCCATCGACCGGGTGCTGCGCGAGCTGCAGACCCTGAAGGACCTCGGCGCCCACTACATCTTCTTCGAGGACGACAGCCTCTTCGCCAAGAAGAAGCGCGCCTACACGCTGTTCGAGAAGGTGGCCGAGATGGGCCTGCACCTCTCGGACGTGAACGGCATCAACATCGTCCACCTGCTGAAGAACTTCGGCGGGCACCTCGACATCGACACCGAGTTCCTCGAGATCCTCTCCGAGGCCGGCTTCCACATGCTCCACCTGCCCTTCGAGTCCGCGAACCAGCGGCTCGTGGACAAGTACTCCTCGGGCAAGTGGAACATGCAGAAGACCGATACCCGCAAGCTGATCAAGGAGTGCGACAAGATCGGCATCAAGACGGCGGGCAACTACATGATCGGCTATCCGGACGAGACGCTCGCCGAAATCCACAACACCATCCTCTTCGCCAAGACGCACGTCGAGGCGGGCATGAACCACGCGGCCCTCTTCGCCGTGGTGCCGTTCCCCGGGACGAAGATCTACGACATGGTGGTCAAGAACGGCCAGCTCGACCCCGATTTCGACACCGACCAGATGAAGTGGACCAAGTCGATCATGAAGGGCCTCGCCGTGCCCGCGGACACGCTCGAGCACCTGCGCCAGCTCGCCTGGCTGACGGTGAACCCGACGGAGTTCGTGAGCTACAAGATCAACATGCGCGTGAAGCAGCCGGAGCTCGACATCGGCGGCCCCAAGCAGGCGGTGGCTCCGACGCAGCTCGCCGTGCTCTAGGCCCCGGGCGGCCTCCCGCGCGGAGCCGCCCGACCTTCCCAGGAGCCGCGGCCCGAAGCCGCGGCCCACTGTCCGAGACCATCCGGGCGCATTCCATCCACCTACCAAGACTGCGATAAGGCCATGAAGGGAATCATCCTTGCGGGAGGTTCGGGCACGCGCCTGCACCCGGCGACGTTCGCGATTTCCAAGCAGCTCCTCCCGGTCTACGACAAGCCGATGGTGTACTACCCGCTGTCGACGCTCATGCTCGCGGGCATCCGCGAGATCCTCGTGATCTCCACGCCGATGGACACGCCGCGCTTCGAGCAGCTGCTCGGCGACGGGCGGCGCTGGGGGCTCGAGCTGAGCTACGCCGTGCAACCGTCGCCCGAAGGCCTCGCGCAGGCCTTCCTCATCGGCGAGAAGTTCATCGGCGGCAAGCCCTCGGCGCTGATCCTGGGCGACAACATCTTCCACGGCCACGAGCTCGCCAAGGACCTGCAGAGGGCCGCGGCGACGACGCGGGGCGCGAAGGTCTTCGCCTACCCGGTCACCGACCCCGAGCGATTCGGCGTCGTGGAGTTCGACGCGCAGGGGCGCGCCGTCAGCATCGAGGAAAAGCCCAGCGAGCCCCGTTCGCGCTACGCCGTCACGGGACTGTACTTCTACGACGACCGCGTCGTGGAGATCGCGAAATCGATCAAGCCTTCCCCGCGCGGGGAGCTCGAAATCACCGACGTGAACCGCCGCTACCTCGAGCGCGGCGAGCTCGAGGTGATCGTGATGGGCCGCGGCCACGCCTGGCTGGACACGGGAACCCACGAGTCGCTCATCGAGGCCGCGAGCTTCGTGCACACGATCGAGAAGCGCCAGGGGCTGAAGATCGCCTGCCCGGAGGAAGTCGCGTTCCGCATGGGATACATCACGGCCGAGCAGCTCGCCGCCCTCGCCGCGCCGCTTTCGAAGAGCGGCTACGGCCAGTATCTGCTCGACCTGCTCCAGAACTCGCGCGCCGAGATCAAGTTCTTCGAGAGCAAGGCGGCCTAGCGGCCGGCATCGACCAGGGCGCCGAACGCCCTCAGCACCTCGTGCTGCTCGGGGAAGGCGAGCATTCCGGGCTCGCGCAGCAGCTCGGCCACGGGGCGCCAGGCGGTCTCCGAGGCCTCGGGCGTCGTGAGGCCCTCCGCGGGCAGGGGGCCCCGGGGAACCGCGACGTAGGCGAGCTCCAGGATGCACAGGCGGCGTCCCCGGTACGCGTAGTCGACCAACCCCGCGCGCAGCACCGGCCCGATGTCGGCCTCGATGCCGACCTCCTCGCGAACCTCGCGGGCGGCCGCCGCGTCGGGCGCCTCCCCGTAACGGATGAACCCCCCGGGCACGCACCACAGCCCGACGTTCGGCGGCGTGCGGCGCTTGAGCATGAGGAGCTCGTCCGTGCGCACGGGGTGTCGCAGGGCCACGACGGCCGCGGGAAGGGGATTCTGGTAGTAATCGAAGCCGCAGCTCCCGCAGAGGAACATGACGTCGGCCGCGTGGAAGTCCTGCGGCCGGTATCCGGACCCGCAGCGCGGGCAGAATCGGATTTCCGAGTAGCGGTGGGCGGGCGGGGCTTCAGTCGGCGGCAACGGGGACTCCGGGACTGTCCTCGACGAGCGCGGCGGCCTTCAGGGCCCTTTCCCCGGCCTGCATTCCGCTCATCATCGCCTCGTGGCTCCAGAAGTAGTTCCAGAGCCCGTATCGGCCGGTCGCGATGACGTCGTGCGCGAGCAGCCAGTTGCGCACGGTCCGCACCGCCGTCTTGCGGTGGAAGTCGTGGATGCAATAGGCGTATCGGATGTCGCGGGTCATCGTGAAGACGACACGATCGTCAGGGCGCAGCAGGCGCACGCGCCGCAAGTCGTCCACCACCCGCTCGACGATCGCGCTCTTGTCGACGGGCCGCTCGGCCGAATAGGCCACCTCCGCCGAAATCGAGGAGGTCCCGGGCGGGGAGACGTTGCCCGCGAAGTTGTGCGGAAAGCTGAGGCGGAAGAAGCTCACGTCCCTTTCGGGGAAATGCACCCAGTGCCATCCGGAAATCGCCGGCCGTCCGATGCCGAGGTTCACCACGACGATGCTGTTGGTCCGGAGCCGCGCGGCGGCGGTGCGGACCTCCTCGGGCGCGTCCGGGCAGATGCGCACCAGTTCGGGCAACGGGATGGTGCTGATCAGTCGCCCGTAGGCGACACTCGCGCCGTTGTCGAAATGCAGGGTCCGTCCACGTACGTCCAGTCGTTCCGCGCGGTGGCCGCAGCGGATCGCGACCGCCTTTCGGCCCAGGGCTTCGCCGATCGCCCCGTAGCCAGGCGCGCTGTCCGGATACTTGAAGTCGGTGTTGGTGCCGATGCGCGTCTGGCGACTCCACAGCGCGCCACGGATCACCTGGAGGGTCGTGGGCTGCGGCACGCGATTGCCGGTCCATTCGTGGGTCATCTCGCGCGGATGGACCGTCCAGAACTTCTCGCTGTAGGGAATCAGGAACGTGTCGGCGAATCCGCGCCCGACGTTCGCGTAGATCCACTCCTCGTAGTTCGCGGGGCGCCTGCCGCGGGGGCGGGTGAGGAAATCCCACACGCAGCGCGCGCGCAGCCGCAATGGCATGCCGGCCGTATTCACCTGGAACGGATAGGCCGTGAAGACCCCGTGGGAATAGATGTAGGCCCGGCGGCTGTGGGAGACGAGGCGGACGCCGACTTCGTCGAGCAGCCGGAGGACCTTGGCCGGCGCCGCCTGCATGATGTGGATTCCGCGGTCGAAGGCGAATCCCTCGGCGCGATCGGAAGCGGCCACGCCGCCCACGACATCTTCGGCTTCATAGACTGCCGCGCCGCAGGTGATCGCGGCCGACAGCCCGGCGAGGCCCCCGCCGAGGACAACGACGGGCTCGGAGGAGACGCGCTGCGTCCGATCCTGCATCAGCGGCGTGCCGCCCACCCGGCGCGCTCGAGATCCGGCCGCCGGTTCGACGGGCCGGAATCGGGCATGCCGTTCGCTTGCGGAAAATTCGCCATCGCTACCTGCCCGGGACCGGAATGTGTGGAATTTTCCGCATACAATCGCGGGCTGTAAAGGGATAATGGCGGTTTGCCCGCGGCTCCGGCCCGGGGTGCGCGAATCGCTGCCACAGGTTGCGTCGCCAATTATGCCGCCAAACCCGCGCCGAATCCGCCCCGGTTTCCGCCTGCCGTCCGCCGCTGCGTCTATAATGGGCCCACGGTCGCCCCTGCGCACCGACAGCGCCTGCAATGGGCTGTCACCAGACATGGGGTACCCCCTGGCCCCGCCAGCACCGGTCGGTTCGGAGCCCGCCAGCGGATAACGAATAGAACGAGGCAGTCGATGGACACTGAACGCGTACTAATCACGGGTGCGGGCGGCATGCTTGGAAACGCCGTGTTCCCGTACTTTTCGTCTCGGTTCCGGAACCTCTCAGCCACGGACATCGACCTCAACGAGAGCTGGCTCGAGCGTCTGGATGTGCGCGACGGCGATGCGCTGCGTCGTGCCTTCGCGGATCTGCAGCCCACGCTCGTGCTGCATCTGGCGGCCTGCACGGACCTGGAGTTCTGCGAGGTCCATCCGGGAATCGCACGCGAGACCAACGCGGAGGCGACCGGCGAGGTCGCCTCGCTGTGCGAGGAATACGGAGCCACCCTGGTCTACATCAGCACGGCCGGCGTCTTCGACGGAACGAAGGAGGGCTTCTACACCGAGCAGGATCAGCCCCGGCCGATCATGGTGTACGGCCAGACGAAGTACGACGGCGAGATTCTCGCCGCCGCCCGCTGCCGCAGGCACTTCATCGTTCGCGCGGGCTGGATGGTCGGCGGCGGCGCCGCGAAGGATCACAAGTTCGTCCACCACATGCTCGGGCAGATCGTCTCGGGCGCGAAGGTCATCCGGGCGGTGAACGACCGCTGGGGCACCCCGACCTACACGCACGATTTCGCCCTGAATCTGTTCCGCCTGCTCGACAGCCGCCGCTACGGCACGTACCACATGGTGTGCGAGGGGTCGGGGACGCGCTACGACGTGGCCCGGGCGATCCTCGACATCTGCGGAAAGAGCGAGATCGAGCTGATCCCCGTGGACTCCTCGTACTTCGCCGGCAACTACTTCGCGCCCCGTCCGGTCTCGGAAATGATGACCAACGCCAACCTGCGCGCGATCGACATCAACCTCATGCGCCCCTGGCGGGAGGCGCTCGACGACTACATCCGCCGCGAGTTCCCCCACGCGATCGCCGGCCAGGAGAGGCCGCAGGAGGATCGCCGCGTGCGCACGGAGCGCCGCAAACAGGCGATTTCCTGGAACGGCCCCGAGCGGCGCAAGACGCTCGGCCGGCGCGAGTCCGATCTCGGCAAGAAGGACTGAGCGGAGCCGGCGATGCCCTGGGGACGCGTCCTGGCATTCCTGATCGTGATGACGGGCGGATGCGCGAGCGTCCAGTATCCGGCCACGCCCCTGCCCGAACGCGCCCAGCAGCCCGCCTACTACCAGCCCTCGCTCGAGCAGGACTACCGCATCCAGGTCGGCGACACGCTGGCGATCCGCTCCTACTTCGACGCGCAACTCAATCAGGAGGTCGCGGTACGCACCGACGGCCGCATCTCCCTGCTGCTCATCGGGGAGCTTTCGGTGGCGGGGATGACGCCGGAGGAACTCGCCACGAAGGTCCGCGGGCCCTACCAGCGCCTCGTCGGCAATACGGACCTGACGGTCGCCGTGACGCGAAGCGCCGGCATGAGCGTCTACCTGAGTGGGGAGATCCGGGCGCCGGCGCTCCTGCAGATGGACGGCAGCCTCACCGTCCTGCAGGCCATTGCGCGCGCCGGCGGACTGCTTCCGTCGGCCAACCCCGCAAACGTCCTGCTCATCCGCAACAAGGGCGACGGGACGCTCGCGGTCAGCAAGGTCGACATCGACCGGATCCTGCGCAACGAGGCGCCCGACGTCTTCCTCCTGCGCCGGGATGTCGTCTTCGTGCCCAAGAGCGAGATCGCACAGGCCGGCCAGTTCGTCGACCAGTACATCAACGCCATCGTGCCGCGCTTCATCCAGCTCCAGCTGGGCTGGTACAACACGCGCGTGACCAATACCGATCCGGCGATCCAGGTGAACCCATGAGCGCCGGCGCGGCCGTGTCGCCGGCGCGGGTGACGGTGGTCATCGTCTCGTGGAACTGCTGGCATCACCTGATGCCGTGCCTCCGCTCGCTGCGAGCCTCCTCCTTCCGGGACCTGGAGATCGTCGTGATCGACAACGGCTCCGTGGACGGCACGATCGAGCGGCTAGAGAAGTCGTTCCCGGAGGTGCGGCTGATCCGCAACGCGGACAACGTCGGCCACACCCGCGCCGTCAACCAGGGATTCCGCGCGGCACGCGGCGAGCTGGCGATGGTCCTGGACGCCGACACGGAGATCGATCCCGCGGCCCTTTCCGAGATGGTCGGCTTCCTCGACGCGAACCCCGACGTGGGACTCGTCGCGCCCAGGGCCTTCAACAGCGACGGAACCGTCCAGGAATCGGCGCGCAACTTCCCCTCGCCCATCAACGGGCTGTTTGGGCGGCAGAGCGCGCTCACGCGCCTTTTTCCCGACAACCCCTTCACCCGGCGCTACCTCAAGCGCGAGTGCGTGCACGCGACGCAGCCCTTCCAGGTGGAGTCGGTCGCGGCCTCGTGCATGCTCCTGCGCAAGTCGCTGATCGACCGCTTGGGCGAGTGGGACGAGGGATACTTTGCCTACTTCGTCGACACGGACTGGTGCTACCGCCTCAAGAAGGCCGGCGAGCGGGTGTTCTGCGTGCCCGGCGCGCGCCTCGTGCATCACGAGCAGAACCGCCCCACGAACAAGCGAAGCGCCCGGCGCATCTGGCTCTTCCACGAGGGGGCGTTGCGCTTCTACAGGAAGAACCGCACATTCGGTTGGCTGGACCCGCGCACGCTTGTGGCGGCCGCGGCGCTCGTGACGCGTGCCGGCGTGCTGATCGCCCTCAACGCGCTGCGCGGCAGCGCCCCGGCGGCGCCCGCGGCGGCCCCGGAAGTCGCCGGACCGAAAATGCCGACGCTTCCGGAGAAGCGATGAACGACGCGCAGGCGGTGAAGGCGGTATCCGCGGCCGTGGCCGGGGCTGCTGCCGCCCGCCCGCTGTTCGCCATCGAAGTGGATCCCCTGGCGCGCCGGGATTCCGCGCTCTTGGAAGCGGGCTACCGCGTGGTCGAGTTCGTCCTCGCCGTCGTGGGCGTGCTGCTCACGCTGCCGATCCTGGTGACCGCCGCGGTGCTCATCCGGCTCGATTCCCCCGGGCCGGTGCTCTTCTTCCACCCGCGATCGGGGCGCAGCAAGATCATGAAGGGCGAGGACCTCGTGGGGCGCACCGACATCGTTTCCCCGACCGGGCGCTTCGAGCCGGGCAAGCTCTACCATGTCCCGACCACCTTCCGGCTCGCCAAGTTCAGGACGATGTACACCGACTCCCGCGAGCGCTTTCCCAATCTCGGCCGGCACGAGTTCCGCAGCTCGGAGGAGTTCCTGAACGCCTTCTACAAGCAGGAGGCTGACCCGCGCGTGACCCGCTCGGGGGCTTGGCTGCGGCGCTACTCCATCGACGAGTTCCCCAATTTCTGGAACGTGCTTACCGGCGACGTGAGCCTCGTAGGCCCGCGCCCGGAGATCCCGTCGTACCTGCCCTTCTATTCGGCCGATCACATGCGCAAGTTCACCGTGAAGCCGGGCATCACCGGGCTCGCGCAGACCAACGGCCGCAGCCTTCTCACCATCGGCCAGGTGCTCGACTGGGACCTGCGCTACGTCAGGGAGCGCTCGGTGGGTCTCGACCTGAAGATCTTCGTCGCCACCGTCTGGCTGGTCCTCGCCAAGCGCGGGGCCTTCTGAGTCGCCCGGGATACCGACGGATGCCCGCCACCGGAAGCCCCCCCGAGACGCCCGGAATCCCGCCTCCGGCGTACCTGGAGGTGCTCGCCCGGCAGCGCTTGTTCATCGTCGTCTTCGTGGCATCGGCGGTGGTCACCGCGCTCGCGCAGACCTACGTCTATTCGGAGAAGTACGAGTCCTACACGGCGATCTCGTACCGCGCGCAGGAGGTGACGCGGTTCAAGGCGCTGCAGAACGAGGCCATGGGCTATCCCGTCCCCCAGGCCCCCTTCAAGGTGATCGGGCAGACGCTGCAGGAGGTGCTCAAGAGCAACGCCGTCCTCCTGGACGTCGTCAAGGCGCTGAAGCTCGACGAGCGTCGCGCCGCCTACGAAGGGCCCTGGTACCGGGTGTGGTACGAGCGGACGAAGGACTGGATCCGCGAATACGGCGGGTACGCCTGGATGCTCCTCAAGTTCGGCCGCATCGTCGAGGAGGATCCGACGGTTGCGGCGATCAACGAACTGCGCGCGAACATCAAGGTCACCAACTACGACTCCTACATCTTCCGCCTGGCCGTGCGCGACAAGCATCCCGAGCGGGCCGCGAAGATCGCCGACCGCCTCGGCCAGGTGCTCGCGGCGTGGCTGCTCGAGTTCGATCGCCAGCCCGGCCGCTCGCGCGTCGAGCAGCTGCAGACGCTTCTCGAGGAGAAGAAGCGACTGCTGGCCGAGCGGCGCCGCGATATCGAATCCCTGCTCAACGAGAACCGCGTCGCTTCGGTGCAGCTGGAGACCGAACAGCTGACCGAGAACCTGTCGGCGCTGCGGCTGGAGGAGTCCCGGCTCGCGAGCGAGATCGCGCGCGCCCAGGCCCGCCAGGCCTCGGTGGAAGCGAAGCTCTCCGTGAAGCAGCGCATGCTCGGCGCGCCCGAGGGGCAGGGCAAGAGCGCGGAGTTCATCCAGCCCGAGGACTTCAGGAAGCTTTCCTCGCAGCGCCTGTTCGACGATCTGGAGCTCGGGAGCCTGCTTGCCAAGCAGGCGTCGCTGCGCAGCTCCATCGACGCCGTCAACGCGCGGCTGCGCAAGCTCCCCGAGGTCCAGGCGCGCCTCGACGCCCTGAAGCTCTCCCTCGCCTCGATCGAACGCGACTTCTCCCTGCTCAACGACAGCTATCAGGAGGCCGCCGTCCGCGCCACCTCCGCGGTGAGCGAGGTGCGCGTCCTGCACCCGGCGGTCGTGCCCACCGGGCCCGTGTCGCCGATCAAGGTCTTCCACGTCCTCCTCGCGGGCGGGCTCGGCCTGGTGTTCGCGGTGGGTTTGGTCTACCTCCTCGAGTACCTCGACATCCGCATCCTGTTTTCGGCGCGCCGCGAGGAGCGCGCGCCGGAGCCTGCCCTCCCCGTTCTCCCGCCCACGGCGGGAGCCCCGGGGCCCGAAGGCGCACCGGGTGCCCGCGATGGATGAGCAACCCGTGGAAACGCCGCCGCGCGATGCGCCGCCACCCGCCCCCCGTCGGCCGCTGCCTGCGCCCGTGCGGTACCTGATCATCGCCGCATCGGGCTCGGCGATCGCCATGCTCGGCTCTTACCTCCTGCGAACGATCGGCTATTGAGCAGCGCGAAGGGGTCGGGGCTCGCGACCAGACGAATCGAACCCGAAAACCAGGCATTCGACGAAAGGAGCCACATGCAGCCGAACGGCACGACTTCGCAACGGAGTGCAAGCCGCGAACACCCCGCCGGGCGACGCCCGGAAGGTGATTCCATGCCGACCCTTTTCACCAACCACTCGCAGTAGCGGAGGGCTTCTTGGACAAGAAACGCGTTTTCATCTCCGGGGTCGCAGGCTTCCTCGGCAGCCACCTGGCCGACGCCTTCCTCGCCGAGGGCCACGAAGTCATCGGCTGCGACAACATGATCGGCGGCTACCTGGACAACGTCCCGTCGGGCGTGCAGTTCTACCAGCTCGACTGCAACGACTTCGGGCGGCTGAGCCAGCACATGAAGGGCGTGGACATCGCCTACCATTGCGCCGCGACGGCCTACGAGGGGCTGAGCGTCTTCAGCCCGCACATGATCACCCAGAACATCGTGACGGCCACGACGGGAATGGTTTCCGCGGCGGCCGCCAACCGCGTGCGCCGGTTCGTGCTCTGTTCGTCCATGGCGCGGTACGGGACCAACAAGGTCCCGTTCACCGAGGACATGGAGCCGCGCCCCCAGGACCCCTACGGCATCGGCAAGCTCGCCTCCGAGCAGCTGGTGCGCAGCATCGCCGACGTGCACGGGATGGAGTGGGTGATCGCGGTCCCCCACAACATCGTGGGCCCCCGCCAGAAGTACAACGACCCGTATCGCAACGTCGCGAGCATCTTCATCAACATGATGCTGCAGGGCCGCCAGCCGTTCATCTACGGCGACGGCAACCAGATGCGCTGTTTCAGCTTCATCGCCGACGACGTGGACCCGCTCATGATGATGGCGTTCGCGCCGGAATGCGCCGGGGAAGTCATCAACATCGGGCCCGACGACGAGTTCATCACCATCAACGAGCTCGCGGTGACGATCGCACGGCTCCTGAACTTCGAGCTCGAGCCCCGGCGCATGCGCGGGCGGCCCCAGGAGGTCTATCTCGCGAACTGCTCGGCCGAGAAGGCGAGGAGGCTCCTCGGCTACGCGCCAAAAGTGAAGCTGGAGGAGGGGCTGCGCGAGATGATCGACTGGATCCGCAAGCGCGGCACGATGCAGTTCCAGTACCACATCGACATCGAGATCCTCAACGAAAAGACGCCCGAGACCTGGGGCAAGCGGCTCTTCTGAGCCGCGAGCCGCGAGCGCCTTCAGCCATGACCATAGAGCCGCTCTGCATCCCGGACTCCGCGCAGGAACTGGTAGTAGAGGAACGCACGGTACATCTTCGTGCGGGCGAGCGCGGCCACCCGCGGGTTGCGCTCGGCCAGGTCGAAGAAGGGGCGCCAGAGCCACCGGGCGGTGAGGCCGTTGAGCGTCACCATGCGCCCGAAATGCCGGATCAGGTGCCACGCGAAGCTGCGTTCCGCGCCACGGAAGGGATTCGGCCCCCGCAGCACGCGGAAGTATTCGCCGACCGTGCGCCAGGTGAGCACGTGGAAGTAGACGGTGAGCTCGGGATGCGGCGCGTACCTGCGGAACTCGCCGTAGTTGAGCCCGCGCTCGTACCAGCGGGCGATCGCCTGGTCGAGCGTGGCGAGATGGTAGTGGTGGCCCAGCGCGGCCTTCGAATAGAAGAGCCGCATGCCGTGGGGTTGCAGGCGGTAGCCGAGCTCGAGGTCCTCCATGGCCGCCGCCCCTCCCCGTCCGCGCTGGTCGATGAACATCCCGTGGCGCAGGAGGAAATCCCGCTTGACCGACAGGTTGGCGGCGCCGAACCGCCACGCCGGCAGTTCCTCGAGTTCCTCGAGCTCGTCGAAGCGGAAGGGATTCCACTTGCGCAGGAAGACCGTCTGGTCGAGCTCCGGGGACTGCAACACCTTGCCCAGGACGGCGTGCCCGGCCTCGGGATGGGACTGATGGAATTCCAGGTGCGTACGCACCGCGGGCGGCGTGAGCCAGATGTCGTCGGCGATCAGCAGCACGATCGGCGCTCGGGCGGCCTCGATGCCGCGGTTCTGGGTGTATCCCGGCCCGCGATTCTCGTGGCGCAGGTAGGTGAGCCGAAAGGGCATCGCCGGGGTCATCGCGGCCACCACGGCCGTGGTGTCGTCGGGCGAGCCGTCGTCCACGACGAGCACCTCGAACTGCCCCGGGGGAAGATCCTGGCGCGCGAGGTGCTCCAGGGTCCGGCGCAGCGTTTCGGCGCGGTTGTAGGTGGACAGGACGACGCTGATCAGCGGCGCGCTGTTCGGGCTATTGTCCATTCGTGGATCCTGCGCGGGTCTTGCCCCGGGAGGACCCGGGGCGGGATGGCGGCCGAGGCGGCGGCGCCGTGCCGCGGCGCGCCGGTGGCCTGCATTCTACCCTCGCCCGCGGCCGGGTTGAAGCGATCGACCAGGCCGCGTAGCCTATGCGGGCATGCTGCCCTCTCGGGATCCGCGGCCGCGAGTACGCGATTCCGGCCCCGGGGCCGCCCACAGAAGGGGCGGCTCGCACCCGCGACACCGTCCGTGCCCCGTTTCGGCAACCTAGGAGACCAGCGATGAGTGTCATCACCGGGGAACCGGTCCAGCGTGCGCGGGAGTCGTCGGCGAGCGTCGACGCGGCGCAGGCCGCACGCGGCTTCGAGGAATACCGCGCCCATGTCGGCCCCGCGGACCGCTACGACGTCTTCAGCGCGGTGCAGTTCAACCTGCTTACCTCCCTGGGCCTGCGCGACGAGCACACGCTGCTCGACGTGGGCTGCGGGTCCCTGCGCGCGGGGCGCCTGTTCATTCCCTACCTCCGGCCGGGCCACTACTTCGCGATCGAGCCCTTGCCCTGGCTGGTCCAGGAGGGCATCGAGCGCGAGATGGGCGCCGACCAGGTGCGCATCAAGCGGCCCACCTTCAGCCATGACGGCGATTTCACGCTGACCACCTTCGGGCGCGAGTTCGATTTCATCCTCGCGCAGTCGATCTTCTCCCACACCTCGCAGGCTCAGATGCGGCGCTGCTTCTCCGAAGCGAAGAAGGCGCTCAAGCCCGGCGGAGTCTTCGCCGCCACGTTTTTCGAGGGCGCGGAGAACTACGAGGGCGACGAGTGGGTGGCGAAGTCGACCTACACGATGCAGCGCCTGCGCGAGCTGGTCGAGGAGCAGGGGCTCGCGCTCACGCCGATCGAATGGCGCCATCCCGACATGCAGCGCTGGGTGCTCATCCACCATCCGGGCGCGGGCGTGCGCCTGCCGGAGGTGACCGACACCGAGCGCGCGATGCGGCTGGAGGAGCAGCTGACGCTCAGCCGCCAGCACCTCGCCTCGATCCGCAACCATCCCTACGTCAAGTTCGGGATGCGGGTGAAGTTCTTCCTGGTGTGGCTCGCCTTCGAGCGCCGGCGCGTCGCGCGCTGGCTGCGCGAACGCCTGGGCGGGTCCAAGTCATGACGACCTCTCGCGCCATCCGCATCGCGCAGGCAGGCCTCGCGGCTCTCGCCCTCGTCGTGCTGTCCGCGGGCCTCGCCCGAGCGGCGAAGGACACGCCGTTCGGTTCGGAACTGGTGGCGCCCAATTACCCGGACAGCAGCATCGACCAGACCCTCGCGGCGCTCGACTCGATCGCCGCGATCGGCGGGCACGTGTCCTACGTGTGGATCTGGAGCGACCCGGCCACGTTCAACGGATGGACGACGCTGGTTCCCGTCGCCAAGGCGAAGGGCCTCAAGGTGTTCCTGCAGATGGGAACCATCTTCCTGGGCAACCCCGCGCCGCCGCCGGGCTTCGCGAAGAGCTTCGGCGACGTGGCCACCCGGACGCGCTTCATGCTTGACGTGGTCAAGCTCGCCCAGACGCAACCCGAGTACCTGGTCCTCACGACCGAGCTGAATTTCCTCTACCGCTGGAACCGCCCTGAGTTCGAACACTTCCGGACCCTGTACGCCGAGGCCTATCGAACCGCCAAGATGATCTCCCCGAACACCAAGGTCGGGGTCTCCTACCACTATTCCATGTGGTTCGTGCAGCGCTACTTCGAGAACGCCGACGTCCCCGCGATGATCGCCCCGACCGACTTCGTCGCCTTCACGAGCTATCCCGAGGACCTGGTCGAGGCGGGCATCTACGATTCGATCGCGGACATCCCGGCGGAATTCCACGGCGTCGCGCGCGCGGCCTACCCCAACAAGACGATCCTGTTCTCCGAGGTCGGCTGGTCGAGCAGGGCGCCGCACAGCTCGCCCGAATTGCAGGCCGAGTTCGTGCGCAACCTGCCCCGACTCATGTCGATCGCCAAGCCCGAGCTGGTCACCTGGGCCCTTTTCGCCGACGTGGCCTTCTTCCAGAGAAGCCTGCTCTCGGCCGAGGACATCTCCTTCCTCGTCAACCTCGGCGTGAACATCGACCGGCTGTTCGAGCGGTTCAACGGCCTGGGTCTCATCGATTTCGATGGGACCCCGAAGCCGGCACTGGGTGAGGCCGCGTCCCTGGTCTTCCCCGAGCCGTGATTCGCGCGAGCGGCCCGACCCTCACAAGCCCTGCCGTCCTGCTCGCCGCGGCATTCGGCGCGGTGTTCGCCGCCGCCCTTTACCCCGTATGGGGCCTCGAAGGCCGCTGGTTCGTGATCGTGCTCGTGGCGATCGGCCTCGTGTCGGTCTCCATGATGTTCGCGGGGCGATTCTCGGACTTCCTGCTCGTGGTCCTGCTCTTCTGCGTCCCACTGGCCGGATTCACCAAGTGGCTGGGGCTCGAGGCCTATCCGGAGGACGTGAGGCTCGCGATGCCGATCTCGGGCACCCTGGGCCTGGGCATCACGGACTTCCTCGTCGCCGGGATGTACCTCGCGTGGGGATGGCGGATCTTCGTCATGCGCGAGGAGCGCCTGCCGCGCCTGGAGCGGCTCGACGGCTGGGTGGGACTGCTCCTCCTCGCCAGCGCGCTCTCGCTCTGGGGCTCGCAGGACCTTCGGCTCGGGGTGTTCGCTTTCGAGCATCTGGTCAAGCACGCCCTGGTGTATTTCTACGTCTCCCGCCACCTGCGGCGCGATCACCTGCCCTGGCTCGCCGCGGCCATCGCCGCCGCGATCCTGCTCGAGGGCGTGCTCGGCGTCCTCCAGTACCGCGAGATCCTGCCGCCGGGACTGATCCTCGACAAGGGCGCCGGCAGCGAGCGGCTCGAGTACCAGTATCTGGTGCCCGGGATCGAGGACGTCAACCGCGCCACGGGCACGACCTACGACTCGCACTCGCTGGGCATCTATCTCGCGATGCTCCTGCCCTACGCCGTGGCGTTCCTCTACCGGCAGGCGCTGCCCGCGCGCGTGCGTCTGGGCTGGGGGGCGCTGCTCGTCCTCGGGACCGCCGCGCTGGTGTTCAGCTACTCCCGGTCCGCGTGGCTGAGCTTCGGAATCGCGGCCCTCATCACGGTGGCGGTTCTCGTCGCCTGGAGGGACCGTCACGTCGCCGTGAGCGCGGCCGGCATGGCCTTCGTCGCGATCCTCAGCGCGCCCTGGGTGTTCGCACGAGTCTTCGAGCGGTTCTTCACCGCGCCCAAGGGCACGCTGACGGTGCGCTTCGACCAGTTCCCCATCGCCTGGGACATGTGGCGGGACAACTTCCTCTTCGGCAGCGGCGCGGGCAATTACATGCTGGAGCTGAACCAGCACAACATGAACTGGGCGTTCGACGTCCCGGTGCACAACGTCCCGCTTTTCATCGGCGCCGAACTGGGGCTGTTCGGCGTTGTCGTGTACTACGGCCTCATCCTCGCGGCGATGCGCCGGCTCTGGGGCGCCGTGCGCGAGCGCGACGAACCCGTGAGCCGTTTCGCGCTCGCCGCGTTCGCGGGACTGCCCGCCTACGTCTTCGACGGGATGAGCGATCCCCTGTTCCGCGAATCCGTCGTCTACATGATGTTCTGGATCACTGTCGCCCTGGGCGTGGCGCTTCCGCGGATCGCCCGCGCCGGGCGCGCGGCCGGGCGCGGCGCCGCCCCATGACGCAGCCGGGCGGCAGCGCACCGCACCTTCCGCGGCTCAGCGTCATCGTCGCGACCTACAACCGTGCCGAAACGCTGCGCGAGACCTTGCGACGCCTCTCGCGGCAGTCGCTGCCCCGCGATTGCTACGAAGTCATCGTCGTGGACGACGGCTCCGGCGACACGACGCGGGAAGTGGTCGACGAGGTCCGGCGCCGCGCAGACATCGACCTGCGCTATCTCCGGCACGAAAACCGGGGGCCAGGCTTCACGCAGAACCGCGGGATTCGCGATGCCCGCGCCCCCATCGTGCTGCTGATGGCCGACGACATCTTCATGAGCCCGCAGGCGCTCCAGGCGCACCTCGAGCGCCACGAACGCGATCCGGCCGAGGGGCTCGCGATCCTGGGACGGGTCCTGCAGTCCCCGGAGCTCGACCAGACGGTCTTCCTGCGCAAGTGGGAGCCGTTCCAGCTCGGCGACATGCCCGACGGGCAGGCGCTGCCCTACCACATGTTCTGGGCGTGCAACATCTCGTTCAAGCGGTCCTTCATGCTGCGCCACGGCATGTTCCGCGACGAGATGGGAGTGGCGGGGGCCGCGGCGCACGAGGACGTGGAACTCGGCTATCGCCTGCACGCCCATGGCCTGCGAATCGTCTTCTGCCGCGGGGCGCTGGGGTATCATCACCACGAGGAGACCCTGGAAGGCACCTTCAGGCGCAGCTACCAGCGCGGGCTGAACTTCCCGGATTTCCGCCGTCTCGTTCCCGAGCCCGAGATCGATGTGAAGTACCGCGATTACGACCTCGCCACGCTGCTACGCCGAAGGGCGGAGCTCGCCGGCCCGAGAAGCCAGTACCTGATGGAAGGCGACCGCAGCCTCCTGGTGCTCGCGCTGCGCCACCTGCTGCGAAACCTGTTGTTCAACCGGTTGACCGTGGGGTGGTTCTGGCAGCCGCTGTTCGCCGCGGCCGAGCGTTCCGCATGGCTGGCCGCGTGCATGCGCGAGAACTTCTATCGTGGCGTGGTCGTCTATCACTTTCGCAAGGGCTGCCGCGACGCGCGCCGGCCAACCCGCCCGCTGGAGGCAACATGACCCTGACCCGACGCCTCGCCGCAGGACTCGCGGCCTTCCTGTGCATCGCGACCGCGGGCGAGGCTCTCGCCGCGGATTCCCGGATCGCCGCGCGCACGGGCGTGGTGGTGACACCCCGGGGATTCCCGAACCACGACCTGAACGACATGACCGACATGTTCCGCCTGAATGCGGAGCTGGGCAGCTTCGCGGTCATGCGTTTCGACTGGAGCGACGCGAACCGGACCAACGCCGCACGCGTCCTCTCCGGACTCGCCGCCCAGAAGAACCTCGCGGTGGTCCTGGAAATCAGCCCCTTCAAGGCGAACGACATCAAGGGTGCGAAGCTCGCGCCCCCGGACGATCTGTCCTCGGTGAGCGGCCTCCGGTCGTTCTCGAATCCTCTCATCGCCGAGCCGTTCATGCAGGCCGTGCTCGAACTCGCCGAGCTCAAGCCCAGCTATCTCGCCGTGGCCACCGACGTCAACCTGGCCGCGCTGCAGGAGCCGGGCGAGTTCTCCGCGTTCGCCACCGTCTACGCGAAGCTCTATCCGAGGATCAAGCAGGTCTCGCCGAACACCCGCGTCTTCGTGACCTTCCAGTGGGATGCGATGCAGCGCGCGGACCCGGCGGCGAACCGCAAGCTGATCGGCGCCTTCCGTCCCGCGCTCGACGTGCTGGCCTTCACCTCCGCCCCTCGCCTGCGCTTCGAGCGGACGGGGCCGTCCGGAATCCCGTCCGACTACTACCAGCGCATCGCCGACCACGGCGACGGGCGCTCCCCCCTGTTCCTCGAGGTGAACTGGCCCTCCGACGGCCGATCGGGCGAATCGGAGCAGGTGGCCTTCATCGAGTCCCTGCCCGGGTTGACCGCGTCCCTGAAGCCCGCGATGCTCGCGTGGACCTTCCTGCACGACGTGAAGATCATGATCTTCACCGTGAGGGCGGGGCTCATCTCTGCCGACGGCAAGCAGAAGCCCGCCTATGCCGCGTTCCGCGCGCTCGGCGGCGACCGGTCGCCGGGACTGCCCGTGGTCGCGGGCGCGGCGGCGGTCGCGGGCGCAGCGGCGCAGGCGCGGCCCGTCACCGCCGTCGCGAGCAGGAAGCCCGCGCGCTTCGGGGTCTTCACCTCGAAGCTGGACGGCAGCGGCGTCGAGACCCTCATCACGAACCCCGACCTCGAGATGACGCACCCGCGCGTCTCCCCGGATGGAAAGCGCGTCGTGATCACCCGCTACCACGAGCGCGGAAAGGACGGCAAGGCGACCGAGGAGGGGGGCTATCTCAACACCGAGATCATGGTCATCAACATCGACGGGACCGGCGAGGAGACCATCATCGCGCCCAAGCGCGGGATCATCTCCGCGAACGGCGGCTGGACTCCGGACGGGAAGTCCATCACCTACATCTCGACCGACAACGCGCAGCGCAGCCCCGAGATCCGCGTCGTCAACCTCGAGACGCGCAAGATCACGCGCATGCCCACGCCGCCGGGACTGAAGACCACGGATCCGCACTGGGAGGGCGGCCAGCTCGTCTTCCCGGTGAAGGGCGAGGACGCGGACACGCTCTGGATCATGAACGTGGACGGGAGCGCCGCGCGGCAGATCACCCGCCACAGTCGGTCGCGCACGAAGGGTGCCGGCGGGGACTTCGGGGATTTCGACCCGAGGCTGTCTCCCGACGGAAGCAAGGTCGCCTACATGCGTATCTACGGCGGGACCGGCTGGCGCGTCATGGTGCTCGACCTCAAGACCGGCGAGGAGCGGCTGCTCACGTCGCCGGACGTCATCGAGGGGATTCCCAACTGGTCGAGCGACGGGCGGCTGCTGATCTTCCGCCACATCAACCTCGCGAAGCCGCGGGAGATCGGCGTCTACACGATGACGCCCGAGGGCCGCGATCGCAAGAGGGTTCCCCTTCCCCGGGGCTACCTCTACAACCACCCGAGCTTCTTCCCGGGAGACGGTTCCTCGCCGAAGGCGCGCATCATCTTCATCGGCATGGAGGCGCCCGGACTGTGACGCCGGAGCCCGACGGGGAAAGGCCGCCCGGTCACCCGGGCGACGTCCTTCGGCGGGCAAACATCACGCTGATCGGCAGCGCCGCCGGGGGCGTGCTCGCGATCGTCAACGAGGTGCTGTGCGCCCGCTACCTCGGGGTGAACACGTACGGGCTGTACGCGCTCGCCCTGATCATCGCGCGCGTCTCGGAAAGCGTCTCGAGCCTCGGGTTGCCCGTGGGAGCCCTGCATCACGTCTCGATCTGGCGGGACCGGAAGCAGCCGCGCCTGCTGCTCGGCACGATCTGGGCTTCCCTGCTCCCGCCCCTGCTGATCGGGCTCCTCTTCGCCGCGCTGCTCTGGGCGCTCGCCCCCGCACTCGCCCGCGACGTCTTCGACAATCCCCGCGCCGCCCCCTTCATCCGGGTGATGGCCCTCGCCATCCCGTTCATGGGACTCTCCGAAGTGATGGGCGTCATCACGAGGGGATTCGGGCACGCCGGCTACTACGTCCTCGTGCGCAACGTCGTCCCCCCGGTCGTGTTCATGGTCCTGCTGCTCTCGATCACCTCGCTCGGGGCCGAGCCCGCCTGGGTCGGCGGTGCGTTCGGCGCCGCTTACCTGGTGGCCGCGCTGACGGGCATGGTATGCCTCGTGAAGGTGGGGGGACGAGCCCTGTTCCGGGAGCGGCCGCAGTTTCCCTTCAGGGCACTGTATGCGTATTCGGCGCCGGTGCTGCTCAACAACATGCTCTACCTCGTGATCGCCTGCGCCCCCATCCTCATGCTTGGCGTCCTGCAGACCGATCGCGAGGTCGGCATCTTCCGCGCGTGCATGCAGATCGTCATCCCGTTCGACATGTTCGTGATGGCGTTCAACGCGGCGGTGGGCCACCTTTACCCGGTACTGCACAGCAACGGGCGCCGCGACGAGCTCGCCGCCCTGGTCGAGCGGACGACCCGATGGATGTCCCTCCCGGCGCTGGGATTGCTGCTTGTCATCACCCTCGACCGCCACGACCTGCTCGGCCTCATGGGGCCGGACTTCGTCTCGGGGGGCCAGGCGCTGCTGGTCCTCGCGTTCGGCCACGCCATCCTGTGTGCCACCGGGAGCGCGGGTTTCCTGCTGGTGATGAGCGGAAGACAGGTGTACGAGACGCTCAACGCGGCGGTGGCCGCGGCGCTATGCGTCGCCCTCGGCCTGGCGCTGATCGGCACGCAGGGCGCCGTCGGCGCGGCCTTCGCGACCACGATGGCCTGCCTCCTGATCAGCGTGCTGCGGGTCGTGCAGGTGCGCCGGTTGATGGACATCCGGATCGTCGGCCGGCCGCTCGCCGTGATCCTCGCGCTCGCGGGGGCGACCGCAGTCGCGATATCCGTGGCCTCCGCCTACCTGCCGGTCGGGGAAGGGCGCGGCATTCCCGGCCTCCTCGTGCGCGTGGCGCTCGTCACGGCGCTCTTCGCGACGCTGTACTGGTACTTCGGACTCCGCCGCGACGATCGTCGTGCGGTGCGCGGCTGGCTCCAGGACTGGCTCTCGAGGCCCCGACCCTATTGAGTTGTGGCGACGCCCACGGGGCGAGCGAAGTGCCCTGACCTAAGTCAACCCGGTCACGGGCGGACGGCGTAGCCTGAGGAAAGGCGCGCCACCTACGAAAGTTGCCTGTGTCCCCGGATTCCCTCCCCGCCTGCGACCTCGACGCGGTCGTCGCCGCGCACGGCGCGGACGAGGCGAACCTCCTGCAGATGCTCCTCGAGGTCCAGGAGCGTTGCCGCGGCATCCCCCCGGAAGCGATCGACGCCCTCGCGCAACGCCTCGGCGTGCCGCGCACGCGGGTGGAGGCGGTCGCCACCTTCCACCATTTCCTCGGCGTCGGCCCCCGCGCCGGCTACGAGATCCTCTTCTCCGACAACATCGTCGACCGCCACCTCGGCAAGGACGAGATCAAGCAGTACCTGTGCGAGCGGCTCTGGGTCGAGCCGGGCAAGATCTCCGAGGACGGGCTGGTGCGCATCGACGACACTTCCGACATCGGCCTGGGCGACCAGGGGCCGGGCGCGCTCGTCAACGGCTTCGCGCTGCCCGCGCTCGACAAGGCGAAGGCCGACCTCGTGGTCGAGCTCGTGCGCAGCCGCCGGCCGCTCTCCGAGTGGCCGGCGCCGCTCTTCGAGGTGCCCGACAACGTGCGCCGGGCGGACGCTCTTCTCGGCACGCCCTTCACGCCGGGCTCCGCGCTCTCCGTCCTCGTGGAGAACGCCCCGGAGACCTTCCTGTCGCAACTCGATCGCTCGAACCTTCGCGGCCGCGGGGGCGCGGGTTACAAGACCGCGACCAAGTGGGCCTCGTGCCGCGCCGCGCCGGGCGGGGCGCACTACGTCGTGTGCAACGCCGACGAAGGCGAGCCCGGCACCTTCAAGGACCGGGTGCTGCTCGCGAGCCATGCCGACCTCGTGATCGAGGGGATGACGGCTTGCGCGCGCACCATCGGCGCGCGCGAAGGCTTCCTCTACCTGCGTGGCGAGTACCGCCACCTGCTCGCGCCGCTGCGCGCGGCGCTCGAGCGCCGCCGCGCCCAGGGGCTGCTCGGGAAATCGATCTTCGGCATCGCGGGGTTCGACTTCGACGTCGCGATCCACCTCGGTGCCGGCGCCTACATCTGCGGCGAGGAATCCGCCCTCATCGAGTCGCTCGAGGGCAAGCCCGGCCGGCCGCGCAATCGCCCGCCGTTCCCCGACCGCTGCGGCTACCGCAACCAGCCCACGGTCGTGAACAACGTCGAGACCTTCGCCTGCGCCGCGCTCGTCCCCCTCAAGGGCGGCGAATGGTTCGCGGCGATGGGCACGCCGGAATCCGCCGGCACGAAGCTGCTGAGCGTCTCGGGCGACTGCAAGCGTCCCGGGATCTACGAGTATCCCTTCGGCGTCACCGTGCGCCAGGTCCTGAAGGACTGCGGCGCGGCCGACGCGATCGCGGTCCAGGTGAGCGGCCCGTCGGGGACCTGCGTGTCCTGGAAGGAATTCGACCGGCGCATCGGCTTCGAGGACCTGCCCACCGCCGGCGCGTTCATGGTGTTCTCCCGCAAGCGCGACCTCTTCGAGGTCGCGCGCAACTTCACGCACTTCTTCGCGCACGAGAGCTGCGGCTTCTGCACGCCCTGCCGCGTGGGGACGAGCCTTCTCAGGAACACCATGGACAAGCTCGCCGCGGGCAAGGGCTCGGCCTACGACATGGAGGAGATGCGCCGCATCATGCACATCCTGCTCACGATGAGCCATTGCGGGCTGGGGCACACGGCGGCCAACCCCGTGGTGCAGACGATGGAGAAGTTCCCCGACGCCTACGAGCGGCGCCTGCGGGTGCTCGGCTTCGAGCCCGCCTTCGACCTCGATGGGGCGCTCGCCGAGGCGCGCGCGATCACGGGCCGCGACGACGCCTGGGCCCACATCGAGGACTGAGCGAGCCATGGGAACCGGAACCTTCCTGCTCGACGGCCGGCCGATTCCCTTCGTGGACGGCCAGACCATCATGGATGCGGCGCTCGCCGCGGGGCGCTACATCCCGCACCTGTGCCACCACCCCGGCTACCGGCCCCAGGGCAGCTGCAAGCTGTGCACGGTGGACTTCGGCAACCGGCGGGGGGCCGCCTGCACCAACCGCGCCTTCGAGGGCGCCGAGGTGAAGAGCGAGACCGCGGAGCTCGTCGCCGACCGCCGCTGCCTCGTGCAGATGCTCTTCGTCGAGGGCAACCACTTCTGCCCGTCGTGCGAGAAGAGCGGCAGCTGCCCGCTGCAGGCCGTGGCGATCCACCTCGGCATGCGCGAGCCCCATTTCCCGCACTTCTTCCCCGAGCGCGACGTGGACGCCTCGCACCCCGAGGTGCTCCTCGACCGCAACCGCTGCATCCTCTGCGAGCTGTGCGTGCGCGCGAGCGCCGAGGCCGACGGCAAGCACGTCTTCGGCATCGGCGGGCGCGGGATCCGCAAGCGCCTCATCGTGAATGCCGCGAGCGGCAGGCTCGCCGACACCGGCATCGCCGCCGCCGACAAGGCCCTCGAGGTCTGCCCCACCGGGGCGCTGCTCGCCAAGCGCCGGGGCTTCGCGGTGCCCATCGGGCGGCGCGTCTTCGACCTGAAGCCGATCGCGGCGGTCCAGGCCCCGGGAGGCCCGGGCGATGACTGACCGCAAGCTCAGGGTCGCCACCGCCTCGCTCGCCGGCTGCTTCGGCTGCCACATGTCGCTGCTCGACATGGACGAGGCGCTCTTCGACCTGCTCGGCCGCATCGAGCTCGACCGTTCTCCGCTCACGGACACCAAGCACTGCGGGCCCTGCGACCTCGGGATCATCGAGGGCGGCGTGTGCAACGCCGAGAACGTCCACGTGCTGAAGGAATTCCGGAAGAACTGCAAGGTCCTCGTGGCCCTGGGCTCCTGCGCGATCACCGGCGGCGTGCCCGCCATGCGCAACAACGTGGACCTGCGCGCCTGTTTCCAGGAGGTCTACGCCTACGAAAGCGGCACCATCGGCCACCGCCTGCCCGACGACCCCGAGCTGCCGCTGCCCTTCGACAAGGTGCACCCGATCAACGAGGTGGTGCACGTGGACCACTTTCTGCCCGGCTGCCCGCCCCCGGCCGAGGCCATCCGGCGCTTCCTCGCAGATCTCGTCGCGGGGCGCGAGCCCGCCATCGAGCCCCACTTGCTGCACTACGACTGACATGGACACCCCGCTCGAGACCGCGACCCACCCCGAGGCGCTTCGCCGCGTGGTGATCGAGCCCGTCTCCCGGGTCGAGGGCCACGGGAAGGTCACGCTGCTGCTCGATGCCGACAACCGCGTCCACCAGGCGCGCTTCCACATCGTGGAATTCCGCGGCTTCGAGAAGTTCATCCAGGGGCGCCCCTACTGGGAAGTGCCGGTGCTCGTGCAGAGGCTTTGCGGCATCTGCCCGGTGAGCCACCACCTCGCGGCCTCGAAGGCGATGGACCAGCTCGTCGGCGTGGACGAGCCGAGCGCCACCGCGGCGAAGATCCGACGGCTGATGCACATGGGGCAGGTGCTGCAATCCCACGCGCTGCACTTCTTCCACCTCGCCTCGCCCGACCTGCTCTTCGGCTTCGGCTCCGACGCGGCCAGGCGCAATGTCGTGGGCGTGGCGGCGGCGGACGCCGAGACCGTGCGCCGCGGGGTGCTGCTGCGCAAGTACGGCCAGGTCGTGATCCGCCTCACCGCGGGCAAGCGCGTCCACGGCACGGGCTCCGTCCCGGGCGGGGTCAACAAGAACCTCTCGCGCGCCGAGCGCGCGATGCTCGCCGCCGACATCGACCTGATGGTGGAATGGAGCCGGGACGCGATCCGGATGGTGAAGGAGCTCTTCGAGCGCAACTTCGCGCTCTACTCCCGGTTCGGCCGCTACCGGTCCCATTTCCTGAGCCTCGTGCGCGGCGACGGCGCGCTCGACCTCTACGAGGGGGGCCTGCGGGCCACCGACGCGGGCGGCGGCCGGATCTTCGACCACGTGGACACGGACCGCTACTGGGACCACATCTTCGAGGAAGTGAAGCCCTGGTCCTACATGAAGTTCCCGTTCCTGCGCGCGCTCGGCCCCGAGGCGGGCTGGTACCGGGTGGGGCCGCTCGCGCGGGTCGGCCACTGCGACTTCATCCCCACGCCGCTCGCCGAGGCCGAGCGGCGCGACTTCCTCGCCTTCCACGACGGGGCGCTGCGCCACGCGCCGCTCGCCTACCACTGGGCGCGGATGATCGAGATGCTGCACGCCGCGGAGTCGATCCGCGAGCTCCTGCCCGACGACGACCTCTCCGGCGAGGAGCTGGTGCGCCAGGGCGAGCGGCGCCTGCGGGGCGTGGGCGTGATCGAGGCGCCGCGCGGCACGCTCATCCACCACTACCGCATCGACGAGAACGACCAGGTCGTGCGCGCGAACCTGATCGTCTCGACGACGCACAACAACCAGGCGATGAACGAGGCGATCCGGCAGGTCGCCCGCGAGCACCTCGACGGCCACGAGCCGACCGAGGGCCTGCTCAACCACATCGAGGTCGCGATCCGCGCCTTCGACCCGTGCCTGTCCTGCGCGACGCACGCGCTCGGGCGCATGCCCCTGCAGGTCGAGCTGGTGGACGCGGGCGGCGCGGTCGTCGGCCGCCTGCAGCGCGACTGAGCCCGCCATGACCGCTCCCGTCCTCGTCTTCGGATACGGCAACCCCAGCCGCGGCGACGACGCGCTGGGTCCGGCCTTCCTCGAGCGCATCGAGGCGCTTCGCGCTGCGCGCCCGGACTGGCCGGCGATCGAGTGCCAGACCGACTTCCAGCTCCAGGTGGAACATGCGCTCGACCTGAAGGGGCGGGAGCGCGTGCTTTTCGTGGACGCGAGCGCCTCGGCCTCGATCCCTTTCACCTGGGACCGGATCGAGGCCGGGCAGGACGCTTCGTACACCACGCATTCGCTCGAGCCCCGGGCCCTGCTCGGCGTCTACGAGCGCCTCACCGGCGAGACCGCGCCCGCGTCCTTCGTCCTCGGCATCCACGGCGAGCGCTTCGAGCTGGGCGAGCCGCTTTCCGATGCGGCGCAAGCGTGCCTCGAGGAGGCGATCGCCTTCGCCGCGGTCCTCTTCGCCCATCCCCCGTTTCACCCGAAGCAACCCCGGCCCGGCTGACCCGGGGACGCGACCGGCTCCGGCACCGCGGGCCGCTACGGAACGTTGCGGATGACGACGACGCCGTCGGGGAGGGTCACGAGGAGATCGCCCCCGGAAAGCGCGAGGCCCCTCGGCCCGGCAAGCTTCGCCGGAAGCACGCCCGGATCGAAGGTGTCCGCGCCGGACATTCCCGCGACCGTCGTGACCACGCCCGTGGCGCCGACCTTGCGGACCGTGTGGTCCGTCGCGTCGGACACGTAGTAGTTGCCCGCGCCGTCGGCGACGATGCCGAACGGGAAGCGGAAGGTCCCCGCGGGCACGAGCGTCGTGACCTGGCCCGTGCCCGTGACCCGGCCGATCGACCCGTCCTGGGTGTTCACGAAGACGATGCCGGTGGCGTCGACCGCCACGCCCCGGGCCGGCACCTGCGCGAGCGTGGAGACGAGACCCGCCGGGCTCACCTTGCGGATGAGTCCGCCGCTTTCCGCCACGACGAGGCTTCCGGAAGCGTCCACCGCGAGGCCCTCGATCACGCCGAACGTCGCCTCGCCTCCGGGCCCGTCAGCATGCCCGCCGACATCGACCTTTCCCGCGATCGTCGTGACCACTCCCGACGCGGTGACCTTGCGGATCACGCCGCCGCAGTAGATTGGCAGCGGGATCTTGGGCGGAGGCAGCGAGCAGCTGCTGTCGCCGACGTAGAGGTTGCCGGCCGCGTCGAGGGCGAGCCCGGACAGCGAGCGAAACCTCGCCACGATCCCGGGCCCGTCGACCACGGCGGATTGGCCGGCGTTCCCGGCGAGGGTCGTGACCTCGACCGCGGGGGAGATCTTGCGGATAGTGCCGGTGCCCGAGCCGTGGAAGTAGTCGACTTCCCCGCCATCGGCGACGTAGACGTTGCCGGCCGCGTCCGCGGCGATGCCCCACGGTCTCGTGAAGACCGCGGCGGTTCCCATGCCGTCGGCGTGGCCGCGGACCGGGGCCGCGCCGGCGAATGTGGACACCGTGCCGGAGGGCGTCACCCGTCGGATCGCGTGGTTCTGGGAATCGGCGATGTACGCATTGCCCAGGGCATCCACCGCGATGCCCCTCGGGATGCGCAATCGCGCGGCCGGTCCGGTGCCGTCCGCGCTTCCGGGCTGCCCCGCCACGCCCGCGAGCGTGGTCACCGCACCGGCGGGCGAGACCTTCCGGATGGTGTTCGCGCTTCCCGCATCGGAAACCAGGACGTTGCCCTCGCGGTCGACGCCGACGCCCAGCGGCAGATTGAACCGCGCGTCCGGACCCACGCCGTCGTCGCTGCCGGAAAGCCCGGGCGATCCGGCCACGGTGCTCACCACGCCGAAGGGCGTGACCTTGCGCAGGGTGCGATTGCCGTAGTCGGCGACGAAGAGGTTGCCGGCCGGATCGGTCGCGACGCCTTCCGTTCCGTTGAACCGCGCATCGGCAGGGTCGCCGTCGACGCTGCCGAACTGCTGGAAGGACCCCGCGAGCGTGCGCAGGGAACCGGAGGGCGAGATGAGGCGGATGGTATTGCCGCTCGAGACGAGGATGTTGCCCGCGCCATCGGTCGCGATCCCGTTGATGAAGCAGAAGCTCGCCATTTCGGGGGGCCAGTCGATGCCGCCGCAGTGACCCCACCGCCCCGCGATCGTGGTGACGACGGCTCCGGGCGTGACCCTGCGCACGACGTGCTCGTCACCGACGTAGAGGTTTCCCGAGGCATCCGCGGCGATCGAGTACACATTGCCGAAGCGCGCGGCCGATCCGGTTGCGTCGGCTCCGGCGCCGTCGAGATTCGCGGCCGCTCCGACCTGGCCCGCGAAGGTCGAGACTTCGCCGGCCGGGGAAATCCGGCGGATCGTGAAGTTGCCGGTGTCGGCGACGAAGAGGTTGCCCGCGGCGTCGAATGCGAGCGCGGTGGGATTGCGGAAGCGCGCCACGGTTCCGGTGCCATTCGCGCTCCCCTCGCCGCCCGCGTTCCCGGCGAGCAATGCGAGCGAAGGCTCTCCGGAAGGCCGGGCATCGGCGCTTCCACCCCCGCCGCCCGAACAGCCGCCGAAGGAGACGGCGAGCGCGATGCCGCCCGCCGCGACCGCCCAGCGGCTCGCCGCCTGCCGCGAGATCCCGGAACCGTCCCTCGTCGTTGGGCCCATGGACTTCATCTCCTGCAGCTCTCGCCGTCGCTTCGCCGCAACAGTCGATTCTCGCGCCGCGGCGGGACCGCGTCGTTTGATCGGGATCAGTCCGAGTTCCCGAACGGCCTCGCGCACCCCTTGTTTCAGTCGAAACGCCCCCGCGCCGCCCGACCGTTGGTTCCGGCGGGACGACCGCTCGTCGCCCAGCCCGGCAATCTCCGGCGGCGGGAATGCGAACTGCCGCATAGCCCGCGCGGGCCGCCGCGCGGACACTGGGTCCCATTCGCGATCGCCCCCGCGATCGGACGGAGAGCCGGATGAAATACCTCACCAACGCGAAACGCCTCGAGCCCCAATCCCCGCGGGAGGAGCGCGCGAAGCGCGCCGACGCGACCCGGAGCTTCGATTTCCGTCCGGCCTACTTCGACTTCGCGACCTGCACGCTCTACCTGTCGCGCTTCGAGAACGGCCTGCCCGCGCCCATCCACCTGCTCGAGGGCCTGCCCGACGAGGCGGTCGCGGTGCGTTCGCCCTGCGGGCGGGTCCTCGCCCCGCGCGCCACGATCATCGCGGGATTCGAGCGAAACGGCTTCTTCTACACCCGCTCCGCCGCCATGCGCGCCGCGATCGAGTGGGAAGGCCTCCCCCGGGCACACTGAGCGCCGCCACGGCCCCGGCACGGTCCTGCGTCCCGGAAGGGGCTGACTTTCGTCAAGTTTCCCCGCAGCGCGCAGGGTAGGATGCGTTCGGATCCCGAGAACCCGAACGCGAGCATCCACCTTGCGCTCTTCCCCCCTCCCCCGTGTCGCCTGCGCGACGCTCGCCGTCCTTCTCGCGGCGTGCGCGCCGCCCGCCGAGACTCCCCGGCCCGCCGCGGCCCCCGGCCAGTCGGTGGAGTTCGAGGGCTCCTGGAACGCGGCGGGCACGCGCCGCACCCTGGCCCTCGGCGACGGACGCCGCAGCTCCGTCTTCGACCTGCGGGGCACGCTGCTCCTCACGGGCTCCGGGCGCCCCGGCGTGGGATTCCACGTGGAGACGATCGCCTTCACCGCCGCCGAAACGGGACTCATCGGCCGCTCGGTGTGGACCGACGAGCGCGGCGACCGCGTCTTCAGCGAGCTCAAGGGCGAAGGCACCGCGGCGAAGAACCGCATCACCGGCACGATCGTCGGCGGCACCGGGCGCTTCGCCGGAGCCACGGGTTCCTATGAGTTCACCTGGCAGTACGTGATCGAGGCGGAGGACGGCGTGATCCAGGGTCGCGGGGTGGGGCTCAAGGGCCGCGCCCTCGTCGGCGCCGCGGGAGGTGCCCGGCCGTGATCCCGCCCGCCCTGCTCCTCCAGCGCGCCGCGCCTTTCGCGATCGCCGCCGCCATCTGGTTCACCCCGGTGCCCGCGGGGCTCACGGCGCCCGCCTGGCACCTGTTCGCGGTGTTCGTGGCGGCCATCGCCTCGGTGCTGCTCGGCGCGTTCCCGCTCGTCACCGCCGCGATGATCGCGGTGGCGACCGTGGTCCTCACGGGCACGGTCACCCCGGCGCAGGCGTTCTCGGGCTTCGCCAACGCGAGCGTGCTCCTCGTGGTGATCGCCTTCCTCGTCGCCCAGGCGGTGGTCAAGTCGGGGCTCGGCCGGCGCATCAGCCTCTTCATGGTGAGCCGCTTCGGGGGCTCCTCGCTCGGCCTCGCCTACAGCATCGTGTTCACCGACGCGCTGATCGCCCCGGCGTTCCCGAGCAACACGGCGCGGGCCGGCGTGCTCTTCCCCGTGGTGCTCTCGGTCGCGCAGGGCGCGGGGTCGCGTCCCGGCGAGGGTCCGGAGCGCAAGCTCGGCGCCTACCTCATGTTCTGCTGCATGGCGAGCCTCGCCGTCTCCTCGGCCCTCTGGATGACGGCGACTTCCGCGAACCCCATCGGCGTGCAGGTCGCGCGCCAGGCGGGTCTCGAGATCGGCTTCGGCAGCTGGCTCCTCGCCTCCTGCGTGCCCGCGCTCACGGCGATCGTCGCCCTGCCCCTCGTGCTGCGCTTCCTCCTGCCGCCGGGCGTGGGCAAGACCCCCGACGCGCCGCCGGCCGCGCGCGCCGAGCTCGCGGGCATGGGCGCGATGTCGCGCGCCGAGCGCATCACCGCGGTCGTGTTCGTCGTGATGGTCGCGGGCTGGGTGGCCGCCGATTCCCTGAAGCTCAACGTCACCAGCATCGCCTTCGCGGGCCTGGGGGCGCTGCTCATCGCGGGCGTGCTCGGCATCGACGACCTCAAGGAGCAGGGCGACACGCTCATCACATTCCTCTGGCTCGCCGTGCTCTTCGCCCTGAGCGGGCAGTTGAACGAGCTCGGCTTCATGGGCTGGGCCGGCGGCCGGCTCGCGGAGCAGCTCGGCGGCCTCTCGTGGCCGGTCACCTACGTGACGCTCGTCTCGATCTACGTCGCGATCCACTACCTCTTCGTGAGCCAGTCCTCGCAGGTGCTGGCGCTGCTCGGCGTCTTCCTCGACGTGGGCACGCGCGGCGGCGTGCCCGCGCCCCTCATGGCCTTCGGCCTGCTCTTCGCGAGCAGTTACTTCTCCGCGATCACGCCGCAGGGCGGCAGCCAGAACATCATCTTCGCGGCGAGCGGCTACCTCACGCAGCGCGAGCTCTACGCCGTGGGGCTCGCGATCACGCTGGTGTTCCTCGCGATCTTCCTCGCCCTGGGAACGCCCTGGGTCCTTTTCGTCACGACCTGAGGCCCGCTCCCCTCGCCCGCGGGCGGTCGAAGGG
This sequence comes from Usitatibacteraceae bacterium, assembly GCA_044220635.1. Taxonomy (GTDB): domain Bacteria; phylum Pseudomonadota; class Gammaproteobacteria; order Burkholderiales; family Usitatibacteraceae; genus JBGAQP01. The sequence continues at coordinate 32,774 of JBGAQP010000028.1, forward strand.
CGCGCGGGACTCCTAGAGCAGTTCCTGCGCGGCCTTCGCGAAGCGGTCGGGGCGCTGGATCTCGTCGCGGGCGATCGCGAGCGGGAGCGCCGCCGCGGTCAACCCGGCGGCGTTGTGCAGCTCATGGAGCTGCAGCTCGAGCGCCGTGCCGCCGGGGCTCGACTGCCTGATGCCCATGCGGTCCATCACGAGCGTCACGGGCTCCACCCACAGCTGCTTGCCGGATTCGGCCAGGGTCCCGGCGAGGATCTCGAGGTGCCGGGGGAGCGTCGCCGCCCCCGCGCCGGTCTTCTCGAGCTTCGCGTCGATCTCGTCGAGCTGGGCCTCGAGGGCCGCGGGGTCGGGCCGCTCCTTCGCCTCCTCGCCCGAGAAGCCCACGCGGGCCGACTGCAGGGACCGGAGCTTGCCGCGCAGCATCGCCTGGGCCTGCTCGAGGGCCCCGCGCTCGCCGGCGAGCTCGCTGATGCGCCCGAGGGCGACGGTGAGGATGTGGTCGAAGGCCCGGCGCATGAGCATCCGGCGCATGGCCGGCTCCTCCGCGGACGGGTCGAGGAGCCGGTGCCGGTCGAAGCTCACCTGCACCTGCGCGACGTCCCTCTGCACCTGGTCGCCGTGGAGCGCATGGCCGAGCACGTTGCGCTCGGTGCGGTCCACGAGCAACAGCGTGGGGATCGGCTGGGTCCCGACGTTGGCCGGGCTCGCGAGGAATTCCGCGAGCGCGCGGTCGCCGCCGATGACCTCCGCCATGCGCTCGGCGGAGGCGAAGAAGACCGAGAGCCGGTTGTCCGTGCCGTAGGCGGCCTTGTTCGCCAGGATCGGCGGGGGCAGGGACTCCACCAGGCGGACGACGTGGTCGATCGCCTTCACGACCGCGGGCTCGAGCTTTCCCGCGTACCCCGGCACCGCCCGGATGCGCGGGTCCGTCACCTCGACCGCGCGCTCGATCGCCCGCTTGCGAAGTTCCGCCGGGTAGGTCCCGGACCGGTCGGATCCTGCGCCGAAGATGGACTGGAAGAGCTTGAGCATGGCGGTTCCTCCTGGGTTTCCGGTCCCGATGCCAGGCGAAGCCGGACGCCGGCCCCTTGACGACAGCCGGCGGGCCGGCGGATCGGTTTGGATGCGCTCGCGGGCTCCCTCCCCGTCCCCGGAGTCCGCGACACGATGGTCATCGTCGACGGACTCATCAACGGGAACGCGGCGAATCCGGGCAATCGCGAAATGACGCCGCTCAGTGACGCACCTGCGGCAGCGGGTGCGCCGAGCGCATCAACTCGGTGAAGGCCACCCCGTTCATGTGCACGAGCGTCCGGTGGTCCCCGCCCTCGAAGTAGACGTCGGGGCAGTGGCCGAGGCTCGCGTCCCAGACCGTCGGAACGCCGTAGGCGTCCCCGACCGGCGGGACCGCGCCGCGCGCGCAGTCGAAGAAGAGCTGCGTGAGCTCGTCCTCGGTCGCAAGCGCGCACGGCTGCCCGAAGGCCTCGCTCACCTGCGCGAGGTCCAGGCGATGGTCGGCGGAGATCACGGCCATGAAGAAGCGCTCCCCGGCCTTCACGACGACGGCCTTCGCGACGCGCTTCGGGGTGAGGTGGGCCTGGTGCGCGGCCTCGATGCTCGTGCTGCTCGCGGCGTGCGGCACCGGGTCCCAGGCAAGATCGTGCTCGGCGATGTAATCCTGCAGTCGGTAGGCGATGGACATGGCAACCTCCTGACAATGACCACGGGCTCCAGCCATTCACTTCTACACCCGCCGGGAACCGGCGGGTTGTCGGAGGTCAACGGCGGGGCTCGATCGGCCCGCGGGGCCCGTGACCGGGCCCCTTCAGGAACCCGGGGCCGGCGACGGGGCCGCCCCCTTCGCCTCGTTCCCGGCGCCGAAATGGTAGAGGTGCGTGTTGTCCGGCTCCTCGATCGCCGTCCCCTCGGGGCTGAAACGGGCGCGCCGGCGGAAGCTCTCGCTGTCCGCCTTCGCGCTGCGCGCGGCGAGCTCGGCGGCCTCGCGGTAGGCGAGAGGATTCTTGCTCCTCTCGATTTCGAGCCGCTTCGTCGCCTCGTTCACGCGCACGCTGTACCGGCCCAGGTTGTAGAAGAGGTACATCGCGAAGAGGTTGTCGTAGTCCTCGTAGCGGCCCTGCTCCTTGCGGAAATCGCGCGACAGGACCGAGGGGAAGCGGTTCGGGAGGTCCTTGAAGGCCACCTTCTCCTCCTCGTGGGGGTCCACCCAGGTCGAGCCGGGGTACTTCTTGTAGAGCACCACGTCCATCGAGTAGCCGCGCGCGTGCCACTCGCGCAGGAGCTTCACCGCCATTTCCGTGGGAATGTTCGCGTTCACGGCCGCCACGACCCGCGTGATCGCCGGGAGGACCTTCGCGCTCCTCACCTCCAGCTTCTCGTAGCCGGCGCCGTGCCGGAAGCCCGCGCCGATGGTTTTCGCGCAGTTGAGGTGGAGGTAGCCGTACTTGACCTCGTCGTCGTGGTAGTCGGTGCTCGCGGCCCTCCTGCGGAAATCCTCGTTCACTCGCGCGAAGAAGTCCGCGAGCGCGCGCTTCTCGCCGGAGGGCACGCCGTGGACGCGCACGCCGATGACCGAGCGCTTGTAGATCTCGCCGAAATCCAGGCCGAAGGACGCCTTCTCGCCGAGGGAGGATCTCGTGCCGAAGAGGTACTCGTTCTTCGGCACCCGGACCATGAGTTCCCCGGTGTAGTGGTTCGCTTCGTGCGCCGGATCGCGGTCGGCGTAGAAGTTGGCCGAGTAGACGAGGTCGTCGCCCCGCGACGGGTCGCGGATGGCGAGCGCGAGGTGACCCGCGGAGCCCCCCTTGGAGGTGCCGAAGCTGATCAGCAGCTCGAGATCGTAGGGGTCCTGCCGCAGGATCCGCGTGATCTCGTCGACGTTCGCGGGCTCCGGCCCGCCGGGACTGCCGAAGTCGGCCGCCGCCGCGCACGCGGAGAACACCAGCGCTGCAAGCGCGCACCAGGCCGTGGCCCTCATCCTCTTCGCTCCGGGTTCGATCCGGGGGAGTATTCGGGCCGCGCCCGCCGGAGTCAACCGGCGCCCGCCGCGGGCCGCGCTCAGGCCATGATGTTCACGCCGCCGTCGACGTAAACCGTGCCTCCCGTGACCCGGCGCGCGTAGGGCGTGGCGAGGTAGGCGCAGGTGAAGCCCACGTCCATGATGTCCACCAGGTCGCCGAGCGGGGCTCGCTGCGCCGCTTCGTTGAGGAGCAGCTCGAAGTCCTTGAGCCCCGAGGCCGCGCGCGTCTTGAGCGGCCCGGGCGAGATCGCGTGCACGCGGATGCCCTTCGGCCCCAGCTCGTAGGCGAGGTAGCGGCACGCGGCCTCGAGCGCCGCCTTCACCGGACCCATCACGTTGTAGTTGGTCACCACTTTCTGCGCGCCGTGGTAGCTCATCGCGAAGAGCGTCCCGCCCTCGGTCATCAGGGGCGCGGCGAGCTTCGCCATGCGCACGAACGAGTGGCAGGAGACGTCCATCGCCTTGCCGAAGCCCTCGCCGCTGCAGTGGAGCAGCCCCCCCTGCAGATCGTCCTTCGGCGCCCAGGCGATCGAGTGCACCAGGATGTCGAGCCGGCCCCAGTCGCGCCGGACGCTTTCGAACACGGCTTCCAGCTCGCCCGGCACGGACACGTCGAGCGGCATGAGGAGCGAGGCCTCGACCTGCGCGGCCACGGGCTCGACGAAGCGCCTGGCCTTCTCGTTGAGGTAGGTGAGCCCGATCTCGGCGCCGAGCTCGTGGAAGGCGCGCGCGCAGCCGGTGGCGATCGAGTGCTCGTTCGCGACGCCGACCACGAGCGCCTTGCGGCCCTTGAGGACCGGGCGGGGAACTTCCATGGACATGGGCAATGCTCCTTCAGGTGCCCGACGCCGGAATCAGGCGCCGGGTGTGGCGGGCGATCATCAGCTCCTCGTTGGTGGGGAGCACCCACGCGGACACGCGACTCGAGGCCGCGCTGATGCGCGGGCCGCCGGCGGCATTGGCCGCGGGGTCGAGCACCACCCCGAGCCAGGACGCGTCGCGGCAGACGGCCTCCCGGATGGCAGGCGCGTGCTCGCCGATGCCGGCGGTGAAGACGATGGCGTCGAGCCCGCCGAGGGCCGCGGCGAGCGAGCCCAGCTCGCGCCGGATGCGGTAGACGTAGAGGTCGATCGCGAGCTTCGCGCGCGGGTCGGGGGACTCGAGGAGCGTGCGCATGTCGCTCGACAGGCCCGACACCCCGAGAAGGCCCGACTGGCTGTAGATCAGCTTCTCGATCGCGGCGGCGTCCATCCCGCGGCTCTGCAGCAGGTAGAGGATCACGCCGGGGTCGATCGCGCCGCAGCGCGTGCCCATGGGCAGGCCGTCGACGGCGGTGAAGCCCATCGTGCTCGCCACGCTGCGGCCCGCCGAGAGGGCGCACATGCTCGAGCCGTTGCCCAGGTGCAGCACGACGGTGCGCCCGGTCGCCGCCCTGGCGTCGTGGCGGCCGAGGACGGAGGCGACATACTCGTAGGACAGGCCGTGGAACCCGTAGCGCTGCACGCCCTCGTCGTGAAGTTGCGCGGGCAGGGCGAAGCGCTGCGAGACAGGCGGGGCCGTGCGATGGAACGAGGTGTCGAAGCAGGCCACCTGGGGGAGCGCCGGCTGCCGGTCGAGGAGGAGGCGGATCGGCGTCAGGTTGTGCGGCTGGTGCAGGGGGGCGAGCGGCACGAACTTCTCGAGCGCGCGCACCACCGTCGCGTCGACCCGGACCGGCTGGGTGTAGTCGAGGCCGCCGTGCACGACGCGGTGCCCGACTCCCGCGAGGCGGTCGCCCGCGATCTCGCCCTTCAACCAGCCGACGATGTGCTCGAGCGCGCCGTCGTGGCCGAGCTTCACGCCCTCGCCCCACGAATGGCTCGCCACGGGCCTTCCCGCCGCGTCCTTCGCCGTGAACCGGGGCGAGGTGTACACGCCCTCCACCTGCCCGCGCACGCCCGGCTGCAGGGCGCCGTCGCGCTCGGCGAAGAGCGAGAACTTGATCGACGACGATCCGGCGTTGAGGACCGCGAAGACGTCGGCCACGGGCTAGCTCACGAGCGCGGCGCTCTCCCGCCGGGCGCGCGCGACGAGCACCGCCACGGCGCAGGAGGCGAGGCGGGTGAGCACCGAGTCCGCGCGGCTCGTGAGGATGATCGGCACGCGCGCGCCCAGGACGATGCCGGCCGCGTCCGCGTCCGCGAGGAAGGTGAGGCTCTTCGCGAGCATGTTGCCCGCCTCGAGGTCGGGCACGACGAGGACGTTGGCCCGGCCCGCGACGGGCGAGTCGATCTTCTTCACCTTCGCGGCCTGCAGGTCGATGGCGTTGTCGAGGGCGAGCGGCCCGTCGACGATCGCGCCGGTGATCTGCCCGCGCTCGGCCATCTTGCACAGCGCCGCCGCCTCGATGGTCGAGGGGACGGCCGGGTTCACGGTCTCCATCGCCGAGAGGATCGCGACGCGCACCTCGGGGATCCTCAACGCGTGCGCGAGGTCGATCGCGTTCTGCGTGATGTCGACCTTGTCCACGAGGCTCGGCGCGATGTTCACGGCGGCGTCGGTGATGATGAGGACCGTCTCGTGGCCCGGCACGTCCATCACGAAGCAATGGCTGACGCGCCGGGCGGTGCGCAGGCCCGTCTCGCGCCGGACCACCGCGCCCATGAGCTCGTCGGTGTGCAGGCTGCCCTTCATGAGGGCCTCGGCGCGGCCTTCGCGCACGAGCGCCACGGCGCGCGCGGCCGACTCCTGGCTGTACTCCGCGTCGACGATCTCGAGGCTTCCGACCTCGAGCCTGGCGGCCTTGGCCACCTCCCGGATGCGGCCCTGGGGCCCCACGAGGATCGGCGCGATCAGCCCCATGCTTGCCGCGTCGAGCGCTCCCTTGAGGGAGGACTCGTCGCAGGGGTGGGCGACCGCCGTGGGCGTGGGCGCGAGGCCCTTGCAGGCGGCGATGAGCCGCTCGTATCTCTCGTGACGGGTGGGCTGGTCCATGGGGTCTCCTCGATTCGTTCCGGGATCGCCGGGCTCAGGGGCGCGAGGCGCGCCGTCCCGTCCGGGTCTTCGTGGCCTTCCGGGCGCGGGGCGCGGCGGCGACCGCGAGCCGCGGCCGCAGGCCCAGGGCGCCGCGAATGCGCGTGAGCATGGCGAGCTGCTCGGCGGTGGGCGCCAGGCCTTCGGCGCGCAGGTCCTCCAGCAGCCGCTCGAGGAGCTCGAGCAGCCGCGCGCGGTCGGCGGGCTGCGCCAGCAGGGCGGGCAGCGTCTCGATCGCCCGCTCCGGCTCGTAGTCGACGATGATCTCCTGCTCGCCGCGGATGCGGCGCGCCTCGTCGCGCTCGAGCTTCGGGACCAGGTCGCCGTACTCGGCCATGAGCTCGGCCTTGCGGTGGATCCTCTCCAGCGGCAGCGGCACGCCCTTGCGCTTGAGCAGGCAGGCGCAGCGCGCGAGCGCCTCCGGATAGCCGCCCTCGGCGATCGAGGCGAGCGCCTCCTTCACGAACGCGAGCTCGCGCGGATCGGCGGGCGCTTGCGCGAGCGCGGCCTGCGCGCCGCCGGCGAGCGGGATGAGGTTTGCGTACAGCGCGAAGAACTGCGCCTCGGACTGGGCGTCGCGAAGATCGCGGTAGAGGTCGAGGCTCGCGGAGACCAGCTCGGAAGCGGCGGCCTCGGCCTTGCGCAGCGGATGGCTCCCGGGCACCTCGGCGCGGGCGGCCTTCACCGCTTCCGCGGCGGGTTTCAGCCACCAGAGGAACGGATTGAGGTCGGAGAGGGCCCAGCGCTCGAAGCGCAGCTTGTGGAAACGCCGGCCGAGCTCGGCCGACCGGGGATTCGCGAAGGCCTGCACCACCGGACGCGCGAACAGCTCGTAGGCCCTCTGGTTGAACTCGGAGAGCGCGGCCGCGGCCTCGAAGGGCTTCTCGTCGCCGCGCTCGAAGCGGTTCAGGCGCTTCACCACGTCCTCGAGCCGGCGTTCCTCGAACTGCACGTGGTAAGACATCTTCCCGTCGCGGCCCTTCTCCTCGAGGATCTTCATCGCGTAGAGGCCGGGGGCGAGCGCCTCGATGCTCTCGAGCACCTCGACGATCTGCCGGTACTCCTTCTTCGCCACCTTGCCCGAGACGAAGATGCCGAGGTGGCCGACGCTTTCGTGCATGAGGCCCACGATCACCTGGCCGTTCGCCTTGATCTCCTCCGTCGAGCCGTAGACGTCGGCGATCCAGTTGAACGCCTGCTGCGGCGGGGTGATGTTGTCGCCGAGCGACGCGAAGAGGACGATGGGCGTGCGCAGCCCCTTCAGGTCCAGGAACTTCCCCGTCGCCGACTTCATGCCGCCCTTCCACAGGCGGTTGCCGACGAAGAGGTTCTGCGTGATCCACTCGATCTCCTCGCGGTTCATGAGGTAGAAGCCGCCCCACCAGCGCTCGAAGTCGAGGAAGCGCGGCGCCTCGGTGTCCACCTTGGCGAAGAGGTTGTAGTACTTGTTCCACCAGGTGTTGGCGGGGTTCAGGCCCTCGAAGTTCTCCACGAGCCACGCGCCGTCGAAGACGCCGTCGCCGAGGTCCGCCGTGAGGGAGGCGAGCCAGGTGCCCCCGAGGTTGCCGCCGGCGTAGCGCATGGGGTTGTCGCCCTCGCCTTCGCTCCACGCGCCGCCCCAGTACGACATGGGCGCGCCGTTGATGACGATGGGACCGACGTCGTCCGGGTTCGCGGCCGCGAGCATCATCGCCGCCCAGCCGCCCTGGCAGTTGCCGATCACGACCGGCTTGGCGCTTTGCGGATGGAGCTTGCGAACGCGCGCGACGAATTCGCGCTCGGCCTCGCACACGTCGAGCATCGTCTGGCCCGGGACGGGGTCGGGGAAGAAGATCACGAAGTAGACGGGATGCCCCGCGCGCAGGGCCTCGCCCACCTGCGAGTCGTCCTTCATGCCGCCGATCCCCGGGCCGTGCCCGGCGCGCGGGTCGATGATGACGTAGGGCCTGAGCTTGCGATCCACCGTCACGCCTTCGGGCGGCACGATGCGCACCAGCGCGTAGTTGACCGGGCGCCCCAGGGTGCGGCCGTCGAGTTCCATCTCGTAGTCGAAGTGCAGCACGGGGGGCTTGCCGGCGCGCTCGTGCTCGAGGAAGGCGTTGCCCCGCTGGCGCAGCGTGTCCCAGAAGAGCACGCAGCGCTGCGCGAGATCGGTCGCGTAGGCCTGCCAGTCGTTCCAGGCCTCCAGCGGCGCGGGAAGGGCCGCCGGCATCCCGCCTTCCCTGGCGATTTCCGCGACGCGCGCGGCATAGCGCTCGCCGGCGAGCTGCACCCTGCGGCTATGGACGGCGGCGATCCTTCCCGCGTTCTCGACGGATTGCGCGGCCTGGCTGGCGATGTCTTTCATGATCCACCTCGGGTCCGGGGTTTTGTGCAGCGCCGCATGCCGTGTTACGAGGGAAAATGCCAGGCTTTGCTACGCCGCACCATCAATGGGGGCACTATAGCAGGCGGAGGTTTCCGCCCCTTGACGCACGGCAAAGGGGGGCGGAAGGCGCCGGCGCCCCGTGATCGCGGGGGTCGGGCCCGGAAGGCGGCCGGGTCGCTGATACGGGCGCCGGGCGCCCGTCACTTCACGGTGTATCCGCGTCCTTCGAGGCACGCGGCGCGGGCCTTGCCGTAGGCCTGCTGCCCCGCCGACTGCTGCTGGGCAGCGGCCTGTTGCTGCTGCTGCGCGGCCGCCTGGTTCTGCCGGCGGCTCTGGCCGCGCGCCGCGGCGGCACCCACGGCGGCGCCCGTGCTCGCATCCCCGCTGATGGCCTCGCCCACGACCGCGCCGCGCGCGGCGCCCCGGACGCCCGCGCCCGGGGTCGTGCCCGTCGCCGTCGTCGGCGGCTTGGCCGCGGCCGGTTGCGGCGGAGGATTGGCGGGGTCGTACTTCGATTGCTCGACGGCCCACTGGTGGCAGGCGGCTTCGTCCTTCTTCTGCTGGTCGGGCTTCTGGCCCTTGGCCGGATAGACGACCTGCTGCGCGAAGGCGGCGCCGAAGAACGCCGCGGCGATGGCGGCGGCGATGCGAATGGGGGTTCTCATGGTTGGCTCACTTTCCAGTGGGATGCCGCGTCGGGCGGCCTCGGAGTCTAGGGCGACTTCGCCCAGGACTTGTCGGGATTGAAGCGCTTCATCCGGCCGGCTTCCCCGGGCGTGGCGGTCCC